>NZ_JBNWCH010000004.1:0-399325 GCF_053522485.1 Agrobacterium sp. 22-209-1
CGGTGGTTTTGACGGGCTTGCCGCGAATGATGCCTTGAAGACCCATCATTCTCATGAGCCGAGCGACGGTGCAGCGGGCGATGTCGTGACCCTCTCGCTGCAACTGTCGCCAGACCTTCCGCACGCCATAGACCTGGAAGTTCTCGTTGAACACCCGGCGTATCTCGACCTTCATCGCCATGTCGCGACGGGCGCGGGCCGACAGGCGGTCCACGTCCGTGCGCTTGGCAACGACCTCATAGTAGGTGGACGGGGCAATCGGCAGCAGCCTGCAGATCGGCTCGACCCCGAGCACCGTGCGGTGTTCGTCGATGAAGGAAATCATCGCTTCAGTGGGCGGTCGAGCTCCGCCTGGGCAAAATATGCCGAGGCTTTGCGCAAAATCTCGTTCGCCTGACGAAGCTCCCGGTTCTCCCGCTCCAGTGCCTTCATCTTCTCGGCCACGTCGCTCGGCAGGCCAGCCCGCTTGCCGCTGTCGACCTCGGCCTTCTTCACCCATTCATGGAGGGTATGCGCCGAGCAGCCGATCTTGGCCGCTATCGATGATACCGCTGCCCAGCGGGAGGGATGTTCGGCTTCATGCTCCGTCACCATACGCACGGCACGGGCGCGGACTTCAGGGGAGAATTTGTTCGTCGTCTTGCTTGTCATAGACCCTACTTCTCACGAGTTGGGGTCTCCGGTAAATCCGGTGCGGTTCATTGCGATTTGGTGGCGACATGCCAAAAACTCCATTAGCTCAGGTCTTTTCGGCGTCGTTCAACGGTCGAGTTCGAACACCTTTTTCATGGCATCAGTTGCAACCTTCAACCGGGCGTCATCTCCCCCATAGTTGTCCCCAATCTTCCCAGATGAGTGGCCTAGAACAAGTTCTCGGTCGGCTGCTGACACGCCAGATGCCCTGAGCCTATCAGCCATCAGGTGACGCAGTGAATGCACGGTTATCTTCTTGTCGGTCACGCAAGCGCGGACATGCTTCATTAGCGCCGCACTGGCTGCGTCCGGGCCTCTGTCGCGGCAGTATGCCGAGAATAGCAGTTTGTCGCTCCCAGCGGCAGCTATGGCCTCTCTAGCGGCATTCAGTGCATCCCCAAGCAACGGTACCTTGCGAATAGAGCCTTTGGTCTTCAATCTGCGGTGAGGGTGAAAGACTAGATTCAAATGCGGTAGCGCGCCTTCGGTCACGGTGTCTGCCACCATCAGGCCAGTAACCTCAGCAATGCGGCATCCAGTTCCCTCTAGAATGCGCCATATCCGTCTCAGGTCTTCGTTCCCACGCTCTAGGACGCGTTTGCGCACCTTAGATAGTTGGTCAGGTGAGAAGGGGAGCCTGTCGTCTTTCGCTGCTGTCTCCTTCGTCACCGTGAGACCAGCGAACCTATTAACGGTGTCTAACTCAAATTCTTTAATCGCGTGGTTTATCACGGCGTTGATTGTGTTGAGGTAGCGTTCGGCTGACGATGGCTTGACCCGGTCAAGAAGGGTGTCGCGTACTTCTCGCGCATCCTGTCGGGACAATGCAATAAGCTCAGGGTCGCGCTCTAATGTGTCAGTGATAAAGGCGAGGGCGCGCTTAGTCTCTAGCTCTTTTTTCTTCTCGTTGGGGCGACCTGAAATCTTTTCCGAAAGATAAAGCCGTTCCGCATCTTTGAGGGTGGGGTTAGGTCTAGGCAAACGCGCGCCGCCTAACAGGCTCCGTGCCAATGCTGCGTCCTGAGCAGACACCCCAATCGGGTAGCCTTCGTCATCCACCGTGTATTTGCTCATGATGGATTCGGCTATGACAGAGCGCGCCAACTCTTCAGAGCCATTTCCGTCCGGGTCTCCTTCACCTGCCCAGTTCCGATCAAGCTTGAATGAGCGAATCTTTATTGAGGCAGACTGCGCTAGTTCGAAAGGAGTCGGTTCCTCGGCGTATAACACGGCACTCTTAGCTTGCTTTGCAGTAGGTCTCTTTAGGGCGGCGGCTAGTTGGCGTTCGGCTTCTGCGTGGGCACGGTAATAATTTTTGATCGCCTCTGTCTCAGACGAGCCAAGCGGTATGACAATCTCAGTCTTGTCTAGAATTTCACGGAGATGAGCAGGGACTTTGCGGCGATAACGCCAGCCAGATTTTCCACGTTTCTGAACGTATTGCACTTCTAATCTCATTCTCAGGGTACCAATCGGTGTACCGCATGAGGTACCTCTAACGAAGCTGCTTTCCTTGCGAGGCAAGGCTTCTAGGCGCTGTCAGAAGAAAAATGGCTCCCCGGGCCGGATTCGAACCGGCGACCTGTCGATTAACAGTCGAATGCTCTACCGCTGAGCTACCAGGGAACGTCCACCGCTTGGCGCGGTGTGAGCGGGGTAATACAAATGCTTTTCCGATTTGCCAAGCGGTTTTTTCAAAAAAAACGCATTCCTCTTGTTTTATCTCGTCAGAGTGCCGATTTTCCGGGCTTATCGCCGATGAAAAAAATATCCACAGGCCAGATGTTAAAGGGCAGGATGGAATGAAATTCGGAATCGACCACAGAACGCAGCGCCTCCATGTCGGAAAATGGAGCCTTGCCATGCCGCGTTCCCGCGTTGGCAGGATTGCGACGGGCTCGGCGCTGGTGGTGGGCGGAACGCTGGGGTTCCTGCCCGTTCTCGGATTCTGGATGATACCGCTTGGGCTCATTGTGCTTTCGCACGATCTCCCTGCGGTTCGCCGCCGGCGGCGACGGATGGCGGTGTGGTGGGCGTCGCGACAGAACCGCCGCGACACTCGCAATAACGGTCGGCACTAGGTCTTATGCGCCGATGGAGCTGCTGATGCCTTGGCCGGCCCACAACGCCGCATAGGCGAGCGCGGCGAAATAAATCGATGTCAGTCCCAGGAAAAGATAGCCGCCAAGCACGGTGACGCCATCCCGCTGAATCATCCCGGCCGAAAAAAGCAGGATCGCAACGCCTGGAAGGGTGTTGGAGAAAGGAATGAAGCCAAGCGGCATCATCAGCAATACGCCCGCCGTCATCAGCGCAAGTCCGTTGATCCGGTTGGCGATGATGCCCGTCGTCAGCGCGGGAATGCGCGGGCGGATGAAAGCATCGAGCTTGGAGACAATGGCGATACCTTTTTGAAGTGCCGGGACGAGCTTTGCCGTCTCCATCTTCCGGTCAAGGATTTTCGCTGGCAGCCATGGCAGGCGGTTGAGGGTAATGGCCAGGCTGACAAGGATGATCGCCGCGCCAAAGACGGTGCTGACGCCGGGAATGGAAACCGGAATGAGAAAGGGCAGGGAAGCGATAGCGCAGATGAGCAACAGGCCCTGTTCGCCGATCGCTTCCATCAACTCGCGCAACGTAATCGTCTGGCCCTGCAATTTTCCTATCAGCTTCTCAAGCGTCGTGCTGAGCTTTTCAGACGTATCAGTGAATGCGAATTCGTTCGTCATGCGTCGTCCCGGAAGTTGATTTAACTCCGGGATTGATACCATTCATCCGGCCCGATGCCTATCGCTGATAGAAACGAGCCTCTTCACATTTGGTCGTGCGGTTTCGCCCTGTTTAGTGCGAAACCCAGCTGCTGTATGCGCCTGCAAGAAGAACGACCAGCAGAATGACAAGTATGACCGGATTGATCGATGTAACGAAGTTTACATAGTCCATGATAACTTCCTCCTCTTTCCGCCATTGCTATTCTACAGCAAAAAGGCGAGTTCATCTACCGTAGGATGAAATTTTGCATTGCAACAACCGGCCTTCGGAATAGGCCGGAAATGCGCGTCTTTATGATTTTTTGCGATGCAAAAATAAATCTTCCAACATTTGCCATTCTCTTGCGTTGTCTCTAATCCTCATTCAGGGTTCGGTTCTCCGCCCTCCGGTAGCTGTCGGTAAACCGCATGAATCACCGCCGATATGCCTTGGCTCCCGCCTGCCTTCACTCCGCAACACTCTTCCCCGGAGAAACCACATGCTGAAAAACATCTATGCCTGGACGATGGCGCTCGCCGCGCGCAAAACCGCCGTGTGGTGGCTGGCAATCGTAGCTTTCGTGGAAAGCTCCGTCTTCGTCGTGCCTGCGGATGTGCTTTTCCTGCCCATGGTGCTGGCAAAGCCGAAAAAGGCGATGTTTTATGCGCTCGTGGCAACTGTCGCCTCGGTTCTCGGCGGTATCGCCGGCTGGTTCCTCGGTCATTATGCCTTTGAGAGCATCGCCCGGCCCATTCTCGAATTTTACGGCAAGCTCGACAGCTTCGAGCATCTGAAGAACTCGGTGGACTACGAAACCATCGTTCTCCTGCTGGTGACATCAGGGCTCGCGCATCTGCCGCCGATCAAGGTCGTGACGATCCTTTCCGGCGCGGCCAATATCAGCCTTGGCCTGTTCATTCTTTCTGCCGTCGTCACGCGCGGCGCGCGTTTTTTCATCCTTGCCGGATTGCTGCAGAAATACGGGGAATCGGTACGTCATTTTATTGAGAAACGCCTTGGCGCCATCACTGCGGCGGCCGCCGCTGCACTCATCGCGGTCTATGCAGTTTACGTTTTCGTGCGTTGATCAAGCGCAATTTTTCTACTCTTACAATACTGTCGCAGAACTTTCAGCTTACTGTCAGAATCCACCTGTATCGGTTCTCTCGTCGAATAGGGGAACCGTTTTATTATGCGAAGATTCTGGAAGTGCTCGCTTTGGGGCATGGGTTTTGCTGTGCTTGCCGCAGGCTGTTATCTCTACGCCATTCAGCTTCTGGGCAATTTTCACGAGGTTGTCGCAGGGCAGCTTTATCGCTCCAATCAGCCGAGCAATGAGCAGCTCGTCCGCTATACCAAAGATCACGGTATCAGGACGGTCATCAATCTGCGCGGCGCGAACGAATCCAAGGCCTGGTATCGCGATGAGGTCGAAACCGCCCGCGATCTGGGACTTAATCATATCGATTTTGGCATGTCGGCAAGCCAGGAGCTCGATATGAACAGGGTCAACGAACTGGTCGCCATCATGCGCGATGCGCCGAAGCCCATTCTCATTCATTGCAAGGCCGGTGCGGACAGGACAGGCCTCGCCACCGCGCTCTATCTCAGCCGCGTGGCAAAGCTTGACGAGGAACAGGCGGAAAGCCAGCTTTCCTTCCGCTTCGGCCATATCGGCATTCCCTATCTCTCGCAAACCTATGCCATGGACCGGACCTGGGAAAACGCGGAAAAGATGCCCGTCGTCGACGATTTCGCCATCGCCTCTAACGAATATTGAATGTGTTATTGGCAGGCGACGCAGGCAAGGATGTCGGGCCGCCTGTTTCCGGTCTCCGGTCAGTTGTTAGGCAGCCTATGACTCATCCCTTCGCCTCGGCAGCATCGGGACAAAATGGCGGGGGCGCGACGCCTTAGGTCCAATCGTCCCCCAGAGCACGTCCGGTTTAAGCGGAATCTGTGGACGTGCTCTCCCTTTTTGTTTTCACGCATTTCCGGACGTAAAACCGCTTCGCACTTTTACGGGAAGTGCTCGAGCTCGCCGCATGTATCGTCGCGTCCAAAAAAGGCTGGCGAAGACGATTTTAATCGCGTCCGATATCCGGCGTCCATCCGCGCGTATATCCCTTTCCCATAATGGCGACCGCCAGGGAAAGCTGTTCCTGCAGATGCTCGATTTCGCCGAGAAGGGCTTCGACAGCCGCTTTCGCATCGCCGTCGTGACACTGGATGACATAGCCCGCTATGTCGTCAGGCCGTATGGGGGTGACTTTTCCAGCGTTGGACATATCGGATAACCTCTCTTTTGTTCACTAAATGTTCTAATTTTAGCGAGGAGTCAACAACGGAGAGTCGACAAAGCAGTAGGGATTGCCCTTCGGTGGTCGGCGACTTTACAGTGAAGACTGTATTTTCAAAAACTATGCGGAGAATGTTCTCCCTCACCACAATGGTCGCAGTACGGGATTTTGCCCCGGACCCCCAACGGTCCGGCGTCGAGCATTCGAACGTCAGTGGATGGACGGATCCTCGCCATCCAGAAAGCTGCGAATCCCGTCCTTCTCACACGTTGCCAGGAATTCTTCCCAGGCATCTTTATCGGTCGCGAAGGGTTCGTCCCAGGTGGTGACATCGTTATGCTCGCTGATGACTTCGAGCGTCCAATCCTGCTGGGTGCCGGCGGGCCGGTAGATATCAACCAAAACCGTGACGCCGTCGTCTTCAAACTCGCCCGAGAATTCCGAGTGTTCTATTTTCGTTTTTTTGGCCATCTCGGCGCACCTCATTCTCAGGCCTGGACAAATGTATAGCCGAATCCGGTCTTTTAAATTCGCGCATGGCGCGGGTTACCAGATGGCTGAAACAAATATAGCCAGCTCTGGGGGAACTGGCTATCTATCTGATTTTAATGGTCGGAGCGGCGGGATTCGAACCCACGACCCCTTGACCCCCAGTCAAGTGCGCTACCGGGCTGCGCTACGCTCCGAACCTGAAAGCCGTTTATATATAAGCCTGTTAGGGCGCAAGCGGAAAATGGTCTTTTCATAAAAAAAGGAGCAAAGGATGTGGATGGTGTAGAAGGCCTGAAGCAGTCCGGACGGGCGGTCGTCAAACGCATGACACATCCTCTTTCCATCATTGCCGGAACAAGCCGCCCGCTTCGGCGTTCAATCGCAGCGGAATTGAAACTCAGGGAGACGAACTATGTCTGAACTTGTCGTTGTTGGTTTTGACGGAACGGAAGTGGCCGACAGGGTGCTTCTGAAGCTTGCTGGCCTGAAAAAGGAATATCTGGTCGATCTGGAGGATGCCGTGGTTGTCGTTCGCGATGACGACGGCAAGGTGCATCTGAAGCAGAGCGTCAATCTGACTGCGATAGGTGCAAGCTCCGGTTTCCTGTCCGGCGGCCTCTGGGGCGGCCTTGTCGGCCTGCTGTTCCTCAACCCGCTGGCGGGATTTGCCATCGGCGGCGCGATCGGTGCGGGCACGGGCGCTCTTGCCGGTTCGCTGACGGATTTCGGTATCGATGACGATTTCATCAAATCGCTCGGCGAGACCATTCCCAATGGTTCTTCGGCGCTGTTCGTGCTGATCCGCAAGGTGCAGCCGGAAAAGGTACTGGCGGAATTCGAAGGCCTGCGCGGACGGGTCATCAAGACGTCGCTGTCGCCGGCGCAGGAAGCGCAGTTACAAAAGGCGCTTTCCGGCGGAGCCGAACCTGCTGCCGCGCCTGCCGCCTGAACGGGCGTTGAAAGCGAGGCTGCGGCATGTTCCATGTCGCAGCCATCCGGGAATGCGGCTTATACGGTCAAAGTGCCGTTTTTCGCCTGTGGCCAGGTGAGATAATAATAGCGGCTGCCGACGCTGCCGAAAAACGCGTTGTCGCCAGAGATGGTATCGACATAGGCGCCGGTTTCGCTTCTCGCATAGGTCGAGCCGTCGCGTTTGAGATGGTCTTTCAGAAAGTCGCTCCATCCCGTCACGGCGATAGTCATAGCAGGGCCGGAAGTGGTTTTTGTATCTGCGGCCACGTCCCAGGCTTTGACCTGCGCGCCTTCGGCGGGATCGGAGACGGTCAGCGTGCCGGCCGTCAAAGCCTCCAGCATGGCCTTGGCCTGCGAAGCCTTGTCCGGATCCGCGGTCAGTTCTTCCAGCGTCTCCTTCAGCGCCTTCATGAAATCGGCCTTGGTAATATCGCCGGAAGAAAGCCGGGTATCCGTGTCGTCGGTCTGCGTATCCTCGTTCGAGGTCTGGGCATATTGCGCCAGAAGCTGCGTGAGCCTGGTATTGGTGGACGAGGAGGAGTTGGTGGTGTCGAGCCCGTAGGAACCGAGCAGAGACGTCCGAGTGGAGGATGAGGACGTGACGGCGGGATTGTCTTCCTGCTCCTTGATGGCCTTGAGGGCCATTCTGGTTGCGGTGAGGCGTGTGGACAGGTCGATGGAGGAGACCATTGCGCTAGCTGTTTCCTTGATCGGGCGATACGCATCATTCGTACCGAACCGGCTCGGCGGGCATCGATCCCGCCTTTCGTCTCCTCTCATAAGAAGACCGGGCGAATCCCGGCCGCGTTCGGCTTGGGATGCACCCGGTCTTAATGGCCGGACTTTGCGCGACGCTTGCGGATCAGTTCTCCTGAACGGAGACGCCGTTCGGGCCGATGTTCATCTCGATTCCCTTCGGCTTGCTTTCCTCGTGCCAGACATAGATGCCGAGACCGGCAATGACCACGATGAGGGCGCCGATAATGAGATAGAGATTATTGGTCTGCGTCATAAGATGTCTCCCCGTTTGACAATCGGAATCGGGGGCTAAACGCATGAAATGGTGTAAGGTTCCGTAAGGGTAGGTCTTTACGCGGCGCGTGCGCGGCGGCGCAGGCTTTCACGTTTCTCCAGCGCCATGCACCCCCACAATATGCCGAGCAGCAGGAAGAAATGCCGCCAGTGGTCGGTATCGATGACGGCGCCGATCATCACATGTCCCACGAAAGTAACCCAGGAAATGATGAGGAACGGCTGCCAGGGGCGTGGCCGCAGCAGATGCCTGAAACCGGCGGCAACGGTCCAGCAGATCAACACGAGATAGATCACGAAACCGAACCAGCCATGCGTCGTCAGGCTCTTCAGCCAGATATTATGTTCGGCAGCGGGAAAGATATTGTCGAACACCATCGGGCCAATGCCGAGGGGATGATCCATTGCGAGCAGGAAGCCGAGATAGTGGCGGGCAAAACGGCCGAGATGCCCACCATCATAGGATTGCACCGCAGAGGCGCGGCTAAGGAACAGATCGGCCACCTGTTTGAACTGCAGCGCGATGATAATAGCCGCGACCATGAGGCCCGCGGCGACGAGAAACAACACGAGTATCTTCAGACGGAAGGCGGCCGTTCGTTCTTTCAGCAGCATGACGAAAACGAGGAGGATGGTGGAAAACAGAAACAAGCCCCAGGCCGCGCGCGAGAATGACAGAAAAATGCCGAGCGACAGGATGAGTAGCCCGACGATCCGTAAAGGCGCATGCATCGCCTTGCCGGTGAGGAGGCCGTAGATCAGATAAAGCGACGGGGTCACCAGAAAGGGACCGAAAACATTCGGGTCCTGAAATGCGCCCTTGGCGCGGTCGTAGAGGGTGAAGACCTCGAAACCCGGAATAGCGTGGAAATATCCGATGATGCCGAGCAGGGCGGTGATCAGCGCCGCGGCAAGCCAGGCCCGGAAAATCAAAAGCAGCCGCTGATATTTGTCCTCGATGATCGCCGCGTAAAAAACCGATGTCAGCGCCAGAAAGGTCGAGACGGCGAGATAAAGCGGTCCCTCATCCAGATCGGCCATGGTGGTGAGCGAAAGATAACCGCCGACATTGAAGGCAAGCAGCAGGCACAGAAGCAGGACGACGGTGCGCGAAAGGCGAAGGCCGAGTAGGAACCAGAGCGCCACCTGTCCCACCAT
Source organism: Agrobacterium sp. 22-209-1 (assembly GCF_053522485.1). Taxonomy (NCBI): domain Bacteria; kingdom Pseudomonadati; phylum Pseudomonadota; class Alphaproteobacteria; order Hyphomicrobiales; family Rhizobiaceae; genus Agrobacterium; species Agrobacterium sp. 22-209-1. The sequence continues at coordinate 9,399 of NZ_JBNWCH010000004.1, forward strand.
CATCAACTCATAAGGCGCCGGCTCGGAGATGACGAAGCCGGAAAGGAACACGCCAAACGCGATGAAGAACGCACCGATGAGCCGCATGGTGGCCAAAGGTGCGTCAAAACCCGCCGCGTGCTGGTAACCGGTGTGGGTCAATAGGCGTTTTCCGATTTCAGCAGCCGTATCGGCGTGAGGAACAGAATCTTTAAATCGAGAAACAGCGACCAGTTCTCGATGTAATAGAGATCATATTCGGTCCGGAACTTGATCTTGTCGCCATGGTCGATCTCGCCGCGCCAGCCGTTGATCTGCGCCCAGCCGGTGACGCCGGGCTTTACCTTGTGGCGTGCGAAATAGTGCTCCACCACCTCGGTATATTTCAAGTCGCCCGTCTGGGCGTGAACGGCATGCGGGCGCGGCCCGACGAGCGAAAGATCGCCGTAAAGAACGTTGAAAAGCTGCGGCAATTCGTCCATCGAGGATTTGCGCAGGAAGCGGCCGACGGGCGTCACGCGCGGGTCGTTCTTTGTCACGGCCTTTTTCGCGGTCGGGTCGGCGAGCTCCGTATACATGGAACGGAACTTCCAGACATTGATCGTCTCATTGTTGAAGCCGTGGCGCTTCTGCTTGAAGAGGATCGGGCCTTTCGAGGTGGTTTTCACGGCAATTCCCGCCCCCACCATCACCGGCCATAAGAGGGCGATGCCGATGAGGCTGAAGGTGATGTCGAACACCCGTTTCGCCACCGAATCCCAGTCGCGGATCGGCTTGTCGAACACATCGAGCATCGGTACCTTGCCGACATGGGAATAGGCGCGGGGGCGGAAACGCAATTTATTGGCATGCGCCGCAATGCGGATATCGACCGGCAGCACCCAAAGTTTGCGCAGAAGCTGGAGAATGCGCGCCTCGGCGCTGAGCGGCAGGGCGATGATCAGCATGTCCAGCTTCGTCAGGCGGGCGAACTCCACCAGCTCCGCAAAGGTTCCGAGTTTGGGATAACCGGCGACAACTTCGGGGGAGCGGGCGCTTTTCCGGTCATCGAAGATGCCGCAGATGCGTATATCGTTGTCGGACTGCTGCTCCAGCGAGCGGATAAGGTCCTTGGCGGTATCGCCGCCGCCAACGATGACGGCGCGGCGTTCCATGACGCCGTTGCGGCCCCAATGACGAATGGCGAAACCGAGGATCAGCCGCCCGGCGAAGATCGCGACCGCAGCCGTTGCATACCAGACGCCAAAGGCTTGCCAGGAATGCAGCGCATCGGGAAAGAAAAGGAGAAGGAAACAGGCAATTCCCACGAAGGAGAGGCACACCGCGCCCTGAATGCGGGCGAACATCTTCAGCGGCGTGCGCAGCGTCGGAAGCTGATAGCAGTCACCGGCCTGCAACAGAAACACGCAGAGCGCCGCCCCCAATACGCCGCCGCCGAAAACCGACAGAAAGGTTTCGAGACCGCGATCGGCCGCGATGCCGTTGACGATGGCGGCGATGACGACGAGCATCGTGAATTCCAGAAGCCGCAATTGCCCGATCACCATATTGGGCGAATGGTTGCCGGCGCGAAGCTGGTTGGCGATCTGCCGTGCAAGCGGATTGAGAACGACCGTTTCGGACGCCGAAGACCCGCCGGCTTCATGGTCAGAGAGTTTCTTGCGCAATGACGCCAGATCGAATTGCATTCTGTCCTTGTCAGTCTTGGTCATTGCCTTGGTCCGCACCCTCCAGCACATCGGCCTGAAAATCGCATTGAATTTTCGAACGGAACGATGCGCAACCTCAAAGTGGCAGAGCGCCTTTTATGCATCCGAATGGGCGCACGCGCTCTACGAGCAGGAAACTAGCCGAAACATGCTAAGAAACGTTTATGATGATTTTCTACAGGATGGCCGGAATATACAATTAAAAATCGTGTTTTTGAAATGACTATCAGGTGGATAACAGGTCGCGATAGAGTTTCATCATCTCATCCGCCATGACCGGGGTTGAAAATTTCGCTTTGAAGCTGTCGGGACGAGGCATGATCCGCTGCGCCCAGTCGGCGTCCTCGGCATCCTTGACCATGATCCGCGCCAGCGCGTCGGCGTCACCAGCCGGTACGAGCGCTTCGCTGTCTTCTCCGAGGACTTCGGGAATGCCACCGACATGTGAGGCAATGACCGTCTTTCCCGATGCAAGCGCTTCCAGCACGATATAGGGCATGGCTTCGGCGCGCGAAGGCACCACCACCGTCGTCGCCAGTTCGAAGGCCTGTCTGGCGGGCATGGCCGCATGCATGGAAATGCGCCGGGAAAGCCCAGCCTTGTCGATCATCGCCGCATATTTGTCCCTGTCCGGTCCGTCGCCGACAATCACGCCGGACATGGGCTTGCCGAGACTGCGTTCCATCTTTGCAAATGCCGTGATGAAGACATCCGGCCCCTTGAGGTCGCGCAACATGCCGATATAGAGAAAACGGGCTGCGTCTTCGCGCGCGGGTACGGTTTCGAACTCGCTTTCCTGAACGCCGTTATAGATCATCGCGGTGCGGGTGCGCGGCCTGCCGACCTTGGCTTCATACGTCGCCTGCTCGAAATTGCAGACGAAACAGAGCGCATCGGTGAAATGTTCCTGGAACCGCTCCAGCCGCAGGAAGAGCTGCCCTTTGAGGCTGTTTCTGGCGTAATGCAGGCTGCCGCCATGCGGTGAATAGAGGCGGGCTACGCGATACCTGTTCGCCCGCAGGAGTGAGCCGATCAGCCGGGCAAGAGCGCCACCCTTGGCGCTGTGTCCGTGCAGAATGTCCGGCCGCAAACTTTTGATGTGCTTGTAGGATTTCCACAGCGCCATGAGGTCGCCGGGGCTGATGGACCGCCTGATGGGCAGGCGGGTGAGGCCGAGTTCCAGCATCGGGGTGATCTGTGCGAAAAGCCGCTCCTCATGCGCGCCGCCGGTGGAACTGTCGCAAACGATGCCAACCTTGTGGCCCTGCTTCACATGTTCTTCGATGAGGTCGCGCACATGGCGGAAAACACCGCCCACCGGGGAGCGGAAGCAATGAATGATACGCAGGGGAGGGCCGTCATCCGACACGTGCGCCACTCCGTTCTTAGAAGAAGCGTTCACGCACATAGACGGTATCACCCGCCAGAATGGGCGCGGTGATCCCGATCCGGCCGGTCATCACCTCGGCGTTGATCTTGCGGGTAATGTCGACATCGGCCTGATTGGCGCGCGGAGTAAAGCCGCCGGCAATGGCTATGGCGTTTTGCGCGGTCATGCCCGGCACATAGGAATATTGGCCGGGACGACCGACTTCGCCCATGATGAAGACCGGGCGATAACGGTCGATCTCGATCGTCACGTCTGGATCGCGAAGGTAACCCTGCCGCAATTTGGCGGCTATGGCGGCTTCGAGCTGCGGCAGCGTCTTGCCGCGTGCGGGAACCTGACCGACGAGCGGGAAGGCGACATAACCGGCCTGGTCGACCGTATAGGTGTTGGTCAGCCCGGCCTGCTCGAACACGTTGATGCGCAGCCTGTCGCCGCTATCGACATGATAGGGTTGCAGCGCAGCCTCGTTAAAGGACCTCGGCGCGGGTTGATATGCCGCGCAGCCGGAAAGGGCCGTCAAAACGGCGAGCGTCAGTGCGGTGACATGTCGTGATCCGGCGAGCGGCATCTCATCTGGCTCCGAGTCGATCTTTGATCATTCTTATCGTTCTGTTAGGGTTAATGTGCGGTAAACAGCCGGCGCGAGCGATGGTAATATCGGCTTTATTTCGTCGGATTCTCCGGGATTAACTGTTGTGTTACCCGCAAGACTTAAGCTTCGCGAAAATTGACCATCTATATTTGAACGCCCGAGGTTTGTCTCGGTTACGGAGCCTGCATGAACGGCGATCGCATTGACGACAGGGATGTGGATATCGATCTTGCGCAGCTTGTCGCAGCCATATGGCGGCGCAAGGGGCGGATCGCGGCGATCACGCTTCTGGCCGGAGGCGCCGCCTTCGTGATCTCAAGCATGATGTCGCCCGCCTATAAGGGCGAGGCGCGCGTGCTCATCGAATCTCGCACGGCCTCCTTCGGCGCCTCGCAGCAGTCCAATGCGCCCGCCGAGCCGGTTCTCGATGAATTGACCGTTTCCAGCCAGGTGCAGATCCTGCAATCGGTCGATCTCATCAAACAGGTCGCGAAAGACATGAAGCTTTATGAGCTTGATGAGTTCGATCCGGAGGCCCATCCTTCGCTCATCTCGCAGCTGCTGGTCGCCGTCGGCGTCAAGAAGGACCCGCTTCAGGTGTTGCCTGAAGAGCGGGTGCTGAAGGCCTTCCGGGAGAAGTTGCAGGTCTATCAGGTCGAAAGTTCGCGCGTCATCACTGTCGAGTTTTCCTCGCAGGACCCGAAGCTCGCCGCCGCCATCCCCAATGAGATGATGAAGGCCTATATCGCCCTGCAAAGCGGCGCAAAGCTGGATACAAGCACGGAAGCGGCGCGCTGGCTGGAGCCGGAAATCGCCAATCTGCGCGAAAAGGTGCGCGAGGCCGACAGGAAGGTCGCGGATTACCGCGCCTCCGCCGATCTTCTCTCGGCGGGGCAGGGCGAAACGCTTGCCACCCGCCAGCTCAGCGATATCTCCACCGAACTTGGCCGTATCCGTGGCGAGCGCGCCAATGCGGAAGCGCGGGCGGAAGGCGTGCGCAGCGCGCTTGCTAACGGCCGTCCGCTTGATACTTTCCCCGATGTCGTTGGTTCCCCGACGATCCAGAGGCTGAAGGAAAACGAGACGACGATCCGCAGCCAGATTTCCGATCTCTCGTCTTCGATGCTGGAAGGCCATCCGCGCATCCGTGCGCTGCGCAATCAGCTTGACGGCATACAGCGGCAGATTCAGGAAGAAACCCGCAAGGTGCTGGCAAGTCTCGAAAACGAGGCCAATGTTTCGCGTCTGCGGGAACGGCAACTGGTTCAGCAGCTGAACATGCTGAAATCGGAAAGCGTTCGTGCCGGCGAACAGCAGGTCGGTCTCAACGATCTGGAGCGGGAAGCTTCTGCGCAAAGGCAGCTTCTGGAAACCTATCTTGCCCGTTACCGCGAAGCGACTTCGCGCGCCGGTTCGGTGGATTCCACGCCGGCCGATGCGCGCGTCATCTCGACGGCGGTGGAGCCGCGCGAACCCTATTTCCCGAAGACCGGCGCCATCACCATCGTCGTGACGTTGGCGGCCTTTCTGCTGTCCTGCATCGTCGTCATGCTGGTGGAGCTCTTCACCGGCCGGGCCTTGAAGCCGTTGGGCAGGAACCAAGTTCCGCCGCTCTCCGATCCGCCTTCTCCTTCCCGTTCCCCAGCCGATCCGGACAAAACGACGGACGTGTCGGAACAGCCTGTAGTCGCGCGCCATGAAGCCATACAGCCTGCTGCGCGAGCCATGCCGGTCGCCGCATACCAGCCCGTTGCCGAAGAGGAAGAACGGCGTGTACCGGCCGCCGCTGCGGCCGCCATACCGGCCCTGCCGGTGGAGGATGTCACGGCTGCGAAAGAGGAGGCAGTGGAGGAGGAGGTCGACGCCAATGACGACTTCTCCATTAGCGCCGTTGCAGGTTTCCTGGCTACCCGCCTTGCCAAGCCGGTCGCCGCGATCGTGTCTCCGGCCGGTGATAGCGGTTCGACCACGACCGTCATGCTGGCGCGTGCTCTGTCCGAAATGGGTCGTTCGGTCGTTCTCGTCGACATGACGGCGTCAGCCTGTCCGACGCGATTGATGGCGCCGGAGGCTGGACTTCCCGGTGTGATGGACCTTCTGGCGGGCGCGGCCGCCTTTGGTGAAACCATTCACGGCGACCGCCTGTCCGACGCCCATATTGTGCCGCGTGGCAATGCGCAGCCGCGCGAGGCCATGCGTGCGATTGACCGTCTGACGATGATCCTCGGCGCGCTCTCCGACGCTTATGATACCGTCCTCGTCGAGTGCGGCGCGGTACAGATCTCGAGCCTCGGGAAAATGCTGCGCAACCTGCCGGCGGAAATTATCGTCTCGGTTCCGGGCAAGGATAGCGAATTGTTGGAAAAGACGCTCGGTGAACTGGTTGCCGAGGGTTATGGACAGGCGCTGCCGCTGACCGGCATGCGCAAGCCGGACCATCTGAGCGCGGCCTGAGGCGCCGCATACCTACAGCGCCGGCAACTCAGTCGGCGGCGCTGTCCATCTTCGGCCGTCCGGCGCGAAACCGCTGTATCAACGCATAAAGCGCCGGATTGGATTTGATCAGGCTCTTCGTCCGGGCGATGGCGACATAGGCCGAGGCCGCAACGCGACCCTTCAACGTCACCGGCAGGAATATATCGTGCTGCACGGTGAAAAGCGGGCACCAACTGCGCTTGTAGAGCTGGTCGCCGACGCCGAAATCGAAGATTGCCGCCTTTTCGCGGCAGGCCCTTTCGATCATCAACCAGAACAGCAATTCACCGGGGCTGAGTTCCGAAACGGATTCATCGATCGAACCGAACTGGCAGATGATGTGATCCTGCTTGCGTGAAAGGCCGGCTATCGCGGCGATGACGCCCTCGTTTTCGCCATGCAGGCGAATGGCGTGCAGCTCCAGCAGGCTGTCCGTGCCTGTCTGTGGGAAATTGGCGAGATCGTAGAAGAAATCCTTCACCGATTGATCGCGAAACACATCCGGAATGCCCTGCGAGGCGAAACGGGCGGCCTTTTGGCGGAAAAACGCCTGCAACATTTCGCATTTTTCCTGTGGCGATTGAGCGATCACATGGCTGTAGCCGCCCATTTCCTCGGCCCTTCGGCTCTGGATACGGAATTTCTTCCGTCGCCTCTTGGCATTGACCTGCCGAAGCGTGGCCTCGAAACTTTCGAGCAGGGGAAGCTGGAAGGCCGGATTCTGGTTCTCGACGGAAGCAAGATGCGAGAGGGGATTGGTCCTGTCGCGCCACCTCAGCGGTATGTTCTGCAAAGCCAAAATATCGACTCGACCATGCAACAGCTTCCGCGCCTCCCGGGCAATCGCCGCCGCGATTTCCTGTCCGGCCTGTCCGGCAAAGGAGGGGTCGAAAAGCCCCGTATTGATATTGTTGAAACGGCCGCCGGGAAAACGCGCCTTGCGAACGCCGCCTTCCATTACGATTTCGAGAGGCAGCAGAAAGATCGTCTTGCCGCGTTGCCGGCCGCGAAGCGTCAGGAGCGCGCTATCCTGCGTTTGTGCCCAAATGGAGCACCAGCCGAAACTCTGATGCAGCGAATTGAGCGGATCGTTTTCCAGCCGCTCCCAGTCGACGCGGATGGTGGAGGCGTCATCGACCAGATCAATCAACAGACGATCAGCACCCCGCCGCTCGTTTTGCACGGCGGTCGGCGCTTGCTCGTCGCTGATAAAGACCGGCCCCTCAGCCGCCATCCACTCTCTCCGGTTGTTTCGGTCGGACTATATCGCTGAGCGGCAAACAATCGGTTTATAAAATTGCGACCTCAGGGTGTCATGCAATGGCCGGCGCTTAACCCTGTTTTTTGGGTCCGGCCATCCATTTGATGATCAGCATCGCCGGCAGAACCCACAGGATTCCGGTCAGCACGAAATAAGCGAGATGCACCCACCAGGGCGATTGCGCCAGCGCCGCCGATGCAATGGCCGTCGCCACCACGGCGTAAACGACGACGAGGCAGATGATGACGATAGTGCCGATGAGCGATCTGAGGCGAGGGTGCATGAAATCTTCCGTGATTGAACAACTGGCCGACTATACCGCCGCGACCGGATGCCGCAAACCCTGAGGCCTTGTTTTGTGGTGCCGGTTGGGGCTAATCAACATGACTGTATGAGGGAGACCTGAAAGATGCGTTCGAGCGGCATGACGATGGCAAATGGTTCTGCGGACATGGTGGTGGAGGCTGCCCTGCAGAAACAGGAGAAGGACCGCCGCCTGCTGCGCATCTGGCTTCGCGTCGTGCTCTTCACGCTCTTCTGTCTGGTCCTCGTCGGCGGCGCCACGCGGCTTACCGAATCCGGCCTGTCGATTACCGAATGGAAGCCGATCCATGGCGCCATTCCGCCGCTTTCCGTGGCCGAATGGGAAGAGGAATTCCAGCTCTACAAGCGCATTCCCCAATATCAGGAAATCAACAAGGGTATGTCGCTCGACGAGTTCAAGACGATTTTCTGGTGGGAATGGGCGCATCGCCTGCTTGCCCGCACCATCGGCCTCATCTTCGCTTTGCCGCTCGCCTTTTTCTGGCTGACCGGCCGCGTCGAAAAGCGCCTGCGCCTGCCGCTCGTTGGCCTTCTGGCGCTTGGCGGTTTTCAGGGCTTCATCGGCTGGTGGATGGTATCGTCAGGCCTCGTCAACCGCACGGATGTCTCGCAATATCGGCTTGCTACGCATCTGACCATTGCCTGCCTCATCTTTGCGGGCTGCATGTGGATATTGCGCGGCCTGTCGCACCACTCGCCCGACGCCGCCGACGAAAAGACGGGCAGGGGCTTTGCCGCGCTGCTGACTGTGCTCTGTCTCTTCCAGATCTATCTCGGCGCATTGGTGGCGGGGCTGAATGCCGGCCTTTCCTACAATACCTGGCCGCTAATGGACGGCTCACTGGTGCCGGGCGACCTCTTCCTGCAACAACCCTGGTGGATCAACCTCTTCGAGAACCCCAAGACGGTGCAATTCGTCCACCGCCTCGGCGCCTATACGCTGTTTGCCGCCACGCTTTGGCATATGGTGTCGATGGCCCGCGCCTTGCCCAGTACGCCACACGCCCGCCGGGCGGTGCTGTTCTTCGTGCTCGTCTCCATTCAGGCGGGGCTCGGCATCACCACGCTGCTCATGCATGTGGATATTCACGTCGCGCTCGCTCATCAGGGCATGGCGCTGATCGTGCTTGGTTTCGCCGTCGCCCACTGGCGCGGGTTCATCGGCGAATATCCGGCGCCCGTTGCCGTGGAAGTCAGGGACTGAAGCGGCTTAGAACTGCCCGAGTACCGTTTTGATGGTGGCCGCGACGGCGAGTTCGTTGTCGCGTTCCTCCGCATTGCCGTCCTCTTCATGCCACGCGGCAGAAAGGCAGCCATAGGCAAAGGCGTATTGCAGCAATAGCCGTTCGTCCCGTTGCAGAGCCTTTGCAAAGATCGCCGCCATGGAGGCGATGCGCGCCTCGCTGCGGGTAAGGTCGAAACGGTCGAGCGGATTGGAGAACATATTGGCGACATCGAGCGCCGCATCGCCGATCAGGCCAGCCGGATCGATGATGATCCAGCCGCGTTCACTGCGCATGATGTTCTCGTGATGCAGATCGCCGTGCAGCGGCTTCACATCCCGCTGCCGGTCGATCAGCGCCTGCGCCAGCGTGGCCGCCTCGATATAGCGGCTGTCCATGCCGTCGGTGCGATCCAGCTCGGCCTTGCGAAACAGGCTCTCGAAATAGAGCGGCAGCGTCAGCAGGCTCGAAGGCGGCTTCTGCTGCGATGGCTGATGATATTTTAGCAGGACATCGGCGGCGATTTCCGTCGTGGCGTCGTCGCCGTCGCGAAACAGCAGGTCGCGCAGGGTCTCCGTACCGGCGTGTTCCATCAGCAGAATATCGTCGGAGCGGTCGAGCAGTTCCACACAGCCGATGCCGGCGCGCCATGCGATGAAATCCGCGCCGCGAAGGCTGTCCTTCAGGACTTTCTTTTTCAGAACCTTGGCAACAGCGAGGGAACCATCGCCGCGCGTAAGCTCGTACACCACCCCGGCCGGCGTATCGGCAATAGACTTCGCGGCCTCGATATTCCACGAGGCCGGAAAAGAGGGCGGGGCAATCTTCATGAGAAAAGTCTCATGCAGAGAGCATCAGCTCCATGTTCTGTACCGCTGCGCCAGACGCGCCCTTGCCGAGATTGTCGAGCAGCGCCACGAGGTTGATATGCTCACCGCCGGGCGTACCGAAGACGAAAAGCTTCATCGTATCCTTGCCCGCCAGTTCCTCCGCATCGATGCGGGAGAGCCCCTTGCTTTCAGCAAGCGGCACCACACTGACGATGTCCTGGCCCGCATAATGGGCGGTCAGCGCCGCGTGGATCGTTTCGATGGTCGCGCCTTCCTTCAGGTCAGCGGCAAAAAGCGGCACCTGCACGATCATCCCCTGCGGGAAACGACCGACGGAGGGCGAAAACAGCGGTGCACGGTCGAGCTGACCATGAATGGTCATCTCCGGCACATGCTTGTGCTTGAGCGTCAGGCCATAAAGGAAATTATTGGCGCTGATGGCGTCATCGCGGCTCTGGTCTTCCATCTGGGCAATCATCTGCTTGCCGCCGCCAGTGTAACCGGAAACCGCATTGACGCTGACCGGATAACCGTCAGGCAGAACGCCGGCGGCGCGCAGCGGGCGCAGAAGGGCGATCGCGCCGGTCGGATAGCAGCCCGGATTGGCGACGAGGCGGGCGGAACGAACCTTCTCGCCCTGTTCCTTATCCATTTCGGCAAACCCATAGGCCCAGTCCTGATGGACACGATAGGCGGTCGAGGTATCGATAATGCGGACATTGTTATTGCCGGCCACCATCGAGACCGCTTCCCGGGAAGCATCGTCCGGCAGGCAGAGGATCGAAATGTCGGCATTGTTGAGCATATCCTCGCGCATCGCCGCATTGCGGCGCTCGGCCTCGGGAATGGACAGCAGCTCGATATCGCGGCGACCGGCAAGGCGCGTGCGGATCTGCAGACCCGTGGTGCCGTGTTCGCCATCGATGAAGATCTTCGCTGTCATGTCCTTGTCCTGACTTTTCAGAGTGTTGCGAGGGTATTCGGAATCAGTTTGGCAAGCGCCGTTATCTTTGTCAGCCAGCCTTCGCCAGCCGTTCGGCACGCAGGCCAAGCATATACATTGCAACGGTCGCTCCGGCAATGGCGGTAATATCCGCATGGTCGTAGGCGGGCGCGACCTCCACCACGTCCGAGCCGCGAATATCGAGCTGTCCAAGCCCGCGCAAAACGGAGAGAATTTTCGCACTGGTCGGCCCGCCAGCGACTGGCGTGCCTGTTCCCGGCGCAAATGCGGGATCGAGGCAATCGATATCGAAGGTCAGATAAGCGGGCATGCCGGCCGTGTGCTTGACGATCAGCGAGGCGATATCGCTTGCCCGCATTTCCTCCACCTCGTAACCATGGAGAATGCGAATGCCGAAATCGTCGGGCGCATGGGTGCGGATACCGATCTGGATCGAGCGGTCGGGGTCGATCAGCCCGTCGCGCACGGCGCGCGCCACGAAGGAGCCGTGGTCGATGCGCTTGCCGTCGTCGAACCAGGTGTCCTGATGTGCGTCGAACTGCACCAGCGCCAGCGGGCCGTGCTTCGCGACATGCGCCTTCAAAAGCGGCCAGGTAATGAAATGATCGCCGCCGAGCGTCAGCAGATAATCTGTCTTGGAGATGATCTTTCGCGCTTCCTTTTCGATCGTATCAGGTGTCTTCCAGTGATTGCCGTAATCGAGCAGACAGTCGCCGTAATCTATGGTCGGCATTTGGGCAAAAAGATCACGCGCGAAAGGATATTGCGGATCGTTGTCGAAGATCGCTGAAGCCCGGCGGATCGCCTGCGGCCCGAAACGGGCGCCCGGCCGATTGGAGGTGGCAGCGTCGAAAGGAATGCCCCAGATGGCCGTCGATACACCCTTGAGGTTCTTGGTATATTTGCGCCGCATGAAGGAGAGGACGCCCGCATGGGTCGGGTCGGTGGCGGCCGATGTCAGGGTCGTTGCGGTGAAGGCATGGTCGATGGTTTTGGACGGCATTGATCACCCCATTGCGATTTGCGCCGAGGTTGCTGTCTTCCTGCTAAAAAAACAAGGGAGGAGAGCCATGAAAAAAAGCGGAGCCGAAGCCCCGCCTTTCGAAGTTCTGAACGAACAGTTCTGAGAAGCGATTAGCGCTTGGAGAACTGGAACGAACGGCGGGCCTTGGCCTTACCGTACTTCTTACGCTCGACAACGCGGCTGTCGCGGGTCAGGAAGCCACCCTTCTTCAGAACGGAGCGCAGGCCCGGTTCGAAGTAGGTGAGGGCCTTGGACAGACCGTGACGAACGGCGCCGGCCTGACCGGACAGACCACCACCGGCAACGGTGGCGATGATGTCGAACTGACCCGTGCGGGCAGCGGCGACGATCGGCTGCTGAAGGATCATCTGCAGAACCGGACGGGCGAAATACGTGGTGAAATCGCGGCCGTTGATGATGATCTTGCCAGAACCGGCCTTGACCCATACGCGGGCTACGGCGTTCTTGCGCTTGCCGGTCGCGTAGGAGCGGCCGAGGGTGTCAACCTTGCGGACATGCACGGGAGCCGAAGCTTCCGATGCCGGGGCGAGGTCTTTCAGAGAGGAAAGATCGGCCATTATCAGGCGCTCCTTACGTTCTTCTTGTTAAGCGCGGCCACGTCGAGAACGGTGGGCTGCTGTGCTTCGTGCGGATGGTTCGAGCCGGCGTAAACGCGCAGGTTCTTCATCTGGCGACGGCCGAGCGGGCCGCGCGGGATCATGCGCTCGACGGCCTTTTCAACGACGCGCTCCGGGAAGCGGCCTTCGATGATCTGGCGAGCCGTACGCTCCTTGATGCCACCCGGATGACCGGTGTGCCAGTAGTACTTCTTGTCGGAATACTTCTTGCCGGTGAGGGCAACCTTTTCCGCATTGATAACGATGACGTTGTCGCCATCATCAACGTGGGGGGTGTAGGTAGCCTTGTGCTTGCCGCGCAGGCGGGTTGCAACGATGGTGGCGAGGCGACCAACAACGAGGCCTTCGGCGTCGATGATGACCCACTTCTTCTCCACCTCAGCGGGCTTCTGAACGAAAGTAGACATGAATTTCACTTTCTAACGTGGACCCGTCATCCTCTTGCATGAAGAGCATACGGGCGTTTCTTGTTGCTTGGTTTGGTTGCCGTGAAAGACAACCGCAAATGACCCAATTCCGGCTGGAATCCGATCTGGCGCGCTTATACGGTGCGCGAACGAAAGCGTCAATATGACGGATTTTGGAGGCCATAAAAATAAGATAGAAAAAACAATGACTTGATAATGGGGTATTATTTTACCCCATCAAGCGGGCCCGTTTTATCCCAGTCGCATCACCAGAACGCCTGCTGCAATGATGCCTCCGGCAAGATAACGCCAGACGCTGGCGCGTTCCTTCAGGATCACCACGGAGATCACCAGTGCAAAGAGAATAGAGGTTTCCCGGAGCGCCGCGACGACCGCGACAGGCGCCTTGGTCATGGCGTAGAGCGCCAGCCCGTAAGAGAGAATGGAGCCGCCGCCGCCGATCAGTCCGCGCCGCCAGTTGCGCCGGGCATGGTTTGCGACCGGGCCCACACCGCGCCGGTAAAGGGCAAAGCCGAAAAGCAGCACGGGCGGCAGAAGCGACATCCACAGCGTATAGGAGATGGCGTTGCCGGAAAGCCTTGCGCCGACACCGTCGACGAAGGTGTAGGATGCGATCACGAAGGCGTTGAGCAGGGCGACCATGATCGCCTTTCCGCCGCCGCGCCGCGCCTCGAAAGCGAGCGTCAGGATGCCGACTGAGATGACGGCGATACCGGCAAGCGCCACCGGGCTCAAAATCTCGCTCAGGAACAGACTGCTCGTCGCAGCGACGATCAGGGGCGCCACGCCGCGCATGACGGGGTAGACAAGGCCGATGTCGCCGATCGTATAGGCGGCGGCGACAAGCCGGAAATAGGCGAATTGCAGAACGGCCGAGGCGATCAGGAAAGGAATGGCGACCGGAGCTGGAAATGGCAGGAAAGGCAGAAACGGCAGCGAACAGGCCGCAGCGCCCGCCGCGATCAGCGAGGCGTCCAGCGATTTGTCGGATCCGGCTTTGACCAGCGCATTCCATCCGGCATGCAGCATCGCGCCCATGAGCACCAGAAGAAGAATGTCAAATGTCACAATAGAGACTCGCTCGCGGGCTACTTTGGGCAACCTACAGCATCGGTTTGAAAACCGGAATCGATTTTCGCTACACCCGGCAAGCCTTTCCCAATTGTTCGCGTACACGTTTTGCGCGGTGGAGCCGCCCGCAAATAGCCTGTGATTGCGGCGGATACTGCAACGCGCGTAAACTTTATGCTTTGTGCATGTCACGGATCAGTGGAATGATTTTGCGTCGGGGCGATATGGCCTTCTGCTCACAATTTCATCCGCCAGATGGAGGTAGGAGCGTCGCATGCACAGCTTCTAGTTTCGCGTCGGGATCAATTTTCGCTTAAAATACTACCTGTTTTGTCAAATACCCTGATGGATATCCGACGGCTCCTCGGGCTCTAACTGTATCAATCGGGGAGAAGCGCGCATGAAAAAAAATTTCAAATCCCTCCTGAATCAGGCTCTGTAACGTTGCAGTTTCATATAAGGATTGATTTACTGAATAACTTTTTGAAAATTAGACATGTCTAATTTTCCTGCGAACGGAATGAAAACAAACAGGAGACGAAGGGCGCATGAATTTCACGCTAATGTTGTTTAAGCCCGCATTTGCGACAATTCGCGTCATTTCGAAAACTGGGCAAGAATAGTCAATAAAACTGGCGTTCTGGCGTTTGGTGAAATCATTTTGCGTGAACGAAAAAAGCGCCTCTTCGCGACATGGAGTCTGCGGTAATGGCGGTCAAACAGATCGGCAGGGGTTCAAGAAAGCAAAGAACCTACCTAAATGGAAAGGACGGGCGCAACCGGCAGCGTCAGGAATGCGTCGGTGGAATTATGCATGAGGCGCCATGCTCGGGCGCTTTTAAATGGCGCACCTGCATTGTTATTCTTCAAACCATGCGATGCTCCAGAAGGGATAAGTTGACATGCAGCATGATAGTTATGAACCCGAGTACCTCAGAAAAATTCTGACTGACGTCAAAACCATCGCCCTGCTGGGTGCTTCTCCCAATCCCGACAGGCCCAGCCACGGCGTGATGCGCTTTCTGTTGTCCAAGGGGTATCGCGTGTTTCCGGTCAATCCTGGCCAGGCGGGCAAGGAGATATTGGGGCAGAAGGTCTATGCCAAACTCGCCGATATTCCCGAGCCGGTGGACATGGTCGACGTTTTCCGGGCGCCGGAATATTTGTTGGCCATTGTCGAAGAGGCGATATTGCTGCCTGACCGCCCTTCGGTGATCTGGGGCCAGCTCTCCGTTCGCGATGACAATGCCGCCGCCAAGGCGGAAGCCTATGGCATGGACGTGGTGATGGACCGTTGTCCCGCAATTGAGTATCCGCGTCTCAATATTGCGCGATAGTTGGTACGGATTGCACTTATCATTTGGCGCCAAGGCATTATGATCCCTCCAAAATTCCAATGGAGGAAACATCATGCCGAGCAACAATCCCGGTTTTTCGACGCTGGCCGTTCACGCAGGCGCGCAGCCTGATCCGACCACCGGCGCGCGCGCCACGCCCATTTATCAGACCACGGCCTATGCTTTCCGCGATGCCGATCACGCCGCCGCCCTGTTCGGATTGAAAGAGTTCGGCAATATCTACACCCGCATCATGAATCCCACCCAGGCGGTTCTGGAGGAGCGCGTGGCGGCGCTCGAAGGTGGCACGGCGGCGCTTGCCGTTGCTTCCGGCCACGCGGCGCAATTGCTGGTGTTCCACACGCTCATGCAATCCGGCGATAATTTCGTCGCGGCCCGCCAGCTTTATGGCGGCTCGATTAACCAGTTCGGCCACGCCTTCAAGGGTTTCGACTGGCAGGTGCGCTGGGCGGATGCCGCGGACCCGGCAAGCTTCGAGGCGCAGATCGATGATCGTACCCGTGCCGTCTTCATCGAAAGCCTCGCCAATCCGGGCGGTACTTTCGTGGATGTCGCCGCAATCGCCGATGTCGCCCATCGTCACGGCCTGCCGCTCATCGTCGACAACACCATGGCGAGCCCCTATCTGCTGCGGCCGCTGGAACACGGCGCAGATATCGTGCTACATTCGCTGACGAAATTCCTTGGCGGACACGGCAATTCCATGGGCGGCATCATTGTCGATGGCGGCACCTTCGATTGGTCGGCGACCGATAAGTTCCCGGCGCTGTCGCAGCCGCGGCCGGAATATTCCGGCGTCGTGCTGCACCAGACCTTCGGCAATTTCGCCTTTGCCATCGCCTGCCGCGTTCTGGGATTACGGGATCTCGGCCCGGCAATTTCGCCCTTCAACGCCTTCCTGATCCTGACCGGAATAGAGACGCTGCCGCTGCGCGTTCAGCGCCATTCCGACAATGCGCTCGCCGTCGCGAAATGGCTGAAGGCACATCCCAAAGTCGGCTGGGTGCATTATGCGGGTCTGGAGGACAGCGACAACCATGCCATCCAGCAGCATTATTCGCCGAAGGGGGCGGGCTCCGTCTTCACCTTCGGCGTCAAGGGCGGTTATGCGGCCGGCAAGGCATTGGTGGAAGGGCTGCAGCTTTTTTCGCATCTCGCCAATATCGGCGATACACGCTCGCTCGTCATCCACCCGGCCTCCACCACTCATGCGCAGTTGACGCCGGAACAGCAAACGGCCGCCGGCGCCGGGCCGGATGTGGTGCGCTTGTCGATCGGCATTGAGGACGTCAAGGACATCATCGCCGATCTCGAACAGTCCTTTGAAAAAATCTGAGGACCTGCCGCGATGACAAATCTTGTGTCTTTTGAAAGCAGCGCCGTTGAGGTGGAGCACGGCGCGCCCGTGCCGGAAAGACTGATATCAGGTGATCCCAAATTCACGACATGGAATCTCGAAGAGGCTCCCGGCGGCATCTATGCCGGCATCTGGCAGTCTACGCCGGGCAAATGGCGGGTGGTCTATGATGAATGGGAATATTTCAGCATTCTCGAAGGCCATTCCATCCTGACCGAAGACGGCGGCACACCGCGCGATCTGAGGCCGGGTGACAGGATTGTCCTGCGCCCGGGCTTCACCGGCACCTGGGAGGTCGTGGAAACCACGCGGAAGGATTACGTTATCCGGCTGTGAGGCCGGATGCCCCGTTCGAATACTTTAACAGTCAGATTTCACCACGCCAGGTCGAGCCGCTCCAGACCATGGAAATGATAGACGTCCTTCACCTTGGGCGGCTCGGCGATCTTCAGGCCCGGCAGACGTTTGAAAAGCAGGGGCAGGGCGAGATTGAGTTCCAGTCTTGCAAGTGGTGCGCCGATGCAGAAATGGATGCCGGCGCCGAAGGAGACGTTGGCGCCTTCGTTGCGGTCCGGCTGGAAGGCCAGAGGATCGGAAAATTTCGCCGGATCGAGGTTGGCGGCGGCCAGGATAAGGCTGACCTTGTCGCCACGCCTGAACTGCACGCCATCGATCTCGACCGGTTCGAGAACCCAGCGTTGGAAAATATGCACCGGTGCACAGATGCGCAGCGTCTCCTCCACTGTCCGCTCGGTTGCCGTCTCGTCGCGGAACAGGACCTCGGGGGAGATGCCGCTTTCAAGAATGATGCGCACGGAATTGCCGATCTGGTGTACGGTCGCCTCGTGCCCGGCATTCAACAGCACGATGGTGGTGGAGACGAGCTCATCGTCGGTCAGATACTGGCCCTTGTGCTGCGTATGGATCATGTGGCTCAGCAGATCGTCTTTCGGCTCCGCCCGACGCTCTGCGATCACGCTGCGTACATAGTCTGAAAATTCATGCGCGGCCCTGTCGGCCAGAAGCTCGTCCTCGGGCGTGCGCTTGAACATGTACATGCCGACATAGGCATGCGACCATTTCAGAAGCTGCGGCCCCATTTCCTCGGGAATTCCGATCATACGGGCGATCATCGTCACCGGGATGATATCGGCATAAGACGAGAGCAGTTCCGTTTCGCCCTTGCTTTCGAAGGCGTCGATGAGGCGGTTGGCGAGTTCCTCTATTTCCGGCTTCATCTTGTCGACGTGCCGCGACACGAAGGCGCGGTTGATGAGCGTGCGCAGCCGTGTGTGCTCCGGCGGCTCGAGCTCCAGAAGCGAATGCTGCTCGGCGGCGTCGAAATGCTTCACATGTTCCAGCGGCTGCGGCAGGCCGATTTCCTCGCGGCTAGCCACATGCAGTATCTGCCGTCCGAAGCGGCGGTCGCGCAGAAGGGCGCTGACATGGTCGTAACCGGTGAAGAACCATTGCCGCTGCTCTTCCCAGTAGAAAGTGGGACATTGCGCGTGCAGGGCCGCATAAACCGGGTTCGGATCGTTGTAGAAGGCCGGGTCGCGGGCATCGAGGGAGATGCGGCGGGTGGCGTGGTCGATTTTGAGAAAGGGAAATGTCGCTGTCATGCCCATGGTCTATTCCGCGCGCGGCGCTTTGGGAAGGGAGACAAATCCATTGCGATAACTCTATGCATGTCACTGAATGGTTACATCATCACCGGCCGGCGATGGCGGATATCCGGTTCAGCGCCGCCACCTGGCGGTCGGCATTGTTGTCCATCGGATTTTCGTCGCGGTCCGAAGCTGGCACGACGACATTGGCCGAATTGACATGGATGACGGTCCGGTTGCGCCCGGCCTTCTTGGCGGCATAAAGCGCGCGGTCGGCTTCTGTCATCATCGTATTCAGGTCGGCATCCTTGATCATGGCTTCCGATATGCCGACGCTGGTGGTCACCTCGATACCTTCACCGCGCGAACTGATCTTCGAAAGGCGCAGATTGCTGCGGATGGCTTCCGCAAGCGCCGCGGTGCTGGAAGAGCTTTCCACTTCGGCAACCAGGGCGAATTCTTCGCCGCCCATCCTGACGAAAAGCCCGCGATCGCCGATCGTACGCTGTGCGATATTACAGAAATGCACGAGGACCGCATCGCCGGACTGGTGGCCGTATCTGTCGTTTATCTTCTTGAAATGGTCGATATCGAACAGCACCAGCGCCACGTAACGGCTGGAGGCCGGCGACCTCTTCTTGATGCGCTCAAACTCCTCCAGCAGGCCGCGACGGTTAAGAACGCCGGTCAGATGATCGGTCATGGCGAGCCGGTGAAGGCGCGTTTCTGTGTCTTCCATGATGATCTTGGCACTGATCATGATGATGGCCGTGAAGCCGAGCATGCCGGAAAAGGCGAGCGCCGATGTCAGCGGAATAGCGTTGGGGGCCGCGGCATTGGCCGGTATGACGATGGATGCGACAAACGCCCCGGCAAAAGCCTGCAGGATCAGAATTGCGGCTAAAACCCGGCGGCTGCGTGAGGCGCGCGCCTTGCTGGCCAGAAGGACGCCGGCGAGCATGAAATAACCGGTGGCGGCACTGGCGTGATAGAGCAGGATGCGGGGCACCATATTTTCACGCACGGGCGGCAGAAACATTCCCGCGATCCACAGCAGAGCCGGAATGGCGACCCAGCCGCCGATTTTTCGCTGCTCGAAGCACAGCAGGCCCGCAAGCCAGAACCCGAAGGCGGAAAGTGCGAGCGTATTGCCGACCTGGATGGACAAAAAACTGGAAATATCCCCACGAAGCGCCACCATTACCGTGCCGATGCCCGTGGCGAGGAAACCGGCCGCGAAATAGAGATTATGCCGGCGGGAAGGGCGGTGCAGCCACAGCGTTCCCAAAAGCACGGCAAGGGTGAGCGTCTCCGCCGCCCACAGTAGCGTGCTCGTCTTTGCATCCAGCATTGCAAAATCCTATCTGCGCCATAATGCGGTAAAAGCGGGCCCTTCCGCACGAGGTGCGTTATGCCCGCTGGAATTGTTGAGCTGCCATTTCGCCCGGATGGGCCCATTCCCCAACGGGAACCGGAAATTCGCTGGCCAGTATCAGCAGCAAATACTAACGAGTTCTTGCCGGTGAGAAGTTATATCTGTGCATGGCGGGCGATTTTTGCCGTCGTCGCGCGCCATAGTAAAAAAATGGTGGCAGCGTGGGAAAGAGGCCCGGCTGGCGCCGCCCGGTCCGAAAGCCCTGTCAACCTCGGCCTGAAAGGCCTGCAAACGCTGTTGAGCCGTTAAGGATATGCGGCTTCGTGTCTTGAAGTACGGGGCAGGGACACTCTATGTAGGGAGTATGAAGGTTAGAAGTGATTCCGGAGCGGCTTTCCGCGAAGGGCAGAGTTTGACAAAGGACGGACATGAAAAATCCAGTTGATACCGCCATGGCTCTGGTGCCGATGGTCGTTGAGCAGACCAATCGCGGCGAACGCTCCTACGACATATTTTCCCGTCTTCTCAAGGAACGCATCATTTTCCTCACCGGCCCGGTGGAGGACCAGATGGCGTCGCTCGTCTGCGCGCAGCTGCTTTTCCTCGAGGCTGAAAACCCCAAGAAGGAAATTGCGCTCTACATCAACTCGCCGGGTGGCGTCGTGACCGCCGGCATGGCGATCTACGATACGATGCAGTTCATTCGCCCTGCGGTCTCGACGCTCTGCGTCGGCCAGGCCGCGTCCATGGGCTCGCTGCTTCTCGCCGCCGGTGAAAAGGGAATGCGTTTTGCGACCCCGAACGCCCGCATCATGGTTCACCAGCCTTCCGGCGGTTTCCAGGGGCAGGCATCGGACATCGAGCGCCACGCCCGCGACATCATCAAGATGAAGCGCCGTCTCAATGAAGTCTACGTGAAGCACACCGGCCGTACGCTCGAAGAGGTTGAAAAAACCCTTGATCGCGACCATTTCATGGATGCAGACGAGGCGAAGGACTGGGGCGTGATCGACAAGATCCTGACCTCGCGCCAGGAAATCGAAGGCGCCGTCGCGAATTGAGGCGCGCCGCTTTTGACGTTTGTTTGAAGCCGCAAAAGTAATTTCGGGGCTTTCAACCGCAACAGAAAGCGATATTAGTATATATAAAGGCTATGTTGAGTTTTTATGACGTAGCTAGGTTTGATGGGGAATTCGTTGCAGCCGGGTATCAGCTCATGTATCTGATACCGGTTAGTACCCCGGGGAAACGAGGCGGATACGGCGATGCACCCCAAGGGCTGCCGTATCGGCGGGCGGTAAGTTGACCGCGATCCGTTTGGCGGACCTGCGGCGTGCTGGAAGGAAAGAGATATGAGCAAAGTCAGCGGCAGCAACGGCGGCGACTCTAAGAATACACTCTATTGTTCATTCTGCGGCAAGAGCCAGCACGAAGTCCGGAAACTCATTGCCGGACCGACGGTGTTCATCTGTGATGAATGCGTCGAATTGTGCATGGACATCATCCGCGAGGAGAACAAGACGTCTATGGTGAAGTCGCGCGAGGGTGTGCCCACCCCGCAGGACATCATCAAGATCCTCGATGAATATGTCATCGGCCAGAAGCAGGCGAAGAAAATCCTGTCCGTGGCCGTTCACAACCACTACAAGCGCCTTGCGCACGCCTCCAAGAACGGCGATGTCGAGCTGGCGAAGTCGAACATAATGCTCGTCGGTCCGACGGGTTGCGGCAAGACCTATCTTGCCCAGACGCTCGCTCGCATCATCGACGTTCCCTTCACCATGGCGGACGCAACGACGCTGACCGAAGCCGGTTATGTCGGCGAGGACGTGGAAAACATCATCCTGAAGCTGTTGCAGGCTGCGGATTACAATGTCGAGCGCGCCCAGCGCGGCATCGTCTATATCGACGAAGTCGACAAGATTTCCCGCAAGTCGGACAACCCGTCCATCACGCGCGACGTGTCGGGCGAGGGCGTTCAGCAGGCGCTTCTGAAGATCATGGAAGGCACGGTCGCTTCCGTTCCGCCGCAGGGCGGCCGCAAGCATCCGCAGCAGGAGTTCCTGCAGGTGGATACGACCAATATCCTGTTCATCTGCGGCGGCGCATTCGCCGGCCTCGACAAGATCATCTCGGCCAGAGGCGAAAAGACCTCGATCGGCTTCGGTGCGACCGTCAAGGCGGAAGACGATCGTCGTGTGGGCGAAGTGCTGCGCGAGCTGGAGCCGGAAGATCTGGTGAAGTTCGGCCTCATTCCGGAATTCATCGGCCGTCTGCCCGTTCTGGCGACGCTGGAAGACCTGGACGAGGATGCGCTGATCCAGATCCTGTCCGAGCCGAAGAACGCGCTGGTCAAGCAGTATCAGCGCCTGTTCGAGATGGAAGATGTCGAGCTGACCTTCCACGAGGACGCGCTGCGCGAAATCGCCCGCAAGGCGATCACCCGCAAGACCGGTGCCCGCGGCCTGCGCTCGATCATGGAAAAGATCCTGCTGGACACCATGTTCGAACTGCCGACGCTGGAAGGCGTGCGCGAGGTCGTCATTTCCGACGAGGTCGTCAGCGGTGTCGCCCGTCCGCTCTACATCTATGCGGACCGCCAGGAAGAAAAGACCAACGTTTCGGCCTGATCGGCTGATGCAATGTTGGAAAAGATCAGGGCCCGCATCCGTGCGGGCCTTTTCTATTAGAGCGACCTCACGAAACTTGCGTCTAACTTGACGAAGCCCGATTTTGCGTTTGGAGCGGATTGCGCTTTGCTGATAAAGTCTTACAACTGATTTGCAGCGCGTTATGACGGAAATGTGAATTCCGTCGGCGACCCGGTTCCTGGCCCTTGAGGATAACCGGAATGTCGGGAGTATGAGCCAGCGCTGGGTTTTGTTGAATTTCACGGTCTTGCCGCTTTGCTGGACCGTCTGTTCCGGCGACTTGAAATCGGTGTTTCGAAACTCCACTTTCAGTCTCGAGAAATGAATGCGCCGGATGCCCCAAGCTGTCCGGCAAAGTGTCCCGAAAGGGACCATGGAAAGGAAATGATATGACGAACATCACGTCTGCGGCATCTGGCGGTACCTATCCGGTACTTCCCCTGCGCGACATTGTCGTTTTCCCGCATATGATCGTTCCCCTGTTCGTCGGGCGGGAAAAATCCATCCGTGCGCTCGAGGAAGTCATGGGTTCGGACAAGCAGATCATGCTTGTCACCCAGATCAACGCCAGCGACGACGATCCGGCACCGGAAGCCATCCATAAGGTCGGCACGGTCGCCAATGTCCTGCAGCTCCTGAAGCTTC
This sequence comes from Agrobacterium sp. 22-209-1, assembly GCF_053522485.1. Taxonomy (NCBI): domain Bacteria; kingdom Pseudomonadati; phylum Pseudomonadota; class Alphaproteobacteria; order Hyphomicrobiales; family Rhizobiaceae; genus Agrobacterium; species Agrobacterium sp. 22-209-1. The sequence goes on from NZ_JBNWCH010000004.1 coordinate 32,300, forward strand.
CCGACGGCACCGTAAAGGTGCTGGTGGAAGGCAAGGGCCGCGCCCAGATCGACAATTACACTGGCCGCGAGGATTTCTATGAAGCCTCCGCGACGCCTTTGCAGGAGCCTGCCGAAGATCCGGTCGAGATCGAAGCGCTTTCGCGTTCGGTCGTGTCCGAATTTGAAAGCTACGTGAAGCTCAACAAGAAGATTTCGCCCGAGGTTGTCGGCGCTGCCGGCCAGATCGACGATTATTCGAAGCTTGCCGATACGGTCGCTTCGCACCTGTCGATCAAGATCACCGAAAAGCAGGAAATGCTGGAAACCGTCAGCGTGAAGCAGCGGCTTGAAAAGGCGCTCGGCTTCATGGAAGGCGAAATTTCCGTGCTGCAGGTCGAGAAGCGCATCCGTTCGCGCGTCAAGCGCCAGATGGAAAAGACCCAGCGCGAATATTACCTGAACGAGCAGATGAAGGCGATCCAGAAGGAACTCGGCGACGGCGAAGACGGTCGTGACGAAATGGCCGAACTGGAAGAGCGCATCGCCAAGACCAAGCTTTCCAAGGAGGCCAAGGAAAAGGCCGAGGCGGAAATGAAGAAGCTTCGCCAGATGAGCCCGATGTCGGCGGAAGCCACAGTCGTGCGCAACTATCTGGACTGGCTGCTGGGTCTGCCGTGGGGCAAGAAGTCGAAGATCAAGACCGACCTCAATGCCGCCGAGACGATCCTTGATCAGGATCACTTCGGTCTGGACAAGGTCAAGGAGCGCATTGTCGAATATCTGGCCGTACAGGCCCGTGCTTCCAAAATCCGCGGTCCTATCCTGTGCCTCGTCGGTCCTCCCGGCGTCGGCAAGACCTCGCTTGCCAAGTCGATCGCCAAGGCGACCGGCCGCGAGTATGTCCGCATGGCGCTGGGCGGCGTTCGTGACGAAGCGGAAATCCGCGGTCACCGCCGTACCTATATCGGCTCCATGCCCGGCAAGATCGTCCAGTCGATGAAGAAGGCCAAGAAGGCGAACCCGCTCTTCCTGCTCGACGAAATCGACAAGATGGGCATGGATTTCCGTGGCGATCCGTCGTCGGCACTGCTGGAGGTTCTCGATCCGGAACAGAACTCCACCTTCATGGATCATTACCTGGAAGTGGAATACGACCTGTCCGACGTGATGTTCGTGACCACGGCCAACACGTTGAACATTCCCGGCCCGCTGATGGACCGCATGGAAGTGATCCGCATCGCCGGTTACACGGAAGACGAAAAGCGCGAAATCGCAAAGCGTCACCTGTTGCCCAAGGCGATCAAGGAGCATGCCCTGCGTCCAGAAGAGTTCTCGGTCACCGATGATGCCCTGATGGTCGTCATCCAGCAATACACCCGCGAAGCGGGCGTGCGCAGCTTCGAACGCGAGCTGATGAAGCTGGCGCGCAAGGCTGTCACCGAGATCATCAAGGGCAAGGTCAAGTCCGTGGAAGTCACCGCTGCAAACGTTCCCGACTATCTGGGCGTGCCGCGGTTCCGCCATGGCGAAGCCGAGCGCGAGGATCAGGTCGGTGTCGTCACCGGTCTAGCCTGGACGGAAGTCGGCGGTGAGTTGCTCACCATCGAAGGCGTGATGATGCCGGGCAAGGGCCGCATGACGGTTACTGGCAACCTCAAGGAAGTGATGAAGGAATCCATTTCGGCGGCGGCATCCTATGTCCGCTCGCGCGCCGTGGATTTCGGCATCGAACCGCCGCGCTTCGACAAGAGTGACATCCACGTTCACGTTCCTGAAGGGGCAACTCCGAAGGACGGACCGTCTGCCGGTGTTGCCATGGCAACTGCCATCGTCTCCATCATGACCGGTATTCCGGTCTCGAAGGATGTGGCGATGACGGGCGAGATCACGCTTCGTGGTCGCGTGTTGCCGATCGGCGGCCTGAAGGAAAAGCTGCTTGCGGCTCTGCGCGGCGGCATCAAGAAGGTGCTGATCCCGGAAGAAAACGCCAAGGATCTGGCGGAGATTCCGGATAACGTGAAGAACGAGATGGAAATCATTCCGGTGTCGCGTATGGGCGAGGTTATCAAGCACGCTCTTATCCGCCAGCCGGAACCCATCGAGTGGGACGGCAGCATCGAGACGCCGGTGATCGCAACCGTCGAAGGTGTTGATGACGGCAACCAGACGATCGCCCATTGATACATGCATCGTCGCGAAGGCGGGAATCGCCTTTCGCGGCGGGCAGCGCATAGAATCAATGCGTTAGGTGTCGGAGTGCTTGCGCGGTGCTCAGCTCTGCGCAACTGATGCCAAATTGGCACGAATATGTGGAAGGCCGGCAGAAATGTCGGCCTTTTTTGTGAAAAAAACTCCAGACCCCTTGTTTTTCAGGCGATTCCAGCGCTTTTGAGTTGCTGCGCGCGGATGTGAATGTATTCTGCGCCGGCTTAATTTTAGTCGTTTCAAACCATTGAAAGGGGTGGAAACATGAACAAGAACGAGCTCGTCTCTGCTGTTGCCGAAAAGGCTGGTCTCACGAAGGCAGATGCTGCTTCCGCTGTTGATGCCGTATTCGAAACCGTACAGAACGAACTGAAGAGCGGTGGCGACATCCGTCTCGCTGGCTTCGGCAGCTTCTCCGTTAGCCGTCGTGAAGCCTCCAAGGGTCGTAACCCTTCCACGGGTGCTGAAGTCGATATCCCGGCTCGCAACGTACCGAAGTTTTCCGCAGGCAAGGGCCTGAAGGACGCCGTCAACTCGTAAGGTTTCCGGAAAGCTGCAACGCCCGGCGGCGGGCGGGCGGCTTTTCAGGTTCACGAGGAAACATGTTTTGATGCCCTGACGCCGTCACATCGACGCTAAAGCGGGTGGTGTTTCGAAACGCGGAATGTGCGCATAAACGCGAAAGCCCGGCTCCAGCAGTCGGGCTTTTTGATTCTCCCGCAAGGAAATGTCATGCCACTGTCATGTCTTTGACGCAGAAGCCATGGGGTATTTCTGGACCCAAGGGGGATTAAAATGGCGTTCCGATTTTCTCAAATGGCTTTGACTGCAGCTCTGCTTGCGTCCGCGGCCATCCCGGCCGCTGCCGAGCCGGTTTTCAACCGCATTGCATCGTTCCCGGTGGCAAAAAACCTTCCCGCGGACAAGGACGCCAAGTCTGTCACTTCGGCTGAAATCATCACCGCCAGCGAAGACGGCAAGACGCTGATTTATTCGGACAGCCCGCTTGGCGGCATCGGTTTCATCGACATCACAGACGCCAAGGCTCCAAAGGCCGGCGGCGCATTGTTGCTGGAAGGCGAGCCGACCTCCGTTGCCGTTGCCGGTCTCAAGGTACTGGCTGGCGTCAATACGTCGGAAAGTCGTGCCAAGCCTTCCGGCAAGCTGGTGACGGTCGATCTCGCCACGAAGAAGGTTGAGGCAAGCTGCGACCTCGGCGGCCAACCCGATTCCGTCGCCGTTTCCCCGGACAAGACCTTTGCCGCCATCGCGATCGAAAACGAGCGCGATGAAGAGGTGAACGAAGGCGCCCTGCCGCAGATGCCAGCCGGTTACCTCGTCACCGTCGGCCTGAAGGATGGTGTTGCCGACTGCGCGACGCTGAAGAAGATCGACGTTACCGGTCTCGCTGAAATTTCCCCGGAGGATCCGGAACCGGAATTTGTTTCCATCAACGCCAATGGCGAGATCGCGCTGACGCTGCAGGAAAACAACCATATCGTCATCATCGACGGCAAGACCGGCACCGTGAAGACGCATTTCTCCGCCGGCACCGTCAATCTGGAAGGCATCGATACCAAAACCGATGGACAGCTGAAGTTCACCGACAAGCAGGAAGGCCGCAAGCGCGAGCCGGATGCCGTGAAGTGGCTGGACAATGACCGTATCGTCATCGCCAATGAGGGCGACTGGCAGGGCGGCTCGCGCGGCTTCACCATCTTCGACAAGACCGGCAAGCTTCTTTATGAGGCCGGCACCTCGCTCGAGTACGCGGTTGCCGCCATCGGCCACTATCCGGAAAAGCGTTCCAAGGCCAAGGGGATCGAGCCCGAGGGTCTGGAGGCGGCGACCTTCGATGGTCAGAAGTATTTCTTCGTGCTTGCCGAGCGCGCCTCCGTTGCCGCTGTTTACAAGGATACCGGCGCAGAGCCGCAACTGACCCAGCTCCTGCCTTCGGGAATTTCGCCGGAAGGCGCAGTCGCCATCCCGTCGCGCAACCTCCTAGCCACGGCCAATGAGGTTGATCTGATCGAAGACGGCGGCGTCCGCTCGCATGTCATGCTTTATGAGCGTGCTGAAGGCGAAGCAGCCTATCCGCAGCTCGTCTCCGCGACAGTCGATGGTGCGCCGATCGGTTGGGGTGCGCTCTCGGGTCTGGTCGGCGATGCCGAAAAGCCCGGCATTCTCTATGCCGTGTCCGATTCGGTCTATGGCAATCAGCCGTCGATCTTTACCATTGATGCGACGAAAAAGCCTGCTGTCATCACCAGCGTGCTGCGCGTCAAGCGTGACGGCGTCGCCGCCCAGAAGCTTGATATCGAAGGCATCACGCTGGACGGCAAGGGCGGTTTCTGGCTGGCCTCTGAAGGCGATAGCGCCAAGCTCGTTCCGCATGCGCTTTATAACGTTAACGCCAAGGGTGAAATCAAGGCCGAGATCGCGCTGCCGAAGGAGCTGCTCGCCAGCGATACCCGCTTCGGTTTCGAAGGCGTGACGATGATCGGTAAAGGCGACGATGCGACGCTGTGGATGGCCGTGCAGCGTGAATGGGGCACGGACGAGAAGGGCTTCGTCAAGCTCGTCTCCTATAATCCGAAGTCCAAGGAGTGGGGCGCTGTGCGTTACCCGCTCGACAAGACTGAGGCAGGCTGGGTCGGCCTTTCTGAAATCACCGCGCAGGGCGACTATGTCTATATCATCGAGCGCGACAACCAGATCGGCGACAAGGCCAAGATCAAGAAGCTCTACCGCGTTGCTATCGCCGACCTGAAGCCGGGCAAGATCCGCGGCGAGCTGCCGCTGGTGACCAAGCAGGAAGCCCACGACTTCCTGCCCGACCTCAAGGCCCAGACCAACGGCTACGTCGTCGACAAGCTGGAAGGCTTCACCTTTGACAAGGCTGGAGCCGCCTATGCCGTGACAGACAATGACGGCGTCGATGATTCCTCCGGCGAGACGCTGTTCTTCAAGGTTGAGATGAAGGCGATCAACTGATTGCGCCGAACTGTATCGAAAAAAGAGAAAAGCCGGGCGATGCCCGGCTTTTTATTTGGCGAAGAGAACCACCAGGGCTATCGCCACTCCTGAACGATCTGTCATGAGGCAAGCCGCAACATCGGTATCGCTCTCTCAGTATCGAATCTTGGTAAATTTCGTCCAGAGTCGTCCCTAAAAATGTCGCGGACCGATCCTGACGGATCAGCGTCCCATGGACTTTGGACTTTTGGGAGTGTCTTGTTTTTCCGAATCCTGCTGGACCCAGCGGAAAAAAATATAAACAGGCAGCGCAATAAGCGCGAGTGTTACAAACGCGTCGATCGACATGGCTTCATCCATCAGTTCAACCGTTCATCATGAAACGGTGCGCAAACAATGCCTGAAATCTCTTTAGAAAGTCTGAATCTTCCTTATTTTCCGGTATGTTGCGGGGTGATACAAGGGGCAGCCGAGCTGTCGGAATATGGAACAGCAGTGCCGATTTGGCATGGTGTAACTGGAGAAAAGCGATTCCAGCGGTTGGGAATCATGACAACGCTTCACCGCCCGCAGTAAGGGCAGGGGGCGATAATTCCGAATACTCGAGGGCTTATCGCATCGCGAACGCAAACACGAAGAATTTCGGTTTCACGGGTGATATTTAAATCTTCTGGAAAAATGGTGGGCGATGAGAGACTCGAACTCCCGACATCCTCGGTGTAAACGAGGCGCTCTACCAACTGAGCTAATCGCCCTTCGCGTCTTGCGGATCATGTCCGCCGCGTCGGTGGCCGTGATGTATTCGGATCGGAAAAAAACCGCAAGGGCTTTTGTGAAGTTTTTTTGTTTTTTTTAGGCGAGGTTTTTCCCTCCGCCGAAGAGGAGGGGTAAAAAGCCTGGAACTGCGGGCTTTTTGCCAAAACCAGAAGCCGACGACGCCTTTCTGGCCTTGGGGAAATGCCGTTGCAGAAGCCGCCGGCTGTGGACAAGTTTTTTGTTTTCGTTGGGAAAAGCCCGCAAAACAGGGCGTTTGCAGCAATCGCGTTCACAGCCCGTCCGGTTTTTCATGATCAAAATGAAGAAGCTTATTCTTTTGTCGTGAAACCTGCTTGACACCCCCGCACGAACGCCGTAGTTAGCCGCTCAACGAACAGCCGAGGCTGGTTCGTACGGCGGAACCAAGGTTCTGTCGGTCAGGATAAGCGGGTGTAGCTCAGTTGGTTAGAGTGCCGGCCTGTCACGCCGGAGGTCGCGGGTTCGAGCCCCGTCACTCGCGCCATCCTGTTCCTCGGAAAATACGCAGGCGAATGTCTGTGGAGCGCGGGTGTAGCTCAGTCGGTTAGAGTGCCGGCCTGTCACGCCGGAGGTCGCGGGTTCGAGCCCCGTCACTCGCGCCATTTCTTCTTCATGAAATGTCTCTTAAAAGAAAAGAAAGCGCTCGTCGCGCGTCTCTGTTTTTGACCGTTCCGGCGTCTGATTCCGGGCTCTCCAGTCATGATTTTTCCTGCCTTTTTTTATCAAGTTTCGATTTCCCGATATCGTCACTTCGCCGCCTTCCGGACGTAAAATTCGTGTGACTTTTTTGCGGGTGCGTCGTTCAATCGATTATTATTGTATTTGAGGGGCTTAGGCCGGAATTGTGGCCCAAATTTGCGTCAATTCCGGCAATATTGTTGCCAATCAATGCGGCAGGTGTCTTGAAATGGAGGCTAAACTCTTGCAGAGAGGGCGCGGCTGCGCTAACCACTTTGGCGTTGCAACATATTTGTCCGTTCTTTGAGACTTGGGTCGCAAAGGCAGGCCCGGCGCCCGGCCGGGCAAGGAAGAGACCATGACTGAACTCCTCAGTTCCTACATTCCGATCGCAATCTTCATCGGTATCGCTCTCGTCATCGGCCTGGCGCTTCTTATCGCGCCTTTCGCTGTCGCCTATAAGGCGCCGGACCCGGAAAAGCTTTCGGCTTTCGAGTGCGGTTTTAACGCCTTCGACGACGCCCGCATGAAGTTCGATATCCGTTTTTATCTGGTTTCGATTCTTTTCATCATCTTTGACCTGGAAGTCGCCTTCCTGTTTCCTTGGGCGGTGTCTTTCGGCGAGATGGGCTGGTTCGGTTTCTGGTCGATGATGGTATTCCTTCTCGTTCTCACCATCGGCTTTATCTATGAGTGGAAGAAGGGAGCGCTGGAATGGGCATGAGCCAGAACAACAGCACGCTCGTTGCGCCGCAGCCGAAGGGGATCATCGATCCCTCGACCGGCAAGCCGGTTGGCAGCAACGATGCCTACTTCACGGAAATCAACGACGAGTTGGCCGATAAGGGCTTCCTCGTGACATCGACCGACGAGCTGATCACCTGGGCGCGCACAGGCTCGCTGATGTGGATGCAGTTCGGTCTTGCCTGCTGCGCCGTCGAAGGCCTGATGCAGGCTTCCGGCCCGCGTTACGACATGGAGCGCTTCGGCGTTGCTCCGCGCGCTTCACCGCGCCAGTCGGACGTGATGATCGTTGCCGGCACGCTGACCAACAAGATGGCGCCCGCTCTGCGCAAGGTCTATGACCAGATGCCTGAGCCGCGTTACGTCATCTCCATGGGTTCCTGCGCCAATGGTGGCGGTTATTACCACTATTCCTACGCCGTGGTGCGCGGTTGCGACCGCGTCGTGCCGGTGGATATCTACGTTCCGGGCTGTCCACCCACGGCGGAGGCGCTGCTTTACGGCGTGCTTCTGCTGCAGAAGAAAATCCGGCGTACCGGTACGATCGAGCGCTAAGGGCAAAGGACGGATTAAGTAATGAGCGAAGCTCTCAACGATCTTGCTGCTTACGTTAAGGAAGCGCGCGGTTCCCTCGTGGTGTCTGCTGATATCGCCTATGGCGAACTGACGCTGAACACGACGCCTGAAAGCGTGATCGCGCTTTTGACCTTCCTGCGTGACGACGTGCAGTGCGGTTTCGTCAATATCATCGATATTTGCGGCGTTGACTGGCCGCAGCGCGAAAAGCGTTTCGATGTCGTCTACCATCTGCTGTCGCCGCGCCAGAATCTGCGCGTGCGCGTCAAGCTGCAGGTGGCGGAAGACGAAGGCGTTCCTTCATCGACCTCCGTCTACATGGGCGCGGAGTGGTTCGAGCGCGAAGCCTGGGACATGTATGGCATTCCTTTCGAGGGCCATAAGGACCTGCGCCGCATCCTCACGGACTATGGTTTCGAAGGCCATCCGCTGCGCAAGGATTTTCCGGTTACCGGCTTTGTGGAAGTGCGTTACGATGACGTTCTGAAACGGGTTCTTTATGAACCGGTCGAACTGAAGCAGGAATTCCGCAATTTCGATTTCCTTTCCCCTTGGGAAGGAACGGAATATGTTCTCCCGGGTGACGAAAAGGCCAAGCAATGAGCGAAGCCCCCGCGACAGAGCATGGACAATGTCTTTGCGGCGCCGTCGGCTTCACAGCCACGCTCGGTGCCCGCGAATTCGGCGTCTGCCATTGCTCCATGTGCCGCCGCTGGTCCGGCGGAGCGTTTATGGCTGTCGAATGCATTGATATCGCCTTTGAAAACGAGCAGAGCCTCGGCGTTTATTCTTCGTCGGAGTGGGGTGAGCGTTGTTTCTGCAAGAATTGTGGCAGCACGCTGTTGTGGCGTTCCAAGGATGGCAAACATTTTGCCGTTTCGCTGCAGGCGTTCGACAAGCCGTCCAGCTTCACCTTCGCGCAGCAGATTTTCACGGATGAGAAGCCCTCGAGCTATTCTTTCGCTGAGACCACGCAGAACATGACCGGCCCCGAATTCATCGCCATGATCACCTCGGCGGAGCACTAGAATGACTGAGCATAACGTCCGCAATTTCACGATCAACTTCGGTCCGGAACATCCCTCCGCGCACGGCGTGCTGCGTCTGGTTCTGGAACTGGACGGCGAAATCGTCGAGCGCGTCGATCCGCATATCGGTCTTCTGCATCGCGGCACCGAAAAGCTGATCGAGACCAAGACCTATCTGCAGGCCGTTCCTTATTTCGACCGCCTCGACTACGTCGCGCCGATGAACCAGGAACATGCTTTCGCGCTCGCCGTCGAAAAGCTGCTCGGTCTCGAAATTCCAATGCGCGGCCAGTTGATCCGCGTTCTCTATTCGGAAATCGGCCGCATCCTGTCGCACATCATGAACGTCACCACGCAGGCCATGGACGTCGGCGCGATGACGCCGCCGGTCTGGGGCTTTGAAGAACGCGAAAAGCTGATGGTGTTCTATGAGCGCGCCTGTGGCGCCCGCATGCACTCGGCTTACGTTCGTCCGGGCGGCGTCCATCAGGACCTGCCGCCGGAACTGGTTGATGATATCGGCAAGTGGTGCGATCCGTTCCTGACCGTTCTCGACAATATCGAAGGTCTTCTGACGGACAACCGCATCTACAAGCAGCGTAACGTCGATATCGGCGTCGTGTCGCTGGAAGATGCGTTTGCCTGGGGCTTCACGGGTGTGATGGTGCGTGGATCCGGCGCTGCCTGGGATTTGCGCCGTTCGCAACCTTATGAGTGCTATTCCGATCTCGAATTCGACATTCCGGTCGGCAAGAACGGCGACTGCTACGACCGTTACCTGATCCGCATGCAGGAAATGCGAGAATCGGTAAAGATCATGAAGCAATGCGTCGATCTTCTCTCCGGCAAGCATCGCATCGGCCCGGTCTCCTCGCTGGATGGCAAGGTTGTTCCGCCCAAGCGTGGCGAGATGAAGCGTTCGATGGAAGCTCTGATCCATCACTTCAAGCTCTATACCGAAGGTTATCACGTTCCCGCCGGCGAAGTTTACGCCGCCGTCGAAGCGCCGAAGGGCGAATTCGGCGTTTACGTTGTCGCCGATGGCTCGAACAAGCCCTACCGCTGCAAGATCCGCGCGCCGGGTTACGCCCATTTGCAGGCGATGGATTTCCTGTGCAAGGGCCATCAGCTTGCCGACGTTACAGCCGTACTCGGCTCTCTCGACATCGTGTTCGGGGAGGTCGACCGCTGATGCGTCTGCCGCTGGCCATTCCGGCTTTTCTCGCTGCGATGTCTACTCCCGTTTTCGCCCAGACGGCGACGGACGAGGGCGGAGTATCGCTGTCGAGCGGCGGCTCTTCGACCATCAAGCAGCTTCTGTCTTCGGGATACGAGATCAAGGCCTCGGTTCCCAATGGCAGCAAGTTCATCGTGTTCATGCAAAAAGACAAGGCGGCTTATGCCTGCGAATTCGTCACGGTGGCGAGATCGCGGTGTGAGACGTTAAACTGAAAAGGCGTGAGGAAGTATGTCCGTTCGTCGACTAGCCGAAGATCAGTTCCAGCCCGTGGCTTTTGCCTTCAATGCGGAAAACACCGCATGGGCTGAAAAGACGATCAAGAAATATCCCGAGGGACGCCAGCAATCGGCGGTCATCCCGCTGCTCATGCGTGCGCAGGAGCAGGACGGCTGGGTTACCCGCGCCGCCATCGAGAAAATCGCCGACATGCTGGATATGGCCTATATCCGTGTTCTCGAGGTGGCGACCTTCTACACCCAGTTTCAGCTGAAGCCGGTCGGCACGCGTGCCCACGTTCAGGTTTGCGGCACCACGCCTTGCATGCTGCGCGGCTCGGAAGCGCTGATGGATGTCTGCCGCAAGAAGATCCACCACGATCCGCTGCACACCAACGAGAGCGGAACGCTCTCCTGGGAAGAAGTGGAATGTCAGGGCGCCTGCGTCAACGCGCCAATGGTCATCATTTTCAAGGATGCCTATGAGGACCTGACGCCCGAGCGTCTGGAAGAGATCATCGACACGTTCGAGGCAGGCAAGGGCGACACGGTCAAGACCGGCCCTCAGATCGACCGCCACCAGTCGGTCCCGGTCGGCGGCCTGACGACGCTGACGGAAGAGATCAAGCCGGACCGTTCCAATCTCGACAAGCCGGCCGAAGCGCCTGCGGACGCCGCGTCGGTTCCGCCGTCCAATGCCGCCAAGCCGAAGACGGACGCCCCGGAAACCGATCCGAAGCTGAAGACGCCTGCGACCGCACCGAAGGCTGCCGAAGCGAATGCAAAGACGGCCGAAAAGGAAGCTTCGGGATCTGCGAAGCCGTCGCTCGATTCCAAGGATCGTCCGGCCGCTATCGAAAAGCCCGCAACGCCCGACGACCTGAAGCTCATTTCCGGCGTCGGTCCGAAGATCGAAGGCACGCTGCACGAGCTCGGCATCTTCACCTATGCGCAGATCGCCGGCTGGAAAAAGGCCGAATGCGACTGGGTCGACGGTTATCTGAATTTCAAGGGCCGCATCGAACGCGATGAGTGGATCAAGCAGGCCGAGGCGCTCGCCAAGGGTGGCGAAGCCGAGTATATCAGGGTCTTCGGCAAGAAGCCGCGGTAAGAGGTGAAGCATGTTAAAAGATCAGGATCGCATCTTTACCAATCTCTACGGCCTCAAGGACAAGTCCCTGAAGGGTGTGCTTGCGCGCGGCCACTGGGACGGCACCAAGCAGATCATCGAAAAGGGCCGTGACTGGATCATCAACGAGATGAAGGCTTCCGGCCTTCGCGGTCGCGGCGGCGCTGGCTTCCCGACGGGTCTCAAGTGGTCCTTCATGCCGAAGGAGAATGACGGCCGTCCACATTATCTCGTCGTTAACGCCGACGAATCCGAGCCCGGCACCTGCAAGGACCGCGAAATTCTGCGCAACGATCCGCATACGCTGATCGAAGGCTGCGTGATCGCCGGTTTCGCCATGGGCGCGCATACCGCCTATATCTACGTGCGCGGCGAATATATGCGTGAGCGTGAAGCGCTGCAGGCGGCCATCGACGAGTGCTACGATGCCGGCCTGCTTGGCAAGAACAACAAGAACGGTTGGGATTTCGACATCTATGTCCATCACGGCGCCGGTGCCTATATCTGCGGCGAAGAGACGGCTCTGCTCGAAAGCCTTGAAGGCAAGAAGGGGCAGCCGCGCCTTAAGCCGCCGTTCCCGGCCAATATGGGTCTTTACGGCTGCCCGACGACCGTCAACAACGTTGAATCGATCGCCGTTGCGCCGACCATCCTGCGACGTGGCGCTGCATGGTTCTCGTCCATCGGCCGTCCGAACAATGTCGGCACCAAGCTGTTCATGGTGTCAGGCCATGTCGAGCGTCCGTGCACCTTCGAAGATGCGCTGGGCCTGTCCTTCCGTGAGCTGATCGAACACCATTGCGGTGGCATTCGCGGCGGTTGGGACAATCTGCTCGGCGTTATTCCCGGCGGCGCATCCTGCCCCATCGTGCGCGGTGAGGACATGAAGGACGCCATCATGGACTTTGACGGCATGCGCGAAGTGAAGTCCTCCTTCGGCACCGGCGGCATGATCGTCATGGACAAGTCCACCGACGTCATCAAGGCGATTGCCCGCATCGCGGCCTTCTTCAAGCATGAAAGCTGCGGCCAGTGCACGCCGTGCCGCGAAGGCACGGGCTGGATGTGGCGCGTGCTGGAACGCATGGTCAAGGGCAACGCGCAGAAGCGCGAAATCGACATGCTGTTCGAGGTGACGAAGCAGATCGAAGGCCATACCATCTGTGCGCTCGGCGACGCCGCCGCATGGCCGGTACAGGCGCTGATCCGCAATTTCCGTCCGGAAATCGAAAAGCGCATCGACCAATATACCTACAGGGCCATGGATGATGGCGCTGTTCTGGAAGCCGCTGAGTAAGCATCAAAGGCTTCGAGCGGAGCCGGAATTTCCGGCCTCGCGACACCATGAAGCGTCTGGCATACGACACGAGTGCCGGGTGTGATTAAGGATTTGTTGCGGACCGTGTGAGACATGGGACGAACAGGCAACAGGACGTAAGTAGAACCATGGCAAAGCTCAAGGTTGACGGTAAAGAGATCGAGGTTCCGGATCATTTCACGCTGTTGCAGGCGTGCGAGGAGGCTGGCGCCGAAGTTCCGCGCTTTTGTTTTCATGAGCGCTTGTCGGTCGCGGGTAACTGCCGCATGTGTCTCATCGAGGTGAAGGGCGGACCGCCCAAGCCGGCCGCTTCCTGCGCCATGGGCGTGCGCGACGTTCGCGGCGGCCCGAACGGCGAATTGCCTGAAGTTTTCACCAACACGCCGATGGTCAAGAAGGCCCGCGAAGGTGTGATGGAATTCCTGCTGATCAATCACCCCCTGGATTGCCCGATCTGCGACCAGGGCGGCGAGTGCGACCTGCAGGACCAGGCTATGGCCTTCGGTATCGCCGGATCGCGCTACGCGGAAAACAAGCGCGCGGTTGAAGACAAATATATTGGCCCGCTCGTCAAGACGGTGATGAACCGCTGCATCCACTGCACGCGCTGCGTCCGTTTCACGACCGAAGTGGCCGGCATTGCCGAACTCGGCCTCATCGGCCGCGGCGAGGATGCCGAAATCACCACCTATCTCGAGCAGGCCATGACCTCGGAGCTGCAGGGCAACGTCGTTGACCTCTGCCCGGTCGGCGCTCTCACCTCCAAGCCTTTCGCTTTCACTGCCCGTCCGTGGGAACTGAACAAGACCGAAACCGTCGACGTGATGGACGCTCTCGGTTCGGCCATCCGCGTCGATACCCGTGGGCGCGAAGTCATGCGTGTCATGCCGCGCGTTAACGAGGCGATCAACGAAGAGTGGATCTCCGACAAGAGCCGCTTCATCTGGGACGGCCTGAAGACCCAGCGCCTCGACCGGCCTTACGTCCGCAAGGACGGCCGTTTGCAGCCCGCAACCTGGGGCGAAGCTTTTGGCGCGATCAAGAACGCAGTGGCTGCGACATCCGGTTCCAAGATCGGCGCGATCGCCGGCGATCTGTCTTCCGTTGAAGAAATGTTCGCGCTGAAGTCGCTTCTCGCGTCGCTCGGCTCCGCCAATGTCGATTGCCGCCAGGATGGCGCAGCGCTTGATCCGTCACTTGGCCGCGCCAGCTACATCTTCAATTCCACCATTGAAGGCATCGAACAGGCCGACGCTCTGCTGATCGTTGGTTCCAACCCGCGTTTCGAAGCGGCCGTGCTCAACGCCCGCATCCGCAAGCGCTGGCGTCGTGGCGGTTTCCCGATCGGTGTGATCGGGGAGGCCGGTGAACTGCGCTACAATTACGAATATCTCGGCTCCGGCGCGGAAACGCTCTCCGATCTGGCCAATGGTTCGCACAGCTTCATCGACAAGCTGAAGTCCGCCAAGAACCCGCTGATCATCATCGGTCAGGGCGCATTGTCCCGTGCGGATGGTGCTGCCGTACTGGCCGCCGCTGCCAAGCTGGCTACGTCGGTCGGCGCTGTCACCGAGGAGTGGAATGGCTTCTCGGTTCTGCACACTGCCGCTGCCCGCGTTGGCGGTCTCGATATCGGTTTCGTGCCGGGCGAGGGCGGTGTTGCAGCAGCCGAGATGGTCGCGTCCATGGACGTTCTCTTCCTGCTCGGCGCCGATGAACTTGACCTGTCGAACAAGGGTGCGAAGTTCACCGTTTATATCGGCAGCCATGGCGATCAGGGCGCGATGAACGCCGACGTCATCCTTCCGGGTGCGGCCTATACCGAAAAATCCGGTATCTGGGTCAACACCGAAGGCCGCGTTCAGGTGGGCAACCGCGCCGGTTTCGCACCGGGCGAAGCCCGCGAAGACTGGGCGATCCTGCGTGCGCTGTCCGACGTTCTCGGCAAGAAGCTGCCGTTCGATTCGCTGTCTGCCCTGCGCGGCCAGCTTTATGTCGCGTATCCGCATCTGGCGGAAACCGACGAGATCGTTGCCGGCAAGGCTACTGATATCGAGGCGCTGGCTGGTAAAAGCGGCTCGCTCACCAAGTCGGCGTTTGCCTCGCCGGTAAAAGACTTTTATTTGACGAACCCGATTGCGCGCGCATCCGCCGTCATGGCCGAGTGCTCCGCATTGGCCCGCAACAATTTCCAGGCTGCGGCAGAGTAAGGGTAGGGGATTTATGGAACAGTTTTTCTGGAGCTACGTCTGGCCCGCGCTGATCATGGTCGGCCAGTCCCTGCTGCTTCTCGTTTGCCTTCTGGTATCCATCGCGTTCCTGCTGCTAGCCGACCGTAAGGTCTGGGCGGCCGTGCAGCTGCGCCGTGGTCCGAACGTCGTTGGTCCCTTCGGTCTCTTCCAGTCTTTCGCCGACCTGTTGAAGTTCATCCTGAAGGAACCGGTCATTCCGGCCGGCGCCAATAAGGCCGTTTTCCTTCTGGCGCCGCTGGTTGCGGTGACGCTGGCGCTTTCCACCTACGCGGTCATTCCCTTCGCCGATGGCTGGGTTGTCGCCAATATCAATGTCGGCATTCTCTACATCTTCGCGATTTCGTCGCTTGAAGTGTACGGCATCATCATGGGCGGCTGGGCTTCGAACTCGAAATATCCTTTCCTCGGCGCGCTGCGTTCCGCTGCGCAGATGGTGTCCTATGAAGTCTCGATCGGCCTCGTCATCGTCACCGTTCTGCTATGCGTCGGCTCGCTGAACCTGACGGACATCGTGCTTGCCCAGAAGACCGGCCTCGGCACCATGCTCGGCCTGCCGCCATCGTTCCTCGACTGGCACTGGCTGTCGCTGTTCCCGATGTTCATCGTGTTCTTCATTTCGGGCCTTGCCGAAACCAACCGTCCGCCCTTCGACCTTCCGGAAGCGGAATCGGAACTGGTTGCCGGTCACATGGTCGAATACGGCTCCACGCCCTACATGATGTTCATGCTCGGCGAATATGCTGCGATCGTCCTGATCTGCTGCCTGACGACGATCCTGTTCATGGGCGGCTGGCTGCCGATCGTGGATGTATGGTTCCTGAACTGGGTTCCGGGCATCGTCTGGTTCGCGCTGAAGGGCTGCATGGTCTTCTTCATGATCGCTCTCACCAAGGCATTCGTTCCGCGTTACCGTTATGACCAGCTCATGCGTCTTGGCTGGAAGGTGTTCCTGCCGCTGTCGCTCGCCATGGTCGTTATTGTTGCATTCGTATTGAAGCTGACGGGGTGGGCCGGTTGATGTCTGAACTCCTCGCTCAAAGATCTGGAGACTGAGATGGCAAGCCTCTCCCAAGCCGTCAACTCGCTGTTCCTCAAGGAATTCGTTGGCGCGATCCTGCTGACGATGCGCCACTTCTTCAAACAGAAGGCGACGATCAATTATCCTTTCGAAAAGGGTCCGGTCTCGCCGCGCTTCCGTGGTGAACACGCGTTGCGCCGTTATCCGAACGGTGAAGAACGCTGCATCGCCTGCAAGCTGTGTGAAGCTATCTGTCCTGCCCAGGCGATCACCATCGAAGCCGGTCCGCGCCGCAATGACGGCACCCGCCGCACGGTGCGTTACGATATCGACATGGTGAAGTGCATTTATTGCGGTTTCTGCCAGGAAGCCTGCCCGGTCGATGCCATCGTCGAAGGCCCGAACTTCGAATTCGCGACGGAAACCCGCGAGGAGCTTTATTTCGACAAGCAGAAGCTTCTCGACAATGGCGACCGCTGGGAGCGTGAAATCGCACGCAACCTCGCACTGGATGCGCCTTACCGTTAAGGTGCAACCGTCTTTCCGGGGGCGACCCCGGAGAGCGATGAAAAGTAAAATGCCTGCGCGGTTTTCGCCGGCGGGGACGAAACGGGTGAGGGGCCTTCGAGCCATCTTTGCCCGATGAGGACAAGAAGGCACCAACATGGGTCTGCACGCTGTATTCTTTTATATATTCGCTTTCGTCGCCGTGGCGTCTGCGTTCATGGTCATCGCATCGAAGAACCCTGTTCATTCGGTGCTGTTTCTGATTTTGACCTTCTTCAACGCGGCCGCGCTGTTCCTGCTGACGGGCGCCGAATTCCTCGGCATGATCCTGCTGGTGGTTTATGTCGGCGCGGTGGCGGTGCTGTTCCTCTTCGTCGTGATGATGCTGGACGTGGATTTTGCCGAGCTGCGCTCCGGGGTGCTGCAATATGCACCTGTCGGCGCGCTGATCGGCGTCATCCTGGCTGCGGAACTGATTGTTGTGGTCGGCGGCAGCATGCTGAACCCGATTGCGGCAACGTCCATCACTATGCCCATCCCGCCTGTGACCGAACGCACCAATACGGCCGCACTCGGCGATGTGCTCTATACCAATTATGTCTACTTCTTCCAGCTCGCCGGTCTCGTGCTGCTGGTGGCCATGATCGGCGCCATCGTGCTGACCCTGCGTCATCGCACCGACATCAAGCGGCAGGATATCTCCACGCAGGTTGGCCGCGACCCGAAGACCGCCGTTACCACGGTCAAGGTCAAGCCGGGTCAGGGCATCTGAAGGCGAACGGATCCAAGGAAACAGAATATGGAAATCGGTCTTTCCCACTACCTGACGGTCAGCGCCATCCTCTTCACGATCGGCGTCTTCGGCATCTTCCTCAACCGGAAGAACGTCATCGTCATCCTGATGTCGATCGAGCTTATCCTGCTGGCGGTCAACATCAACATGGTGGCGTTCTCGGCGTTACTGAACGATATCGTCGGCCAGGTCTTCGCTTTGTTCATTCTGACCGTTGCGGCCGCCGAAGCGGCCATAGGTCTTGCAATACTCGTTGTCTTCTACCGCAACCGCGGATCGATCGCCGTCGAAGACGTCAATATGATGAAGGGCTGATAAGGCTATGATCTACAAGGCTATCGTCTTTCTTCCCCTGATCGGCTTCCTGATCGCCGGCCTGTTCGGCCGCTCCATCGGCGCCAAGGCTTCGGAATATGTCACCACCGGTCTGATGATCGTGGTCGCCATCCTGTCGTGGATCGTCTTCTTCTCCGTCGCGCTTGCCCATGGCGAGCCGGGCGAGGTGATCAAGGTCACCGTGCTGCGCTGGATCCAGTCCGGCGGCATTGATGTCGAATGGGCATTCCGCATCGATACGCTGACGGCCGTCATGTTCGTCGTGGTCAACACAGTCTCGACGCTCGTGCACCTCTATTCGATCGGATACATGCACCACGATCCGCATCGTCCGCGCTTCTTCGCCTATCTGTCGCTCTTCACCTTCGCCATGCTGATGCTGGTGACCTCCGACAACCTGCTGCAGATGTTCTTCGGCTGGGAAGGCGTGGGTCTGGCGTCCTATCTGCTGATCGGTTTCTGGTTCAAGAAGCCGTCCGCATCGGCCGCCGCCATGAAGGCTTTCATCGTCAACCGCGTTGGCGACTTCGGCTTCATTCTCGGCATTGGCGGCGTATTCGTGTTGTTCGGCTCGATCAATTTCGAAACGATCTTCGCTGCCGCCGCGACCTATCTGCCGGCTGAGGGTGCTGCTTCCACTGATACGGTCATCAACCTGTTCGGTATGCATCTGGACAAGGCCAATGCGATGACCGGCGTCTGCCTGCTGCTCTTCATGGGCGCGATGGGTAAGTCGGCGCAGTTCCTGCTGCACACCTGGCTTCCGGACGCGATGGAAGGCCCGACCCCGGTGTCTGCCCTCATTCACGCCGCAACCATGGTCACCGCCGGTGTCTTCCTCGTCGCTCGCATGTCGCCGCTGTTCGAACTGTCGCATGATGCCTTGACCGTCGTGACGCTGATTGGCGCGATCACCGCCTTCTTTGCGGCAACCGTCGGCCTCGTGCAGAACGACATCAAGCGCGTGATTGCCTACTCGACCTGCTCGCAGCTCGGTTACATGTTCGTGGCGCTCGGCGTCGGTGCTTATGGCGCTGCCGTGTTCCACCTCTTCACGCACGCCTTCTTCAAGGCGCTCTTGTTCCTGTGCGCCGGCTCGGTCATCCATGCCGTCGATGGTGAGCAGGACATGCGTTACATGGGCGGCCTGCGCAAGCATATCCCCATCACCTTCTGGACCATGACTGTCGGCACTCTGGCGCTGACCGGCGTTGGTATCCCGGGAACGATGATCGGTTTTGCCGGCTTCTTCTCGAAGGACGTCATCATTGAATCCGCTTATGCTTCGCATTCGGTTCTGTCCGGTTTCGCCTTCACGCTGCTGGTCATCGCCGCGCTGTTCACCAGCTTCTATTCCTGGCGTCTGGCCTTCATGACCTTCTTCGGCAAGCCACGCGCTTCTGCCGACGTCATGCACCATGTGCATGAATCGCCGATGGTCATGCTGATCCCGC
Organism: Agrobacterium sp. 22-209-1; assembly: GCF_053522485.1. Classification (NCBI taxonomy): domain Bacteria; kingdom Pseudomonadati; phylum Pseudomonadota; class Alphaproteobacteria; order Hyphomicrobiales; family Rhizobiaceae; genus Agrobacterium; species Agrobacterium sp. 22-209-1. The sequence continues at coordinate 51,545 of NZ_JBNWCH010000004.1, forward strand.
TCTTCATCCTCACCGTCGGCGCGATCTTTGCCGGTGTTGCCTTCGAAGGTTATTTCTTCGGCCACGAATATGCCGAGTTCTGGAAGGGCGCTCTGTTCACGCTTCCGGAAAACGAGATCCTCGAAGAGTTCCACCACGTTCCGCTTTGGGTGAAGTGGAGCCCGTTCGTCGCAATGACGCTTGGTTTCGTGACCGCCTGGTACATGTACATCAAGTCGCCCGAGACGCCGAAGCGTCTGGCAGCGACCCATCGTGGCCTCTACCAGTTCCTTCTGAACAAGTGGTATTTCGACGAACTCTATGACTTCCTCTTCGTTCGTTCCGCAAAGGCGCTCGGCCGCTTCCTGTGGAAGAAGGGCGACGTCGCCGTCATCGACCACTACGGACCGAACGGCATTGCAGCGCGTGTGGTTGACGTGACCAACCGCATGGTCCGCCTGCAATCCGGTTACCTCTATCACTATGCCTTTGCGATGCTGATCGGCATCGCGGCGCTTGTCACCTGGATGATGCTCGGGAGTGCCCTCTGATGACCGATTGGCCCATTCTTTCAACGGTCACCTTTCTGCCGCTCGTCGGCGTGGTGCTCCTGCTTCTGACGAATGAGAACGGCCCCTATGGTCGCCGTAACATTCTCAACGTCTCGCTGCTGACAACGGTCTTCACCTTCATCGTGTCGCTGTTCATCTGGATCGGGTTCGACAATTCGAACCCCGGTTTCCAGATGGTCGAAAAGCATCAATGGTTCGGCAACATCGCCGCCTATCATCTGGGCGTTGACGGCATCTCCATGCTCTTCGTCATCCTCACCACCTTCCTCATGCCTTTCTGCGTGCTTGCAAGCTGGGATTCGATCGAGAAGCGCATCAAGGAATACATGATCGCCTTCCTGCTTCTGGAAGTCGTCATGATAGGCGTCTTTGTCGCGCTGGATACCGTTCTCTTCTACGTCTTCTTCGAAGCGACGCTGATCCCGATGTTCATCATCATCGGCGTGTGGGGCGGCAAGGATCGCGTTTATGCCTCCTACAAGTTCTTCCTCTACACGCTGCTCGGCTCGGTTCTGACCATGCTCGCCATCATGGCCATGTATTGGCAGGCCGGCACGACCGACATGACGGAACTGCTGAAATACGGCTTCCCGGCCGGCATGCAGACCTGGCTTTGGCTCGCCTGTTTCGCCGCCTTCTCGGTCAAGATGCCGATGTGGCCGGTGCATACCTGGCTGCCGGATGCCCACGTTCAGGCTCCGACCGCGGGTTCGGTCATTCTGGCCGGCGTCATGCTGAAGCTCGGCGGTTACGGTTTCATCCGCTTCTCGCTGTCGATGTTCCCCTTGGCGTCGGATTATTTCGCTCCCTTCGTCTTCACTCTGTCGGTTCTTGCCATCATCTACACCTCGCTGGTCGCGATGATGCAGGACGACATCAAGAAGTTGATCGCCTATTCCTCCGTTGCCCACATGGGTTACGTGACCATGGGCATCTTTGCCGCCAACGTTCAGGGCGTGCAGGGCGCGATCTTCCAGATGCTGTCGCACGGTATCGTGTCGGGCGCGCTCTTCCTCTGCGTCGGCGTTGTTTATGACCGTCTCCATACCCGCGAGATCGCGGCCTATGGCGGCCTCGTCAACAACATGCCGAAATATGCCGTGGCCTTCATGATCTTCACCATGGCCAATGTCGGTCTGCCCGGCACGTCCGGCTTCATCGGTGAATTCCTGACGTTGATCGGTGTCTTCCGCGCCAACACGCTGGTCGCACTCTTTGCCGCCACCGGTGTTATCCTCTCGGCCGCCTATGCGCTGTGGCTCTATCGCCGCGTGATCTTCGGTGCGCTGGAAAAGGAAAGCCTGAAGAGCCTGCTCGATCTGTCGACCCGCGAGAAGGTCATCCTTTATCCGCTGGTCGTGCTGACGATCTTCTTCGGTGTCTATCCGGCACCGGTGTTCGATGCGACAGCCGCATCGGTCGATCTTCTGGTAAACAACTATTCGGCTGCACTGCAGGCGGCGCAAAATGTTGCGCTCTCTATGAATTGACGACAGGACCCGTTGGACATGACCGCTGAAATCCTTTTTGCCAGTCTGCACATTGCGACGCCCGAGCTGATCCTTGCGGTCGGCGCGCTGGCGCTGCTCATGATTGGCGTCTTCTCGGGCGACAAGTCGACAACGACGGTCACCGGCCTTGCCGTTGCCCTCCTGCTCGTCGTCGGTCTCTGGATCATCTTTGCCCCCGCTTCGGGCGTGGCCTTCGGCGGTGTCTACATCGCCGATGCCTTCGGTAATTTCATGAAGGTGCTGGCGCTGATCGGCTCCATCACCGCCATGATCTTGGCCGTCGGCCAGGGCCGTTTCGAACCCATCGGCCGTTTCGAATATCCGGTGCTGCTGGTGCTCGCAACGCTCGGCATCCTGCTGATGATCTCGGCCAATAACCTGATCTCGCTCTACATGGCGCTGGAACTGCAGTCGCTGGCGCTTTACGTCGTCTGCGCCATCAACCGTGAGAGCCTGCGCTCCACGGAAGCAGGCCTGAAGTATTTCGTGCTCGGCGCGCTGTCTTCCGGCATGCTGCTTTACGGCATGTCGCTGGTCTACGGTTTCACCGGCAATACCGGCTTCACCGAAATCGCGCAGGTTCTGGCATCGGAAACCCGTTCGCTCGGCCTCGTCTTCGGTCTGGTCTTCGTTCTCGCCGGTCTGGCGTTTAAGATTTCCGCCGTGCCTTTCCACATGTGGACGCCTGATGTTTATGAAGGCGCGCCGACCCCGGTAACGGCCTTCCTGTCGGCTGCTCCGAAAATCGGCGCCATGGCGATCCTCGTTCGCATTGTCATCGAGGCGTTCCAGCCGGTCTTCGCCGACTGGCAGCAGATCGTCGTGTTCATCTCCATCGCCTCCATGTTGCTCGGCTCTTTTGCCGCGATCGGTCAGAAGAACATCAAGCGCCTGATGGCTTATTCTTCGATCGGTCACATGGGTTATGCGCTGGTCGGTCTTGCTGCGGGCACCGAAGCCGGTGTTGCTGGCGTCATTCTCTACATGACCATCTACATGGTCATGACGCTCGGCACCTTCGCCTGCATTCTCTCCATGCGCCGCAAGGAGATCGGCAATGTCGAAACCGTCGAGGATTTGGCCGGTCTGTCGTCTTCCAACCCCTTCATGGCGGTTGTTCTGACCATCCTGATGTTCTCGCTTGCCGGTATTCCGCCGCTCGCCGGCTTCTTCGGCAAGTACTACGTCTTCCTGGCCGCCATCGAAGCGAAGCTCTATCCGCTCGCCATCATCGGTGTGATCGGCTCGGTCGTCGGCGCTTATTATTATATCCGCGTCGTCAAGGTCATGTGGTTCGATGAGGCCAAGGACAAATTTGAGCGTCCGTCGGGTGAATTGAAGGTGGTTTACGCGCTTTCGGCTCTCTTCACCGTCGCCTTCATCGTCTTCGGCGGTGCGCTTGGCAACGCCGTCACTGCCGCGGCGAAGACCTTCTTTTGAGCAATACACAAAGGAATACGGGCCGGATGTCCATCGATGATATCAGGCACGAGGCGATGGCGGAAACGCCATCGACCAATCTGGAATGTTTCGCCCGGGCGCGGGCGGGTGATGGCGGCAACCTGTGGGTTACCGCCATCCGCCAGACCGGCGGCCGCGGCCGCCGTGGCAGGCCCTGGGTTTCGGAACCCGGAAATCTTTACGCTTCGCTTCTTCTGATCGATCCCGCACCGATGGAACGCATCGGCTCCCTGCCGCTCGCTTTTGCGCTGGCTGTCTATCGCGCCATTCGCGCGGTGCTGCCGCCGGGCGGTGAAGCGCTTGAAATCAAATGGCCGAACGATGTGCTGATCGGCCGCCGCAAGACCTGCGGCATTCTGATGGAAGCGGAGCTTTTGCCTGACGGCCGGCGCGCCATCGTCATCGGTATCGGCATCAATATCGCCCATAAGCCGGACAATCCACTTTATCCCGTCACCATGCTCTCCGAGCACGGTGCGTCTTGCTCGCCCGATGAACTGTTTGCACATCTCTTCCGTGAGACGGCCGAGGTTCTGCGCGAATGGGATGAGGGCAGGGGCGTATCTGGCATCATTGCCAGCTGGCGGGCAGCGGCCTGCGGTATTGGTGAACATATCACCGTCAATTTCCCTGACCGTTCGATTGGCGGGCGTTTTGTTGGAATTGATGATAATGGTTATCTGCTGCTGGATGAGGACGAGGGCGCAAGACGCTCGATCGCCGCCGGCGATGTGTTTTTCGGATGAGGTGAACGGTGATGGCTAAAAGGCCGCGCCGAACCCTGTCCCAGAGGTTGGAGCTTTCCTGCGGCTCATGAAATGCGGGGTGACAAACCGGTTCCGCATCGGCCCGGTCGATCAGATGGTTCAACAGGTCCGATGCTTGAGAGAGCGGCGGGCACGGCCAATTGCCGTTGCCTGCACGCTTTCGTGAATGGATAAGAAAAAATAATGGCTAAACAGGACGAACTGGTCTTTGTGCCGCTCGGCGGCGTGGGTGAAATCGGGATGAATCTGGCGCTTTACGGCTACGGGCCGGCAAGCAAGCGCGAATGGATCATGGTGGATTGCGGCGTGACCTTTGCCGGTCTCGATCTTCCTGGTGTCGATCTCGTGCTGCCCGATATCAGTTACATCGCCGAGCAGAAAAAGAACCTCAAGGGCATCATCATCACCCACGCCCATGAGGATCATTATGGCGCGCTGAACGATCTGTGGCCCGGCCTCAATGTGCCGGTCTATGCCTCGCCATTCACGGCCGGCATGCTGGAGGCGAAGCGCGCCTATGAGGGCACGCGCGCTGAAATTCCGGTGACGATCTTCAAGGCTGGTGACCGGATCAACGTTGGCCCCTTTGAAATCGAAGCCGTTGGCGTCAACCATTCTATACCGGAGCCGATGTCGCTGGTCATCCGCACACCGCTCGGCAATGTCATCCACACCGGTGACTGGAAGATCGACGAAGCGCCGTCGCTTGGGCCGTTGACGGATGAAACCCGCTTCCGCGCCATCGGTGAAGAGGGCGTGCTGGCACTGATGTGCGACAGCACCAATTCACTGCGCGATGGCGTGTCGCCCTCCGAACACGAGGTGTCCGAAGGCCTGCGTCAGATCATCGAAAGTGCTGAAGGCCGCGTTGCCGTTACCACCTTCTCCTCGAATGTCGGGCGCATCCGCTCGATTGCGCAGGCTGCGGAAGCTGCCGGCCGCGAGGTGCTGCTGCTCGGCTCGTCGCTGAAGCGCGTCGTCAACGTCTCGCAGGATCTCGGCATCATGGAAGGCATCAAGCCGTTCCTCGCTGAAGATGAATTCGGCTATATTCCGCGTGATCGTGTGGTGCTGATCCTGACCGGTTCGCAGGGCGAACCGCGTGCAGCGCTCGCCAAGCTTTCCCGCGACGAGATGCGCAATGTGGCGCTTGCGTCGGGAGATACTGTCGTCTTTTCCTCACGCGCCATTCCCGGCAACGAAAAGGCGATTATCGAGATCAAGAACGGCCTGATCGAACAGGGCGTGCACATTGTCACGGACAATGAGGCGCTGGTGCATGTGTCCGGCCATCCGCGCCGCAACGAGCTTCTGAGGATGTATGAATGGACGAAGCCACAGATCGTCGTGCCCGTCCATGGCGAGGCGGCGCATCTGGTGGCGCAGAAGGAACTGGCCGAACAAGCCGGTATTTCGCAGGTGCCGAAGGTGCGCAACGGCAACGTTCTGCGCCTTGCGCCGGGTCCTGCGGAAGTCATCGATGACGTGCCGCACGGCCGCGTCTTCAAGGACGGCAATCTCGTCGGTGACATGGACGAAATGGGCATCAGCAACCGCCGCAAGCTGTCCTTTGCCGGCCATGTCGCCGTCAACGTCGTGCTGGATAGTCGTTACGACTTCCTCGGCGATCCCGACGTCGTGCCTTTCGGCCTGCCGGAATTCGACGACGAGGATGAGGCGATGGAAGACACGCTTTATGATGCTGTACTCGGCGCCGTCGAGAGCATTCCGCGCGCCCGTCGCAAGGACCTCGCACTGCTGCGCGAATCGGTGCGCCGCGCCGTGCGCGCCGCTGCCAATCAGAGCTGGGGTAAGAAGCCGATCGTGACGGTTTTCGTGACCAAGGTCTGAGCGGGTAGCTTCCCGGCAATCGGCCTGGGCGTCTGCCTCTTCTCCATCGATTTCAGGGCCGCGCCGCAAAGCGCGGCTCTTCTTTTTTCTTTCGGCTTTCTTGCGGAGAAGTGATTCCGATCTGCGGATGAATGCGTTACAAGAACCCCATTGTGCAGGAGGATCACATGCCGCTTCTTTCGGTCTTCGCCGTTTATTTCATCGTCTGGTGGACGGTGCTCTTCATCGTGCTGCCGATTGGCCTACGTACTCAGGATGAGGAGGGCGATGTGGCGCTGGGCACGGTCGCCAGTGCGCCATCAAGGTTCAGAGGTGGGCGGATCGTTTTGTGGACCACCCTGATCTCGGCCCTGATCTGTGGGCTCTGGTACGGTGGAACCTGGTGGTTCGGCGTCAGCCTTGATGATCTTCCGAGAATTATTCCTGTTTTCGATTGAAAAGTTGCACAGATAATCGCCATTCCGCGCGCATCCGTACGCTCAGACTAACGGCGATTTGCCGCGGATATGACCGATGTTCTGTCATATGGATGTCATATCCGTCGTGCAAACAGCAGGAACATTCCGGTGCCTGATTCAACGCCATAATTTTACCGGAATATCGCTATGAGCGTGCTTCTTTGTGCAGAAGCAAAAAAAAACAAGGCCTTTCAGCCTTGTTTTCCAGGTTTCGCGTGATCTGTAACCGTTGCCGGGGCTGCGAACGAGCGCGCCTAAGATCTGATCCTCCCAAGACTGACCGCGAAAATGACAAGAATTTAAACTTCCTGCCTCTTTTGTAAGCTAAGGCTAGCTCAAACCCCCATGCTTGTCATCTCATTTTTTGCATATTTGTTACAGTCGGCAAAAAATTCTCTGTGGTGCAATTTGTCGCACCGGATCAAGAATATTATTCCGATCAAAGCGTTTTGACGCGAATTAGCTATCGCGAAAATACCTTGAAATGGCCTTTATAGCTCTTTTCATGGCGGGTTTTCATCTGGGTCGGAAACGGCTATATCCGGCGCCAATATCCCTCTATTCGGGGCGATTCCCGCGCCTGTGGCGCTGTCGTCCGCATCAATGGAAGCCGTCATGCGTCTCAGCCGTTACTTTTTGCCCATCCTGAAGGAAAATCCCAAGGAAGCGGAGATCGTTTCTCACCGCCTCATGCTGCGCGCCGGCATGATCCGGCAGCAATCGGCTGGCATCTATTCCTGGCTGCCGCTCGGTAAGCGTGTGCTGGACAAGGTGAACAGGATCATCCGCCAGGAGCAGGATCGTTCCGGCGCCATCGAGCTTCTGATGCCGACGCTGCAGACCGCCGAGCTCTGGCAGGAGAGCGGTCGTTACGATGACTACGGCAAGGAAATGCTGCGCATCAAGGACCGCCAGGACCGCCAGATGCTCTATGGCCCCACCAATGAGGAGATGATCACCGACATCTTTCGTTCCTATGTGAAGTCCTACAAGAACCTGCCGCTGAACCTCTATCATATCCAGCTTAAGTTCCGCGACGAGGTGCGTCCGCGTTTCGGCACCATGCGTTCGCGCGAGTTCCTGATGAAGGACGCCTATTCCTTCGACCTTACCAAGGAAGACGCGATCCATTCCTATAACAAGATGTTCGTGGCTTACCTGCGCACCTTCGAGCGCCTTGGCCTTCGCGCTATTCCCATGCGCGCCGATACCGGCCCGATCGGCGGCAACCACAGCCATGAATTCATCATTCTGGCCGATACCGGCGAATCCGAAGTCTTCTGCCACAAGAGCTTCCTCGACCGCGCGATTCCCGCTGAAAACACCAATTTCGACGATGTCACAGCCTTGCAGGGCGTATTCGACGAGTGGACGGCCGATTATGCCGCCACGTCCGAAATGCATGACGAAGCGGCATATAACGCCATTCCCGAAGGCGAGCGCCTTTCTGCGCGCGGCATTGAAGTTGGTCACATCTTCTATTTCGGCACCAAATATTCCGAGCCGATGGGCGCGAAAGTGCAGGGTAAGGATGGCAAGGAACACCCTGTCCACATGGGTTCTTATGGTATCGGACCGACACGCCTTGTTCCCGCCATCATTGAAGCATCGCATGACGAGAATGGAATCATCTGGCCGGCCTCGGTCGCTCCTTTCGACGTCGTGATCATCAATATGAAGGCTGGAGATGCGGCCTGCGATGCGGCTTGTGAAAAGCTGTATTATCAGCTCTCCAACGCCGGCAAGGATGTTCTCTACGACGATACGGACGACCGTGCTGGCCAGAAATTCGCGACTGCCGATCTGATTGGCGTGCCTTTGCAGATCATAGTTGGACCGCGTTCGGTCGCGAATGGCGAAGTCGAAGTCAAGGATCGCAAGACCGGCGAGCGGGAAACCGTGACGATCGAGGCGGCGATGAACAGGGTGCTCGGCTAAGAGCGAGCGGAAGACGGAGCGGCTTCACGCGAAGTCCGCTCCGGTTTTCGTAAGACACATGCCGTGGAAATGTAGGCCGGTTTTCGGAAAAGACCGGCCTTATAGTTTTAGATCAGGGAGACGACATGGCACAAGCCGAGGCTGACAAGGGTGCGGCTGTTTCAGCCGGGGCAAAGACCGCTCGGCCGTTTTCTGCTTTTGAACGTATGGTGGCATGGCGTTATCTGCGGTCGCGGCGCAAGGAAGCCTTCATCTCCGTCATCGCCGGTTTCTCTTTCGTCGGCATTATGCTGGGTGTGGCGACGCTGATCATCGTCATGGCCGTCATGAACGGGTTCCGCACGGAGCTGATTTCCCGCATTCTCGGCATCAACGGACATATGATCGTTCAGCCGATCGACCAGCCCTTCAATAATTATGATGAGCTGGCGAAGAAATTCGCAGCCGTTCCGGGCGTCACCATGGCTCTGCCGCTGGTGGAGGGCCAGACATTGGCCTCCGGGCGCGGCGGTGCGGGTTCCGGCGCTCTGGTGCGCGGTGTGCGCCAGGAGGATATCGACAAGGTCAAGGAAGTCGCCACCAACATCAAGACCGGCGACCTCGTCGGCTTCATGGCGGGTGACGGCGTTCTCGTCGGCTCCAGGCTCGCCGCCCAGCTGGGTGTTACGGCGGGTGACGATATCACCCTCATATCACCGGAAGGTGACGTGACCCCGATGGGCGTCAATCCGCGCGTCAAATCTTACAAGATTTCCGGCGTCTTCGAGATCGGCATGTCGGAATATGACGCGTCGATGATCTATATGCCTCTGTCCGAAGCCCAGCTTTATTTCAATGCCGAAGGCCTCGTGCAGTCTATCGAGCTTTATGTGAGCCGCCCGGATGATGTCGATGGCATCCGGCCGCTGGTGGAGCAGGCGGCCGAAAGGCAGGTCTACATTACCGACTGGAGACAGCGGAACCAGACTTTCTTCTCCGCCCTGCAGGTGGAAAGAAACGTGATGTTCATGATCCTCACCCTCATCGTTCTGGTGGCGGCGCTCAACATCATCTCCGGCCTCATCATGCTGGTGAAGGACAAGGGCAGCGATATCGCCATCCTGCGCACCATGGGCGCCAGCTCTGGCGCGGTCATGCGCATCTTCTTCATGACGGGGGCTGCCATCGGCACGGTCGGCACCTTTGCCGGCGTGGCGCTCGGTGTCATCGTCTGCCTGAACGTGGAATCGATCCGGCAGTTCTTCTCATGGGTATCGGGCACAGTGCTGTTTGACCCGCAGCTTTATTTCCTGAGCCAGCTACCGGCCGAAATGGATTTGAGCGAGACCATCACCGTCGTCATCATGGCGCTGACCCTTTCTTTCCTGGCAACGATCTTTCCAGCCTGGCGGGCTTCCAAGCTCGATCCGGTGCAGGCCCTGCGTTACGAATAAGGACCGCTTCGCAATATGGCAAAAAAAACAGTGCTGCGGCTCACCGGCGTCGAGAGAACCTATGGTCAGGGCGAGACGTCGCTTTCCATTCTGCGCAAGGCCGATTTTGAATTGAAAAGCGGTGAGATGGTGGCGTTGGTCGCCCCTTCGGGTACTGGTAAATCGACGCTGCTGCATCTTGCAGGGTTGCTGGAACATCCCGATGCAGGCGAGGTCTATATTAACGGCGCGCCCTGCAACGGCCTGCCGGATGAAACGCGCACCGCGATCCGCCGCAGCGACATCGGTTTCGTCTATCAGTTCCATCACCTCCTGCCGGAATTCTCGGCAGTGGAAAATGTGATGATGCCGCAGCTCATTGCCGGTCTCACCCAGGTGGAGGCCCGCAAGCGTGCAAGCGCGCTGCTAGACTATATGCGCGTGGGGCATCGCGGCGAACACCGTCCAGCCGAACTCTCGGGCGGTGAACAGCAGCGTGTCGCCATTGCCCGCGCTGTCGCCAACGCGCCGCTCCTGCTGCTCGCCGACGAGCCGACCGGCAATCTCGATCCGGAAACCGCGCATTACGTATTCGACGCGCTGGAGGCATTGGTGCGACAATCCGGCCTCGCGGCGCTGATTGCCACCCACAATCATGAACTTGCCGCCCGCATGGACAGACGCGTGACGCTGGCCGACGGCAAGATCGTCGATTTCTGAACTGGCAAGCCGATCCATCCGGTGCTTTCCAGAGAACACCGGTTCTCCCCATTTGAATTTTTTCCGAACCCGGCGGTGTTTTACCTCCGGGTTTTTTCGTTTTGGAGTCAGTGGCTTGCTGTTCCCCACGCGGGAACCGAAGGCGATTCTGCCGCATTGACAAGAGGAATATCGCCAGAACCCTGTTGACAATCGAACAAAATGAGAACAAAATTGGAACATAACGAGTAAGGAGAGACCAATGACTGATTTCATCCGTGACGTTGCTGCTTTCGCTTCCATCGCTGTCTTTGTTGCCAGCTTTTCGGTGATCCTCACCGCCCTGTGAAGAAGACACCGGCGCAGAAGCCTGTATGGACGCCGCAAAGCGGTGGACATTAAGCGCCGGAAATCGGAAAATCGCCCTCGTGATTCAGAGTGACAGGATGATGATATGGGCGATGCGGTTATGCGTGGAGAGATCTCTGGCGAAACGTTGAAGACGCCCGGTTTTGTCCATCTTCGGGTTCATTCCGCTTATTCCCTGCTTGAGGGGGCCTTGCCCCTCAAGAAAATCATGTCCAAGGCCGTCGCGGACGGTCAACCGGCCATTGCCATTACCGATACCAACAATCTTTTCGTCGCGCTGGAATTTTCCGAAAAGGCGCGGGACGAGGGTCTGCAGCCGATCATCGGCTGCCAGCTGTCCATCGACATGCAGGATGCGGCGGAGGATCGCCGCAACCACAACAGCCATCTTCAGAAACTTCCCGCCATCGTTCTCCTTGCCGCCAATGCGGAAGGCTATGAGCGGCTGGTGGATCTCGTCAGCCGCGCCTATCTGGACGGTGAGGGCGGCAGCCATTCCGTGCATATTACCCGCGCATGGCTGGAGGAGGCCTCCAATGCCGGCCTCATAGCGCTCACCGGCGCATCCGGCGGCCCCGTCGATATGGCCCTGAAGGAAGGCCATGCAGCGCAGGCGAAAGAGCGGCTGCTGACGCTGAAGTCACTCTTTGGTGATAGGCTTTATATCGAATTGCAGCGCCAGTCCGGTTACGACCGCTCCCATGAGCGGCGCCTGATTGGTCTGGCTTACGAACACGATATTCCACTCGTTGCCACCAACGAGGCGTTCTTCCCCTCCAAGGCCGACTACGAGGCGCATGATGCGTTGATGGCAGTGGCGCATAACGCCATCGTGTCCGATGACAGCCGGTTCCGCCTGACACCCGATCACTACCTCAAAAGCCGTGACGAGATGACGGCGCTGTTTGCCGATCTTCCCGAGGCGCTGGAGAACACCGTCGAGATCGCGCTCCGATGCTCCTATGTCCTGAAGAAGCGCGGGCCGATCCTGCCGCGTTTCACCGGCGCCAGCGACGATCCGGAAGCAGCCGAGCTGGCCGAAACCGAGGAACTGCGCCGACAGGCGGTGGAGGGGCTGGATCAGCGGCTTGCCGCGCTTGGCATGGCGCCCGGTTATACGGAACAGGATTATCGCGAAAGGCTGGATTTCGAACTCGGCGTCATCTCGCGCATGAAGTTCCCCGGTTACTTCCTGATCGTTGCCGACTTCATCAAATGGGCAAAGCAGCATGATATTCCGGTCGGCCCGGGCCGCGGTTCGGGTGCGGGCTCGCTCGTCGCTTATGCGCTGACCATTACCGATGTCGATCCGCTGCGCTTCTCGTTGCTGTTCGAACGCTTTCTCAATCCCGAACGCGTTTCGATGCCCGACTTCGATATCGACTTCTGCCAGGACCGCCGTGAAGAGGTGATCCGTTACGTGCAGGCCAAATATGGCCGGGAGCAGGTGGCGCAGATCATCACCTTCGGTTCGCTACAGGCGCGCGCGGCCCTGCGCGACGTTGGCCGCGTGCTGGAGATGCCCTATGGGCAGGTGGACAAGATTTGCAAGCTGGTGCCCAACAACCCGGCCAATCCGACACCCCTGTCGAAAGCGATCGAGGAAGAGCCGCGCCTGCAGGAGGAGGCGGACAAGGAGCCGGTCGTCGCCCGCCTCCTGGATATCGCCCAGAAGATCGAAGGACTTTACCGCCACGCCTCCACCCATGCCGCCGGTATTGTCATCGGTGACCGACCGCTGTCGAAGCTGGTGCCGATGTATCGCGATCCGCGATCCGATATGCCGGTTACGCAGTTCAACATGAAATGGGTGGAAAGCGCGGGCCTCGTCAAATTCGACTTTCTCGGCTTGAAGACTCTGACGGTGCTGAAGGTCGCCGTCGATTTTGTCGCCAAGCGCGGCATCGCGGTCGATCTCGCGGCCATTCCGCTGGACGACGCCAAAACCTACGAGATGTTGTCGCGCGGCGAAACCATCGGCGTGTTCCAGGTGGAAAGTGCGGGCATGCGCAAGGCGCTGATCGGCATGCGACCGGACTGCATCGAGGACATCATCGCGCTGGTGGCGCTTTATCGCCCCGGACCGATGGAAAACATCCCGGTCTACAACGCCCGCAAACATGGCGAGGAGGAGCTGGAATCGATCCACCCGACCATCGACCATCTGCTCAAGGAAACGCAGGGCGTTATCGTCTATCAGGAACAGGTGATGCAGATCGCCCAGGTCCTCTCCGGTTATTCGCTCGGCGAAGCCGATCTTCTGCGCCGCGCCATGGGCAAGAAGATCAAGGAGGAGATGGACAAGCAGCGCGAGCGTTTCGTCGACGGAGCCATCAAGAACGGCGTCTCGAAGCCGCAGGCCAACACCATCTTCGACCTGCTGGCGAAATTCGCCAATTACGGCTTTAACAAGAGCCACGCCGCGGCCTACGCGATCGTGTCCTACCAGACCGCCTATATGAAGGCGCATTATCCGGTGGAGTTCCTGGCGGCTTCCATGACGCTCGATATGGCGAACACGGAAAAGCTCAACGATTTCCGTCAGGATGCGGGCCGCCTTGGCATCGAGGTCGTCGCGCCTTCGGTGCAGACGTCGTTCCGGCAATTCGAAACGGGTGAGAACCGCATCTATTATTCGCTCGCCGCCATCAAGGGCGTGGGCGAGGGGGCGGTGGAGCACATCGTCCAGGTACGCGACGGCAAGCCGTTCACGAGCCTTGAGGATTTCTGCCTGCGCATCGATCCCAAGCAGATCAACCGGCGTGTGCTGGAAAGCCTGATTAATGCGGGCGCCTTCGACTGTTTCGGCCGCGACCGCGCGGAACTGATCGGCGGGCTGGACCGCATTATCGGTTATGCGCAGATGGCACAGAATAACCGCACCATTGGACAATCGGACATGTTCGGCTCCGGTAGCGGAAGCGGGCCGGAAAAACTGGTTCTTCCGGCCTTCCAGCCCTGGCTTGCCTCCGAAAAGCTGCTGCGCGAGTATCAGGTGCTCGGTTTTTACCTCACCGCCCATCCGCTCGATACCTATCGCCCCGTGCTGGAAAAGCTGCGGGTGCAGAATTTCGCCGATTTTTCCGCCGCGGTGAAACAGGGCGCGACTGCCGGGCGTCTGGCCGGCACCGTGACCGGCAAGCAGGAGCGCAAAACCCGCACCGGCAACAAGATGGGCATCGTCACCTTCTCGGACGCGTCGGGCCAATATGAGGCGGTGCTGTTTTCCGAAGGACTCGGCCAGTTCCGCGATCTGCTCGAAGTCGGCAAATCGCTGGTCATCACCGTGCAGGCGGAAGAACGCCCCGAAGGTATCGGCCTGCGTATCCAGACGGCGCAGTCGCTGGAAGAAAAATCTGTGCAGATGCAGAAGGCGTTGCGTGTTTATGTGCGCGATTCCGGCCCGCTGAAGACCGTTGCCCGCCACCTCAACACAAAGGGTGATGGCTCGGTCTATTTCATCGTCATCAAGGATGAGGGCAGCCGTGAGATCGAGGTGGAGCTGACGGAGAAATACCGCATTTCCCCGGAAATCGCCGCTGCGCTGCGGTCCGCGCCCGGTGTCGTAGATGTGGAACTGGTGTGAGGCTTGAGGCCTCACACGTCGCTCATACCGGCCCTTCTTTGGTCACGGTGATGAAGTCCGTTCCAGTGCCTGTCTCCAACTGGTGACTGATATCCGAAACGGTGATCGAGCTGCCGCTTGAAAGCTCCTGCTCGATCCGGCTGCGTATTTCCGCGGGAATTTCGAGGCGGCCGAGCACGGCGCTCAGTTGATCGAAACCGCCCGGCGGTTCGGTAACGGAGATGCCAAGCCGCTTGCGGGCAGCCGCCGGCAGATGGTTTTCCAGCGTCACACCGTTCCATTCGGCGTTTCCGGCGGCGCGATCCACGGACACGGCTTCGAAGAAATGGGTTCCGAGCGCCACTTCCGGGTCCTTGATGTCGATGGCCGCTTCAAACAGCGGCTTGAAATCCTGCCGCACCATGATCTGGCCGCTCAGTGGGTGGTCTTCACCAGCGGAGGCATAAAGCGCCGTCACGAAGGCGTCTGTCAGAAGCGGCCCGGTGGTTTTCAGCCCTTTCCAGCGCTTGAAACCATTGATGGCGCTGATCGTCATCTCCCCGGCATAACCATCGGCTGCACCCGCTTCGAAACCGAGGCGGCTCAGCATGGTCTGGATATCCATCACCTTTTCCCGTTCGCCGCGCCGGGTGATGAGAATGCGCAGGGGCGAGGGCTCCCTGGTCTTTACCGCCGGCTTGAGCGCCTGGGTCTTTTCATTGACGGCAACTTCGACCGTCCCCAAGGCTGCATCGAACGTTGCCGGGCGCAATTCCACATCCGACAGAAGAAGCTTGCCGTCATCGGCATCGTCGCGCGGCTGAAACAACGCCGGATGCTGCACAAAGCGCAGCGAGACCGGCTGGTCGGTGATGATGACATGCACGCCGGTCCGGGTGTCGCCGAAAAGGGACTTGGCGAATTTGGACGGCAAGCGCACGCAGCCATGCGAGGCCGGATAGTTCGGCACCTTGCCTTCGTGCAGCGCGATGCCGGACCAGGTCAGCCGCTGCATGAAGGGCATGGGTGCGGCCGAGTAGATATTCGACTCGTGGTATTTCCGCTTTTCCAGAATTGAGAATATGCCGCTCGGTGTCTCATGTCCGGCCTTGCCGGTGGAGACTTTCGAGGTGGCGACGATTTCGCCGTTCTCATAAAGCGAGAGCGACTGATCGCTTTTCGATACCAGTATCTGCAGAGACCTGCTGTCAGCGGCAAGCGCCGGAAAGGCAAGAATGCTGGCCGACAGCATGCCGGCCATAAGACGGAGGCGAAGGGACATGACGCAATACACCACATGTACAAAACTTGCCTCACTCAATCATGCGAAGTTTAATGAAGCTTAAGGACCGCTCCTTCGCAACATCACTAATTTGTGTAAAATCTAAAATATATCCGGAGCGAGGCGGTAGGATAGGATTGCGACCTGTCGCACAATCCCGCCACTGTTATTTGCGTGTTCCGAACGTATAGCCGGTCTCGACGCTGCCCTTGCCGAACTTGTCGCGCAGCTTGTCCATCGCCGCTTCCGCCGCGGCCCGACGGCCGGCCTCTCTGTCAACGAGATCGGGAGGATCGGCCAGCCCCGCATCGTGCAAATCGCTGACGCCGATGCCGATGAGACGGAACCTGGTGCCGTCCGTTTCTTTTTCCAGCAGCGAAAGGCCGGTGCGGAAAATCCGGTCGGCGAGCTGCGTCGGATCGTCCAGCTTGCGGTTGCGGGTGCGGAGCTTGAAGTCTGCTGTCTTCATCTTCAGCACCACCGTCTGGCCGGCGATGCCGCTCTTCTTCAACCGCCAGGCAACCTTTTCGGAAAGCGAGCGCAGGATCGGTACGAGATCTTCATGGCGGGAAATATCGTTGAAGAAGGTGGTTTCGGAAGACACGCTTTTGACGGGGTCGTTATTGTGCACATGCCTCTCATCAATGCCGCGCGAAAGCCGGAAGAGGCGTTGCCCCATCACGCCATAGCGGCGCATCAACTCGCTTTCCTCCATCTCTTGCAGCTGCGCGATCATGCGGATACCGTCCGCCTCCAGCGTCGCCGCAAAGGCCTTGCCGACGCCCCAGATGGTAGTGACGGGCCTTGCTGCCAGAAAGGACAGCGCCTCTGCTTCACCGACAACTGAAAAACCGCGCGGTTTTTGCAGGTCGGACGCGACCTTGGCGAGAAACTTGCAATAGGAAAGCCCGGCGGAAACAGTCACCCCCACTTCCTTTTCCACCCGCCGGGCGAATTTCGCCAGCACACGGGCCGGTGGATCGTGATGCAGCCTCTCGGTGCCCGAAAGATCGAGAAACGCTTCGTCTATGGAAATCGGCTGCACGAGCGGCGTCAGTTCCTGCATCATCGCGCGGATTTCGCGCCCGACACGGCTGTATTTTTCCATATCCGGCTTGATGACGACAGCATCGGGACAGGCTTCCAGCGCCTTGAACATGGGCATGGCGGAACGCACCCCGTGAATACGGGCGATATAACAGGCGGTGGAAACCACCCCGCGCTTGCCGCCGCCCACGATCACTGGTTTGTCGGCCAGTTCCGGATTGTCGCGCTTTTCGACCGAGGCGTAAAAGGCGTCACAATCGATATGGGCGATGCTCAGATCATAGAGTTCGGAATGATAGAGAAGACGCGGGCTGCCGCAGGCGCGACAACGCCTTAGCCCTTCTGGCTGGCCGGCCAGACAGTCACGGCAAAAACCGGGATCATAGCGGTGCGACGTGGACATGGGTCGAAAACAAAACCAGAACGTTGCCGACCATACTCCGGCTGCGATGGCCACTCAAGGGGCGTCTCGTCAATACACACCTGAATCCAGCCCCGGTCCGGAAAAATGGTTCCAGGCAGCGGCCACGGTTTCGGGGGATGTATCGGTGGCGGCGCAGAAGGCCATCAGGTCCGGCTCGTGACTCATCAGGAAATCCGTCAGCCCTGCCAGAAAGCCGGGATCGTTGACAGCCTGGCGCAGCATGTTGGCCTGCAGCCCGCTCAGCGCCAGAAAACGCGCCAGCATGTCCGGTTCGTTTGCCAGCCAGCCAAGTATGGCGGCCGCCGTTTCTTGCGGGTCCTGACCGACATTGCCTTTGTTTTTTGTATCGCGCAGCATTTCTTCCCCGAAGTTACCTATTTTGAAACCAAATCCCTCTAGCCTTGCGCAACAAATGGACGATGGAATCGGCTCTCTGACAACTTATATGTCTGGGTGAAGGTTTCAAAGCGAAACGGGGACTGCTCACCATGCCCAAGCAGGTCATGATAGTCGAAGACAACGAGCTGAACATGAAGCTCTTTCGCGACTTGATCGAGGCGTCTGGTTATACGACGATCCAGACGCGCAACGGTATGGAAGCGCTCGATCTTGCCCGCAAGCACCGCCCGGACCTCATCCTCATGGATATCCAGCTGCCGGAAGTTTCAGGGCTTGAGGTGACGAAGTGGCTGAAGGAAGATGACGAGCTGCATGTCATTCCGGTCATCGCGGTCACGGCTTTCGCCATGAAGGGCGACGAGGAACGCATTCGCCAGGGCGGATGCGAGGCCTATGTGTCTAAGCCGATTTCCGTTCCAAAATTCATCGAAGTCATCAAGACTTATCTGGGCGATGCTTGAGGCGACTGGGGAACGGTTATGACGGCGAGAGTTCTGGTTGTTGACGATATTCCGGCCAATGTGAAGCTTCTCGAAGCCCGTCTTCTGGCGGAATATTTCGATGTCGTCACCGCCGAGGATGGTTTCAAGGCGCTGGCGATCTGCGACAAGGAGCAGGTCGATATCATCCTGCTCGATATCATGATGCCGGGCATGGACGGTTTCGAGGTCTGCGAAAGGCTGAAGGCCAATCCGAATACCGCCCATATTCCGGTGGTCATGGTCACCGCACTCGATCAACCGTCTGACCGCGTGCGTGGCCTCAAGGCCGGCGCTGACGATTTTCTCACCAAGCCGGTCAACGACCTTCAACTCATCGCCCGCGTCAAAAGCCTCGTGCGGCTCAAGGCCGTCAGCGATGAATTGCGGCTGCGCGCCGAAACCGCACGTCAGATCGGCATCGAGGAGATGCTGCGTAGCGACGGGCTGATGCAGACGCCGGGCCGCGTGCTGGTTGCGGATGGCCGCGCCAGCTCGCAGGAACGTATTGTGCGGGCGCTGAAGCCGGTTGCCGAGGTCGACGCCGTCACGGAACCGCAGGCGGCGCTGCTCAAGGCCGCGAGCAATCCTTTCGAGCTCGTCATCGTCAATTCCAATTTCGAGGATTACGATCCGCTGCGGCTGTGTTCACAGCTTCGCTCGCTGGAACGCACCCGTTTCCTGCCGCTGCTTCTGGTGGCGGAGCAGGGGGCGGACGATATGGTGGCGCGGGCGCTCGATCTTGGCGTGAATGATTACATTCTCCGTCCGATCGATCCGAACGAACTCGTCGCCCGGACGCTGACGCAGATCAGGCGCAAGCGCTATAACGAGCATCTGCGGCTCAATCTCCAGCACACGATGGAACTTGCCATTGTCGACGGGCTGACCGGCCTCAACAATCGCCGTTACCTCGACAGTCACCTGAAGATACTCTTCGACCGCGCCGCCGTTCGTGGCCGCCCGATCTCCATCTGCATGACCGATATAGACCGCTTCAAGCTGGTCAACGATACCTATGGCCACGATGTGGGCGATGAGGTGCTGCGGGAATTTGCAGCGCGCATCCGCAGCACCGTGCGCGGTGCCGATCTCGCCTGCCGTTATGGCGGGGAGGAGTTCGTCGTGGTCATGCCCGATACGCCGATGGAGCTTGCGGCAAGCGTCGCCGAGCGCCTGCGGGCGATCGTGGAAGACAAGCCTTTTTATGTTCGTTCCATCGACCGGGAATTGAGCATTACCGCTTCCCTCGGCATCGCCACCAGCAGCGGCGCCTTCGGCGCTCCGGACGAAATCCTGAAGCAGGCGGACAAAGCGCTTTACGAGGCGAAACACGCCGGACGCAACCGCGTCGTCGCTGCCGCTGCCTGAACCCTAATGGCCGATTAACTAAAATATTGCGGCAATCTTGCCGCCGTGTTCCGGCGAAGTAATTATTCACGAAGCAAGTTGATCGTCGTAAGGCTGCAAGCCATTGACCTTGTAGGTATTTTATCACTTTGCAATGAATAGATGCAGATCGACGATATAAATAGAGTTCAAGTTGAAAAATACGTTGAATTCAATCTCTCCGGCAACTATAGTGTGTCAGCTTCGTATACTTAACCATGTTTCCCAGGTGATGTGTCCCTGGCTTAAGAATTTGTTGATTTTTATTTCACTTCTGCGCACACTCCTTATTGAGAGTAACAGTTCTTCCGGCGGCTTATCCGTCTTTTGATGATGAATGATAGCGGCTTTAGCCGTCGCGATTTCGTTCTTCAGGGGCTGGTATTGCGTAGTTTGAATGCCCCATGATGCTCAGGTCCGCCGCATCTCCTGAATCGTGGGGTCGGTCGGCTGACGATGTTCGAATCGGTTCCTCGTGCCGTAGTCACATCGTTGGCCGACCGCCTTCTTCCTGAAAATTGCCGTTTCGTGGTGTGCGCGTCGCGGCTTCGCGACGCATGCAATCCGTCTTTGTTAACGTCACGTGCGAAGCTGCGATACGGGGCAGGGGCGGACGGAGCCTTGGGGATGTGTCTTCAGAGCACCTGAATGATTGCTGCATCGGCCGGGGCGTCAAACCATGTGGTCGGACTTACCCATGGCTGCTCTCGTGCTTTGTTATTGACGGCTACAATTCCCCGGACAGCAGGGTAGACGGGCCTTGCTTGCCCTTTGGAAGGCGTCTGGGCGCGAAGAGGCTGGCGGCAGCATCTTCCCTTCGGCGCAAACAAAAAACGCGCCCGTTGGGCGCGCTTTTGTCGGAGACAGATCAAGAAATTACTTGATCTTGGTTTCCTTGAATTCAACGTGCTTGCGTACAACCGGGTCGTACTTCGTCTTCGTCATCTTGTCCGTGAACGTACGGCTGTTCTTGGTGGTGACGTAGAAAGTGCCGGTGTCGGCTGTCGACAGCAGCTTGATCTTGATTGTTGTAGCTTTCGCCATGGTCGTCCTGCCTTTAAACAAAAGAGAAGCCGCAGGCGCTTCTGACCTCGGCTAAATCTGGCGCGAAACTACGTATCGCGCCCGAAAAGTCAAGCCTGTTTCGCCCGGAAAACAAAACGGACGATATAAAGCACCACGTAAAGCCCAAAAAATACCGCCAGCGACCAGGCAAACCCGTCGGTTCCGGCAATGTCCATGGAAATGCCCACGGCCTGCGGCCCCGCAATCGTGCCGATCGCGTAACAGAAGATGAAGGCGGCATTGGCGGCGACCAGATCGGCGCCTTTCAGGCGCGATCCGAGATGGGTGAGGCCGACAGTATACATTCCCGAGACCAGGCCGCCCCAGAACAGCAACAGGGCCGCCACCAGAAGCCAGTTTTCCACCAGGAAAGGCAGCGCCAGCGTGCCGCAGACGCCGGCAAAGGCCATCAGCCCCAGCATCGTCCGCCGGTCCTTCATCCGGTCCGAGAGCAGGCCGATCGGTATCTGGAAGACCATGTTGCCGATGCCCATCACGGTAAGGAGAAGCGCTGCCTGCGATTCGTTGAAGCCTTCCCGCGTCGCATAGATCGGAAACAGCGAAAGGCCGCCGGCCTGCACCGAACCGAAGACGAAGGCCGCCGCGGACGCCATGGGCACCAGCCAGACATAACGGACGAAATGGTGGTTGGGCCGCTCGTCCAGCTCCGGGCTTTCGCCGCGCGCCATAAAGATCGGGATCGCGGCGAGCAGGATGATCGCCGCGCCGACCAGAAACGGCAATATGCCTTCGCTGCCCACCACGGAAAACAGCAGCGGACCAACCGCGAATCCGACCGCAAGGCCGGTGGCGTAGATGCCGAGAACCATGCCGCGCTTCCTGGGGGGCGCCGTCATGTTGATCCAGTATTCGGAAAGAATGAACAGCGTGGTGGTGGCGCCGTGGAAAACGATTCGCAGCGGAAACCACATCCAGAAGGCTTCGGCGAAATAAAAACCGAGCGCGCTCAGTGCCGAAACGACGACTGCGAACAGCATGGTTCGCGCCACGCCGAAATCATGGGCGATCTTGGTGGTCACGGGGGCCGCCATCATCGCCGCGACGCCGGCCATAGCCGAATTCACCCCGATCATGGTGGAAGAGATGCCGCGCTTCTCAAGGATGATCGACAGGAGCGGAAGGCCGAGGCCGATGGCGACGCCGACCGCACTGATGGCGGAAATGGCGGCGATCAGTGAGGGCCAGTGGATGGCGTCCGCTTCTTCGCATTTCATTTGTGACATGACGGCCTTTATACAAAGTCTCGAATGAACCGGCCGTGGCGCGTGACATAGAGCCGCGCGGGGCTTTCAAAGGGCAATGAGGGATCACCTATCATGAGCTTTGTGACATCTTCGAGAACCGTGCGCGTGATTTTCGGCATGTTCAGACTGGAAAGGTCTGTCATGTCAAGCCATTGCACGTCGGAGAGTTCGTCGGAATCGCGTGTGAGGCTAATATCGAGGTGCAGTTCATCTGCATAGCAGCAGAAGAATCGCGTGTCGTAGCGCCGCACATTGCCGGGCGGGGTGATGGCACGGGCCACATATCGGAAACGGGAAAGATCGGGACCCCTGGTGTTCAAGCCAAGATCCACGCCAGTTTCCTCGAAAAGCTCGCGCGCAGCGGCAAGCGCCAGCGCTCTTGCGCCGGCGGCGCTGAGCCGCCGTGCCGAGGAGGCAGTGAGACTGTGGAGAACGGTGGGATGCAGATCGCTCGAAAAGGGCAGCGCATGGTCGCGCGGATCGCGTTTGCCGCCTGGAAACACATAAGCGCCCGGCATGAAAACATGGGCGCTGCTGCGCCGGCCCATCAACACCCTGAGTTGCGAGCCGGATCGGTCGAACAAAATCATGGAGGCGGCGTCGCGCGGCCGCATGGGCGTGTTCGTCGTTTCGGCGCGCCGGGGAGGCGGAGGCACGTGCAAGGTCCCGTCCGCCGTCAGTGAGAAGAGCCGTCGATCTGCACTTTCTGTTGTTTTCGGTCGAATCCGTGCATCTTCAGCGCCCATTGCAAGCCGATGACACCGCCCTTGATCGGTTGCAGCGTCAGAAGCGCTGCCAGAATGGTGATCGGCACCCAGATGGCGAAATGGGCCCACATGGGAATGTTGAGGACCATGTCGGTCATCATGAAGCCGCCGACCGCGATATGGCCGATGATGACGATGGAGATATAGGGTGGCAGGTCGTCCGAGCGGTGATGGTGCATTTCCTCGCCGCAGGCCGCGCAGGCATCCACCGGCTTTAGCCAGGCACGGAAGAGGCGACCGCTGCCACAGGCCGGGCAACGGTTTGCCATGCCGCGCATGATGGACCGGCCAAGCGGCCGTTCGGCGCTGTCGTCTCCGAAGGTAACGGTCTCCGAGCCCCGATGTGCACTCATCCTTAAGTCCTTCCCGTC
The DNA here is from genome assembly GCF_053522485.1 of Agrobacterium sp. 22-209-1. Taxonomy (NCBI): domain Bacteria; kingdom Pseudomonadati; phylum Pseudomonadota; class Alphaproteobacteria; order Hyphomicrobiales; family Rhizobiaceae; genus Agrobacterium; species Agrobacterium sp. 22-209-1. The sequence goes on from NZ_JBNWCH010000004.1 coordinate 74,615, forward strand.
CGTTCAACCGCCGAGGCGGCCTTGTTATCGTCGCCTTCTCGGCGGCCGTGTTCCGGGCTTGGCGGCAGCCCATGCTGTCCGCCGTCCGGCCTTATGGAACGAGCGTACGCCCATCGGCATCTTGCGCCCCGGACTCAGCATATCGAATCTCAGCGCACCCGCCAGCGGCACCGCTTCCGCGAGCCTCACCTGCACCGTGTCACCAAGCTGATAACCGAGACCGGTCTTTTCCCCCGTGAGGGCCTGATGGGCTTCGTCGTACAGGAAATAATCGGTTCCAAGCGTAGATATAGGAACGAATCCATCAGCGCCAAACTGCGGAAGCGCGACAAATAGTCCCGCCTTGGTGACACCGCCGACCCGGCCCTCGAATTCCTCGCCGACCCTTTCGGAAAGGTGATGCGCGATGAGGCGATTGACCGTATCTCGCTCCGCCGCCATGGCGCGGCGCTCGAAGGTCGAGATTTCGGCGGCGATATCGTCCAGTGTCGCCTCTTCCTGCGGCGTGATGCCGCCTTCACCGAGGCCAAGCGAGCCCACCAGCGCGCGATGCACGATGAGGTCGGCATAACGGCGGATCGGTGAGGTGAAATGGGCGTATTTCATCAGGTTGAGGCCGAAATGGCCGATATTTTCGGGGCTGTAGATCGCCTGGCTCTGGCTGCGCAGCACCATCTCGTTGACCATGATCTGGTGCGGCGTATCGATGGCGCGCGCCAGAATGCCGTTGAAGGAATTGGCGCGCATGGCCGCACCCTTGGCCATGGAAATGCCGATGGTGCCGAGGAATTCGCGCAGCACTTCCTGCTTGGAAAGTGTGGGCGCATCGTGGACGCGATAGACCAGCGGCTGCTTCTTCTTTTCGAGCGTCTCGGCGGCGGCGACATTCGCCTGGATCATCATTTCCTCGATCAGCTTGTGCGCATCGAGGCGTTCGGGAATGACGACCTTGTCTACCGTGCCGTCGGGCCTGAGCTGGATTTTGCGCTCTGGCATATCGAGTTCCAGCGGTTGGCGGCGGTCGCGCCCGCGCTTCATCACCTCATAGGCGTGCCACAGCGGCTTCAGGATCGGTTCCAGCAGCGGGCCGGTCTTGTCGTCAGGCGTACCGTCGATTGCGGCTTGCGCCTGCTGGTAAGACAGCTTGGCGGCACTTTTCATCATGATGCGATGGAAAGTGTGGCTCGCCTTGCGGCCTTCCTTTGAAAACGTCATCCGCACGGCAAGGGCAGGGCGATCGACGCCTTCCTTCAGCGAGCAGAGATCGTTGGAAATGCGCTCCGGCAGCATCGGCACGACACGGTCGGGGAAATAGACGGAGTTGCCGCGCTTCAGCGCCTCGCGGTCGAGTGGCGCGCCGGGCCGCACATACCAGGAGACATCGGCAATGGCGACGGTGACGATGACACCGTCAGGATTGTCGGGCGAGTGGTCAGGTTCGGCATAAACTGCGTCGTCATGGTCCTTGGCGTCGGCCGGATCGATGGTGATGAGCGGCAGGTCGCGCCAGTCCTCGCGGTGCGACATGGTCGCTGCCTTGGCGGCATCCGCTTCCGCCAGAACATTCGGCGGGAAGATATGCGGGATGCCGTGCGCATGGATCGCGATCATCGAGATCGCCTTTTCCGAGGCCACCGAGCCGATGACCGACAGCACCTTGGCGCGGGTCAGGCCATAACGGCCGCTGTTGCGCGAGGTTTCAACCTCGATCAGATCGCCATCCTTGGCATCGCCGACGCCATCGGGATCGATCACCATTTCTTCGCCGCGGCGATCGATCGGCATCAGCCGTCCACCGCCACCGGGCGCTTCCTTGAAGACGCCGAGCAGCGCGTTCTGGCGACGGTCGATGAGCTTCACGACGCGGGCCGTATAGGCCGGGCCGGAGTTTTCCTTGGAGGGGAAGATTTTCGCCAGAATACGGTCACCGAGACCCGCTGCCGGAGCCTTTTTGCCGCGGTCCTGCGAGGACTGGCGGATGAGCACGGCCGGCGCTGCGCCCAGATCCTCGGGCCATTCCGCCGGGCGTCCGATCAATTCGCCGTCTTTGTCGCGGGTGGTGATGTCGAGAACCGTCACGGGCGGCAGGCCGCCCGGTCGCGTCAGCGACTTGCGGCTCTTGTGCACCATGCCGTCGACTTCGAGTTCCTTCAGCAGGGCTTTCAGAACGATGCGGTTTTCGCCCTTCAGCCCGAAAGCCTTGGCGATTTCGCGTTTGGAGGCCTGCTGCGGATGGTCCGCGATGAATTTCAGCAGCACTTCGCGGGAAGGCACCTCGCCATGGATGATGCCTTCACCTTCGCTCACCCGCTTGCCGCGCCCGGTGCGTCCGAAACCGTCACTGGCGGAACCCTGTCTCTGACGTGGCGCCTTGCTCACTCTGCTGCCTTCTTGGGTTTGGCCGCTGCCTTCGGCTTGGCGGCCGCCTTGCTCTTGGTTGCCGCCTTGGCCTTGGTCGCCTTCGGCTTGGCCGCGGCGTCACCATCGGCCTTCTTGGCAGCCGTCTTCCTGCCCTTGGCGGGCTTGCCGCCTGTGCCGGTCTTGGCAATGCGCTCGGCAATCAGCACCAGCGCCTCGTCCAGCGTCACGGAAGCCGGATCCTGCCCCTTCGGAATGGTGGCATTGACCTTGCCCCAGTTGACGTAAGCGCCATACCGCCCGTCGCGGACGGTGATGGCGCCGCCATCGGGATGGTCGCCCAGTTCCTTGAGAGCAGCCGGCGTGCCGCTGCGGCCGCGTCCTGGTCCCTTGCTCTGCTTTTCGGCAATAACGGTCACGGCTCGGTTGAGACCGATCGAGAACACGTCCTCGATGCTTTCAAGGTTCGCATAGGAACCATCATGCAGCAGGAACGGCCCATAGCGGCCGAGGCCGGCGGAGATCATCTTGGCCGTCTCCGGGTGCTTGCCGATATCGCGGGGCAGATTGATGAGCGCCAAGGCCTTTTCGTGGTCGATATCTTCAGGCTTCCAGCCCTTGGGCAGCGAGGAGCGCTTGGCCTCCTTACCGTCACCGCGCTGGATGTAAGGCCCGAAACGGCCAGAGCGCAGCGTCAGCTCCTCGCCGGTCATAGGATCGGCGCCCAACGCCTTCGGCTCGTTCGAAGCTGCAGCTTCGGCTTCCGAACCGTCCGAGGTCAGCTGGCGGGTGTAGTTGCATTCCGGATAGTTGGAGCAACCGACGAAAGCGCCGTATTTGCCGAGCTTCAGCGAAAGATTGCCGGTGCCGCAAACCTGACAGATGCGCGGATCGGAGCCATCCTCGCGCTTGGGGAAGACCAGCGGCGCCAGAACCTCGTTCAGCGCATCCAGAACGTTGGTGACACGCAGTTCCTTGGTGTCTTCGATCTGGGCGAAGAAATCCTTCCAGAAATCACGCAGAACCTGCTTCCAGTCCAACTCGCCGGCGGAGATGCGGTCGAGCTTTTCTTCAAGGGCGGCGGTGAAATCATATTCGACGTATTTGGTAAAGAAGCTTTCGAGGAAAGCCGTCACAAGCCGGCCGCGCGAATGCGGGATCAGCTTGCGCTTGTCGACGACGATATATTCGCGGTCGCTCAGCGTCTTCAGCGTTGCCGCATAGGTGGAAGGACGGCCGATGCCGAGTTCTTCCATCTTCTTGATAAGCGAGGCTTCCGAATAACGCGGCGGCGGTTCGGTGAAGTGCTGGCTGGCGTTGATCTTCTGCTTGGCGAGGTTCTCGCGCTCATTGATCGGCGGCAGACGGCCTTCATCGTCACCATCGTCGCTCTGCTCGCCATCTTCCTTCTGGTCGGTATAGGCGGCGATAAAGCCGTCGAAGCGGATGACAGAGCCAACGGCGCGCAGGCCAGCCTTCTCGCCGCCATTGGTGGCAAGGATTTCCACTGTGGTACGCTCGATTTCTGCCGACGCCATCTGGCTGGCGATACCGCGCTTCCAGATCAGATCGTAAAGACGCAACTGATCGGCATCGAGGTAACGCTTCACCTGATCCGGCGTGCGGTTGAAATCGGTCGGGCGGATTGCTTCGTGCGCTTCCTGGGCGTTCTTGGCCTTGGTGGAGTAAAAGCGCGCCTTTTCCGGCACATAACGGTCGCCGAACTGCTCGCCAATGGCCTTTCGGGCGGCATCGATCGCCTCCGGGGCCATCTGTACGCCGTCGGTACGCATATAGGTGATCAGACCGACGGTCTCGCCGCCGATATCGATACCTTCATAAAGCTTCTGCGCCACCTGCATGGTGCGCGAGGCGCCAAAGCCCATGCGCGAAGACGCGGCCTGCTGCAGCGTCGAGGTGGTGAAGGGCGGGCCGGGATTGCGCTTGACGGGTTTCGCCTCGACCGTATCCACGACATAGGTCGCGCCTTCCAGCAGCGCCTTCAGCCGGTTCGCATCGTCTCCGGTCTTGATCGAGCGGTTTTGCAGGCGCTTGCCATCGGCCGAAACCAGCTTGGCTTCGAACTCGTCACCGCGCGGTGTCTTCAGAAGCGCGCTGATGTTCCAGTATTCTTCGGAAATGAAACGCTCAATCTCGGATTCGCGGTCGCAGACGAGGCGCAGCGCCACCGACTGGACGCGGCCGGCGGAACGCGCGCCGGGCAGCTTGCGCCACAGGACCGGGGAGAGGTTGAAACCGACGAGATAATCCAGCGCACGGCGGGCGAGATAGGCGTCGACCAGCGGCACATCGATGTCGCGCGGGTTGGCCATGGCGTCCAGAACCGCCTTCTTGGTGATGGCGTTGAAGACCACGCGCTTCACCGGCTTGTCGCCAAGCACACGCTTCTTCTTCAGGAGATCGAGAACGTGCCAGGAAATGGCTTCGCCTTCGCGATCCGGGTCGGTTGCGAGAAAAAGGCCGTCGGAGGATTTTACCGCATCGGCAATATCCTTCATGCGTTTGGCGGACGCGCTATCGACCTCCCAGGACATTTCGAAATCCTGATCGGGCAGCACCGATCCGTCCTTGGCAGGAAGGTCTCTGACGTGGCCAAAGGATGCAAGAACCTTATAGCCCGAGCCAAGATACTTATTGATCGTCTTGGCTTTGGCAGGAGATTCTACGACGACGACATTCATATTGTTCTTCTCTGGAACTGGTCCGTTAACGTGGCCCCGGTTGCAGCGTGGTGCCGCAATTGGCCTTCTTTATAATTCGACATGGACAGGTAATGCCCGCTGGTCAAGAGGCAAGCCCGATTTTCTCGCTTCAAGATGAGTGCAACCTATGGATAATCTATTGTTGTATTGCAATCTTTGGTAAATTGGTTATGATGGGCAACATCATTTGAACAGACTTAATGCTTCCCGTTTCAGGCTGAATTTCCAGGATAAATATATGGTCCCGAACGCGACAAACAATAATGCCGAAAATGAAGGGACCAGAGAGAGCTTGGCATACATCCGCCAGATGCTGGCGGAACTGCGGCAGGTAGCGCACCGGGAAGGCGCCGACATGCTGTGTTATCTGATCGAGATGGCCTATGTCGAAGTCGGCGATATCCAGAGCGGACGGCGCAAGCTGTCAATCCGCGATGAAGAGCGAAACACGCCCCCCGGCATGCCGGTTTAGACGTCCGGCAATATCAAGCTCCAGCAGCACCAGGTGAACGGTGGCAGCGGAGAAACCCGTGTGACGGATGATATCGTCCGTTTCCACAGGCGAGGGACCGAGAGCGGCGGCGATGATGCTACGCTCGTCGTCCCCCGGTGGTGACATCTCGGTGTCGGATCTCGGTTCCTCGATCTTGCGGTCATAGGGCAATTGCGGCTCCATCAGCGGTCGCAGTGCGTCGAGGATATCGGCTGCACCCGTGGTCAGCATGGCGCCTTCCTTGATCAGCCGGTTGGTGCCTTCACAGCGCGCGTCGAGCGGCGAGCCGGGCACGGCAAACACCAGTCGTCCGGCTTCACCTGCAAGCCGCGCCGTAATCAATGAACCCGAACGTTCCGCCGCTTCCACGATGACGACGCCGAGCGAGACGCCCGCGATCAGCCGATTGCGGCGCGGGAAATCCCGCGCGCGAGGCTCCCAGCCAAACGGCATTTCGCTGATTGTCGCGCCGCCCTGATCGTATATTTCCTGCAAAAGTCCGAAATTTTCCTGCGGGTAGGGGCGGTCGAGACCGCCGGCCAGCATAGCCACTGTGCCGGTTGCAAGACTTGCCCTGTGCGCGGCCGCATCGATGCCCCGCGCCAGTCCCGATGCAATCGTATAACCGGCCCGCCCACAGTCGCGTGCCAGCATGGCGGCGAATTTCGCGCCGTTGATGGAGGCGTTGCGTGAACCGACGATGCCGACGCAGGCTCTTGTCGCCGCATCCGCCGATCCCTTCATGGCGATCAGCGGCGGCGCCCCATCCATCTGCCGCAGGGCTGGCGGATAATCCGGTTCGCCAATGCCGACGAAACGCGCGCCGAATTTATCGGCGGTTTCGATCTCGCTTTCCGCTTCCGCCTGGGTGGCAATGCGCGGACTGCGCGAAGAACCGCCACGGCGCGACAGTTCGGGCAGGGCATCGAGCGCCTTTTCAGCACTGCCGAAATGATTGATAAGTTCGCGAAAGGTCACGGGACCGATATTATCGCTGCGGATCAACCGTAGCCACGCCACCCGCTGCCGCGCGGAAAGCTCTATGCCCTGCCGTGTAGTTTCCGTATTCGGCATGACATGTCCCCAAGGTGAACCTTAGCTCTTCTGTCCGATCCTGCTTTCCGTGCCCGCAATCAGACGTCTGATATTTTCGTGGTGTTTCAACCAGGAAATCACACTGAGCAGCGTCACGAGAAGCGCCGTCTTCTCGGGTCCGAGCACCCAAAGCGCTACGGGGACGATCACCATTGCCACCAGCGCCGAGAGCGACGAATAACGGGTGATAAAGGCGGTCGCGATCCAGATGAGCGCAAAGGCAAGCATCATGAGGGGAGCCGCGCCTAGAAGAACGCCGATATAGGTGGCCACACCCTTGCCGCCCTTGAAGCCCAGCCACACGGGAAACAGGTGGCCGAGAAATGCGAAGAAACCGGCGACCAGCGAGGCTTCGTAACCCCAGAGCGCATTGGCGACCAGAACCGCCGCCGTGCCCTTCAGCGCGTCGAGCAAAAGGGTTGCGGCGGCGAGCTTCTTGTTGCCGGTACGCAGCACGTTGGTGGCGCCGATATTGCCGGAGCCGATCTTGCGCACGTCGCCCAGACCGGCCATGCGGGTAAGAAGGAGGCCGAACGGAATGGAGCCCAATAGATAGCCGATCAGCGCCGCCAGCGCGAGAAGGGCAGGCGCGGTCTGCCACTCAGTCAAAGCACTCATTCCAATGTCCCCTCTGTCCCGCCGTCAGCGTGATCTCTGTTCGTGATCTTATGCCAAGGAATGAACGGCTTTGCCAGCCACATAAGTGGCGACAGCACGGCCGCTGAAACGGGCATCCTCGAACGGCGTGTTCTTGGATTTCGAGACCAGCTGGTCCTTCGCCACGAGCCACGGCTCATCGAGGTCGATCAGCGTGATATCTGCCTTCGCACCGGCTTTGAGCGTTCCTGCATCCAGTCCGAAAATCTTGGCTGGGCGGGTGGAGAGCGCATCGATCAGCCGCATCAGCGGAACGTCGCCACTGTGATGGAGGCGCAACGCCGCCGCCAGCATGGTTTCGAGCCCCACCGCGCCGCTCGCCGCATCAGAAAACGGCAGGCGCTTGGTGTCGACATCCTGCGGATCATGCGATGAGACGATGATATCGATCGTGCCGTCCTTCAGCGCTTCCACCATCGCCTTGCGGTCGTCTTCAGCGCGCAGCGGTGGCGAGAGCTTGAAGAAGGTGCGGTATTCGCCGATATCGTTCTCATTGAGCGTGAGGTGATTGATCGAGATGCCGCAGGTGGCCTTCACGCCCCGCTGCCGCGCAACGCGGATCGCTTCTGCCGATTCCGGAACGGAAATCTTGGCGGCGTGGTAGATCGCCTGCGTCAGTCCAGCAATGCGCAGGTCGCGCTCAAGCGGAATGATCTCGGCTTCCTTGGGAACGCCTGACAGGCCGAGCCAGCTCGCGAAAAGCCCCTCGTTCATGTCGCCGCCACCGATATATTTGTCGCGCGTCTCGAGCGCGATCACCGCGCCGAGTTCACGGGCGTAGGTCATGGCGCGGCGCAGCACCAGCGTGTCGGAAAGCGCCTTGCGGCCATTGGTGAAGGCCACCGCACCGGCTTCCTTCAACATGCCGAACTCGGTCATTTCCTCGCCCCGCAGGCCCTTGGTCAAAGCGGCTGCGGGATGGACATTGACGATTGCCTTGTCGCGCGCCGTCTTCTTCACATATTCGACAAGCGCGATGTCATCGATCACAGGATCGGTATCCGGCATCATGATGATGCTGGTGACGCCACCGGCCGCTGCCGCGCGTGAGGCGGATTCGATGGTTTCGCGGTGCTCGGCGCCGGGTTCGCCGACAAAGACGCGGGCATCCACCAAACCGGGAACGGCCAGCATACCCTTGTAGTCGCGAACCGTCGCCCCTTCCGGAGCGCCCTGATTATGTGCGTCCTTGCCAGCCGCCAGAATGGTGCCATCGGCGCCGATGACGATGCTGCCGGTCTCATCGAGATTGCGGGAAGGATCAACGATGCGGAGGTTCTTGAGAACGGTCGCGGCACTCATACGCGCTCACCTTGATTTTGCGAAACAAGCAGGGTTTCCATGACGGCCATGCGCACGGCAACCCCCATTTCCACCTGGCTTTCAATGACGCTCTGCGGACCATCTGCCACTTCGGAGGCGATTTCCACGCCACGGTTCATCGGGCCGGGATGCATGACCAGCGCATCTTCCTTCGCTGCCTTCAGCTTCTCGGCATCCAGACCGTAATAGTGGAAATATTCGCGCACCGAAGGCACGAAGGAGCCGGACATACGCTCACGCTGAAGGCGCAGCATCATCACCACATCGGCGTCCTTCAATCCTTCCTTCATGTCGTGGAAAACCTCCACGCTCATGTCGCGAATGCCGGAGGGAAGAAGCGTGGCGGGAGCGACGACGCGCACACGCGCACCCATCTGGTTGAGCAGGATGATGTTGGAGCGGGCAACGCGCGAATGCAGCACATCGCCGCAGATTGCCACTGTGATACCCGAAAGCTCGCCCTTGGCGCGGCGGATGGTCAGCGCGTCGAGAAGCGCCTGTGTCGGGTGCTCATGCTGGCCGTCTCCGGCATTGACCACGGAGCAGGCGACCTTTTGCGCGAGAAGCGCGGCCGCACCGGCCGACGAATGGCGAACCACCAGCACATCCGGGCGCATGGCGTTCAGCGTCATTGCCGTATCGATCAGCGTTTCGCCCTTCTTTACCGAGGAATTGCCGACCGACATGTTCATCACATCGGCGCCGAGGCGCTTTCCGGCCAGCTCGAAGGAAGATTGTGTCCGCGTCGAGGCTTCGAAGAACAGGTTGATCTGCGTCAGCCCCCGGAGCGTCGAGGTCTTTTTCTCGCGCTGGCGGCTGATTTTTACCGCCTCGTCGGCCTTGTCGAGAAGCAGGGTGATATCCTGATGGGAAAGCCCCTTGATGCCGAGGAGATGGCGATGGGGGAAGAAGACCATGCGGTTTGCCTCCTGACGGGCGTCGCATTTTCCCGTGAAAATGCCCGGAACGCCCGAATGCTGATCCGCGCGCTCCCCTTCGCTGTGAACACGCCTCAGGAGTGCGGCGGAATTCGGTCCTGCGCTCTATAGAGACTGCATGGTCGCGGGGCAAGCGCCCGCAACTCCTGAAATGAAAACATGGCGATGTTTCCCCAATCCTCGAGGGCAAAGGGTCCTAAGACGGAAGGAACAGACATCAGACGATGCCGTGTTCTTTCAAAAGAGCCTGTTCGTCGCCTGACGCCCAACCGAAAACCTTCGGTGTTCCATCCAGCCTCTGGACGAAGTAGTGAACATCGAAATCGATTGCGACATCCGGTTGCCGCTTACGGGCAAAGGTCGCAGTCCAGGCGACATGTGCCACACAATGATGTTCATCGATGGGCGAGATACGGAGATTGCGTATCCGCATCTCCTTCGTTCCGATCATCCGATAGCGCTCGTAACCCTTCATCATGACCTGCTTTAAGTGGTCATCGTTCTTTCCGGTCATCACCCCGGCGGGGGATGCGGCGATGAAGTCGGAGGCGTAGAGCTCGGCTATCTCCTCCACATCCATGTCACCCTCAAGAGACTTGTTGAAAAATCGCTCATATCGCTCGAAAAGCTTTCTTGCGCTGGCCTCCATGGTTCCCTCCCTGTGCAGCCGTTCATCAAGTCGCCAACCGAAAAAGCCCGTCGTGGGTTCCACATCTGGCTGCGGATTTTGGGGAATGCTTTATCTGTCATGCCACGTCAGTCGTGGCCGCAATCTCTGCGCGCCGCCGCTCAGGGCTGTTTCGGACGTTGCCGCCGGTCTTGCCGGAAACGTGTCTGGCATTCGCCGGGTCGGATACCTAGATCAGGGTCATTCCCGAAAATTGCTGATAGCGGCGGTTTAATCGTCCCAATCGCTTCCTGCGGGTGGAATTATGCAATATCACCCCACTATGCAACGCCAGTACAAAACAGCTAGAAGCAGCGGATGACCCAGAATTCCCGGATAGAAGAAACGCTCGCCGAACTGAACCAGCCAAACCTCTGGTCCGGTATCAACGCCTATCGTTCCGATCCGCTGATCGTCGACCTCACCTCCGGCCTGTCGCGCAATCTGAGGGACGAGTACGACCAGCTCGGCCGCTATGTCACGTCGCATGAGGCGCAGGAACTGGCGCGCATGGCCAATCAGGGCGTGCCGCAGCTGCATACACACGGTCCGCGCGGCGAGCGTCTGGATCAGGTGGAATTCCACCCCGCCTGGCACGCGCTGATGCGCCGTTCCATGTCGTCCGGCCTGCATTCCAGCGTCTGGGAAAATTCTCCCGATACGCGCGGCAATGAGCACAAGGCCCGCGCCACGAAATTCTATCTGACCTCGCAGCTGGAAGCGGGGCATCTCTGCCCGCTGACCATGACCAGCGCCTCCGTCGCCGCCATCATGGCCTCGCCGCGCGTGCAGAAGGAATGGGCGCCGAAGATACTCTCGCGCAAATATGACAGCTCGCAGAAGCCGGCTTTGCAGAAAACCGCCGTCACCATTGGCATGGGCATGACGGAAAAGCAGGGCGGCACGGATGTGCGCGCCAACCGCACCACGGCGGAGCGGGTGGGCGAGGGAATCTATCGCCTGTCCGGTCACAAATGGTTCCTTTCTGCGCCGATGAGCGACGGTTTCGTCATGCTCGCCCAGATGGGCGACGGCATGGGCTGCTTCCTCGTGCCGCGTTATCTGGAAGACGGTTCGAAGAACGGCCTGCATTTCCAGCGCCTGAAGGACAAGCTCGGCAACCGCTCCAACGCCTCCGCCGAAGTCGAATTCACCGATGCCTTCGGTTATCTGCTGGGCGATCCCGGCAGTGGTATTCGCACCATTCTCGACATGGTGACGCTGACGCGGCTCGACTGCGCGCTCGCATCGGCCGGCATGATGCGCGCCTCGCTTGCCGAAGCCGTGCACTATGCCCGCGGCCGTTCTGTTTTCGGCAAGATGCTGGTCACGCAACCGATCATGACGCGCGTTCTCGCCGACATGGCGCTGGATGTGGCGGCGGCCACTGCTCTCTCCTTCAGGCTGGCGACGGCATTCGACGCCGCCCGTAACAATCCGGCTGAGGCCGCCTATGCGCGGGTGATGACGCCCATCGTGAAATACTGGTGCTGCAAGATCGCGCCGGCGCTTATCTATGAGGCCATGGAGTGCCTTGGCGGCAATGGTTACGTGGAAGAGCGGCCGATTGCCCGCCACTACCGCGAAGCGCCCGTCAACGCCATCTGGGAAGGTTCCGGCAACGTCATGGCGCTGGATGTGCTGCGGGTTCTCCAGCGCGGCAAGGACCTGTTCGATCTCGTCTTCCAGACGCTGGAGCGCGATCTCGGAGCGGCCGGCAAAAAGACCACCGACGTGCTGCGCGCCGCGATCGCTCTTGCCGAGCGTGACGAGGGTGCGGCCCGCCTGCTGGTGGAGCAGTTTGCACTCGCGGCGGCTGCCGCCGAGCTTTGCCGCCTTGGCGCCGGCAAGATCGCCGATGCCTTCCTCGAGACCCGCCTGGCTGGCGGCTGGCGGCACACTTACGGCATGCTCGATTCCCGCTTCGATCCGAATTATATAATCGATCTTCTTTATCCGCCTGCATCTTGACCGATGCATGCGGATGAAGGTTTTGCAGTCCCGGCGGGAGGGGTCTCGGATTTGAAAAATAGCAATGGCGTGAGGCGTGTTCTTATCTGTCATGATGTCCTCGCGCGTCGATGCGCGGCAAGGGAAGGCGGCTGCCAATGCTGACCTTCCGTTCCGCCCGCGCCGAGGATGAAGACGCGCTCTACGCCATAAGCCTCGCCACCGGCGATGCCGGGCAGGACGCCGCCGCCCTTTACCAGGATGGCCGCATGGTCGGGCATATCTACTCCGTGCCCTATCTGCATCTCTGGCCCGATGCCGTTTTCGTGGCGGAGGATGAGGAAGGTGTGTGCGGTTATATCGTCGGCGCACTCGATACGGCGGTGCACGAAGAGCGGCTGGAGCGGGAATGGTGGCCGCATCTGCGCAGCCTTTACCCCGATCCCGGCGGTGACCAGCGGACATGGGACGCCGACCAGCGTCGCGCCCAGTTCATCCACCATCCGCGCCGCACGCCAGCCTGGCTCACCGATCCGTTTCCGGCGCATATCCACATGAACCTCCTGCCGCGTACACAGGGCAAGGGCGGCGGCACCCGGCTTCTGTCGCGCTGGCTCGATATGGCTAGACAGAACAACGTCTACGGCATCCACCTCGGCGCCAGCGAACGCAACCATGCGGGCATGCGCTTCTGGGAAACCCGCGGGTTCAAACGCCTCGAAAGCCACGAAACGCCGGGTAGTGTCTGGTTTGGGATGGCGCTGGAGTGAGATTGGCAGATTATGCCAATCGATGGTATGGATAGGCATAAATGAAGTCCGATGGAGTCTCCGATGCCAACGCGTAACGTCGTCCTGACACAGCATCACGAAGAGATTATAGACGAGCTCGTCAAATCCGGCCGCTATCAAAACGCCAGTGAAGTGCTACGTGAAGGCTTGCGGTTAATTGAGAGGCGGGAGCGCCTCGAGGCAGCCAGAGTGGAGGCCTTGAAGGTAGCGGCGCAACAGGGATTCGCCGACCTCGACCAGGGACGTTATACTGATGTTTCGGATGATGACCTTGACGATTTCATTTCCGCTTTTGGGCGCGAGGCTGAAGTGCAGCTCGGCAAGTCCGGCGACAAATGACGACATATCGTCTGTCCGACGCCGCACAATCGGACATCATCGAAATCCTTGGATGGACCCACGCGACATTTGGAGCAGCAGCGAGAAAACGCTACGAAAAGTTGCTAGCAACTGCGTTACGTGATGTTGCTCGCGATCCCCTGCGTGCCGGCACGACTATTCGCGCTGAACTTGGTGATGACGTGCGCAGTTATCACCTTCGTTATAGTCTTGAGCGGGCAAAAAGCGAAACAGGTCTCGTTAAAACCCCGAGACATTTGTTACTTTATCGTGCACTACGACCCGGTTTGGTGGGCGTCGGTCGCGTTCTTCATGATTCGATGGAAATCGAACGTCATCTTCCGGCCGACTATGGTGATACTTCCTAAGAATGTCTGGAGGCGTCCCTGTCCTGTGCCGAAAACGGTATGGCGGACTCGTCATCCACAGGAACCTTCTCACCATCCATCCCGCCACGTTGTTCTTCCGCACACGCTTTGTTAACCCGTTGAGGAAGGCCTTTCAGAAAACGGGTAGGGAATCATGCTGGCGACCGCAGAGGCGATTTCAGCCGACAGACCGGAAAAGCGCATCAAGGATCGCGCTCAGACCGAGAAGGCGATTTTTAATGCGGCACGGTCGCTGCTTGCCGAAGAGGGGTTTCAAGGTTTCGGCATCAACGCCGTTGCCCGCCGCGCCGGCTGCGACAAGCAGCTCATCTATCGGTATTTCGGCGGCCTTGATGGTCTGATCGAGACGATCGGCGAGAATCTCGGTTCCTGGGTGAAAGATCGCATTCCCGAAGACACTGGCGGCATGTTTCTGCTGACCTATGGCGATCTCATGGAAAAGCTGGCGCTTTATTTCATGGATGCGCTGCGCAGCGATCCTCTCGTTTGCAAGATCATCGCCTGGGAAGTGTCTGACGGGTCACCGCAGGTGCGTCAACTGGCCGAAGCCCGCGCCAAGTCGCTGGGCAAATGGCTGGAGCGCATGCGAGGCTCGCTCGCTGCGCCGAAGGGTGTGGATACCGCCGCCGTCAATGCTGTCCTGTTCGCCGCAATTCAGCACCTCGTCATTTCTGCTGCCACCAGCGGTCAGTTCGCTGGCGTGCCGCTCAAATCAGACCGGGACTGGGACAAGATCACCACCGCCGTCAAAAGACTGGTGCGCGGCGTTTACGGCTGACACGCGTTGCCGGAGCTGATGGGAACAGCCGAGGCAAGCCCGAATTAACGAAAAATCAGCCATGTTTTCACCGGGCGCGCAACCGCCCGGTGCTTCCGTCCGTTCACAGGAACACATTCTTTTCCACAACTCGCCCGACCGCCATTAACCATAATAACAGCTTTCATTTGCCTCGCCCTGGCTGCCGGTCCAGTGTGGATTAACGAAATGTTAACCATGCGCAATGACTGCGCATAAGGGAGCCGCAAGTGAGCCGCTGGACAGCTTTAGGCGTCATGATGACGTTTTTTGTGATGCTGCCGTTGGATATCGACGCGCCGGCGCTGAACCTCTGCCTGATGGCTGCGGTGCGCTGGGCGGTGCTTGCCGGCTTTCCCGATACGATGTTTGTACGGGGGCAGGCGGCATGAAGTGGTTTCTTATCCTATGGGCCGGTCCCGTCGCATTGCTGGGCAGCTGGTACTGGCTCTCCTATTACGACATGAGCTTCGGCTTCTACATGCTGACGCGTCAGACCCATGATCTCGTCTTCGAGATTTACGGCAATATTCTCGGTCTTCCGCCGGAAAGCCTGCCGCCGCTGGTGGCGCGCGCCATCGCGGTCGACAGCCTGATCGTTTTTGCAATTCTCGGTTTCCGCAAGCGCAAGCAGATTTATGCGTGGTGGCAGGCCCGTCAGTCCGCCGCGCGGGTGAGTGCGTAAAGCCTGTCCAGCGCACCCTGAAGAATGAAGCTCGCCGCCGCCGAATCGATGCGTTCGGCGCGTTTGGCACGAGAGACATCCATTTCCAGCAAAGCGCGTTCTGCGGCGACGGTTGAAAGCCGCTCATCCCAATAAATGAAGGGCAGGTCGGTTTTTTCTCCCATAGTGCGCACGAAGGCGCGCGTGGCCTGCACGCGTGGCCCTGCGGAACCGTCCATGTTCATGGGAAGGCCTATGACGAAAGCCGCTACTTTTTCCTTTTCCGCAAAAGCCAGAAGCACCTGCGCATCCTGCGTGAATTTCACCCTCTTGATCACCGGACGCGGCGTCGCGAAACGCCGCGACAGATCAGACATGGCAAGCCCTATTGTCTTCGTACCGAGGTCTAGGCCGGCAATAGCCTGGCCGGGCTGAAGCACCTGCGCCAGTTCCTCAATGGTGAGTGTCGCCATGTCTCGCGCTGTCCTTACCGCTTCCGGACGAATTCGGTGCGCAGCACCAGACCCTTGACCGCATCATGCCTGCAATCGATCTCTTCGGGATTGTCGGTCAGGCGGATCGACTTGATGACGGTACCCTGCTTGATGACCGTACTGGTGCCCTTGACCTTCAAATCCTTGATCAGGGTGACGGAATCGCCATCTTCAAGCACATTGCCCGCCGCATCGCGTACTTCATTCGCACGCGCCGCTTCTGCAGCCAGTTCCGAAGCCGGCCGCCATTCGCCGCTCGCTTCGTCATACACGTAATCGTCATTATCCGCGGCCATTGTCGCCTCTCTTAATTATCGGTAGTGCGGTTGTTCAGGCCGTCCTATGTCATACTATACCGGCAATACAAAGGAGAACTTCCCATGAAAATCACCTGGCTCGGCCATTCCGCCTTCCGCCTTGAAAACGGCAGCGCGAAGATCCTCATCGATCCTTTCTTCACCGGCAATCCCGGTTTTGCCGGGCAGGATGCGAAGTCGGCGGCCGAAGGCATCACCCATATTCTCCTCACGCATGGCCATGGCGACCATGTCGGCGATACCGTGCAGCTCGCCCGCGAAACGGGCGCGACCGTGCTGGCCAATGCCGATCTTGCCGCTTGGCTGTCCGCCAAGGGTGTCGCGAAAGTCGATATGGGCAATACCGGCGGGACCGTGCATTTCGACGGTTTTTCCGTCACCTTCACCAATGCACTGCATTCCTCCGCCCAGATCACCGAAGATGGCGTCTCCCATTCGCTCGGCAATGCCAATGGCCTGATGCTGCATTTCGAGGACGGCCCGGCCGTCTATCACATGGGCGACACCGACATCTTCTCCGACATGAAACTGATCAACGAACTGCACCAGCCGGATATCGGCCTGGTGCCGATCGGTGACCGCTTCACCATGGGCGGAGCTGTCGCGGCGCTCGCCTGCCAGCGCTTCTTCAATTTCGGCAATGTCATTCCCTGCCACTACGGTTCCTTCCCGATCATCGACCAGACACCGGATAAGTTCGTGGCCGGCATGGAAGGGGCGCAAGCGCGTGTCCAAACGCCGAAGGCCGGCGATACGCTGTCCTTCTGAAGCTGCGTGAGAGCATGTCGTTGCCGCAAAACCGCTCTGCAGTTTGACACGACATGCTTTCTACCGTTGCGAAGGACGGACATGGTGATTATAGCGGGTAGGAAAATTCCTACCGGAGTAAAACCATGTCCGTCGATCTCGCCACCGTAAAGCGCGTTGCGCGCCTTGCCCGTATCGCTGTCACCGAAGATGAAGCGCAGAATATGCTCGGCCAGTTGAACGGCATACTCGGTTTCGTGGAGCAGCTTTCGGAAGTGAATGTCGACGGCGTCGAGCCGATGACGTCAGTCACCCCGGTGGAGATGAAAAAGCGCGCCGACGTGGTGACCGACGGCAACAAGGCGGAAGACATTGTCGCCAATGCGCCTGCGACCGACCGGGACTTCTTTATGGTCCCGAAAGTGGTCGAATAAGCGATCGCCGTTTGCCGCCTGATTTTACCGAGATTTTCGAAAGCCGTTGCCGACCATGACCGATCTGACGAGCCTGACCATTGCCGAAGCCCGCGCAAAGCTGAAAGGCAAAGAATTCTCCGCCCTAGAGCTGACCGACGCCTATCTCTCCGCCATCGATGCGGCCAACGGCGCGCTGAACGCCTATGTGGCAACGACGCCGGAAAAGGCGCGCGACATGGCAAAGGCCTCTGATGGCCGTATCGCCTCCGGTGCCGCGGGCGAGCTGGAAGGCGTTCCGCTCGGCGTGAAGGACCTTTTTGCCACGCGCGACATTCACACGCAGGCCTGCTCGCACATCCTCGACGGCTTCAAGCCGAAGTATGAATCCACCGTCACCCAGAACCTCTGGGATCAGGGCGCCGTCATGCTCGGCAAGCTCAACATGGACGAATTCGCCATGGGCTCGTCGAACGAAAGTTCCTGGTACGGCCCCGCCATCAACCCCTGGCGCGCCAATGGCTCCGAGCAGAAGCTGGTGCCCGGCGGCTCTTCTGGCGGTTCCGCCGCAGCCGTGGCCGCGCATCTGTGCGCCGGCGCAACCGCAACCGACACCGGCGGCTCCATCCGCCAGCCAGCGGCCTTCACCGGCACCGTCGGCATCAAGCCCACTTACGGCCGTTGCTCGCGTTACGGCATTGTCGCTTATGCTTCCTCGCTCGACCAGGCAGGACCGATTGCCCGTGACGTGCGTGACGCCGCAATCCTGCTCAAGACCATGGCAAGCGTTGACGCCAAGGACACGACTTCTGTTGACCTTCCTGTGCCGGATTACGAAAAGGCCATCGGTCAATCGCTGAAGGGCCTGAAGATCGGTATCCCCCGGGAATACCGTGTTGACGGCATGCCGGACGAAATCGAAAAGCTCTGGGCCAAGGGCGTGGAATGGCTGCGTGATGCCGGTGCCGAGGTGGTCGATATCTCGCTGCCGCACACCAAATACGCGCTTCCCGCCTATTACATCGTCGCACCGGCGGAAGCCTCGTCCAACCTTGCCCGTTATGACGGTGTCCGCTACGGCCTGCGCGTCGATGGCAAGGACATTGCCGACATGTACGAAAAAAGCCGCGCTGCCGGTTTCGGCAAGGAAGTGCAGCGCCGCATCATGGTCGGCACCTATGTGCTGTCGGCCGGTTATTACGACGCCTATTACCTGAAGGCGCAGAAGGTCCGCACGCTCATCAAGCGCGACTTCGAAAACGTCTTCCATGAGGGCGTTGACGCGATCCTAGCGCCCATCACCCCATCTTCTGCTTTCGCAGTGGGTGACGAGGAACTCGCCTCCGATCCGGTGAAGATGTACCTGCAGGACGTTTTCACCATCACGGTCAATATGGCTGGTCTCCCGGGCCTCTCGGTGCCTGCCGGTCTCGACGGCAAGGGCCTGCCGCTCGGCCTGCAACTCATCGGCAAGCCTTTCGAGGAAGAGACATTGTTCAAGACGGCCCATGCCATCGAGCAGGCTGCCGGCAAGTTTACCCCCGCCAAGTGGTGGTGAATCCATCCACCAAGTTTTGTACAAGAACGGGCGGCATCAAGTGCCGCCCGTTTTGTTTTCAGCGATTGTCCAACTCACCCCGCACGAGCTCCAGCCCGCGCGTGGTGATGCGGTAGGGCTTGCCGCCGGAAGAGGCGATCGCTCTCTTCCGTTTCAGCTTGCGGAAGGTGAGGAGATCGAGGCCGCTGAAAATCCAGCCCTCGCGCGTAAAAAGCGAGAGTTTTTCGATTTTGCGGGCATCGTCTCGAACGAGTTCAATTCTGCCGCCCTGGGCGAGCAGGTGAAGAATGCGCTGTTCGGCGCGGGAAATGTCCATTTTTTGGAAGTCCGGTCGGCGTCACATGGACGCGTGAAAGCAAACCCGGGTGCCGTTAAGGCAGCCGGCTCGGTTTCATCTGGCCCGGCGCGCAAGAAACTTGCGGGCAGGGCCTTTACCGGGACTCCGATTGAGCGAACATAAAAACTCCGTTCTTGCTTCTTTTGGATAGCGGGCAAGTCCAGCAGGGTCAAGCCGGTGGCTTGCCCAGCAAAAGCACGCTGGCCGAATCGCACTCGCAATGGTTTAATTTTTACGGCCAAGGAGGGCGCGGTTTGATCGTCATTCGCAATGCGCATGAGCGGGAAGCGGAAGTCCTTGCGGCCATCGGCATCAGGGCATGGCGGCGGGCAACTGCGGCTCTTGGCATAACACCCACGCTTTACGACAATGCGGCCAGCGCCTTTTCCAATTTCACCCGCTCATCATGGCTTGCCATCCGCGTCGCGGAACTTGGAGGCTCGGTTGCGGGGTGGGCCGCGCGGGAGCATTTTGACGAGGTTATTACCGACTTCTGGATCGATCCCGATTTTCAACGGAGGGGCGTCGGCAGCCGTCTGCTTGCAGATATTGAAAGACTGATAGAGGACAAGGGCTTCGAGACAATCCGGCTTGAGACACATGCCCAGAACGAACCGGCAGTCGCCTTTTTCCGCCACCATGGCTATAGCGTGCGCTGGCTTTCCGTTTCTTATGCGCCGAAGCTGGACCGCGAGGTGCAATCGGTGGGGCTGCAAAAACAGTTGGCCGAGATCGAGAGTGGCCTTTACGGACCCGGGTTCTGAAACAGCGTTTTCAGCGCAACCGCCAACCGCACCGGCCAGTCCGGCATGATGGCGAGCGATGCGAGAAGGCCACTCTGCAATATCACGATGGACAGCAGGATACTGCGGAACGGCTCCTTGCGTGTTTTGTGCCGTAACAGATGTTGGGCCGACACGGCCCCCAGGCTGCCGCCGACGAGAGCAAGCAGGAGCAGCGTGCTTTCCCGGATACGCCATCCGCCCTGTCGTGCGGCTTCCTTGTCCCACCAATAGACAAGGAAAACGAAGAGATTGAAGCCGATATAGGCGATGAGGCAGAAGGTCATCGTGTCCATAGCGTGATTTGAAACCGGCAAGCGTAAAAAAGGCGTGTCCGGCATTGGCGAAAATCGTAGGCCAGTGGCGAGAGGGCGCAACATGTCTTGCGCCCGCGCTGCATTTGTTCTACCCACCAAGGCCAAAGAACCCGTATATCGTGAGCTTCAGATGACCCTTGTAGACGTGCGCACCCCCGACCCGAAACGCTTCATTCCCGGCGCCACCGGCGATTGGGAAATCGTGATCGGCATGGAGGTGCATGCGCAGGTTCTCTCCAATTCCAAGCTGTTCTCCGGTGCCTCCACCACCTTCGGCAATGCGCCGAACTCCAACGTGTCGCTGGTCGATGCCGCCATGCCCGGCATGCTGCCCGTCATCAACGAGGAGTGCGTCAAGCAGGCGGTACGTACCGGTCTCGGCCTGAAGGCAAAGATCAACAACCGTTCGATCTTCGACCGCAAGAATTACTTCTATCCGGATTTGCCGCAGGGCTACCAGATTTCGCAGTTCAAGGACCCGATCGTCGGTGAAGGCACCATCACCATTTCGCTCGGTCCAGACCGTCAGGGCAATTTCGAGGACATCGAGATCGGCATCGAGCGCCTGCATCTGGAGCAGGACGCTGGCAAGTCGATGCACGACCAGCACCCGACCATGTCTTTCGTGGACCTCAACCGTTCGGGCGTGGCGCTGATGGAAATCGTCTCCAAGCCCGATATGCGCTCTTCGGATGAGGCCAAGGGTTACCTCACCAAGCTGCGCTCCATCGTGCGTTATCTCGGCACCTGCGACGGCAACATGGATGAAGGCTCCATGCGCGCCGACGTCAACGTTTCCGTGCGCCGTCCCGGCGAAGGTTTCGGCACGCGCTGCGAAATCAAGAACGTCAACTCCATCCGCTTCGTCGGTCAGGCCATTGAATATGAGGCGCGTCGCCAGATCGCCATTCTGGAAGATGGCGGCGTGATCGATCAGGAAACCCGCCTGTTCGATCCCGGCAAGGGCGAGACGCGGTCCATGCGCTCCAAGGAAGACGCGCATGATTACCGCTATTTCCCGGACCCTGATCTGCTGCCGCTTGAATTCGACGATGCTTTCGTTGAGGCGCTGAAGGTCGATCTGCCGGAACTGCCTGATGACAAAAAGGCACGTTTCGTGGCCGATCTCGGCCTGTCGGTCTATGACGCCTCGATCCTCGTTTCGGAAAAGGCAATTGCCGATTATTACGAGGCGGTTGCTGCCGGTCGCGATGCGAAGGCCGCTGCCAACTGGGTCATCAACGATCTGCTCGGTGCACTGAACAAATCGGGCAAGGATATCGAGACGACCCCGGTTTCGCCAGAACAGCTCGGCGGTATCATCGATCTCATCAAGGCCGAGACCATTTCCGGCAAGATCGCCAAGGACCTGTTCGAAATCGTCTGGAACGAGGGCGGCAATCCGGCTGAGATCGTCGAAGCCCGCGGCATGAAGCAGGTGACTGATACCGGCGCCATCGAAAAGGCCGTCGATGAAATCATCGCCGCCAACCCGGACCAGGTCGAGAAGGTCAAGGCGAAGCCAACGCTCGCCGGCTGGTTCGTCGGTCAGGTCATGAAGGCGACGGGCGGCAAGGCCAACCCGCAGGCGGTGCAGGCGCTGGTCAAGGCCAAGCTTGGCATTGAGGACGAGTAAGCGGAGGCTGCCTCTGCCGTAGAAGCATTGAGGCCGACAGCTCTCATCCGTCATCCTCGGGCTTGTCCCGAGGATCTAACGACCCACAAGGTCAAACGTGCTCAGATCCTCGGGACAAGCCCGAGGATGACGTCGAGTACGAAGGACTGACATCACTTCTGCCGGGATCAACGCCCGGCTTTTTCTATTCTGAGACGGAGCCAAATCATGTTTTTCATCCGCACCGCAGGTCTGCGAGATATCGAGCCCGTACGCACGTTGCTGGCCACGACATGGCACGCCACCTATGACGCGATCTACGGCGCAGACAAGGTGAACCAGTTGATCCTCGCATGGCATTCGCCGCAGGCCATGAAGGACCGGGTCGAGAAAAAGGGCGGCGAGTTTCTGGTGGCCGATGACGGCAAGCGGATCGGCGGCATGGCCTATGGCTCGATGTCCACCAAGATGGCGAAGACCGCCCTGCTGCACCAGCTTTATGTGGCGCCCGATCTTCAGCGGCAGGGTGTAGGCCGCGATCTCTTCGCGGAACTCGAAACCTGCTTTCCGGATGCGGAAATCATGCGGCTTGAAGTCGAGCCTAAAAATACTGTCGCAATCGCCTTTTATGAAGGCGTCGGATTTGTCGAGGTGGACCGAATCGAGCGCATGGCTGGCATCGAGGGGCTGCCCGGCATCGTTATGGAAAAGAGCCTGACCCGATGAATGCGACCTTGGAAAATCTTCTAATTCGAACGGCGAGCGAAAACGATGTGCCGGCGCTTGCCGCCATATTTGCCGCCGACGAGATCGGGGGCCACGGCGATACGGCAGACGAATCGGCGCAGCCCGATTATCTCGCCGCCTTCCGGGCCATCGACGCATCGCCCAGCGAAACGCTTTATGTCGCCGAACTGGATGGCGAGGTGGTCGGCACCTTCCAGACGGCGATCCTCACCAAGCTCGTCGGGCGAGGGGCGAAGTCCATGGTGATCGAGGCAGTGCAGACGCGGGCCGATATGCGCGGTCGCGGCATCGGTGCGGTGATGATCAATTTTTGCCTGGAAGAAGCCCGCCGTCAGGGTCTGAAAGCCGCGCAGCTCACCTCCAACATGGCCCGGCTAGACGCGCATCGCTTTTACGAGCGGCTCGGTTTCGAGAAGCGGCATCTGGGCTTCAGGATGAAGCTGAAATAGCGCGGATATATCTCGAAATGCTGGACAATTGCCGTGAGGGGCGGCATAAGCATGTCTTGTGCCGTGCACGGAAAATCGCTGCGGCGCATTCAAGCCCGAGGAACGTAGAATGAAGACTCTCCTGACGCAAATCTTCACCTGGTGGAACGGCCAGACGATCGGAACGCGGTTTCACACCTGGCGCTTCGGCAAGAAGGTAGGACAGGACGAGTTGGGCAATACCTATTACGAAGGCGGCACCACATCCTGGGGCATGCCGCGCCGTTGGGTGATCTACAATGGTTATGCTGAGGCCTCGGCCATTCCGCCCGGCTGGCATGGCTGGATGCATTACCGCACCGACGTGCCGCCGAGCCAGGAAAGCTACGTTGCGCGTGACTGGCAAAAGCCGCACCAGCCCAACCTCACCGGTTCGTCCAATGCCTATCGCCCGCAGGGGTCGCTGGCTGTGGCCGGCGAGCGCCCGCGCGTAACCGGCGACTACGACGCCTGGACCCCCGGCAACTAAGCATCTTGTGATGCGCGGTGTTGTGCAAAACACCGCGCTTGTATCCGCCCTCACCGGTTTTTGCCACATTCCGCCCTTAGGCGTTGATCCGGTCGGCGGTTCGACACAGGCAAATATTTGGAGACATATCGTATGAGGAAAATCACGCGGGATCGTTCTTTGCGTGCGCTGACAGTCTCGCTGTTTGCAGCGGTCTCAGCTGTTCTCCTCGTATCACCCGTCTCCGCCGCCCGTCTCGAAAACCGTGTGGCGGTGTTTTCCGGCATCGACAAGATCACCGGCCGTATCACGTCTTTCGATGTCTATATCGATGAGACCGTGCAGTTCGGCGCGCTTCAGGTGACGCCGAAAGTCTGTTATTCCCGCGACCAGACGGAAGCCCAGAAGATCGACGCTTTTGTCGAGGTCGATGAAATCACGCTCGACCGCAAGATCAAGCGAATTTTCACGGGCTGGATGTTCGCCGACAGTCCCGGCCTCAACGCTGTGGAACACCCGATCTACGACGTGTGGCTGACGGGCTGCAAGCAGGATTCTGACGTTCCTGCTCCCTCTACGGCAAGCAAATAACCTTACGTAAAGTCTTCAAAATGGCAGACTGGGCCGGTTGACGGCAAGGTCGAGCATTTTCGTATATTCCTGCTTCGGTACGTCAATCGCGCCGAACGTCTTGAGGTGCTCTGTCGTAAATTGCGTGTCGAGCAGGGTGAAACCCTGCTGTCGCAAGCGCTCCACCAGATGCACGAGGCAAATCTTCGATGCATTGGTGCGGCGGGAAAACATGCTCTCGCCGAAGAAGGCGGCGCCCAGCGAGACGCCGTAAAGCCCGCCGACAAGTTCCTCGCCTTCCCACGCTTCGACACTATGGGCGTGGCCGATCTGGTGCAACTCGCTATAGAGCCTGCGGATGACGGCGTTGATCCAGGTGCTCGGTCTGTCCGGCGCTTCCGCCGCGCATCCAGCCATCACCGCTTCGAAAGCGGTGTTAAAGCGAATCTCGAACGGCTTCCTGCGCATCGCTTTGGCGAGGCTTTTGGAAACGTGAAAACTATTGAGGGGAATGATGCCGCGAATTTCCGGCTCGACCCAGAACAGTTCCGGATCATCGGCCGAATCGGCCATGGGAAACAGGCCGGCTGAATAGGCGCGCAGCAGAATATCGACCGTTATGTCGTTATTTCTGCTGCGCCGCCCAGCCATATCGTCTTAGTGAGACGCGTCACCGGCCAGATATTTTTCCAGCCAGTGAATATCGTAATCGCCGTTCAGAATATCTTCGTTCTGGAGAAGATCCTGGAAAAGCGGCAGTGTTGTCTTGATGCCGTCAACGACGAACTCATCCAGCGCGCGACGCAGGCGGCGAATGCACTCCTCACGGTCGCGGCCGTGAACGATGAGCTTGCCGATCATGCTGTCGTAATAGGGCGGGATCTTGTAGCCCTGATAGGCACCGGAATCGACGCGCACACCAAGACCGCCCGGCGTGTGGAAATAGGTCAGCGTGCCCGGCGAGGGAACGAAGGTGCGCGGGTCTTCGGCATTGATTCGGCATTCGATGGCGTGGCCATGGAATTCGATATCCGCCTGCGTGACCGACAGGCCCTGGCCTGAAGCGACCCTGATCTGTTCCTGCACGAGATCCATGCCGGTAATCGCTTCCGTTACCGGATGCTCCACCTGCAGACGGGTATTCATTTCGATGAAATAGAACTCGCCGTTTTCATACAGGAACTCGATGGTGCCGGCGCCGCGATATTTCAGCTTGCGCATGGCGCTCGCGCAAATTTCGCCGATCTTCATGCGCTGTTCGACGGTCAGAGCCGGCGAATTGGCTTCTTCCAGCACCTTCTGGTGACGGCGCTGCAACGAGCAATCGCGTTCGCCAAGGTGAACGGCATTGCCTTCGCCATCGCCGAACACCTGCACTTCGATATGGCGCGGCTTGCCGAGGTATTTTTCCATGTAGACCGCGTCGTTGCCGAAGGCTGCCGCCGCTTCGGAGCGGGCCGTCGCAACGGCCTCTTCCAGATCGGCTTCGGTCTTCGCCACCTTCATGCCGCGACCGCCGCCGCCCGCCGTCGCCTTGATGAGGACGGGAAAGCCGATTTCGCGGGCGATCTCAAGCGCGTTTTCAGGCTTCACTTCGCCGTCGGAGCCGGGAACAACGGGAATACCAAGCTCCATCGCCGTCTGCTTGGCGGTGATCTTGTCGCCCATGATGCGGATATGTTCGGCGGTCGGTCCGATGAAGGTAATGCCGTGCGCGTCGAGAATATCGGCGAACTTTGCATTTTCCGACAGGAAGCCGTAACCGGGATGAACGGCGTCCGCCCCGGTGATTTCGCAGGCCGCAACGATCTGGTGGATGTTGAGGTAGCTGTCACGCGAAGGCGGCGGGCCGATGCAGACGCTCTCGTCGGCAAGGCGCACATGCATGGCATCCGCGTCGGCCGTGGAATGCACGGCCACCGTCGGAATGCCAAGCTCCTTGGCGGCGCGCAGGACACGTAGCGCAATCTCGCCGCGGTTGGCTATGAGGATCTTCGAAACCATGCTGAACCGCCTTTATTCGATGACCACGAGGGCTTCGCCATACTCCACGGGCTGAGCGTCGTTGACGATGATTTCCACGACCTTGCCGGACTTGGGAGCCGGAATCTGGTTCATGGTCTTCATGGCTTCGACGATGAGGATGGTCTGGCCTTCCTTGACCGTTGCACCCACTTCGATGAAGGGACGTGCGCCCGGGGCAGGCGAAAGATAGACCGTGCCGACCATCGGCGAGGACACGGTGTTGGCCGGGTTGCGGGCAGGTGCTGCGGAGGACGCAGAGGCTGCCGGCGCGGCTGCGGCCGGCGCAGCAACGGGGGCTGCCGCCGGTGCGGGCGCATAAGGAGCAGGCGCTGCGGCATAGACCGTGGCGGCGGGAGCGGCGCGGGAAACGCGGATGCGCAGGTCGTCCTGCTCCACTTCGATTTCCGAAAGGTCGGTATCGTTGAGGATATTCGCGAGTTCGCGGATCAGTTCCTTGTCGATACCCTGTTTCTTTTCAGACATGACAAACCCTATTCTTTGTTTCTTTTTATGCCGTGATGTTTTTCAGCGCGTGAAGCGCCATGATGTATCCATATGGTCCGAAACCGCAGACCATGCCCTTAGCCGCGGGTGATACCATCGATTTGTGACGGAACTCTTCGCGGGCGTGGATGTTGGAAATGTGCACTTCCACGACGGGCGTGGAAATCGCGCGAATGGCGTCATGCAACGCGATGGATGTGTGGCTGTAGGCGCCGGGATTGATCACGACGCCAGCCGCCCGCTCACCCGCCTCCTGCAACCAGTCCACCAGCACGCCTTCGTGGTTGGACTGGCGGAATTCCACTGCGAAACCGAGATCGGCACCGGCTTGAAGGCAATCATTCTCGATGTCCTTCAGCGTCTTGCCACCATAGATACCCGGTTCCCTTTTTCCCAGCATGTTGAGATTGGGGCCGTTGATGACGATGATGATGTTGCTCATTCACGTTTCCATAAGAAAATCAGCGACACCTATAGACTGCGCAGCCGTCAAGGAAAAGCCCCCGCAAGCCCTAAACCGGCCGCTTGGCAGGCATCTCACAGGGAATGCAGTGGCTTTTTTAGCAATCAGGAGCAGGTGGCTTTTCCACAGCTGCGCATATTGGCGATTTTTTCCTTCAGAGGGTCGGCGCCAACCGCACCGAAAACCGCCTCGTCGCCGACGATATAGGACGGCGTTCCGGTGATGCCGAGGCTGTTGGCCAGCTTGTAGGTTTCCTGCACCTGCGCATCATTCGGGTTTTCCGCCATCGACTTGCGGATGTCTGCTTCCTTGAGGCCGAGCGAGGTCGCGACTTCCATGGCGCTGTCCTCATTCGCCCGTCCGCGACCACCAAGCAGGGTGCGCTGGAATTCTGCGTATTTGGCCGGAGCAAGCAGCTTCACGGCGTTGGAGACTCGGTGGGCCGCAACCGATTCCGGTCCGAGGATCGGGAATTCCTTGAGGACGACGCGCACCTTCTTGTCGCCCTCCAAAATCGCGTCCATATCGCCCATGGCGCGTTTGCAGTAACCGCAATTATAGTCGAAGAACTCGACCAGCGTCACATCGCCATCCGGGTTGCCGAGCGCCAGATCGTATTTTGATTCGAAGATGGTCGTCTTGTTGTCGGCAACGGCCTCCGCCGCCTTGGCGTTGCGCGCCGCATATTGTTTGCGCTCAAGCGCATCCTGAACCTCGAGCATGATTTCCGGGTTCTCGATCAGATATTGTTTGATGAACTCGCCCATTTCCTTCTTCTGCTGCTCGTCGAGCGCATGGGCGGGCAGGGAGGCGAATACCGTCGAAAGGGCCGTCACGCTGGCAAGAAGGGTGGAACGGAGAAAATGCGCCATATCGGTCCTCATTCTGTGCGGCCGGAGCCTCTTGAAATCTTATGAAGGCAATTACCTTACTTTAAGCCAAATGCCATACGGCAAAAATACTTGTCCGCATTATGATCGCATGATTGTGAAGATTGTGATTCTGCGGCAAGTCTGCGAAATACGGTTCAGGAAAGAGCATGCCCTTGATAACGATCTCGAAGCGGAGCGCCGTCGAACCCTTTCACGCCATGGACATTCTGGCGGAAGCGAACAGGCGCAGGCAGGCGGGCCGCCCCGTCATTTCCATGGCGGTCGGTCAGCCCTCCCATCCTGCACCGAAAGCCTCGCTTGCGGCGGCTGAGGCTGCGCTGAAGCATGGGCGGATCGGTTATACCGATGCGCTCGGCCTGCGTGAGTTGCGGGAGGCGATCGCCGGCCATTATCGGCTGCGCCACCAGGTCGCCATTGATCCCGCCCGCATCGCCGTGACAACGGGCTCATCTGCCGCCTTCAACCTCGCCTTTTTGAGCCTTTTTGATGCGGGCGATTATGTCGCTATCGCAAGACCCGGCTATCCTGCCTATCGCAATATTCTGAAAGCGCTCGGCCTCCACGTCGTGGAAGTGCCGGTCACGGCCGAAACGGGTTATACGCTGACGCCGGCAAGTCTGGAGCGGGCGGAGACAAAGGCCGGCTGCAAGCTGAAGGGCGTGCTTCTGGCAAGCCCGGCCAATCCGACCGGCACGGTGACCGGCCGCGAGGCTTTGAAGCGGCTGGCCAGCTATTGCGAAAGCCGCGACATGGCTTTCATTTCCGACGAGATCTATCACGGCCTTACCTTTGTCGGGGAAGAGACGAGTGCGCTCGAAATCACCGACAATGCCGTGATCATCAACTCCTTCTCCAAATATTATTGCATGACCGGCTGGCGCATCGGGTGGATGGTGCTGCCCGAGAATCTGGTCCGTCCCGTCGAATGTCTGGCCCAGAGCCTCTATATTTCCGCGCCTGAACTGTCGCAGCTTGCGGCGACGGCAGCCTTTTCGGCGGCGGAGGAACTGGATGTCTACCGGGAAAGCTATCGCACCAACCGCGATTTCCTGATGGCGCGCCTGCCGGAGATAGGCCTGCCGCTGGCGTCCCCGATGGATGGCGCTTTTTACGCCTATGTCGATACCAGCCGCTTTTCCAACGACAGTATGGATTTCGCCAGGCGCATGCTGGCGGAAATCGATGTGGCGACGACTCCAGGCATGGATTTTGATCCAGAGGAAGGCCACAGGGCGCTGCGCATTTCCTATGCGGGTTCCGTGTCTGACATTGCCGAGGCCGTTGGACGTATTGCCGGCTGGTTGAAATAAGCTGGGATCATCGGTTCGTGGTGCTCAGGTGGGCGTGCAGCTGAAGGTGCTGTTGAAAGCCTTTTCGCCCTTTGTCGTGAAGGTCAGCACCCTTCCGTTTCCGCGCCGCAGCCAGTCCCGTTGCTGCATGGCTTCAAGCAGCGATGCGCCGAGCCCACCGCCGAGATGATGGCGGCGCTCACTCCAGTCCAGGCAATGCAGGCAGACCGGGCGACGGGCCTTCTCGAGCGGTGAAAGGTCTATGCCGAAGCTTGAGAAGAAGTCGCGTCCGCTCTCCGTCAAGGCAGGATCGTCACCTAACGTCACGAGCCCCTTTGCGGTGATGGCGGCTAGCAGCGCCACGCCGCTTTCCCCGGCCAGATGATCGTAGCAGATGCGCGCTTCCCGCAGCGCCTTGTCCTTCGGTCCCGTGCGGACGCGGACTGCGCCCGTGCGCTGGGCAAGACCCATCAACGCTTCCAGAACATGCGCCACATCCTCGTCGGAAAGACGGAAATAGCGGTGACGTCCCTGTTTTTCCGCTTTCAAGAGTTGCGCCTCGGAGAGCTTCGACAGATGACCGCTGGCGGTCTGCAGGGTCACGCCGGCGGCTTCGGCAAGCTCGCTTGCGGTCAGCGCACGTCCGTCCATCAGCGCCGTCAGGATGTTGGCGCGGGCAGGGTCGCCGATCAGCGCGGCGACATTGGCGATCAGAGGTCCGTCTTTCATGCTTCGATGCTAGCCGAAGCATTAATGCAAAGCAATGGCGTAAAAGAGAGAGGCAAAATACGAGGAGACAAACGATGCTGACCTGTTTCATCCGCTACGAGATCGATCCTTTCAAGGTCGATGCTTTTGAGCGATATGCCCGCACATGGGGTGAGGCGATACCGCGCTGCGGGGCCGATCTGATCGGTTATTATGCGCCGAAGGAGGGATCGAGCACCATTGCCTACGGTGTCTACAACATCGAAAATCTGGCCGCCTACGAAGCCTACCGGGCTCGGCTCGCCGCCGATCCCGCGGGGCGGGAAAACTACGAATTCGCCCGCCGCGAACAGTTCATTCGCAGAGAGGACCGGCTTTTCCTGCGTCTCGCCTCCGCTCCGCACGCCGGAGGAGGACAATGATTGCCGTTATTTTCGAGGTCTGGCCGGCTGAAGGCGAGAAGCAGCATTATCTCGACATCGCGGCAGGCCTGCGGGCTGAACTGGAGACCGTCGACGGTTTTCTGTCCGTCGAGCGGTTTCAAAGTATCGGCAATCCGGACAAGATGCTCTCGCTGTCCTTCTTCCGGGATGAGGAGGCGGTGAGGGCGTGGCGCAACACCCTGCCGCATCGCGCCGCGCAGTCGCTTGGCCGGTCCGGCGTTTTTTCCGATTACCGGCTGCGTATCGCGCAGGTGATCCGCGACTACGGCCTGGAGGAACGGGAGGAAGCGCCAGCCGACAGCCGGGAAGTCCATCCGGCAGGGGGAAATGGCTAGGCTGACTTTTTCAGCATCAGTTTTTCTGCATGCCGCTGCAAGGCTTTCTGGTTCGAACTCGCCTTTGAAACCCGTTATAGATGGGCCAATATGGTGCGGGGCACCCTTGGAATTGGACAAGGAGAATAGCGATGTCGGCGGAGAAGGTAGCGATTGTAACGGCAGGTGGCAGCGGCATGGGAGCTGCCGTGGCGAAACGTCTGGCCGCGGATGGCTACAAACTCGCGATCCTGTCCTCTTCCGGCAAGGGAGAGGCGCTGGCGCAGGAACTGGGCGGCATCGGCGTCACCGGCTCCAACCAGTCCAATGACGATCTCCAGCGGCTAACGGATTTGACGCTCCAAAAATTCGGCCGCATCGATGTGCTGGTCAACAGCGCCGGCCATGGTCCGCGCGCCTCCATCCTCGAGATCACCGACGAGCAATGGCATATCGGCCTCGATGTCTACCTCATGAACGTCATCCGCCCGACACGGATCGTCGCCCCCATCATGGTGAAACAGAAAGCGGGCGCCATCGTCAACATCTCGACTGCCTGGGCTTTCGAACCGAGCAGCATGTTCCCGACATCCGCCGTGTTCCGCGCCGGCCTTGCCTCCTATACCAAGATTTTCGCCGATACCTATGCGGCCGACAATGTGCGCATGAACAATGTGCTGCCCGGCTGGATCGACAGCCTGCCGGCAACGGAGGAGCGCCGAGAGAGCGTGCCGATGCAGCGTTACGGCAAGAGCGAGGAAATCGCCGCCACCGTGGCATTCCTTGCCTCTGAGGGGGCGGGATATATTACCGGTCAGAATATCCGCGTTGATGGCGGGTTGACGCGGTCCGTTTGACGGGCTGACCTTTCCCATTCCTCATCCCGCGCCTGTCGCAGGAATTGTGAGCGGTTCGAAAAAAGTTCTTTGCACCGATAAAAGAAAACGCCCGCAACATCGTTACGGGCGTCTTTTATCCAAGATGTGGCTTCTCTCAGAAGAAGCCTTTGCGCTGCCACCAGCCGCCCTTGCGCGGCTTTGGTTCATCGCCTTCAGGCGTTGCGGGTGAGCCGGAAGAGGTCACCACCGGCTCGGAATGCGAGACATTACTGCCTCGGTTCGCGCGGACCTTTTCTTCGTTCGCCGTTGTTTCCGCTTCCGGAGCGAGATCGGCCGAGGCTTCACCTGCTTCTTCGATGGCGACGTCGACAACGGTTTCCTTGACGATCACCGGCTCTACCGTTTCAACGGCTTCTGCCTTCGGTGCTTCTTCGGTTTCAGTCTTTACTTTCGCCTTGCGGGTGCGGCGCGGCTTTTTCGGTGCTTCAACCTCAACGACGTCGGCAACCACACCTTCCACCACTTCGGCGGCGGTCGGTTCTTCATTCACGGATGCTTCGGCGGAAACCTCTTCGCTTTCGCCTTCCTCGCCGGCTTCGGCGTCCGCGGCGTCGAGTGCCTCGTCTTCCGCACGGTTGCGGCGGCCGCCACGCTTGCCGCGACGGCGGCGCTTGCGCTTGCCATCCTCATCGGACGTCAGTGCTTCCGCTGTACCATTTTCGTTTTCAGCATCGGCCTCATCGGTTTCGACGCCGTCGTCGTCACCTTCGGCATCGTCGCCTTCGGACTGGGCGTCAAGCGCGCCGTTCTGGTCGTTCTGACCGCCCTTACCGCGACGACGGCGGCGGCGCTTGCGCTTGCGCTTGCCTTCCTCGCCATTGTCGCCCTGCTGCTGGCGCGGCTCGGAGGGCTGGGCCTTGACGATTTCTTCCTCGTCTTCGTCCTCTTCCACCTCTGCGACGAAATCGTCTTCCTCTTCCACGAAGTTCGGCAGCATCTGGATGAGGCTTTCGATCTTCACCGGATTTTCGACGGCTTCACCGCGATCAATGGCGAAATGCTGCGCACCGACACCGGCGTCGGCAGCGATGATGATGGACACACCGAAGCGGCCTTCATAATCGACGATCGTGCCGCGCTTGTGGTTGAGCAGGTAAAGCGCCGTTTCCGGCGTGCAGCGCACGGTGATGTTGTGGGTGGTGTTGCGCAGCAGATATTCCTCGACGCCGCGCAGAACATGCAGCGCGATGGAAGATTCGGAGCGCACGTGGCCCGTGCCGCCGCAATGCTGGCAGACCTGCGTGGTCGATTCCAGCACCGAAGCGCGGATGCGCTGGCGCGACATTTCCAGAAGGCCGAAATGCGAGATGCGGCCGACCTGGATGCGTGCCCGGTCGTTCTTCAGGCAATCCTTGAGCTTCTTCTCGACAGCGCGGTTGTTGCGCTTTTCTTCCATGTCGATGAAGTCGATGACGACAAGACCGGCAAGGTCGCGCAGGCGCAGCTGGCGCGCCACTTCTTCCGCCGCCTCGAGGTTCGTCGTCAGCGCGGTTTCTTCGATGGAATGCTCGCGGGTCGAACGGCCCGAGTTGACGTCGATGGAAACCAGCGCTTCCGTCTGGTTGATGATGAGATAGCCGCCCGACTTCAGCGTCACCTGCGGCTGCAGCATGCGGTCGAGCTGGGCCTCGATACCGGAGCGCGAGAAGATCGGGTGAATGTCGCGGTAAGGCTGAACCACCTTGGCGTGGCTCGGCATCAGCATCTTCATGAAGTCTTTGGCTTCACGATAGCCGTCTTCGCCCGAAACGATGATCTCGCCGATATCCTTGTTGTAGAGATCGCGGATCGAACGCTTGATGAGCGAGCCTTCCTCGTAAACGAGGCAGGGGGCCGTGGAATTCAGCGTCAGCGTGCGGACATTTTCCCACAGGCGCATCAGATATTCGAAGTCGCGCTTGATTTCGACGCGGGTGCGGTTGGCGCCGGCGGTGCGCAGAATGACGCCCATGCCCTGCGGCACTTCCAGATCGCGCGCGATTTCCTTCAGGCGCTTGCGGTCGGCCGGCTGGGTAATCTTGCGGGAAATACCGCCGCCACGCGCCGTATTCGGCATCAGAACGGAGTAACGGCCGGCAAGCGACAGGTAAGTGGTCAGCGCCGCACCCTTGTTGCCGCGTTCTTCCTTGGCAACCTGCACAAGAAGAATCTGACGGCGCTTGATGACTTCCTGGATGCGATACTGCTTGCGCGGCTTGCGGGCGACGCGGTCCGGAACCTCTTCCATGGCGTCTTCGGCGCCGACGGATTCGATCACTTCCTTCTCGTGATGATCGTCATCGTCGTCGTCATCGTCGTCATTGCCGCGGCGAAGACCCTCGACTTCCTCGGAAATCGTGTCGGTATCGACCATGGCGGCCATTTCACCGCCGGTGCTGCCCTCGTCTTCGGAAGACGCTTCGGCGACCTCGGCCGTAGCGGCTTCTTCTTCCGCCGTCTTCTTCTTAGCGCGGGGGCGGCGGGTGCGTTTCTTCGGCTTTTCTTCCTCAGCGGGTGCTTCTTCCGCGACGACCTCGACGGCTGCTTCTTCGGTAACCGCTTCCACAACGGGTGCAGCTTCTTCCGTGACAACGGTCTCGGTGGTTTCGCTTGCGGAAACAATGCCGACATCCGGCTGATCCACCTGCGAAAGGTCGATCATGGGCGCACCGGGCTCGGGGGCGTCTGCAGATTCGAAATCGTCGCTGCGGCGATGATCCTCGGCTTCTGCTTTCAGCAGGGCCTGTCGGTCAGCGAGCGGGATCTGGTAATAATCCGGGTGTATTTCCGCAAAGGCGAGAAAGCCGTGGCGATTTCCACCGTAATCGACGAAGGCCGCCTGAAGCGAGGGCTCAACGCGGGTGACCTTGGCAAGATAGATATTGCCGCGGATCTGTTTCTTGTGCTCCGATTCGAAATCGAATTCTTCGATCCGGTTCCCACGGACAACGACTACGCGTGTCTCCTCTTCGTGGGAGGCGTCGATAAGCATTTTGTCTGCCATGTAAGCTGTGCTCCTCGGCGCAGCCTTGTTTTATACGAGAACAGGCCCGCCACACGGACGAGCCTTTCATATGAGTGCAAGGATGTGCCGGAAATGAAGTCTCCTGCCGGGCGTCTGTAAACTGGCAGCATCCGGACCGACGGCGAGGCGCTTGGCCTGCTCCTGGTATCCGGTTCATGTGAAAACTGCTGCGACATCATTGGCCAGGCGGAACGACAATAATATATAGACCCCTTGGGATCCGATGAATTTGCTCTCCTCAGAGCGGCGGTGGCAGCGCCACCGGGTAGGTCTCCGGCCACGGCCGGAATTGATCGAGTTTCAGGATAAATGTAACGACGGCAGATGATTGCCCGATTTGCAGCGCCAGCGTCTTTTTCGATTGGCAGCCGGCGGGCATCTATCCCGTCAACACTTTTAACCCTCATCCGTGTTGTATGTTTTCTCTGTCACAATAGCAATAGGCTGGCTAAATATGCCATATTATTGGTGGAATTTCCGGGTTAACAATTGGTTCACCAAGGCCTGCGATTGTGGGGCGCAAACGCGCAAACTATCGTACGGCGTGGTTGAAATGGCGCTGTTACCGGCGTTTTTCCTCGCCGTTTATCGAAAATGACTGAAATACGGAATTTCTTGAAGGCCATGAATTTCACGCGCAACGCAGCGATATTCTGTGGGAGAGGGCGGCTTGGCGCGCGAATCGCGCGGCTTGCGTCGGCTCTGGCATTTTCCGTCGCCGCTTCTTTCTCCGTCGCGCAGTCGGCCCATGCCGTGGAGCCGCTCGTTGTCCATCAGGCGCGGATCATCGGCGATGAGGCGCGCACGCGCATCGTTCTAGACTTCGCCGAGGAGCCGGAATTCGATGTTCACTATCTCGATTCGCCCGCCCGCATCGTTGTGGACTTTCCGGCGGTGAATTTCAGCTTCCCCACATCCGACCTGAAGCCGACCGGTCTTTTTTCGGATATCCGTTTCGGCACCATGGGGCAGAACAGCGCCCGGATCGTGCTGACGGCGAAAAAGCCGGTTCAGGTGGCGGTTGCCGAAACCAAGAAAGCTGATGGCGGCCAATCTTTCCATTTCGTGCTCGACACGGAAATCACCACCAAGGGCAAGTTCGCGGAGCTGGTGAAGCATCAGCAGTGGCGGACACCAGCGCCGGTGACAACTGCAGCGATCACGCCCGACGGCAAGACGTCGCGGCCGGCGGAATTCGTCATCGCGGTCGATGCCGGCCATGGCGGCATCGATGCGGGTGCCAGCGGCGGCACTACCGGTACCGAGGAAAAGGTCATCACGCTGACTTTCGCCAAGGAACTTGCCGAGCGGTTGAACCGCGAACCTGGTATAAAGGCGTTCCTCACGCGCGATTCCGATACTTTTCTCGCCTTGTCCGAACGGGTGACCATCGCCCGTCAGAACAACGCCAATCTCTTTATTTCCCTTCATGCGGATACGTTGAGACAAAAGGGCATCCGTGGCGCGACGGTCTATACGTTGTCGGACCGGGCGTCGGACCGGCAGGCGCAGGAACTGGCGGAGCGCGAAAACAAGTCCGACCAGATCGCGGGTGTTGCCGCCTCCAGCGAGCCGCCTGAGGTCGCCGATATTCTTCTCGATTTCACCCGCCGCGAAACCCAGGCCTTTTCTGTGACGCTGGCCGAAAACATCGTCTCCTCCTTCGAGGGGCAGGTGGGGCTCATCAACAACCCGCACCGTTACGCCGGTTTCATGGTGTTGCGCGCCCATGATGTGCCGTCGGTGCTGCTGGAACTCGGTTTCCTCTCCAATCCGGAAGACGAAAAGCTGCTTCTCGATGGGGAGTGGCGCAAGAAGGTGGCCGATACGCTCGCAACCGCCATTGGGCGATACCGCGCCAAGGCCATGGCAAATGGCGGCTGAGAGGGCTGCCTGCGAAGCGGCAATGCTGTTGCAGACCTGCCATTGACCGCTGAAAACCTGTTCAATTCTTGGGTCTTGCGGACGATTGCGAAGGCGAAGCCCTATTTTACTCACATTCGCCGCGTTACTCGGAATGCGGATTCGGTGGCAATCGGCAAAGCGTCCTGAGCGCGATTGCGGACTGCCGCCCGGTAACATATCAGCGAATGCTGCCGTATCCGGCTTGTCATAGAAGGTATGGTGTGCAAAACGGCACGCGATATGCAAGGATGCGCCCGTATATCGTCGGGCGTTGATGGTTACGATTCGAATTATCGGTAGCTTAGTATGATCAGACTGATTGGATATTTTTTCGGCTTGGCCAGCGTGCTTTTTCTGTGCGCAGCCGCCGCCGGTGCAATTTATTTGCACGGCGTGACAAAGGACCTGCCGGATTACGCAGTTCTGAGCACCTATGAGCCGCCGGTGACGACCCGCGTGCATGCCGGCAACGGCGCGCTGATGGCGGAATATGCGCATGAAAAACGCCTTTTCCTGCCGATTCAGGCCATTCCCGACCGCGTGAAGGCCGCTTTCCTTTCGGCGGAAGACAAGAATTTCTACAATCATCCGGGTGTGGATGTCTTCGGCCTCGGCCGCGCCATTCTCGTCAACATCCAGAATCTCGGCTCCGGCCGCCGTCCGGTCGGCGCCTCCACCATCACCCAACAGGTGGCGAAGAACTTCCTTCTGACCAACGACCA
Organism: Agrobacterium sp. 22-209-1; assembly: GCF_053522485.1. Lineage (NCBI taxonomy): Bacteria > Pseudomonadati > Pseudomonadota > Alphaproteobacteria > Hyphomicrobiales > Rhizobiaceae > Agrobacterium > Agrobacterium sp. 22-209-1. Next base: position 111,800 of record NZ_JBNWCH010000004.1, read on the forward strand.
GACCATCGACCGCAAGCTCAAGGAAGCCATTCTGTCCTTCCGCATCGAGCAGACCTATTCCAAGGACAAGATTCTCGAGCTTTATCTCAACGAGATTTTCTTCGGCCTGAACTCCTACGGCATTGCCGGTGCGGCGCTCACCTATTTCAACAAGTCCGTGACGGAACTGACGATTGCGGAAACTGCCTATCTCGCGTCGCTGCCGAAGGGCCCGGCCAACTACCACCCGATCCGTCGCGAAAAGGCTGCTCTCGAGCGTCGTAACTGGGTGATCGACCGTATGGCCGAGAATGGCTATATCACTGTGGACGACGCGACGGACGCCAAAAAGCAGCCGCTTGGCGTCAATCTGCGTCGCGGCGGCGCCCACATTTTCGCATCCGATTATTTTGCCGAGGAAGTCCGCCGCCAAATCGTCGAGAAATACGGCGAGGAAGCGCTTCTCGAAGGCGGGCTATCGGTCCGTACCTCGTTCGATCCGCAGATCCAGATGGAGGCGCGTAAGGCTCTCCAGGACGGTCTGGTTCAATATGATGAGCGTCGCGGTTTTCGCGGCCCCGTAGAGCAGATCGATACAACGGGCGACTGGACGGCGGCGCTCGCCAAGGTCAAGGGTTTGCGCGACGTTCCGGAGTGGAAAATCGCCGTGGTCCTCGCTGTTGCGGCCGATGGAGTCGATATAGGCGTGCAGGCGGATGCGGAAACGGAAGAGGGCGACAAGCGTACGCGTGGCCATATCGCCGCAGAAAATATGCGCTGGGCCTTTCGCGACGCGACGGGTAAAAAGGCGACCACCAAGTCCCCGGTCGGCGTTCTGGCCGTCGGCGACGTGATTTATGCGCAGCCGCTTGCCAAGTCCGGTAATGAATATCGCCTGCGCCAACCGCCGAAAGTGCAGGGCGGCATGGTGGTGATGGATCCGCATACCGGACGTGTTCTGGCCATGGTCGGCGGCTTCTCCTATGCGCAGTCGGAATTTAACCGCTCGACGCAGGCGATGCGCCAGCCGGGTTCCTCCTTCAAGCCGTTCATCTATGCGGCGGCGCTCGACAATGGTTATACGCCGGCATCGGTCATACTCGATGCGCCGATTGAGGTCGTTTCCGGCGGTCAGGTCTGGAAGCCGCAGAATTACGGCGGAGGATCTGCGGGTCCGTCGACCCTGCGTCTCGGCATCGAGAAATCCCGCAATCTCATGACCGTGCGTCTGGCGCAGGACATGGGCATGAATCTGGTCGCGGAATATGCGGAACGTTTCGGCATCTACGACAAGATGCCGCCGCTTCTGGCCATGTCGCTCGGTTCCGGTGAAACGACCGTCATGCGTATGGTCTCTGCCTATTCGGTTCTCGCCAATGGCGGCAAGCAGATCAAACCGACGCTGATCGACCGTATTCAGGACCGCTACGGCAAGACGATCTTCCGGCATGAGGAACGCGCCTGCGAAGGCTGCAACGCGACAAGCTGGCAGAACCAGGACGAGCCTGTGATCGTCGACAATCGCGAACAGGTTCTCGACCCGATGACCGCCTATCAGACGACCTCAATGCTGGAAGGCGTCGTGCAGCGCGGCACGGCGGCCGGCAAGATCAAGGTCGATCTGCCGGTTGCCGGCAAGACGGGCACGACAAACGATGAAAAGGACGCCTGGTTCGTCGGTTATACGCCGGACATGGTCGCCGGCCTCTATATCGGCTTCGATTCGCCGGCGCCTCTCGGCCGCGGCGGCACGGGCGGCTCGTTGTCGGCGCCGATCTTCGGCGAATTCATCGCCGATGCGGCCAAGCACATGGAGCCGAGCAAGTTCATCGTGCCTGCTGGCATGAACTTCGTCGCCGTTAACCGCAAGACCGGCATGGCGGCGGTCGAGGGCGAGCCGGACACCATCATGGAAGCCTTCAAGCCTGGCACCGGTCCCGCTTCCACCTTCTCTGTCATCGGCGATGACGGATACATGTCGCAGGAAGACATTCTGAAGACCTCGCCGCAGGCGCAGCAGGCCATCACCGGCGGTGGCGGCGGTCTTTATTGATATCACTCCTGACGTTTGGCAGGGGCGCGGGTCTTTACATCCGCGCCCCCCGCATTTATTTGAGCAACGAGTTTCAATGAAGGTGAAGAACCAGCGAAATGCGCAATGAAATCGTGAACGTAGTCGACGAAATCAAGCAGGCCATAAGCCTGCTGAGGAGGCATCTTTGACTGGGACCAGGCGATAAGACGACTGGACTGGTTGAATAACAAGGCAGAGGATCCGACCCTCTGGAACGATGCCGCTGAGGCTCAGAAGCTGATGCGCGAGCGCCAGCAGCTGGATGACAGCATCAATGGCGTCAGGGCGCTCGAGCAGCAGCTCAAGGACAATATCGAGCTGATCGAACTCGGCGAGATGGAAGGCGACGACGAGATCGTCAAGGATGCCGAAGACGCGTTGAAGGCACTGAGAAGCGAAGCGAACCGCCGTCAGGTGGAAGCCATGCTGTCAGGCGAAGCCGATGCCAACGATACCTATCTCGAAGTGCATTCCGGCGCCGGTGGTACCGAAAGCCAGGATTGGGCCAACATGCTGCTGCGCATGTATACCCGCTGGGCCGACCGTGAAGGTTTCAAGGTCGAGGTGCTCGAAGTTCACGACGGCGAAGAAGCCGGCATCAAGTCCGCGACGATCCTCGTCAAGGGCCACAATGCCTTCGGCTGGCTGAAGACGGAATCGGGCGTGCATCGTCTCGTTCGTATTTCGCCCTATGACAGCAATGCGCGTCGCCATACGTCGTTCTCTTCCGTCTGGGTTTACCCGGTGGTCGACGATTCGATCCAGATCGACGTCAACGAAAGCGATTGCCGCATCGACACCTATCGTTCATCCGGCGCAGGCGGCCAGCACGTCAACACCACCGACTCGGCCGTGCGGATCACGCACATTCCGACCGGTATTGCCGTTGCCTGCCAGCAGGAGCGCTCCCAGCACAAGAACCGCGCCAAGGCGTGGGACATGCTGCGCGCCCGCCTCTACGAGGTGGAGTTGCAGAAGCGGGAAGAGGCAGCCAATGCGCAGGCCGCTTCCAAGACCGATATCGGCTGGGGCCACCAGATCCGTTCCTATGTTCTGCAGCCTTACCAGCTGGTCAAGGATCTGCGCACTGGTGTGGAAAGCACTGCACCCGGCAACGTGCTGGACGGCGATCTGAACGAGTTCATGGAAGCCGCTCTCGCGCACCGCATCAGCGGCGGCGCGGATGTGGAAGTCGCGGATATCGACTGACGCTTCAAGTGCGTCGATTGAAGAAGCTTACCCTCGCAAACCCATTGCGAGGGTTTTTTCGTTGGAGAACAAGCATGAAACAGGCGCTCTATATCGTCGACGTCCAGTCGAGCTTCAATCCGCCGGCTGCGCTGGTGGCGGAAATATCCGCTCTCGCCCTGACAATGCCCAGTATCGCCACCGTCGAGCGCCATGACGAAAGCATAACACCCTTTGAGCGGCAACTCGGCTGGAAACCGGGCAGGGACGACGAGTCGCTTGTTGCGGCAGATCGCATATTCATCAAACACGGTTATGCGCCACCCCGGGAGGTCATCGACCATCTTCTGTCGCTGAAACTCGACAGGGTGCTGGTCTGCGGCATTCAGGCCGATACCTGCGTGCTGGCCGCCGGTTTTGCCCTCTTCGATGCGGGGCTGCATCCCACGCTGTTGCCGTGGCTTACGGTGGGCTCCAGTCTCGATCGCAGCGGTGAACTCGGGGAGAGATTATGGAAACATCATTTCGGTGCGGTTCTTGGCGGCCCGGAGGCGCTGCAAGCGTAATCTTTCCCGGCCCGCGCATCGGGCCGATCAGTTTGACGCTTTCTCGACCTTCATCTCGCCCAGCTCGTCGATCAGGATCGTCCAGCTTTCAGCTTCCTTGCTCATCGGGTCCGTTTTCAGGTAGACAGTCACGAACAAGCCGGGCGAGGCGGGCGCGCCATTCGAACTTTCGGGACGAATATCCGTGACATAGGATTTCATCTGGCTGAATTCTTCCAGTTCGATATTTTCCAGAAGATTCGGCCCTTCTGCGGTAAAGACGATTCGCTGCAGGTAGATTTTTGCCGTGCCGTCGCCCTGCCGGATGGCGATGACCTTGTAGTAGCCGCGCGTGGGCGAGGCAGGCGGCGGCCGCAATTGCCCGTCGGGGCCTTTCACCGGCTCAAGATTGCGGTCTTCCCACATGCCGCTGCTGACGACGAAGATTGCCGAAACCGGCAGCGCGTCGATCGCTTCCGTCTGCGCGCGCGCGGGAAGCACGGCGGCGGCGAAAAGGAGGGCAGCGAGGATTGGTCTTGTCAGTTGCATGGCCATTGTCGATTGCGAGCGTCAATTGTTGAACTGTTCCGCGAGAACGCGGTCCGACCATGAACGGTCCGGATCCGAGAGAATCCTTGCCGTCCGGTCCTGCGATTGTGCAATCCGAACATGACGAACGGATTTCACCTCGGTGTGGTCGGCCACCGCGTTCACCGGGCGCTTGTCGCGTTCCAGAACATGAATATCGACCGTCACTTTATTCGGCAAAAGCGCGCCGCGCCAGCGCCGTGGGCGGAAAGCACTGACGGGTGTGAGCGCCAGCAGCGGCGATTCCAGCGGCAGTATCGGTCCATGGGCGGAGAAATTGTAGGCTGTGGAGCCTGCCGGCGTCGCAACCATCATGCCGTCGCAGATCAATTCTTCCAACCGCACCTTGCCGTCCACCTCCACACGCAGCTTGGCGGCCTGGTGGGACTGGCGAAACAGGCTGACCTCGTTCATGGCAAGCGCCGTAAACTCGTCGCCGTCGGAATCCGTCGTCGTCATGCGCAGGGGATGGAAATCATTGCCGCTCGCCACCGCGATACGCTCCAGCAGGCCGTCCACCCGGTAGTCATTCATCAGGAAACCGACTGACCCCCGGTTCATGCCATAGACCCGCTTGCCCGAATTCATCGTCTCGTTGAGAATTTGCAGCATGAAGCCGTCGCCGCCGAGCGCGACGATCACTTCAGCCTCTTCGAAAGGTGTATCGCCGTAAATGCCTTTCAGCTCTTTCAGCGCGGCCTGCGCCTCTTCGGTTGCGGAGGCGACGAAGGACAGTGAATAGGTAGAATGCGACATCCGCTTCCCTCGACAAGGCGCAGACCGGAAACCGTCCACGCAAGGCGCTGTAAACCGTTGAAGCGGCTCGAAATCTTGAAACCTCGACAGGGAGGTCGATGACAAACCGCCAGACGCACCCTTGGTACATGAAGACGGCGGCTGGCGACAAGGCCTTTCACAGGCGCAGGCGTTCCCGGACGGCGGACCGCACCGATCCGGTCCACAGCTTCTTGATTTCCACTCACGGACAAGGGTTGCGATGCGGGGCGGCCTGATGCAGTTTGCCTAAGGCAGTCGGAATGACGAGTGGCAGGAGATGGATGTGGCGCTGAACTACGATATCTACGATGTCTTTACCGAAACGAAAATGGCGGGGAACCCGCTGGCGGTCATGTATGACGCCGATGATCTTCCCCAGGCCACGATGCAGGCGATCGCGCGGGAAATGAACCTTTCCGAAACGGTTTTCGTCAACCGGTCCAGCAATCCGGCCCATGCGGCCTCGCTGCGCATCTTCACGCCCTCGGGCGAGTTACCCTTTGCCGGCCATCCGACAGTCGGCGCGGCGGTGGCCATCGCCGAGCGAAATCGCGGCGAGGGCGATGACGACATCGATATGGTCTGCGTACTGGAAGAGCAGGTGGGTCCGGTGCGTTGTGCGGTGAAGATGCGCCCCGGTGCGGTCAGCTTCGCCGAATTCGACCTGCCGCGCAAATCGTCCCGCGTCGAGTTGCCGCTCGATCACACGGCGCTTGCCGATGCGTTGGGCGTTAGCGAAGGACATCTCGGCTTTGAGAATCACGTGCCGTCGATCTGGACCGCCGGTGTGCCGTTCCTGCTCGTACCCCTGCACAATATCGCCGCCATCAGGGAGATGGATTTCGATGCTAATCTGTGGTTGCGCACCGCGCCGCTGGTGGAAGGACGCCTGACGGCGGCCTATATCTACTGTCGCGGCGGCGTCAATCACGCGGCAAAGTTCCACGCCCGCATGTTCTCTCCGGATATGGGCATTTCGGAAGACCCTGCCACCGGTTCAGCCGCGGCCGCTCTCTCCGGCGCCATCCACCATTTCGACGGCCTGACCGACGGCCATTATCCGCTGCTCATCGAACAGGGCGTGGAGATGGAACGACCGTCTCATATCCATTTGCGTATGGACATCAAGGACGGCGAAATCGCCCGCGCCCGTATCGGCGGCCACGCGGTGCGGGTGGCATCGGGCACGTTCGAGATTTGACATCGGCATAATGGCGCAGCATTCCGGGGGTCGCGGAATTTTACGGTGGCCTCACCCTGTTTGCGCCGGTAGAGGTGCCGATCCTGTCATGCTTGACATCTATCGCGACCCAGGTTCTAAATTCCTCAGCCTCTCCGCAAACTGTTGGAGATGCGCTTAATAACTCACGGTTTCCGCACATAGAGGTCCCAATGCGCCGAGTCCCTTCTCAAAAAAATCACCTTGGAGTTTTTGAGAAGTTGAGGGTTCATGCGCACTTTGAATCTGGGCATCCTCGCCCATGTGGACGCAGGTAAGACTAGCCTTACGGAGCGTCTCCTTTTTGACGCCGGTGTGATCGACAAGCTGGGCAGCGTCGATACCGGCAATACGCAGACAGACAGTCTCGAACTGGAACGGCAACGCGGCATCACGATTAGGGCCGCCGTCGTCTCTTTCCTGATCGGCGATACTAACGTCAATCTCATTGATACGCCCGGCCACCCCGACTTTATCGCGGAGGTGGAGCGGGTGCTGGGTCTGCTCGATGCAGCCGTGGTCGTCGTTTCCGCCGTGGAGGGCGTGCAGGCCCAGACGCGTGTATTGGTGCGGGCGCTGCAACGTCTTGGCCTGCCGTTCCTGTTCTTCATCAACAAGGTCGACCGAGTCGGTGCGCGTTATGACGAGGTTGTGAACGACCTCGCCAGTCAGTTGCGGGTGCGCCCGGTCGCTATGTCGACAGTCACCGATGCGGGCGGAAAGCGCGCGCGGGTGGCGGCAACCGATATGGGGAGCGAACCATTTTTCACCGGTCTCTGTGAAACGCTTGCGGACAACGATGAAGAGTTGCTGCATGACTATCTTTTGACGCCAGACTGGGCGGACCTCGAAAAACTTTCGCGATCGCTCAGGCAGCAGACTGCCCGCGGGTTGGTGCATCCGGCTTTTGCCGGTGCGGCAATGACGGGGGCCGGTTTGCCGGCTGTGATTTCGGCTATTACCGACATGCTGCCCGCTCGTAACCCCGATCCCGACGGTGAGGTCGTAGGAAAAATCTTCAAGATCGAGCGCGGGTGGGGCGGTGAAAAACTGTCCTATCTGTACCTTGAATCGGGAACGATCCGGCTTCGGCATTATCTGCCTATGCCGCGAGGGTTGGCGAGGATCACGGGAATACAACTCTTCAAGGACGGTCGCGTTCAAAATACGACAAGTCTCTGCGCTGGGCGAATTGCCCGCGTCACCGGTCTCGCCGGAGCGAGGGTTGGCGACCGGGTGGGTGTGAACGTCGTTGCCGGTGGCGCATTTCATTTTGCGCCGCCTACACTCGAGACGCGCGTCGTTTCTCGGCAGCCGTCCGGACACGCGGCCCTGTGGCTGGCGCTCAACCAATTGGCCGAGCAGGATCCGCTGATAGGTTTGCGAAGGAACGATGAGACAAACGATGTTTTCGTATCGCTCTACGGTGAGGTGCAAAAGGAGATCATTCAGTCTGAGTTGTCGACAGGTTTCGGTATCAAGGCCGATTTTGAAGACAGCACGGTTATCTGCGTGGAAAGGCTTTCCGGCATCGGGCAGGGGCTTCAAATCCTGTTTAAGGAACCCAACCCGTTTCTCGCAACCGTGGGGCTTCGCGTCGAGCCCCGCGCGGCTGGCACCGGCAACAGCTTTGCATTGGAGGTGGAAATCGGCCAGATGCCGGCAAGCTTCTATCGTGCGGTGGAGGAAACCGTATTCGAAACGCTGAAACAGGGTGTCTTCGGCTGGCAGGTGCAGGATTGTCACGTCGCAATGACGGCTGCGCGGCATACCTCTCCATCGAGCACTGCTGCGGATTTCCGGCAACTGACGCCGTGGGTGTTGGCAACGGCGCTCAAGGAAGCGCAAACCTTCGTTTGCGAGCCGTTCGACCACTTTCATCTCGAAGCACCCGCCGCAGCCATGACGCGGTTGATCGCCCTGCTTGCCAAGGCAGGGGCGGCCCCTGGAAACTCTGTTATCTCCGGGGGCGTGGCAAGGCTTGAGGGGACAATTGCGTCTGCGGCGGTTCGGGGTATCCAACAGCGGCTGCCGGAACTGACCAGCGGCATGGGCGTGATGGAAACATCGTTCGACCACTATGCGCGAACTGACAATCCCCCACCTCCGCGCCGGCGCTCAGGTTCCGATCCGTTCAACGAGCGGGACTATCTACTGCGCATAGGCCGAAATGCAGAATGACCGCCGCTTAGTCCGCGACGGTCATTTATTAAAGCATATCTCCCAAAAGCGTGCAGCGTTTTCGGGAGCAAGACATGCTTAAAAACAAAAATCCAAAGCGTGTCGCATGAATCGGATTAAACGCGCCACGCTTTAGTAAGGCTGTATAGGCACGCGGAGAGGTATCCATCTCCGCGTTCCCCTTCGTCAATTGAACCGGCCCGCCGCGTGGGCAAGCATCGTATAGACCTTGCCGGTATCGGAGGTGAGGTAGGACTGCGTGACTGTACGGTCGCGGTCTGTGCGAGCCACGTCGGCGAGCAGCTTCTCGAAATCGGTAATGTAGCGGTCCACGGCGGTGCGGAATTCCGCTTCCCGCTCATATTTGCGTTTGATTTCGTCGAAGGTCGTCTGACCCTTCAGTGTGTAGAGGCGACGGGTGAAGACGTCACGCTCGCCGCGCTGGTAGCGACGCCACAGCTCCACGGAGGCGTCGTGATCGATGGCGCGGGCGATGTCGACCGAGAGCGAGTTCAGCGATTCCACCATGTGGCGCGGATTGCGGGTGTCGGCCGCACGGGTGGGTTGCTGTTCCGCGCCGGCGCGAGGTGCGGACGCCGCTGGCGTTTCCTGTGATGCGCCGCGCAACAAATCGCTGATCCAGCCGCCGCCTTCTTCACGGCGTCCGGCGGGGTTAGTTGCGACCGGCTGCGCCGGTGCAGGCGCCTGGCGGTTCTCGAGCGGCAGCGCGCCACGCAAGGTGGGGGCCGGTTGCGGCTGGGCCGGGCGCTGCTGAACCGGAGCCGGGGCTGCCGGTTGCGGACGGGTCTCGACACGGCGCTCGGTTCCCGGCTGGGTCGCAGCAATGGCGCGGGCGACCGGTTCGGAGACTTCCATCTGGTGGGTCGAACGACCGACGAGCTGCGAAATATCCTGAAGCGCCTTGATCTGTTCGGAAACCGCGCGGCGCATGGCTGCCGCACTTTCCTTGGCTTCTTCCGGCAGGTCGAAAGCGCCACGCTTCAGTTCGGCGCGGGTCGCATCGAGCTCGCGGCGGATATCGTGGCTGGAGCGGCGGATTTCGTCCGTCGCGCCGGCAAAGCGGCTGACAGCGTCCTCGACGGCCTGACGCAATGTTTCCTTGAGGTTGGCTGCGGCGGCATTCGATTTTTCCGAAGCGGTGCCCAGAAGATTGTCGACTTCCGACAGCGAGGATTCGACACCACCACGCAGGCGGTTGACCAGCTCGTCGGAATATTTCTGCGCGTCGGAGAGCGTGCTTTCGATCGAACGGCTGGCATCCTGACCGGCCGACAGCAGGGCGCCCCGCATTGTCTGGGCCGCCGAACGGGCGCGCTGTTCCGTTTCATCAAGCGAACGGCCGATATCGGAGAAGGACGCCTGCAGATTGTCACGCAGATTGCCGGCGACATTCTGCGAACGCTCCTCGGCCTCGTTGAGGGTGTTTTCCACCACGCCGACGACGTTACGCATGGCGCTTTCGATTTCCTCGGAGCGCTTGACGAGGCCGACGGACAGGCTGCGAAGCGCATCCTGACGTTCTTCCAGCGTGCCGACGAGGCTCGACTGTGCCGCATTGAGAAGCTCGGAAGCCTGGCTCAGCACCTTCGAATGTTCCTCGAAGCGGCCGACGATGCCGGCGACTTGCGCCAGTGTCTGGCCGGAAATATTCGACAGGCGGTCGATTTTTCCTTCGAGCAGACGGCTGGAGCTGGACACCATGTCGGCGGCCTGCGAGGCGGATTCAGAGAAGCGGGTCGCTGAGGCGTTCAGCGCTTCATCTGCCGCGCCGAAGCCCTGTGCGGCGCGCTCGACAGCGGAGTTGAAGTTGCTTGCCGACTGTTCGACGATTTCCGCCATGCTGTTATGGGTCTGCGACAGCATATCCGTGCTCTGGCGGGTGGCGGCAACCAGCTTGTTGGCCGCATCGCTGCCGGCGCGGGCATATTTGTCGATGCCCTGTTCGACGGCGTCCGCCATGGCCGTATGAGTTTCCGACAGCATGTCGGTGCTCTGGCGGGTGGCGGCGACCAGCTTGCTGGCCGCATCCGTTCCGGCAGCGGCGTAATCGCTGATCGCCTGTTCCACCATGCCGACCATGCCGCTGTTGCTCTGCGACAGAAGATCTGCGCTTTGCTGGGCTGCGGAAACGATCTTCTCGGCGGCTTCGCGACCGATGGTGGCATATTCGTCGACGACGGGCTTCGCCTTCTCTTCGATCAGGCGCGAAAGTTCGGCGGAGCGGCTGGCCAGCATCGAGTTGAGTTCGCGGGTGCGGTTATCAAGCGCCGAGCGAATGGATTCGCCACGCGCGTCGAGGGCGGATTCGACGCCCGTCAGCGTTTCGGAGATGACGCCGACCTGAGAGCGGACGACGGCTTCAGCCTCGGCAACCTTGTTGACGATGATGTTGCCCGCTTCGGAGAAGGTCTGGGCGACGGCGGCGGCCTGGCCAGAGAGACGGGTCTGCGCATCGGAAATGCGGTTGACGATCTCCCCGGAGCGCTCTTCGATGGCCTTGGTGAAGGCTTCGTTCTGCGCCTGCACCTGTTCTGCAAACTCCGAGCCGGATTTCGAGAGCAGGGCGGAGGAGCGGGCCGCTTCGTCGCCGATGCTTTGGGTGGCCGAGGTGACCGCGCCGCGCAGGCTCAGCGCTAGATCAGTCGCCTTGCCTTCAATGGTGCGGTTGACATTTTCGAGACCGATGGTCAGCGCCCGGTCCATGGTGCCGAGGCGCTCATCGATGCGGGCCGTGCCGCTATCGAAGGTTTCCGCCAGACGGCTGGTGCGGCTTTCGAACGTGTCTGCGACGCGCGTGGTCTGCTCGTCCAGAATGCCGGTGATGCGCTCGGCTGCCTCGTCGCTGGTGCGGGCGAACACGGCCGTCTTGTCTTCCAGCGCTTCGGCAAAGCGGCGGCCGGAATCCTCGATTGAGGTGTTCACATTGGCCAGATCGCCACCGATGCGTGCCTGCAACGTATCGAGCGAGGTCTCGATGCGTGCGCCGGTCTCGTCGAGACGGGTGTTGACATTGCCGATTGAGGTTTCGATGCGGTTGGAGAGGGCGTCGGTGGCCCCGCCGATTTCGCGGGCTGCTTCGCCGATCTTGACGGCGATATCGCCGGCGCTGTTGCGAAGACGTTCTTCCAGCGTCGCAGCACTGCCGTCAATCGTCTTCTGCAGCGCTTCCTGCTGGGTTTCGAGCGACAGTTCCAGCATGCTGGCGCTGGAGGCGACAGTGGTGCCGATCATCATCGCCTGCTCGGAAAGCATGTCGCCCATCTGGGCCGTGGCGGAGTTGAGCGTCGCGGCAAGGTCCGCCTGACGCTGGTCGAGCGCGGTGCGAATATTCTCATGCGATTGCGACAGATTGCTTTCGAGACGCGAGACGCCTTCTTCCACCGTCTGGGCAAAGCGGCTGCTGCCGTCTTCGACGACACTTTCGATGCGGTCGGCCGCGCCCGAGACGCTCTGTTCGATCAGGCCGCTATTGCGCTCCAGCGAACCGGCAATGCGCTCGGCCTGCGAGCCGAGCATGGTTTCCAGGCGATCGTGGCCGCTGGCCAGCGCGTTTTCAAGCGTGAATGCGGTGGCTTCCAGACGCTGGCCGACGCCGGCCGCCGCAAGCGAGAGCGACGACGCTCTCGCATCCATGGCTTCGGCGATCCGCTCTTCGACACCGGAAATCGTCATGTCGAGCGCCATGGTACGGCTGTCGAGCGCATCGGCGATGCGTTCCTCGGCACCGGAAACAATGCCGGAAAGTGCAGCAGTACGCGTGTCCAGAGCGCCGGCGATGCGGTCCTCAACACCGGCAACGGCGTTATTGAGAGCGGCTGTGCGACCGTCGAGAATATCGGCGATCTTTTCTTCGACACCGGAGAAGCTCATATCGAGCGCCATGGTGCGGCTGTCGAGCACATCTGTGATCCGCTCTTCGGCGCCGGATACGACGGTCTTCAGCGACTCTGTGCGGCTGTCGAGCGCGCCGGCAATCCGGATCTCGGCACCGGCCACGAGTTCGCCAAGGGCCGCGGTGCGCGTGTCGAGCGCTTCGGTGATTTTTTCTTCCGCGCCGGAGAATGTCATGTCAAGAGCCATGGTACGGCTGTCGAGCGCATCGGCGATGCGTTCCTCGGCACCCGAAACAACGGCGTTGAGAGCGGCGGTGCGGCCGTCCAGCGTTTCCGCGATACGGGTTTCCGCACCCGCTACCACGTCTCCGAAGGTAGCCGTGCGGCTGTCGAGCGCGCCGGCAATTTTTTCCTCAGCGCTCGCGACAATGCCTGTCAGGGCGGAGGTGCGGTTGTCGAGCGTCTCCGAAAGCCGTTCCTCGACATTGGCGAAGGTCATGTCGAGAGACAGCGTGCGGCTGTCCATGGTGTCGGCGATGCGCTCCTCGACGCCGGAAATGGTACTGGAAAGCGCGGCAGTGCGGCCGTCGAGCGTCTCGGCGATACGGCTCTCCGCACCGGAGACGACGTCATGCAGCGCAGCTGTGCGGCTTTCCAGCGTGTCGGAGATGCGGTCTTCTATACCGGAAACCGCGCCGGTGATGGCTGCTGCCCGGGTTTCGAGCGTTTCGGCAAGACGGCGTTCCACATCGGCAACAACGCTGTTGATCGCAGCGGCGCGTTCGTCGAGCATCGCGGCGAGGTGTTCGGCCGTGCCGGAAACCGCGCCGGTAATGGCGAGGGAGCGGCTGGCGAGCGCTTCGTCGAAACGGTCCTGGCTGGCCGAAAGCGCGCCGAACAGGGCGTTGCTGCGTTCCGCCAGAACGGTGTCGATCTTCGCATGCGAATTGGCGAAGGCATCGGTGATTTCGGCAGTGCGCTGGCCGATGGCATCGCTGAAGGCCTGGGTCCGGCTGTCAAGCGCGCTTTCCAGCATTTCCTGACCCGTGCCCAGCGCGGTTGCCAGCGCCAGCGACTGGTCGGTCATCGTGGTGCCGATCCGCTCAAGACCGACATTCAGCATGGTGTCAAGCGCTTCGGAGCCGCCTGCAACGGTTTCGTTGATGCGGGCGAGGCTTTCCATCAACTTGCTGTCGAGGCTGCCGGCGCGCTGGTCGAAGGCGCTGGCGAACTGCGCCACATGCTCGTCGAAGGCCGAATTGACCTGGCCGACCGTCGCCTGCATGCGCTCTTCATAGAGGCCGGAACGAAGATCGAGATCCATGATCGCATCGTCGGCGGTGCTCTGCAGGCTCTGGCGGAAGGACAGGCCCTTTTCCTCAAGCGTCGTGGACAGCTTGTCGAGAACCGTATCCAGCGAGCCGCCGATGACCTGCTGGCCGCGTTCGATATTGCGGTTGAGTTCCAGTGTGCGCGTCGACAGCGTCTCGTTGAGCTGACGGGTGCGCTCCTCAAGCGCGCTGTTGAGGCTTTCCACGCCGCTATCCAGCGTCGATGCATGGATCGCGAAACGCTCCAGCAGCACTTCACCGCGCTCGTCCAGCGTCGAGGTGAGGTTATGAAGACGCATGTCGAATTCGTTTGATATCGTCGAGCCGGAGGAGTTCAACGCCTGCAACAGATTTTCGGTCTTGGCGGCGATCAGGCTGCCCATCGCTTCGGTCGAAGCGCGCGATTTTTCGAGCAGCGCGGCCGAGCGCGTGTCGATCATCGAGGCAAAGGCCTCGCCGGTCGTGGCGATCCGCATCGAAAGCTCTTCGCCGACGATGGACAATTCTTCCTTGATCTGTTCCTGCGCGCCGACGATGGAGGAGCGGATGCGCTCGGCATGGTTGACGATAGCGTCGCGCTCGGCGGTCAGTTCCTGGACGAGGCTGCGCACGCGCAGTTCGTTGTCGGCGTAGCTGCGCTCAAGCGCATTGACTTCGGAATGAACGAGGGTTTCGAGTTCCGTCGCTCGCGCAATGGTGCGCTCGATACCGTCATTCATGGCCGAAACTTCGCGGCGAACCGCCTGGCCGACGGACATGATGCGGTCGGACGCGACCGTTTCCGGTTCCGCGAGGCGAAGGGCGACTTCGGCCATGGATCGGGCGGCATTTCGCAGATCGCGGGCGCGCGCCATCATGATCGCAAAGGCAAAGAACAGCATGACGGGAACGAGAATGCCGACGACGATCGCCATCAGTCCGGGGATCGCGGTGAGATCGGCGACCGATCCGATGTTCCAAAGCGCATTGCCGTAAAGAAGATGGGCGATGCCAAGGCCGCCAAGCGCCCAGATGACCGACATGATCGTAGCGTTGCGCAATGCGCCGCCGATGGAGCCGCCTTCCAGCGATTTCAGGATCATCGCCGGGCTGCGCTTGGAGCCGTCATTGGCGGCTTCGAGATTGGGGGATCTGGGCGTCTGTTCGGCAGGCGCGCGGGCGGCCTCGGGAGCAGGGGTCTGTCTGCTTGCTTCCTTCACTCTGGCCTCCGGCTGCTTCGGCTTTGCAGTTTTCCGCGTCTCCGGCTTTTCTTCGAAAGCGCCAAGCTGCAAGGCATCTTCCAATGCCTGAAATGCAGTCTCGTCGACAGAGTCGCTGATCTTGTTATTCGCCATGCGGTTACGCCTCGTTACACATACGCCCGGCTTCATGCCGTTGACCACTTGCGTTCCGCAAGCGGACTGCCGCCATCATGCCAGCGAAACTTTCCCTCAAGAGAGAGCAGTTCCGCCATTTACCAAATCCCGAATTGCTGGTGGTCCAGCTTTCGGGCGAAATTACATCACTGTGCCGTAATAACAAAGCTTGAGCTTAAGCCCTGCGAGAACGGCAGTACCGTAGTGACACATTTAGGTGTTCGAAACAATTAATGCGGATTTGCGACGGCGGCGAAGTGTCGGCTTTTTAACAGTTTTTAAACCTGAGTTTCACGCTGAACGCCTTGTTTCGCATAAGTTTAACATAAATTAACCATAGCAGAAGATTTTCGCCTGCGTCACGCCGTAATTTAAGCCGATAGCAGCGGTCCGGATGCGTGAATACGACACAGATGTGACACGAAACAGGAAACGGCGAGACAGGAATTTCATTCATGGCAGCGGTCAGTATTGCTTTCGAAGCTCCCGACAATTGCGGCGGCGCACCCGCCGCCGGTAAAAAACCTATCGATTTCGATCATCTTGCCCGCCAGACAATGGGCGACAAGGATCTGGAGATCGAGGTGCTGCAACTTTTCAGCCGCAACGCCCGCGCCGCCCTGCATGACATGGCGGACGCCGATGACAAGGCCGTCATGGCAACAGCGCACCGTCTTAAAGGGTCGGCGCAGGCCGTCGGCGCTTCCGCCGTTTCCGCGGCCGCGGCCGTGGTGGAGGACAAGGGCAATGACAGCGCGGCGATTGCAAAACTTGCGGCGGCCATTGTCGAAGCTGAAAATTTCATCCTCAAGCTTTGCCGCTGAGGCGTAACACATCAAATTTGTCATTTTGCAAGGCCGGTTGCGTCTGCGCGCCCTTGAAGCGGGTTGCCAAGGCGGACCGGCCTTTCTATGTGTTTAGAACAGTTCTTAGATCACATTTTGGATTTCCGGCATGACAAAACTGACCATCGTTGCCTTTGACGGCACGCCCCATGAACTCGACGTGAGCAACGGCTCCACCGTCATGGAGAATGCGGTGCGCAACTCCATTCCCGGCATCGATGCGGAATGCGGCGGTGCCTGCGCTTGTGCGACCTGTCATGTCTATGTCGACGACGCCTGGGCTGAGCGCGTCGGCGGACCGGAACCGATGGAAGAGGACATGCTGGACTTTGCTTTCGACGTGCGCCCAACCTCGCGCCTTTCCTGTCAGATCAAGATGAACGACGAGCTTGATGGTCTCGTCGTCCATGTTCCCGAACGTCAGGGCTGATATCTTTCGTCATTGCTAAACGCAGAAAAAGCCCCGCTCACCTGGTAGCGGGGAGCGGGGCGAGGCGGGTACGCAGCATGCAGGCGAGGGAGGAAACACCTGCGAGCCCTCAAGTGCGCACCGGGAGAACCGGAGACGGCTGGAGCCTCAAGCCGCTTGGCCGAATGATCCCATACCGTACGAAGAACGTACAATGAGTCTTGGCGACGGCACCATGACGAGAATTCACGGGTGATATCGGACATGACGTAACGTCATGTCCGTGCTCGATGTGGAGCGAATGGCATAGGCTGTGAGACCGATCAGCGGCGGTTCTGACCCTGTTCGAGCCGGTTCTTCAAAAGCCGGGTCATGCGGGCATCGAAATTTTTCGATTCCACCACATCGAAGCGCAACTGATCGCGGTCGTGTTCGTCCATCACCGTCTGGGTGATCTTACCGACCATTTTCTGCAGCGTCTCGCAGCTTTTCTGCGGCCGAAGCCCCGTCAGCTGCCTTTCAAGCGAGCGGGCATGGGTGCGGGCGATTTCCGCGTGGCGCTCCTCGTGGCGCTTGATATCGGCAAGCAGCGTATCCCAGATGAAGGCCAGTTCCGCCGTGGTGCGGCGGCGGTTTTTCCATTTCGGCAGGAGAATGCGAGTGTTCAACACTACTTTGGCGGTTCCGACGCTGCAAAGGCCGTTTTTTTCCACATAAGTGAGCTCGCCGCCGAATTTGATTTCGGTGGCGCCAGGATGGCGCGCGCCGGTATTGCGCGTCAGCGGACCATGTCTGGAAAGCTGCTGGTCGAGATCGGCGGCGGTTTTGCCGCTGATCGAAAAATAGGAATAGGTCTTGCGGACGATTGTTTCGGAAGAAGCCGATCCGGGCAGGGAAAGCGCCAGTGCGGCCGCTAAAGCGGCGCAAAGAGCACGTGATGATTTGGTCATGACCCGGCCTTCCGGTTGAACTCGAAAAAGGTTTGCTGCATAGGCGGAGCGGAACTTATAACAATTGGCATAACACTCCGTTATTCCCGAAAGGCGCGTGTTACGTGATAACAGTCGGCAGCAACGCGTGGCAAGCGGCCCATGGTCGCTCCCTGAAACTTGATGGGCGTGGCCGTATTATGGCCATCGTCAACGCAACGCCTGATTCCTTTTCCGATGGCGGCCGTCATCTCGCCGTCGATGCGGCTTTTTCCCATGCGCTGACCTGCGTGGAAGAGGGGGCTGGCATCATCGATATCGGCGGCGAATCCACGCGGCCGGGTGCTGCCGCTGTCACGGAGGCAGAGGAACAGGACCGGGTGCTGCCGGTCATCGAGAAATTGCGCCGCGAGACCGATGTGCTGATTTCCGTCGATACCTACCGTGCGTCGACGGCAAGGCTGGCGATTGGAGCGGGCGCACATATCGTCAATGACGTCTTCGGCCTGCAGAAGGACCCGGAGATGGCGGGCGTGGTTGCTGCCACCCGCGCCGGTGTCTGCATCATGCATACCGGCCGCGACCGGCAGAAGCTTGCCGATGTCATCGCCGACCAGTTCGAATTCCTCAATCGCTCGCTCGAGATCGCCGAGGATGCAGGCATTGCCCGCGACGCCGTGGTGCTCGATCCCGGTTTTGGTTTCGCCAAGGACGAGCGGGAAAATGTCGAGCTGATGGCACGTTTCGGCGAGCTTGCAGCTTTCGGCCTGCCGATTCTTGCCGGCACGTCGCGCAAGCGTTTCATCGGGTCGCTGACGGGCAGGGATGTGGCGGAAGAACGCGATATCGGAACGGCTGCGACCACCGCGATCCTGAGGCTTGCGGGTGCTTCGATTTTTCGCGTGCATAATGTCGCCGCGACCCGCGATGCACTGGCTATTGCCGATGCGGTTCTTGCCAAATCGTCGGCAAAGGCCGATGCGTAGATTTATGAGTGCCGGAATGCCGTGTCCGAAGATGCGCGGCTTTCAGGTGAACAATCCTGCCATGGAGGCGATGCGATGAGCCGCTATACCATCATCCTGAAAAACTGTTCCTTTTTCGCCCGTCATGGCCTTCTCGAGCAGGAGGAGGTGCTGGGCCAGCGCTTTTTCGTCGATGCCGAGATGGAAGTCGAAGCAGGTGATGCGCTGGAAACCGATGATATCGAAAATACCGTCGATTATGGGGTGGCCTTCGCCGTCATCGAAAAAATCGTCGTCGGGCAGCGTCGTTATCTCATCGAGGCGCTGGCGAACGATATCGCCAAGGCGCTGCGCGCCCGTTATCCGCAGATCGTCTGGCTCAAGATCACGGTGCGTAAACCCTCGGCGCCGGTTCCCGGAATTCTCGACTATGCGCAGGTGAGTGTTGAACACCGTGCCTGAAAAGATGACCGTCGCCGCACTGGGCCTCGGCGGCAATATCGGTGATCCAGCCGCTGCCATGGCGCGCGCACTGCGCGAACTTGACGCACATGATGGATGCCGGGTGCAAGCTGTTTCCGGCCTCTACCGCACGCCGCCCTGGGGAAAGACCGATCAGGCCGATTTCTTCAACTGCTGCGCGCTGGTCGAGACCTCGCTGAGCGCGCCCGCGCTGCTGCAACTCTGCCTCGATATCGAAAGGGGCATGAAGCGGGTGCGCACGGAGCGCTGGGGTCCGCGCATCATCGATATCGATGTGTTGACCTATGGGAATGATACTATCGTTACAGAGAGCATCGAAGTGCCGCATCCGCGCATGGCGGAGCGCGCTTTCGTGCTGATGCCGCTTGCCGATATCGCGCCCGACCTCGAGGTAAAAGGTAAGCCCGTGCGGGAATGGCTTCAGCAGGCGGACAAGACCGGCATTGTCAGCGCAAACGAAAAACGGGAGTGGTGGACACTCCCGCTTGGCGATGGCTGAGAAGAGTAGGGCTTTTACGGCTTGATCGAACCGACGGCGAGCTGGTCTATATCGCGCGCCAGCGTCACACCGATGACCGGGATCATCTGATCGGCGACCTTGACGGAAATTGTGATATTCATCGAATTGTCTTTGGAGACGCGTGCGACCATCGCGCCATTCAGCTTGGCGCGATTGATGCCGACGACAACCTTGTCGCCGCTGACCTGTCCTGAGGTGATGTCCAGTCCCTTGCCTTCGGCGCCGTCGAGGAACTTGCCCTCGTAAGAATTGCCCTTCTGGCTGATGACGGCCGACATGGGCTGGCTGAAGACGCCGACGCGGCAGGTGCCGCCGAGCTTGATGCCGGTCTGCTTGTCGTCGAGCGGTTCGCCCGTCAGATCGCAGGTGAACTTCGTCCCCTTGTATTTGCCGGCGACGATTTCGCCCGGGCCTTTCCAGACACCGGCGACCGAGCGGAAGAACACGTCGTCGCGATCGCGCGATGCTGCCTGCACATCAGACATGCCGAAACCGCCGCTGACGGACAAAATGGCGGCAAGCCCGCCCACAAGCGAAAAGAAGCGCGAATACATGATACTTTCCCCGGCGAAGAAGCCTGTTCGATAGGCTGCAATCTACCGGTGGAATGGTTAACGCTTGGTTTATTTCGCTCTCATTTACGGCTTCATCCGTAACCTTTTGAACCGCGAATGCCCTGCGGATCAGGCTCTTTCAGTGTTTTTTCCACCGCTTAAATCAGGTGTAAGGTCGGACATGAAATCGCCGATGCCCGGCCGCTTCACCGCCCTGAACGGAAGCGGACGGCAAAGGTCCATGGCGGCAATACCGATTCGCGCCGTCATCAGGCCATTGATGACGCCTTCGCCGAGGCGGGCGTAGAGTTTCGAGGCAAGGCCATGGCCGAGAACCTGCTGGGCAAGCCCGTCGCCAACGGCGATCGAGCCGGTGACGGCAAGATGGGCGACGACATCGCGCAGGAGCTTCAACATGCCGAGCGTGCCGGGACGGCCGCCATAAAGCTCCGCCATGGCGCGCACCAGCCGCGTCACTTCAAACAGCACATAAGCGAGATCGACCACCGCGCGCGGGCTGACGGCGGTGACGACGGAGACGCGCTTGGACGAATTGAGGATGAGGGCGCGGGCCTGCCGGTCGAGCGGAACGAGCAATTCACGTTCGGCAAGCTCGATCAGATGCGGACCGTCGATCACGTCGTTTTCCGTTTCCTTCAGCGCCGCACGCCCCTTGGCCGTTTCGGCTCGGTGCGAAAGGACCGCGTTCAGGCGGGTGACGATGGCGCGTGCGGGTTTCGGGCTCTTGTCGAGTGTCGCCGCCTCGGCATCGGCCTTCAAGGATTGCACGGCGTTGAGCCGCATGATGCCGAAGACCTCGCGGCCGACAAGGGCGAGAACGGCGAAAAGCGCCACAATAAGAGCGATAGTGGCTGTGTAACCCAGCCAGTCGGAACGGGAGAACAAGTTGCGGATGAGTTGATCCGCCCACAGCCCGAAGGCAAGCGAGAACAGGACGCCAAGCGCGCCGAGCGCAAGCTTGCCGAAGGACAATCGGCTTTTCTTCGGAGACGCCACCGGCAGCGTGGCCGCATCAATCTCCTCAGGCGCCAGAAACGGATCGTCCTCGTCGGGCGTCAGCGAAATCTCGGCGTCGAAGCTGCGCGGCGCGCGTTTTTGTGTGGCGGCCGGCCGTGCCGTCTCCTCGGTCTCGAGCGAGAAAGCGGTGGGACGGCGTGTCTGCGGATCGTTTGGTGTGGAAGCCTTCATGCGAGCTTGTCTCCGAACAGGAACTGCATGGCGCGATCTAGCCTGATATGGGGAACGGAAAGCCGGATGCCGCCACTGCCCGGCTCGTCAATGTTGGGCGGGCGAAAACGCACGACATTGACGTCAGGCAGTGTCGCCTTGTCGCCATCCTGGTCGATGCTGCGGAACAGCGGTTCCGGATCGTCGGGCAGGTCGCCCGGGAAGATCGCCGTCTTGCGATTGCCGTCGAACGTCTCGCCATTGATGGTTTCACCCGCCATCGGCGTGCCGACGATGACGGGAAGCTCGTGGCCGTCCTGCCGCACGCTTGCCTCACGGGTGGCGCGCACGGAGGCAAGCGCCATGACCTCGATGCCGGCGCCATTCATTCCTATAGTGGTGATGGCGCGGTCCACCAGACGTCGGGTCAGGCGCTCCAACCGGTCATGGCTTTCGTGATGCAGGTGATCGGCTTTGGTGGCGGCGATCAGCACCTTGTCGATGCGTCGGCTGATCAGCGATGACAGCAGGCTGTTGGTGCCGGGGCGGAAACAGGCAAGAACATCGCCGAGCGCCCGTTCCAGATCCTGAACAGCTTCCGGTCCGCGATTGACGGCCTGCAGCGTGTCGATCAACACGATCTGCCGGTCGAGGCGGGCGAAATGCTCGCGGAAGAAGGGTTTGACCACAATCGACTTATAGGCATCGTAGCGCCGTTCCATCATGGCGCGCAGCGAGCCCTTGGGCGCTTTTTCGTCTGTCAGGCCCGGAAGCGGTGCGAAGGTCAGCGCCGGCGATCCCTCGAGATCGCCCGGCATCAGGAAACGACCGGGCGGCAAGGTGGAAAGCGACCTCTCGTCGGATTTGCAGGCCTTCAGATAGGCCGCGAAGCTTTCGGCCAGACGACGGGCCGTCATTTCATCGGCGGGCGCGTTGATGTCGAGCGAGGAGGCGATAGCCAGCCATTCTTGCGCCAGTTCGGCGCGGATGCCGCTCCCGGCAAGGGCGACCGTCGCGTCGCTGAACTGTTTATAGTCTTGCGACAGAAGCGGTAGATCGAGCAGCCATTCGCCGGGATAATCGACGATATCGATGGAGAGCTTGCCGGCCGAAAACCATCGGCCCCAACCGCTGGCGCTCTGATAATCCAGCGTTATCCGCAATTCCGAGATCGCCCGTGTCGAATCCGGCCAGAGCCTGTCGCGTACCAGCGCCTGGATGTGGTCTTCATACTGGAAGCGGGGTATGGCGTCGTCCGGTTGCGGCTCGAGGCGAACATTCGAGACGCGCCCGGATCGCATGGCCTCGAACAGCGGCAACCGGCCGCCATTCAGGAGGTTATGGACGAGGGAGGATATGAAAACCGTCTTGCCCGCCCGCGAAAGGCCGGTGACACCAAGCCGCAATGTCGGATGGGTGAGGTTACTCGCACGGTCGGCCAGATTGTCGAAAGCGATCAACGCGCTGTCTGTCAGGGACGTAAGGGAAGGCGGCAATGGCAGTTTCCTGGCTGTGTTTCACGGTCACGGCTTCATATAGGAAGTGGCGGCTGGCCAAAAAAGAAGCGCTCCAGCAGGTTTTCGGCAGCGATGCCTGCCGGCGCCGCTGTTGCCCGCGGCGGCAGCTATTTACCCGGTGCGAGGAAATCGATCAGCCGCCAGCGATTTTTACCGCTTGCGGCGCTGTCGTCCTGATCCAGAACCGCAAGACCCGATGTGGGAAAACCCGAGGGCAGGGCGGCATGCAGCAGATCCTCGCCGATCATGGCTTCCAGCGTTGCTTCCATGGTGGGGTTGTGCCCCACCAGCATCACCGACTGCACCTCCGTCTGCGCGGCGATGAGCGACAGATAGGTCTCGCTGCGGGCATTATACATCTCATCGACGTAGAAGATGTTTACGGCTTCGTTGAAGGCACGCTGCCAGGCCTGCGTAGTCTGCCGGCAGCGCGCGGCGGTGGATGACAGAAGCAGATCGGGACGGTAGCGCCGGTCGGCGGCAAGGTCGGCGATGACCTCCGCCTCGGCAAAACCCGCTTCGTTCAATCCCCGGTCGAAATCCCGCTCTCCCGGCGCCGCCCAAGCGGCCTTGGCGTGACGCAGAAGGTAAACTCGGCTCGGGGAAGATGCTGTCAAGGGCGGGGACCGGCGTTCGAATGTCAGGGCACGGGTTGAATGCTACAGGATAGGGTTGCAGGACCGCAAGTCCTCTTTCCTGTTGGTAAGTCGCGTTGAAGTGATTGAAGAAGAGTTCGCTTCAATACGAATAAAGGATAAAAAATAGTCATTTAGATGATTTTTGTGTCAGTTTTAAAAATGCCTGAAAACTGATCTGCAGACTTGAATCGTTGACTATCATTGGAGTATACACCGCCGCATTGAGATGTTCTTCGAGGAGAATCGCGTTGAGTGAGAAGATCGATCTTAGCAAATATGTGCTCTCGGAAGACGATGAGTTCATGAATGCCAGCCAGCGGGCTTACTTCCGCGCGAAGCTGGTCGCCTGGAAAAATGACATCCTGAGAGAAGCGCGTGAGACCCTCGGACATCTCGCCGAAGAAAGCGCCAACCACCCTGATCTCGCCGATCGGGCTTCTTCCGAAACGGACCGTGCAATTGAACTTCGCGCCCGTGACCGTCAGCGCAAGCTGATTTCCAAGATCGATGCGGCTCTTCAGCGGATCGAAGACGGCACTTACGGTTACTGCGAGGAAACGGGTGAGCCTATCGGCCTCAAGCGTCTGGACGCCCGCCCGATTGCAACGCTTTCCATCGAGGCGCAGGAGCGTCACGAGCGTCGCGAAAAAGTCTATCGCGACGAATAAGGCGCTGCGGCCGGCAGGTCGGCGAATCGCATGACAAATAAATTAAGGGCACGGAAATCGCTTCCGTGCCCTTTTTCTATTTCAAATTTCTGACCGGAAGACCTGCGCCCGTCAGCGGTCGCGGGTCACGGAAAGTTCCCCGAAGATACGCGCCATTTCCTTCTGCATGTCTCCATCCGGTGAAGCGCCGGTGACAGGCGGGGAAGCTGGCTGCGGCTTGATCTGCTTTTCCCCGACAGGGGCGATGGACGGTTCGTTATCCGCCTTGCTCTTGGCGATCTCCGCCTCGAGGAAGCTTTCGAAATCGCTGGCGAGCTCATCGGAAAATTTCGGCTCGGCGTCGTTCGAAGCCACTGCCGGATTTTCAGGCTTGGGCGGGAAAGGTGCGGGCGGCGTCGTCTGTCCCGGCTTCAGGTCTGGAAGGACGCGCTCCCGCGCAGCGTCGAGAAAATCGGCGGCGATGGACTGGTCGATCACCGGCTCTCGCGCGGCAAAGACCGGCGGGGCGAATTCCGCAGTCCGTTCTTCCGCCTTTGCCTCGACGGGCGCCGGTGCAGGGATCGGCGGTGCGACCGGCGCCGGAGCCTGCACGACGGGCTCGGCACGCCTTGGTTCCGTTCGGGCCGCCGCCATGTCGAGCGATGCCGCCGCCATCGGCAAGACGGCAGCGACCGGAGCCGTTGCAACCGGTATCGGCGGCGGTGTGGCGCGCGCGGTCTCCCGCTCGGGTGCCGCCTGTCGTGCCGGCGGCGCGGTTTCGCGCGCCGGTGCAGGCGTGCGTACGGGCTGCGGCTGGGTCGATGGGCGTGGAGGAAGCTGAGCGGCGGCCGCCGCAACGGGTGCTGGACGCGGGGACGGCGCAGGTGCCAACTGCTCCGGCCGCTGTGCTTGCTTCACGGGTTCCTCAGGCACGGAAACGGGAGCCGCAGCCGCAACGGGCTGCTGTTGCGGCAGGGCGGGGCGACGTTCCGGCTGGATCGCCGGCTCGGCTCTCTTCTGCTCGCTTTCCTGGCGCGGGAGCGCCTTCAATTCCGGCTCCTGCACGTCCCTGACAATGGGGATCGCGCCTATACCGCTCTCGATGACGATATCTGTCGGGCCGCCGATCATGACGAGATGCTCGACATTGTCACGGCGCACCAGCACCAGACGGCGGCGTGCGTCCACGGCTGTCGCATCGAGGACCTGCAGGCGCGGCTGCCGGTTGCGGCCGCCTCGAATGAAAGGGGCCGAACCGCTGCGTCTGCGCAGAAGCCACAGCGCAATCGCCAGAATGAGCAGGGCCACACCCACTCCAACAACGGCGACGATGAGACGGTTTCCATAAGCGCCGATAAAATCTTCCATCATGGAGATCATCCCTTCAGATTTTTTGGCTTTTTCGTTTCTTGGGCAATTAATATTGCCGTGGTTCTTATAATGTGAACATCAAGCAGGAAAAGACGATTTTTTTAGGCGCGATACAAGGTTTATTGATTTCGCCCACAGGATTGCCGCCTCAACCGTAACGACGCCACCAACGCGCCAGCTCTCGTCCTTCAATGCTGAAAGACAGTGAAAGTTGCAATTCTTTTGCCGAAGGAGCGTTCCGGGATGTCCCAGTCATTACGCATCGATAGCTCCCTAGCGCTGCGTTTGATGCGTATTGTTTTTCTGTTGCCATCGTTTTACGCGTTTCTATCTTCGATGGCGTGGGCCGAAGACAAGGCGCCGGATAGCGCAGCGACCATGGCGGAGTTCGTGCGCGACAATCCTTCCTGTGTCGACTTCACGGACGGATGCTCGGTTTGCACCGTCACCGATGGCAAGATCGTCTGTTCCGCGCCACGCATTCAATGTCAGGTAAAGGCGTTGACCTGTACCAGGCCGTAGTCTTTTAAGGCTTTTATACACCTTTCAGGCCGTTTTCGCTGTGCGTTTTTAAGCCTTTGTGTCCTGGCGGAGCTTTTTGCCGGTCAAGCGAGTTGCTACAAGAAATTTTAGTGTCCGATTCCGTCAAGGGAATAGGGCTGACCGAATGACGACCTGCACGACTGCGAGGCCAAGATGACACGGGTGCGCGATACAAGCGACAACGACCTTCCGCTGGTGGACAGGCGCGCCCGTTCCGGCACCGTCTTGCGCATTCTGCTTCTGGCGCTGGTTCTGATCGCCGCCGCCGCCGCCTTCGTCTATTTCAGGGATCAGCTGGAAAACGAAATCGTGCTCGGCATACTCGGCGTGCTGGCCATGATGGGCATTTTCTTCCTGGTCTCGTCAATCATCGGTTTCATCGAGGTCATGCCGCAGTCGCAATCGGACGGCCTTGCCCGCCGGTTTCTCTCGGCGCACCCGGAAGGCACGCTCATCACCGACGCCAAGGGGCATATGGTCTACGCCAACGCCACCTATTGCCGGATGAGCGGCACCACCAAGGCGAGCGATATCCAGAGTCTCGAAACGCTCCTGTCGCGCAGCCGGGAATCGACCGAAGCGCTCTACCGGCTCATCAACGTGCTGCGCGAAGGCCGCGAAGGCTACGAAGAGTTCCGGTTGCTGAAGCCGCTGGGCGAGGAATCCAATGCGGGTCCGCACTGGTACAGGCTGAAGGGCCGGGTGCTGAAGGATGCGGGCGGCGAGGGGCTGCACGTCTTCCAGATCGCCGATATCACGCCGGAGCGCGAGGATCAGGAGCGCTTTTTCCGCGAATTGCAGAACGCCATCGATTACCTCGATCACGCCCCGGCCGGTTTCTTTTCCGCCGGACGCAAGGGCGAGATCGTTTATCTGAACGCCACCCTGTCGGAATGGCTCGGCATCGATCTCGCACAGTTTTCACCCGGTTCCATGACCGTTTCCGATATCGTCGCCGGCGAGGGCATGGCGCTTATCGAATCGGTGCATCCGCAGGGCACGGCGAAGCGCACTGAAATCCTAGACCTCGACATGCGCCGGGTGAACGGGCAGAGCATGCCGGCTCGCCTCGTGCATCAGGTCACCTCTAAGGATGGCGCGCCCGGTGAGAGCCGCACCATCGTCCTGAAGCGCCCCAAGGGGCAGGAGGATACGGAATCCTCCTCCGCCATGCGTTTCACCCGCTTTTTCAACAATACGCCGATGGCGATCGCCTCGCTCGACGGCGAAGGCCGCATCCTGCGGATCAACGCGCCCTTCCTGAAATTGTTTTCCGGCGTCGTCGGACGCGATGATATCGACCGCGGCGTGGCGCTTGAGACCATTCTTCACGACAATGAGAAGCCGAGGCTTGAGCAGGCGCTGGCCGAGGCAAAGGACCGCCAGGGCGATATTGCCCCCTTCGATTCCCGTCACCCGAGCGACGAAGGCCGGCATTTCCGATTCTACGTCAACGCTGTCATCGATCAGGACGATGAAGCGCCGGAAGAAGTGGCGATCGTCTATGCCATCGAGGTGACGGAGCAGAAGGCGCTCGAGACCCAGATGGCGCAGACCCAGAAGATGAATGCGGTCGGTACGCTGGCGGGCGGCATCGCCCACGATTTCAACAATGTGCTCACCGCCATTCTGCTGTCGTCCGATCATCTGCTGCTGCAGGCGCGGCCCGCCGATCCGAGCTTCGCCGACCTCATGGAGATCAAGCGCAACGCCAACCGCGCGGCCGTGCTGGTGCGCCAGCTTCTGGCGTTCTCGCGCAAGCAGACCATGCGTCCGGCCATCCTCAACCTGACGGATGTGATCGGCGATCTGCGCATGCTGGTGGACAGGCTTATTTCCGGCACGAATGTCAAGCTGGAGGTCGATTACGGCCGCGATCTCTGGCCCGTGAAGACGGATCTCTCGCAATTTGAGCAGGTGCTCATCAATCTCTGCGTTAATGCGCGCGACGCCATGCCCGACGGCGGCAAGATCACCATCCGGACGCGTAACGTCGACGCGAAGGAAATAGCAGCGCTTGGCCGTCCGGAATTCCCGGCCGAGGACATGGTGATGGTGGAAGTCGCCGATAACGGTACGGGCATTCCGCCTGAAATCATGGACAAGATTTTCGAGCCCTTCTTCACCACCAAGGAAGTCGGCAAAGGCACCGGCCTTGGCCTGTCCATGGTCTATGGCATCGTCAAACAGTCGGGCGGTTACATCTATCCCGAATCGGAGGTGGGCAAGGGCACCGCCTTCCGCATCTACCTGCCGCGCCATGTGGTGGAGGCCGTTCAGAACAACGGGCAGCAGCCCGGCGCAGCGGCGCTTGCTCCGGCCATCGCAGCCGAGCCGGTGAAGGAAGAGCCGCTGGACCTCACCGGCAAATCCGCCGTCGTGCTTCTGGTGGAGGATGAGGAAGCGGTGCGGCGCGGCGGCAAGCGCATGCTGGAAACCCGCGGCTATACCGTGCACGAGGCCGGCTCCGGCACCGAAGCTCTGGAGGTGATGGAGGAGTTGGAAGGCAAGGTCGATATCGTCGTTTCCGACGTCGTGATGCCGGAAATGGACGGTCCGTCGCTGTTGCGAGAACTGCGCAAATCCTACCCGGACCTAAAATTCATCTTTGTTTCGGGTTATGCCGAAGATGCCTTCGCAAAGAACCTGCCTGCCGACGCCAAGTTCGGTTTCCTGCCGAAGCCCTTCTCGCTCAAGCAGCTGGCCATCGCCGTTCGAGAAATGCTCGACGAAAAGGAATAAGGTCCGCGGCGGCGAACCGGATTCGGCTGCGCCGCGACCTGTCGCATCCATTGGCATCGGGCTAGAAAAATGCACCTCGACGACAGGTTCGTTTTTTCCTGCGTCCTCGCTGCCCCCATATTCGCACTTTTCCCGAGGTTTGCCTCTTTGCAAACGCAATAGTGATTGCACCCTTGCGCAAGGGGCTTAAAATCGCATCTCAACGACCTAGATATGGAGAGGCGAAGTTCTCCCTCCTGGCAATCAGCTGTCGGTTTGAGAACAGTTTGGAGAATGATGAAAGATGATCGCTAAGCCGATCTACATGCAGGGCGAGGGCGAAGGGGAAGACGGCGGCGGCACCAACCGCGGAACGTCTGTTATCACCCGCGTCAAGCCGAAAACGAAAAGACCGAATTTGTACCGTGTTCTTTTACTGAATGACGATTACACTCCCATGGAATTCGTCATCCATATTCTGGAACGGTTTTTCCAGAAGGATCGCGAGGCGGCAACCCGCATCATGCTGCACGTGCACCAGCACGGCGTGGGCGAATGTGGGGTGTTTACATATGAGGTCGCAGAGACGAAAGTAAGCCAGGTCATGGATTTCGCCCGACAGCACCAGCACCCGCTGCAGTGCGTCATGGAAAAGAAATGAGGATCGCAACGTGCCAACTTTTTCCCCGAGTCTCGAGAAGGCGCTGCACCAGGCACTGACCTTTGCAAATGAGCGTCACCACGAATATGCGACGCTCGAACATCTCCTTCTGGCGCTGATCGACGACGCGGATGCCGCAGCCGTCATGGGCGCCTGCAATGTCGATCTGGATGCTCTTCGCAAGACTGTCAGCGATTACGTCGACAATGAATTGACCAACCTCGTCACCGGTTATGACGAGGATTCCAAGCCCACATCCGGCTTCCAGCGTGTCATCCAGCGGGCCGTCATCCATGTTCAATCGTCCGGCCGCGAGGAAGTGACGGGCGCGAACGTGCTTGTGGCCATTTTTGCCGAGCGCGAAAGCCATGCCGCCTATTTCCTGCAGGAACAGGAAATGACCCGTTACGACGCGGTCAACTACATCTCCCACGGCATTGGTAAGCGCCCCGGCACGTCGCAGACGCGCCCGCCGCGCGGCGCCGATGAGCCGGAAAGCGAGAACAAGCCGAACCGAAGCAATCCGGAAGAGGACGGTTCGTCCGCCAAAAAGCAGCAGGATGCTCTGAAGGCTTATTGCGTCAATCTCAACGAGAAGGCCAAGAACGGCAAGATCGACCCGTTGATCGGCCGACACGACGAGGTCAACCGCACGATCCAGATCCTCTGCCGCCGCTCCAAGAACAACCCGCTTTATGTGGGTGATCCGGGCGTGGGCAAGACGGCGATTGCCGAAGGCTTGGCCAAGCGTATCGTCGAAGGCAAGGTGCCGGAAGCGCTTGCCAATGACACCATCTTCTCTCTCGACATGGGCACGCTGCTGGCCGGCACCCGCTATCGCGGTGATTTCGAGGAGCGGCTGAAGCAGGTCGTCAAGGAACTCGAGGAGTTTCCGGGCGCGGTTCTGTTCATCGATGAAATCCACACCGTCATCGGTGCCGGCGCCACTTCCGGCGGCGCGATGGATGCATCGAACCTCTTGAAGCCTGCTTTGTCTTCTGGCGCGATCCGCTGCATCGGTTCGACCACTTATAAGGAATATCGCCAGTTCTTCGAAAAGGACCGTGCGCTCGTTCGTCGTTTTCAGAAAATCGACGTCAACGAGCCGTCGATCGATGACGCAATCGCCATCATGAAGGGCCTGAAACCCTATTTCGAGGACTACCACCACCTGAGATATTCCAACGAGGCGATCAAGGCTGCCGTCGAATTGTCGGCCCGCTATATTTCGGACCGCAAGCTGCCGGACAAGGCGATTGACGTGATCGACGAGACCGGTGCCGCACAGATGTTGCTGCCTGTTTCCAAGCGTCGCAAGCTGATCACCGAACGGGAAATCGAGGCCACCATCGCGACGATGGCCCGTATTCCCGCGAAGACGGTTTCCAAGGATGACGAGATGGTCCTCGCCAATCTTGAAAAAGAACTGCGCTCGGTCGTTTATGGTCAGGACATCGCCATTGAGGCGCTCGCCACGGCCATCAAGCTGGCGCGTGCGGGCCTGCGCGAACCGAACAAGCCAATCGGCTCCTATGTCTTTTCCGGCCCGACGGGCGTGGGCAAGACGGAAGTGGCCAAGCAGCTTGCCGCTTCGCTCGGCGTCGAGATGCTGCGCTTCGACATGTCGGAGTACATGGAGCGTCATACCGTTTCGCGACTGCTCGGTGCGCCTCCCGGTTATGTCGGCTTCGATCAGGGCGGTCTTCTGACCGATGGCGTCGATCAGCATCCGCATTCCGTGGTGCTGCTGGACGAAATCGAAAAGGCGCATCCTGATATCTACAACATCCTGTTGCAGGTGATGGACCATGGCTCGCTGACCGACCATAACGGCAAGAAGATCGACTTCCGCAACGTCATCCTGATCATGACGACCAATGCGGGTGCATCCGAGATGGCGAAATCGGCGATCGGTTTCGGCTCTTCGCGCCGCACGGGAGAGGACGAAGAGGCGATCAACCGCCTGTTCACGCCGGAGTTCCGCAACCGTCTGGATGCGATCATTCCGTTCTCGCCGCTGCCGACCGCCGTTATCCACAAGGTCGTGCAGAAGTTCGTCATGCAGCTGGAAACCCAGCTGTCTGAGCGCAACGTCACCTTCGATCTGCATGAAGATGCGATCTCCTGGCTGGCGGAGAAGGGTTACGACGAGAAGATGGGCGCCCGCCCGCTGTCGCGCGTGATCCAGGAAAACATCAAGAAGCCGCTTGCCAATGAAATCCTCTTCGGCAAGCTCAAGAAGGGCGGCGTCGTCAGCGTCACCGTCGGTAAGAAGGATGACGGCTCCGAAGGTCTCATACTCGAGGTTCTGCCGGAGACCGCACCCGTGAAGCCGCAGCCGGAGGCCGAGTTGAAGGCGGCCAAATCGCCCGGCAAGGCAAAGGCCAAGACGAAACCTGCTTCCAAGGCGGCTAAGGCCAATGAAGAGGCGGATGTTCTTGTTGCCGAGGCCGACAAGTCGGACGATGACAGCAAGCCGCGGCGCAAGACCAATGCGGTGCCGAAAGTGCCGAAGAAGAAATGATCGAGGTCTTCGACCGATAAACCGATGCCGGGCGAAAGCCCGGCATTTTCATGTATGAAGCGCGTCGCGTTTTTCCCTGATGCCTGCGACGCTCTTTTTTATTTTATGCATGACGTTACCCCGAAGCTGCGGCACAGTTTCGGGTGATATGCACAAGTGGGTCAGCAATGCAGACTGCCGACAGCGATACCATCCCCCTGAGTGGCTGGTTTTTCCGGGGAATGCGGGGCATATTTTCGCTGCCCTCGCTCATTCTTATGACATCTTTCGTCGGTTTCAGCGCCTTCGCGCTGGAATCGGGTGTTGCGCGCGGCGAAGCCGTCTTCATGACGCTGATGATCTGGGCCCTGCCGGCCAAGATGATCCTGATCGGCTCCATGGTCGGCGGCGCCAATCTTGCTGCCTGCTTTCTGGCGGTGACGCTGTCGTCGGTCCGGATGATGCCGATGGTCGCCTCCATCGTTCCGGAAATGCGCGGCGCGAAGACGCCGACATGGATTTTGCTGTTTCTGTCGCATTTCGTTGCGATCACGGCCTGGGTCTTTGCCACGCAGAACCTCTCCAGGGTGCCGCGTGAAGCCCGCGCCGCCTGGTTCGCTGGTTTTGGCATGACGCTCACCGTGGTCAATGCCATCATCGTCGGCCTGTGTTACGGCGTCGTCGCCGCTTTTCCACCACTCGTCGCCGGCGTGCTGTTTTTTCTCACACCGGTCTATTTCGTGGCATCGATCTGGGCTTCGGCCCGTCATTCCGTCGTCAAGGTCGCCTTCGTCATCGGCGTCATCGCCGGGCCGGCCTTCGCGGTCATCGCACCGGAATTCGATATTCTCTATGCCGGGATAGGCGGGGGCACGGCTGCCTATCTGATCGACCGCCTCGTGTTCCGCCGCCGGATAAAACCCGTCTCACCGGAGAGCGAACCATGATGACCGAACATTGGTGGGCGCCCTATCTCTTCATCGCGATTGCCGGCTGGCTGGCGACCGATCTCTGGCGGTGGCTCGGCGTTCTCGCCGGTAACCGCCTGAAGGAGGATTCCGAAGCGCTGCACTGGGTGAGGGCGGTCGCCACGGCGCTCGTCATGGCCGTCACCGCCAAGCTGATCGTCTTTCCAACCGGAACGCTGGAAGCATCCCCCCTGTGGCTGCGCATCGGCGCTGCCGCACTCGGTTTCATCGCATTTCTGATGGCAGGCCAGCGGGTCATCGTCGGTGTGGCGGTGCCGATCCTGCTTCTGGCGGGTGGGTTGTTCGCGCTCGGTTTCTGAGATTGGTTTACGTCAGAGACCGCTCCGTCGGGCTTCCGCAACAAGCCAATCCGCAAGAAGTCTAGCCGGTGCGGTCATCTCGTCTGCTTCCATCAGCCAGTAATATTTCTCCGTATCCGTCGCCCGATCGAAGAGCACGATCAGTTGACCTTCGGCGATCTCTTTGTGAAACAGCGCCGTCGGGCAGAGGCCAATGCCTTGACCGGCTTTGAGCGCGGTCACGAGCAGATTGAAATCCGCAAAAACCGGACCGGCGTTATCGGGCAGGGATATTCCCCCGGCTGCGAACCAGTTCTGCCAAGCCGCCTCGGTGTCGTCATGCAGCAATTCCGCTCCTAAGAGGCTGTCAATATTGTCGAAAGGACCGAATTTAGCGACATAGCCCGGCGCGCCTGTCGGTCGCGTCTCTGCGCTGAAAAGCGCGACCGCATTTTCCCCGGACGCGACGCCATGCCCTATGGTGAGATCGGCCGGTATTGCGTGATGCGCACCTGAATAGCTGATGGATACCTGTATATCGGGGTAAAGCGCCCGAAAGCGAGGCAGGCGGGGCGTCAGAAAATGCGCGACGACTGAGGGCAGGCTGGCAAGGCGAACGGTCATGCGGTCACGGCCCTGACGGATCCGCGCGGCGCCAGAGGCAATCTGGCGTAGGGCAGTCGAAACCGTCGTGCCGAATTCTTTTCCGGCCGGGGTAAGCCTCACACCCCTCGCATGCCGCTCGAACAGCGCTACACCGAGCCATGCCTCCAGATTGCGCACATGCTGGCTGACGGCAGTTGCCGTCATGCCGAGTTCCTGCGCAGCCAGAGAAAAACTCGTTCTTCTGGCTGCGGCTTCGAATGCCCGGAGGGTGGTGAGCGGCGGTAATTTCATGGTGTCTCAAGGGTAAGTAAGACTTGGCCTGAGCGCAAGAAGAACCCGTCTTGTCAGGCGCGCGCACATGGCGCAATTTCGCCTCTAGATTTTGATTGCCTGAGGATTTCATGACCCCCTTGACCGCCACCGAACCCGTCGACGCCGCTGAACGCCGCGCCGTCCGTCCTGTTGTCGTTTATCCGAACGGGACGCTTGAAATGCCGGACCTTGCACGTCTGGAAGAAGCCAAACGAAGCATGGAAAAGATCGATGAGGTCATCGTGCCGCCGCGTGACGGCCGCACCTTCAACGTTCCGAAGGGGCATTTTTTTCGCATTGTAAGCGTTGAAGGTCCGCAGGTCGGAGACCTGAACCTCTGGAACGCCCATGATCTGACCGAGCGGTTTTTCAGCGGCAAGACCCGCGCCCTGCACGCCACCCATGTTTCGGTCGGCAACCGGCTGTGGAGCAACCTGCCGTCCCTGCGGCCGATGGCGACGATCACCCATGACACGCTATCGTGGTACGGTTTCGATGAAGACGGCGGCGGTGTGCATGACGTAATCGGCACACGCTGCGATCCCTATACCAACAAGCTCCTGAGCGGCGGCGATTACCACCATTGCTGCCATTCCAATCTGACCAATGCGCTGGCCTCCGCGAGGGGCCTGTCATTCCGGCAGGCGGAACCGCATGTGCATGACGTCCTCAATGTCTTCATGTGCACGGGTTTCACCCGCGACACCCACCAATATTTCATGAAGGCGAGCCCGGTGCGTCCGGGTGATTATCTGGAGCTTTTCGCCGAGATCGATCTTATCGGTGCGCTTTCCGCCTGTCCGGGCGGTGATTGCAGCGCCACGCATTCGAGCGATACGGCGGCCTGTTATCCGCTGAAGGTGGAAATATTCCGGCCCGATATGACGGCGCTTGAAGGCTGGCCGTGGCCGGAGAGGAATGCTTACCGCTCTCCGGAATGATCAGTCCGAAAACCGCTCCTGCGTCTTGCTCGGGCCTGTCCCGAGCATTTGCAACCGATTGATTTCCGATACGAGGTTGGGTCCTCGGCGCAAGGCCGAGGATAAAGTCGACCAGGCAACCATCACGAAGCAAGCGCGGCCTTTATCTTCTCCGCGTGGGCCTTCAATATGTCGCCATCGGCCATCACGCCGGAATGCGGCTTCAGCGGCTCGCCTTCCTTGCGCGGAATGACGTGGAAATGCAGATGGAAAACGGTCTGGCCAGCCGCCGGCTCGTTGAACTGCGCGATGAAGACGCCATCGGCATCGAAGGCTTCCTTTGCCGCCACCGCCAGTTTCTGCACGACGGGAATGGTCCTCGCCAGCACTTCCGGGTCGGCATCGAGCAAGTTGCGGGAGCCGGTCTTGGGAACAACGAGCAGATGGCCGGGGGCCTGCGGCATCACATCCATGAAGGCTAGCGTATGCTCATCCTCATAAAGCTTGTGGCTCGGAATTTCGCCGCGCAGGATTTTTGCGAAGATATTGTTGTCGTCATAGGCGCTGGCCGTCATCGTGATCTCTCCTCATGGCGGACTATATGTCCGGTTCCTGTCTCTCGCCCCTGCGGAAGGGCGTGTGTTCATCAAGATAATCGCCGATATGCTCGACCTCTTCGCGCTCCCGCTGAAGATAATCGGCAATGGCGCGGCGCAGGCCCGGATGGGCGATGAAATGCGCCGAATGGGTGGTGACGGGCACGTAACCGCGCGCCAACTTGTGTTCGCCTTGGGCGCCGGCCTCCACGCGTTTCAATCCCTTCGCCAGCGCGAAATCGATCGCCTGATGATAACAGACCTCGAAATGCAGAAAGGGGTGATCCTCGATGCAGCCCCAGTGGCGGCCATAAAGCGCGTCCGAGCCGATGAAATTGATCGCACCGGCAATATAACGTCCCTCGCGTTTCGCCATCACCAGCAGCACATCATCGGCCATGCGTTCGCCGATCAGCGAATAAAACTCCCGGGTCAGATATGGCCGGCCCCATTTGCGGCTGCCGGTATCCATATAGAAGGCGAAGAACTGGTCCCAGATATCCTCGGTCAGGTCGCTCCCAGTCAGCCAGTCGATCTCGATGCCGCTTTCCAGCGCCGCGCGGCGTTCCTTTTTCAACCCCTTGCGCTTGCGTGAGGAAAGGGCGTCAAGAAAATCATCATGGTCGCGATAACCGTCATTGATGAAGTGGAACTGCTGGTCAGTCCTGTGCAGGAAATCGCGCGGCAGAAGGGCGGACAGATCGCCCTCTTCCAGAAATGTGACATGTGCCGAGGAGACGCCGATCTTCTCCGTCACCTGGGCAAGACCGGAGGCCAGTAACGCCTTGAATCGGGTCTCGTCCTCGATTTCTGAAACGAGCAGACGTGGCCCGGTTGCGGGTGTGAAGGGCACTGAACATTGCAGTTTAGGGTAATAATGCCCGCCCGCCCGTTCGAAAGCATCCGCCCAGCCGTGGTCAAAGACATATTCGCCCTTGCTGTGGTTCTTCAGATAGGCCGGCACCGCGCCGACGAGAACACCGGAGGCGTTTTCGAGAAGCAGATGATGCCCGAGCCAGCCGGTTTTGGCTGTCGCCGATCCCGATTCTTCCATGGATGATAAAAATTCATGGGAAATAAAGGGGTTGTATATTTTTCCTGACATATTGCGCGAGGTTCCGGAAAGCCGTTTCCAGCTTTCCGGATCGATATCCCTGAAGGATTGCGCAATGCTGATGGAATAGTCTTCTGTCATGCCGTAGCGGATGGGTTCTCTCTCGGGTCGAAACCTTCGAATGTCATCTGGTCCGCATATTTATAAGTAGTCTTGCGCGCATTTTCATCCCTGACCGTCCAGGTAATCACCGGAAGGCCAAGTTTTCTTTGCGCCTCGATGAAGCTGTTGGGCAGATGACCCCAATGATAGGAGATAAAATCGAGCCCCATCTGCATCGCTTCGTCATGTTTAAAGAAGTCCTCCGGCTTGTCGCCTTCGGCCGTGAGCCCGAGCGGCCAGGGCGAGCCGGCCGCCTTCAGATCTCTCAGCAGATGGTGGTCGAAGCTCATCAGCGCGACGTGGCCCTTATAGCCCTCGAGGTCTTCCAGCACCGCCTCGGCAAAACCGTCGTCGACGCCTTCGCCTTCGCGGCCCTTCAGCTCGATGACGAGCGGCACCTTGCCGGCGCAGAGCACCAGAAGTTGCTTGAGGGTAGGGACGCGATCTTTGGTTTGCCCAACGGAAAGCATCGCCAGCTCCGCCGAGGTGCGTTCACGCACATCGCCTTTGATGCCGGTCAGCCTCTCCAGGTCGTGGTCATGGAAAACCACCGGCACGCTGTCCGCTGCCAGCTGAACGTCGCATTCGATGGCGAAACCGGCTTCGATGGCGCGGGAAAACGCGGAAAGCGTGTTTTCCCAGACCGCCTTGTTGAGATCATGATAACCGCGATGGGCGACGGGCTGAGCCGTCAACCAGGAGAGTTTCAGCGTCATACGTCGATTTCCACGATGGCGTCGATTTCGACAGCGGCATTGAAGGGCAGGCAAGCCATGCCGACGGCGGCGCGGGCGTGTTTGCCGGGCTCACCGAGAACATTGGCAATGAGATTGGAAGCGCCGTTGATGACAAGGTGCTGCTCCACGAACTCCGGAACCGACGCGACAAAGCCATTCAGCTTGATGACACGACGGATTTTCGAGAGATCGCCATTCAAAGCGGCCTTGACCTGTGCGAGAATGTTGACGGCGCATAATTCTGCCGCGCGCTGGGCGCTGGCAACGTCGACATCACGGCCAACAAGGCCCGTCACCGCAATCTTGCCCGATTCCATCGGCAGTTGACCTGATACATAAAGAAGATTGCCGCTGATGGTGAACGGAACGTAGTTTGCGGCTGGTGCTGCGGCGACAGGAAGCGTAAAGCCGAGTTCCTTGAGGCGGCCTTCGATGACGTCAGACATTTTCGTCTCCGGTTTTGTTGTAAATCCTTCAAGAATCCGGCATTCAGAAGATGTTGATCCAAAAGCCGGGTGGTTGCTTGTACAATATGAGCAGCGAGTCCAACAGGAGATATTGCATGTTTGTCAGGACGCTGGGTTTCGTTGCCGCAACAGGGCTTATGACCGGCCTGTCAAACGCTGCCAATGCCTTGCCCGTCGCGGTTCCTGATCTCGTATCGCACCGCGCCGTCTACGATCTCGAACTCAAGGATGCGTCTGACCGTTCCGGCATCGAGGGCATGACCGGCCGCATGGTCTATGAATTCACCGGCTCTGCCTGTCAGGGTTACAAGACGGATTTCCGTTTCGTGACGCAGATCAACACTGGCGACGCCGTGCGCATGACCGACCAGCAGACCACCACCTTCGAAGATCTCGCGGCCAAGAAATTCACCTTCGAGACCAAGTCCTACACCGACGACAAGCTGGACAAGGAAGTGCAGGGGGCGGCGATCGACGGCACTGACGGCGTGAAGGTCGATCTGACCCGGCCGGATGCCCGCCAGGTCAGCCTCGTCGCCAGCGAATTCCCGACGCAGCATATGTTTCAGGTCATCGAACATGCAAAGCAGGGAAAACGCATCTTCGAATCCCGCATTTTCGACGGTTCCGATGATGGCGATGAAAGCCTGATCACGTCCACCCTGGTCGGCAAGTCGCAGATGCCGAAGGATGGCGATGCCGACGCCGGCAAGGCTGGCGAATTCGCCAAAGCGGCATTCTGGCCGGTGACCATCGCCTATTATAACGACAAGACCGGCACCGACGCCCTGCCGATTTACCGCATGTCGTTCAAGCTTTACGAAAACGGAATCACCCGCGATCTGACGATGGATTACGGCGATTTCGTTCTGACGGGAAAGCTCGCCAAGCTCGATATTCTCAAGCCAGAAACCTGCGAAAACAAGCCGGTTCGCTGAAACGCGGGCCGTTCTCGCGGTTTTTTCGCATAAATGCTTGCATTTTCATGCGGGCAACTGTATGCGGCTCACCATTCCACACGCGAAGCTTGGGATGTTCCGGGAGAAATCCGGTTCGTTCCGCCCGGTGGTGTCGATGAAAATTGGCGCTGTTCGCTTCGCGGGGGTTAAACCGGAAAAGGAGTAACAAGGCATGGCATTGCCCGATTTTTCTATGCGCCAGCTTCTGGAAGCTGGTGTTCACTTCGGCCACCAGACGCACCGCTGGAACCCGAAGATGAAGCCGTACATCTTCGGCGACCGTAACAACATCCACATCATCGACCTGGCTCAGACCGTTCCGATGCTGTCGCGCGCCCTTCAGGTCGTGTCCGACACCGTCGCTCGTGGCGGCCGCGTTCTGTTCGTCGGCACCAAGCGTCAGGCGTCCGAAATCATTGCCGACAGCGCAAAGCGTTCGGCCCAGTACTACGTCAACTCCCGCTGGCTCGGCGGCATGATGACCAACTGGAAGACCATCTCCAACTCGATCCAGCGCCTGCGCAAGGTCGACGAGATCCTGAACTCGGAAGCTTCCGGCTACTCCAAGAAGGAACGCCTGAACCTTGAGCGCGAGCGCGAAAAGCTCGAAAAGGCTCTCGGCGGTATCCGCGATATGGGCGGCGTACCTGACCTGATGTTCATCATCGACACCAACAAGGAAAAGATCGCGATCGAAGAAGCCAAGCGTCTTGGCATTCCGGTCGTTGCGATCATCGACAGCAACTGCGACCCGGATCACATCGACTACCCGATCCCGGGTAACGACGATGCTTCGCGCGCCATCTCGCTTTACTGCGACCTGATCGCCCGCGCCGCCATCGACGGTATCGCACGTCAGCAGGGCGCTTCCGGCCGCGACATCGGCGCTTCCGAAGAAGCTCCGATCGAGCCCGCTCTCGAAGACGAGGCTGGCGCCTGATCTAGGCCCTGTCTGGCGGCGATTTCTTAATCGCCGTCTCCTCGACCAGGATATGACAAGGCCGTCAAAGACCTTCAATGGGTTGACGGCCTTGTTCGTTTCTAACCGCTCCGCCATGGGTTTTTAAAAACCGCAGGCGTCCGATGTGGTTGGAACGGTAGGCAGTCTTCATAACGCTGTCACACTAGAGCGGCACCCATCATTTCGATGTATGGCGACGCCGCAGCACTTGGGAATGCGCATGCCCCTTGCCGGACCTCCGGGTTTCAAAGGGTGTGCGGCCGGGTACAGTCATCACCCAGAACTTCGGCACGGCGAATTCAGCCGGCTGACCGATCGAACCGATAAGAGGCACACAATGACCGAAATCACAGCCGCAATGGTGAAGGAACTGCGCGAAAAGTCTGGCGCAGGCATGATGGACTGCAAGAAGGCTCTTGCTGAGACCAATGGCGACATGGAAGCGGCAATCGACTGGCTGCGCGCCAAGGGCATCGCAAAGGCCGACAAGAAGTCCGGCCGCACGGCTGCCGAAGGTCTGGTCGGTGTCGCCACCATGGGTCACAAGGCTGTTGTCGTTGAGCTGAACTCCGAAACCGACTTCGTTGCCCGCAACGATGCGTTTCAGGACCTCATCCGCGGTATCGCCCAGGTCGCCCTCACCACCGATGGCACCGTTGACGCCGTTTCCGCCGCCACCTACCCGGCAACCGGCAAGTCCGTTGCCGACAGCATCAAGGACGCAATCGCCACCATCGGTGAGAACATGACGCTGCGCCGCTCGGCTGCACTCGAAGTGCCGCACGGCGTTGTTGCGACCTACATTCACAACGCTGCCGGCGACGGTATCGGCAAGCTCGGCGTTCTCGTTGCCCTGAAGTCGGAAGGCGACAAGGCCGTTCTGAACTCCATCGGCCGTCAGGTTGCCATGCACATCGCTGCGACCAACCCGCTCGCCATCCGCGCTGAAGAAGTTGACGCCGCTGTTGCCGAGCGCGAGCGCAACGTCTTCATCGAACAGGCCCGCGAATCCGGCAAGCCGGAAGCCATCATCGAAAAGATGGTCGATGGCCGCATGCGCAAGTTCTTCGAAGAAGTCGCCCTTCTGTCGCAGGCTTTCGTCATCAACCCTGACCTGACCGTCGGCGACGCCGTCAAGGCAGCCGAAAAGGAAGCCGGCGCTTCCATCGAAGTGACGGGTATGGTTCGCCTGCTGCTCGGCGAAGGCGTCGAGAAGGAAGAAAGCGATTTCGCAGCAGAAGTCGCAGCCGTCGCCAAGGGCTGATTATATTTACCCAATCTTGGGAAAACGGGAGGGCATCGCGTGACAACGCGGTGCCCTTCGTGTATCCGCGTTTCGGTTACATTTCCGAGGAGTCATGATGTCTTCCAAGCCGATCTACAAACGTGTTCTTCTCAAGGCTTCCGGTGAAGCCCTTATGGGTGATCAGGGTTTCGGTATCGATGTGGCGGTGGCTGACCGCATCGCTTCCGATATCGCGCAGGCGAGGGCGATGGGCGTCGAAGTCGGTGTTGTCGTCGGCGGCGGCAATATTTTCCGCGGTGTCGCCGTGGCCTCCAAGGGCGGCGACCGCGTTACCGGCGACCATATGGGCATGCTGGCGACCGTCATCAACGCGCTGGCGCTCGCAACCTCGCTACGCAAGCTCAGCATCGATACCGTCGTTCTTTCCGCAATCGCCATGCCTGAAATCTGTGAAAGCTTCTCGCAACGTGCGGCGCTCCATCATCTCGCGCAGGGGCGCGTGGTGATTTTCGCCGGCGGTACGGGCAACCCGTTCTTCACCACTGATTCCGCTGCTGCACTGCGCGCGGCCGAAATGGGCGCCGAAGCGATCTTCAAGGGCACGCAGGTGGACGGCATCTATTCCGCCGATCCGAAGAAGGACCCGACGGCGACCCGTTTCGACGAACTGACCCACAGTGAAGTGCTCGGCAAGGGGCTGGCGGTTATGGATGTCGCCGCCGTTGCGCTGGCCCGCGAAAACCACATTCCGATCATTGTTTTCTCTATCCACGAGAAGGGCGGTTTTGCGCAGATATTGACCGGCGGCGGCCGCAAGACCATCGTGCACGACAAATAATCAAAACGATGCCGCCTCAAGGGGCGATTACGGCCGCTGGCCGACAAGATGGAGTATCAAGATGAGTGGTGTTGACCTCAACGATATCAAGCGCCGTATGGATGGCGCCATCAATGCGTTCAAGAGCGATATCGCGTCGCTGCGCACCGGCCGCGCCTCGGCCAATATTCTCGATCCGGTCACCGTCGACGCCTATGGCTCGCGTGTGCCGCTCAACCAGGTGGCCAACATCACAGTTCCGGAGCCGCGCATGCTCGGCGTCAACATCTGGGACAAGTCGATGGTCAACGCTGTCGACCGTGCGATCCGCGAATCCAATCTCGGCCTCAACCCCATCGTCGACGGCCAGAACCTGCGCATTCCTCTGCCTGAACTCAACGAGGAGCGCCGCAAATCGCTCGTGAAGGTCGCCCATGATTATGCCGAAAAGTCCAAGGTGGCGATTCGCCATGTGCGTCGTGATGGCATGGATGGTCTGAAAAAAGCCGAAAAGGACGGTGACATCGGTCAGGACGAAAGCCGTGGACAGTCGGAAAAGGTTCAGAAAATGACCGATGACACGATTTCGGAAATTGACCGCTTGCTTGCCGAGAAGGAAAAGGAAATCATGCAGGTCTGACATCGTTCGCGATAGACCTGTATTTTATTCGTTTTAATTCCGCGCTGCCCTGTTACTGGATCGATATGCCGACGACGACACGTTCCTCCATTCCCGAGCACGTTGCCATCATCATGGATGGCAATGGACGCTGGGCAAAGCAGCGCGGTCTTCCGCGCGTGATGGGGCATCGCCGCGGTGTGGAGGCCGTGCGCGAGACCGTTCGCGCGGCCGGCGACTGCGGAATACGCTATCTCACGCTCTTTGCCTTCTCCTCGGAAAACTGGCGTAGACCCGAATCCGAGGTGAGCGATCTGATGGGGCTTTTGAAAGCCTTCATCCGGCGTGATCTTGCGGAACTGCACCGCGAAAATGTCCGCGTGCGGATCATCGGCGACCGGCAAGGGCTGAAGCACGACATACGCGCGCTCCTCGAAGAGGCGGAGCAGATGACGGCGGACAATACCAAGCTGACGCTGGTGATCGCTTTCAATTACGGCAGTCGCGACGAGATTGCGCGTGCGACAGCGGCGATTGCGCGCGATGTCGCCGAAGGCAGGATTAATGCCGAATCCATTACGCCGGAGATGATTTCGGCCAGACTAGACACGTCCGGTATGCCCGATCCGGATCTCATTATCCGCACCAGCGGCGAAGAGCGCCTGTCGAACTTCCTGCTCTGGCAGGCTGCTTATTCCGAGTTTCTGTTCGTTCCCGAATATTGGCCGGACTTCGACCGCCAGCGATTCTTCTCCGCAATCGAGCAATATGCAACGCGTGACCGCCGCTTCGGCGCACTCACCGAGCAGGTTGCCGTGGCAGGCGCCTGATGAGCCGTGAACTCAGACTGCGGATTGTGTCCGCAATCGTCATGGCGGCGGTCATTCTGGCCGCGACCTGGTATGGCGGCATTCTGTTCCGCATCGTTGCGGGCCTTCTGGCGATCCTCATCTATTATGAATGGTCGAC
Organism: Agrobacterium sp. 22-209-1; assembly: GCF_053522485.1. Classification (NCBI taxonomy): domain Bacteria; kingdom Pseudomonadati; phylum Pseudomonadota; class Alphaproteobacteria; order Hyphomicrobiales; family Rhizobiaceae; genus Agrobacterium; species Agrobacterium sp. 22-209-1. The sequence goes on from NZ_JBNWCH010000004.1 coordinate 155,077, forward strand.
GATTAGCCGGCTGTCGGAGTCGAACCCGACAGGCAACGCCTGGGGCTGGTTCGCGGTTGCCGTCATCGCCGGTAACACGATCTTCGGCGAATCCTCGCTCGATCTGCCTCTATTATCCGGCTTCACGCTGACCGCTGCGCTGTTTCCGATCCTGCGCGGCAAAAACTGGTGGCTGGTGGGTGGTATTTTTTATGCGGGCCTGAGCGGCATATCGCTCTCGGCCATCCGTGGTGACGAGCTGACGGGCTTCGTGTCCATCCTGTTCATCTTCGCCGTCGTCTGGTCGACGGATATTCTTGCCTATTTCGTAGGGCGCGCCATTGGCGGGCCGAAGCTCGCACCTTCGATCTCGCCCGGCAAGACCTGGTCTGGCGCCATCGGCGGGGCGGTGGCGGCCGTGATCGGCGGCGGCGCGGTGTCTATGGCCTATCACGGCAGGATCAGCGTGCTGGTGCTGGTGCTCGCTCTTATTCTTTCGGTATTCAGCCAGATAGGCGATCTCTTCGAATCCTTCGTGAAACGGCGTTTCCAGGTCAAGGATTCCAGCCATCTCATTCCAGGCCATGGCGGCTTCATGGACCGAGTTGACGGTCTTGTTTTCGCCTGCTTTGCGGTATTCCTCATAGCTTTCGTGCATGCGGCGGCAACCGGCGACGTGCCCGGATCGGGCGGCGGTCTGTTGCCGGGTTTCTGAGCGGCGCGAAAGGTCACGACACAAAGGGCAGATTGTCATGAACACAGTAATGGCGGCGACCGGTTTTCTGACCGGCTATATCGTGCCCTTCATCCTGGTGCTGTCGCTGCTCGTTTTTGTGCATGAGATGGGCCACTATCTTGTTGGTCGCTGGTGCGGAATCCGCTCCACCGCGTTTTCCATCGGTTTCGGCCCGGAGCTGATCGGTTTCACCGACAAGCGCGGCACGCGATGGAAAATTTCGGCGATTCCGCTCGGCGGTTACGTCAAGTTCTTCGGCGATGAGGACGCGGCGAGCAAGCCGGATAGTTCCGGCCTGTCGCATATGTCGCTGGAGGAGAGGGCGCAGACGCTTTCCGGTGCTAAGCTGTGGAAGAGGGCGGCCACGGTTGCCGCAGGCCCGATCGCGAATTTCATTCTCGCCATTCTCATCTTTGCGGTGCTCTTTGGCATTTATGGCCGGATGATCGCCGATCCGGTCGTGGCGGAAGTCCGCGAAAACAGTGCTGCTGCCGCAGCCGGCGTTCAACCCGGTGACAGGCTGGTGGCGATCGATGGCGAAAAAGTGATGACCTTCGAGGATGTCCGCCGTTATGTCGGCATCCGCCCGGGCACGCCGATCACCGTAACGGTTGAAAGGGCGGGCGAGGAGCTGAAGCTGCCGATGGTTCCGACCCGCACGGAGACAACGGACCAGTTCGGCAACAAGTTGGAGATGGGTATTATCGGCATCGTCACCGACCAGACCAGCGGTAACTTTCGCCATATTGAATATTCACCGTCTGAGGCGCTGGCTGAAGGTGTGCGCGAAACCGGCCACGTTATCACCGGCACCTTCAATTATATCGGCAATCTCGTGACTGGGCGCATGAATGCCGATCAGCTTGGCGGTCCGGTCCGGGTGGCGCAGGCGTCCGGCCAGATGGCGACACTCGGTATTTCCGCCGTTATCCAGCTTGCCGCCGTTCTTTCCGTCTCCATCGGTCTTTTGAACCTGATGCCTGTGCCGGTTCTGGACGGCGGGCACCTTGTGTTCTACGCCATCGAGGCCATTCGCGGCAGGCCGCTCGGTGCGGGCGCGCAGGAAGTCGCGTTCCGTATCGGAATGATGATGATTTTGGGCCTGATGGTTTTTGCAACATGGAACGATATCAGCAGCTTGATCGGCTGATGATTGTGTTTTAACGGTTTTGTTAGTGACTTGTTTACCGTGTTTATATGCCGAAGTGGCGAATGAGCCACTCTGAAGCACGAAGTAAACAGAATTTAACGTTCACGCTTGCTTGTAGGGGAAAAGCAGGTAAAACGACGCACATGGCCGGAGTCGGGTTCCGCCCGCTGAGGGACAACGTAAAAAGGTAAGAATTGAAATGAAGGCTGGTTCAAGATTTTTGAACGCTGTGTCGGCGGTTGCTCTGTCTGCCGGTGTTTCTTCGGTTGCGGGCCTTGGTGTGCTTGCCTCTGTTGGCGTTGCACATGCAGCCGTCATCAGCAGGATCGATGTTCGCGGGGCCGAAAGGTCGGGCGCGGACTCCGTGCGTTCCAACATCACCATTGCGCCGGGTAAGAACTTTTCCAATTCGGACATCGATGAATCGGTGAAGCGTCTTTACGCCACAGGTTATTTCTCGAATGTCTCCATGCGCGTTTCCGGCAGCACGCTGGTCGTGACGGTCGACGAGAACCAGCTCGTCAATCAGGTGGTCTTCAACGGCAACCGCAAGATCAAGGACGACAAGCTCGCCGGCATCGTGCAGACCCAGTCGATGGGTCCGTTCAATCAGGCAATCGTGACGGCGGATATCGCTCGTATCAAGGAAGCTTACGCAGCCATTGGCCGCAGCGATGTCGAGATCACCACGCAGACCGTTTCCGTCGGTCAGGGCCGGGTGAACATTGCTTTCGTCATCAATGAAGGCGAGCGCACGAAGATCGGTCGCATCGATTTCGTCGGCAACAATGCCTATAGCGATGGTCGTCTGGCCGCCGTCATCAATACCAAGAAGTCCAACATGCTGTCGTTCCTGACGCGTAAGGACGTTTATAACGAGGACAAGCTGCGCGCCGACGAAGAGGCGCTGCGCCAGTTCTACTATAACCGCGGTTATGCCGACTTCCGGGTCGTATCGTCTGACGCGGTGCTGGACGAATCCAAGAACGAATACACCATCTCGATCACGGTCGATGAAGGCAAGAAATACGATTTCGGCAACGTCGTTGTCGAATCGACCGTTCCGGGTGTTGATGGTGCGGAATTGCAGGGTCTCGTTGAAACCCGCCAGGGTGCAAGCTACAGCGCCAAGGAAGTTCAGCAGAGCATGGAGGCGATTTCCAAGCGCGTGGCCGGCGAGGGTTATCCCTTTGCCCGCGTAACGCCGCGCGGTGACCGCGACATGGCGGGCAACACCATCGGTGTGACCTATATCGTCGACCAGGGTGAGCGCGCTTACGTCGAACGTATCGAAATCCGTGGCAACACCCGCACGCGTGACTATGTCATCCGTCGCGAATTCGATATTTCCGAAGGCGATGCGTTCAACCAGACAGTCATCACCGCTGCGAAGCGTCGTCTCGAAGCGCTGGGTTACTTCTCCAAAGTCAATATTTCGACCGCCGGCGGCAGCGCGCCTGACCGTGTCGTGATCGTGGTTGACGTTGAAGATCAGTCGACGGGTTCGTTTGGTATCGGCGCGGGCTACTCGCAGAACGACGGCGTTCTGCTCGAAGCTTCCATCGAAGAAAAGAACTTCCTCGGTCGCGGCCAATACATCCGTCTCGCCGCCGGTGCGGGTGAAGATGATGCACGCAGCTATACGCTGTCCTTCACGGAGCCTTATTTCCTCGGCTACCGTCTGGCAGCAGGTTTCGACCTGTTCAAGAGCCAGAGCCGCAGCGAAGACTATTATGACTACGACGAGCAGGGCTTCTCGCTGCGCGTGACCGCGCCGATTACCGAGGACCTCTCAACGACGTTCAAGTACACCTACAAGCAGCTCAATTATGACGGCGAAGGCGACTGGGAAACCGGCAGCAACCTTGCCGCTCCCTACAAGGACCTGATCCGTGGCGGTGACTGGACACAGTCCATCATTTCGAACACGCTGAACTACAATACGCTCGACGACCGCAACATGCCGCGCGAAGGCTGGCAGGCTGCTCTGACGAACGAATTTGCAGGTCTCGGCGGCGATTCCGAATATTACAAGATTTACGCCAAGGCTCGCTTCTTCTACACGCTTTCCGATGAGTACGATGTCATCGGCTCTCTGACCGGCCAGGCCGGTCACGTGGTGCCGACAGGCGACAATCTGCTTGTGTTCGATCAGTTCAAGTTCGGCGGCCGTCAGGTTCGGGGCTTCAAGAACGATGGTATCGGTCCGCGCATCGGCTCCGACTCCATCGGCGGCACGACCTATTTCGCCGCTTCTGCTGAAGTCTCAGCTCCGATGCCTGGGGTTCCGGAAGATTTCGGCCTGCGCCTTGCTGGCTTCGTGGATGCAGGCACGCTGTATGGCAACAAGGTTGCCAACAGCGCCGGTGTGAAGGACGACAACTCCATCCGCGCATCCGCCGGTGTGGGTGTGATGTGGGCGTCGCCTTTCGGTCCGATCCGTGTCGACTACGCCGTGCCTTTCGCCAAGGAAGACTACGACGAGGAACAGCGTTTCCGGTTTGGCATGTCCAACACTTTCTGATATCGGCAGTCCAGAACTGCAACTTTGAACGTTCTGGAGTTTCCGGCTGATGGAATACAACGCCTTTTTTCCGCCCCACGAGGGACTGCGATTGAAAGATATCGCAGACCGTCTTGGGGCGGAACTGTCTGATGACGCAGCGGGAGAGCGGATCATTCGCTCCGTCGCGCCGGTCTACCGGGCAAAACCCGATCAGCTCTGCTACATTCTTTCGCGCAAGAACCGCGACGAGCTGCAGACCTGCGACGCTGGCGCCGTCATTTGTGACACCGCACTTGTGGACATGCTTCCGTCTCACACCCCTGCGCTGATATCGAAAAACCCGCACACGCTGTTTGCGCAGGTTGGTGCCTTGCTGCATCCTTCCGCCATGCGTCCTGGTCCGATTGCGCGTATGGACGCTGAAATTTCCCATGCTGCGCATGTCGATCCCTCTGCGAAGCTGGAGGCTGGCGTCATCGTCGAAGCGCTCGCTGTGATCGGAGCTGGCGCCCATATCGGTGCTGGAACGCGGATCGGTCCCGGCGTCATCATCGGGCAGGATGTGCAGATCGGGCGCGATTGCACCATTGCCGGCGGCGCAAGCGTTCTTGCGGCCCTCATCGGTAATAATGTGATTATCCATAACGGCGCGCGCATCGGTCAGGATGGTTTCGGTTATGCGCCCGGTCCGCGCGGCATGCTGAAGATCGTGCAGATCGGCCGGGTCATTATTCAGGACAATGTCGAGATTGGCGCCAACACTACGATCGATCGCGGCACCATGGATGACACGGTCATCGGCGAAGGCACCAAGATCGACAATCAGGTCCAGATCGGCCACAACGTGCGCATCGGCCGCCATTGCGGCATCGTCAGCAAGGTTGGCATCGCGGGCAGCACCCGCATAGGCGACGGTGTGATGATTGGCGGTGCGGCCGGAATCAATGGCCATATCAACATTGGCGACGGCGTACAGATCGCGGCGATGAGCGGTGTTGTGGCGGACGTGCCGGCAGGCGCCCGTTATGGCGGCACGCCTGCGCGTCCGATGAAATATTTCCTGCGCGACATGGCCGAAATTCTGGCGCGCGCTGAAGGGCGTGATAAAAAAACAGGAGAGAAAAAAAATGACTGAAGAAACGAAGACGGCGCTCGGCGCGGCTGACATTCTGGAAGTCATGAAGCTTCTGCCGCATCGTTACCCGTTCCTGCTGATCGACAAGATCATTGAGATCGATGGTAACAATTCGGCGATCGGCATCAAGAACGTCACTGTCAACGAACCGCATTTCACCGGTCATTTCCCGGACCGGCCGATCATGCCCGGCGTTCTGATTGTTGAGGCCATGGCCCAGACGGCGGGTGCGATCTGTGCTCGCAGCCAGGGTGAGGGCGGTCACCTAGTCTATTTCATGACAATCGACAATGCGCGTTTCCGCAAACCCGTGGTCCCCGGTGATCGTCTGGAAATTCACGTCGTCAAGCAGCGCCAGCGCGGCAATGTCTTCAAATTCCATTGCGAAGCGAAGGTGGACGGCGCGCTGGTGGCGGAGGCTGATGTCGGCGCCATGATGATCCCCGAGGATCAGCAATGAGCACGATCGCCGCCTCGGCCAGAATTCATCCGAGCGCCGTGATCGAAGACGGTGCGGTGATCGGTGAAAACGTCGTCATCGGTGCGCTGAGCTATGTCGGTGCAAAAGTCACGCTGCATGACGATGTCCAGCTGCACAATCACGCCGTTGTTTCCGGCCTGACCGTGATCGGCCGTGGCTCGGTTGTCCATCCCATGGCGGTCATCGGCGGCGCGCCGCAGGCGGTTCGCCACGACGGTTCGGAAACGACGCTCGAGATCGGTGAGCGCTGCATCATGCGTGAGGGCGTAACGATGAACGCCGGCAGTTCCGATGGCAGCGGCAAGACCGTTATCGGCGACGATAATCTTTTCCTCGCCAATTCGCATGTGGCGCATGATTGCCGCCTCGGTAGCCATATCATCCTGTCGAACAATGTGATGCTGGCGGGCCATGTCACCATCGAGGACCGCGCGATTCTGGGCGGCGGCTGCGCCGTGCACCAGTTCACGCGCATCGGCCGCCAGGCCTTCATCGGCGGGCTGTCGGCGGTTAATTACGATGTCATTCCTTATGGCATGCTGAATGGCAATCCCGGCATTCTTGGCGGTCTGAACGTCGTCGGCATGACCCGTGCCGGCATTGAGCGCGCCGATATCCACAAGGTCAGACGCGTCTACAAGGCGATTTTCGAGGCCGAAGGCACGATCCGCGGGAATGCCGCAGCCATTGACCGTAACGACTATCTGGATTGCCCGCAGGCGCTTGAAGTCATCGATTTCATCGGTGCGGATAGCGACCGCGCAATATCCTCGCCCAACCGGGGCAAGTGAGCCGTGACAGGCGGCGGGCGTCTCGCCATTGTGGCCGGCAGCGGCCAGCTGCCGCTATATGTGGCGGCCGCCGCCCGTGAGATGGGCGAGAACCCGTTCATTGTGCGCCTGCGCGATGATTCCCGTTTCGACTGGAGCGGTTTCGACAATGCCGTGATCAGTGTCGGCGATGTCGCCGGGCTTGGCCGTCTGCTGCGTGAAAACCGGGTAGACCGTGTCGTGCTATCCGGCGCCGTGGCGCGGCGTCCGGAATGGCGCGAGATCCGACCCACAGTCGGCATCCTGCTCAAACTGCCGTCCATTGTCAGGACGCTGCTGTCGAGCGGCGACGACGCCGTTCTTCAGATGGTTATCAAGATCATCGGCACGCTCGGCGCAAAAGTCATCGGTGCCCACGAAATCGCACCCGGCCTGCTGGCCGCGATAGGCCCTTTCGGTACGCAAAAACCTGCCGAGGATGATCTGCGAGATATACGCAAGGCGGCTGAGGCTGCGCTCGCGCTTGGCAAGCTCGATGTGGGGCAGGGCGCGGTCGCCGTCGGTGGCCGTATCGTCGCGCTGGAAGGCGTTGAGGGAACGGATGCCATGCTGGCGCGCGTCGCGGCATTGCGTGCGGAGGGACGGATATCCCCGCGCCGCAAGGGCGTGCTCGTAAAGCTGTGCAAGCCGCAGCAGGATGTGCGCGCTGACCTGCCGACAATCGGTGTGGAAACGGTTGAGAATGCGCGAAAGGCCGGGCTGGCAGGTATCGCCGTCGAAGCCGGGCGGGCGCTGGTACTCGATCGCGAGGCGATGTTGAAAGCGGCCGATGAGGCGGGCATATTCGTCTGCGGCATCGATACGTCACTTGGCGGAGATATGATGGGGGAGGCCTGATCGGATGACGGCGGCATTAAAAGTGGCGGTCATAGCCGGGGAGGTATCCGGCGATCTTTTAGGCGCGGATCTGATTCGCTCGCTCAAGGCCCAATATGCGGGGCCTGTCGAGCTGGTGGGTGTGGGCGGCGAAACGCTGGAAGCGCAGGGACTGCTTTCCCTGTTCGACTATTCCGAGCTCTCCATCATGGGCTTCACGCAGGTTCTGAAAAAACTGCCGAAGCTCATTGCGCGGATCAACCAGACCGCTCAGGCAATCGCCGCCGCAAAGCCCGATATTCTGCTGATCATCGACAGCCCGGATTTCACCCATCGCGTTGCGAAAAAAGTCCGTAAGCAATTGCCGCAGCTGCCGGTCGTCAATTACGTCTGCCCCAGTGTCTGGGCCTGGAAGGAATATCGCGCCACCGCGATGCTCTCTTATGTCGATCATGTGCTGGCTCTTCTGCCCTTCGAGCCGGAAGCCATGCGCCGTCTCGGCGGCCCGCCGACAAGTTTTGTCGGTCATCGACTGAGCGTCGACCCCGATGTGCTGTCAGTGCGACAGAAGCGGGCGGAACGCTCTCTGCCGGCGGATGGCGAACCGAAGGCCATTCTTCTCCTGCCAGGGTCTCGTTCCACTGAAACGACGCGGCTGATGGAGCCGTTTCAGGCGGCGGCGAGAGCTTTTGTCGAGCGCAACGGTCCGACGCGGTTCCTGTTGCCCACTGTACCGCGTCAGGAAAAACGCATTCGCGAACTGGCAGCGTCGTGGCCGGAGGATATCAGGCCCGAAATCGGTATCGATTCCGCCTTCAAATGGAATGCGTTTGCTGAAGCCGATGCGGCCATAGCCGCTTCCGGCACGGTCATTCTGGAACTCGCGCTCGCGGGCGTGCCGACCATCTCGGTCTACAAGACCGACTGGATTTTCACCATGCTGAGCAAGCGTGTCAAGACGTGGACGGGCGCGCTGCCGAACCTGATTGCCGATTACGCCGTCGTGCCGGAATATTTCAACGAGGTGGTAAGGGCAGGTTCGATGCTGCGCTGGGCAGAGCGTCTGTCTTCCGACACCACCGAGCGGCAGGCGATGCTCGAAGGTTATGCACTTGTACAGCAACGCTTGCACACGGATGTGCCGCCGGGGGAAACCGGCGCGCGCATTCTTCTGGATGTCCTGAAGAGCAAAACTCGTCCCTCACAATAATCATAGCCCTCTCGCTCCACCGGCTTATGTCCTGCCGCCGATGCAGGCAGGAGAGGGGGCGATTTTACTGCATTTGATCGTTAGGACGGCAAACGGCTGACCACCGGAGGTCTCCCGGCCCATAAATTTCCATCTGGCACACCTCTTGCTTTCAATCTTGTATGCAAGATAGCCAAACATCAGAAAGCGCCCAGAGCGCGGTGGAAGACGCCATCATCTCCGGCATTCTTTCCGCGCGCATCCGCCCGGGCACCCGCCTCAGCGAGAACCAGCTCGCCAGCCTTTTCGGCGTGTCACGCACGCGCATCCGCGAGGCGATGATGCGGCTGGAAACGCGTGGCATCGTCACCGTCAGTCCGCGCCGCGGCTGGTTCGTGGTGGAGCCTTCTGCCGAAGAATCCATCAAGGTCTATGAGGCGCGGCGAATCATAGAATACGGACTGTTGCGCAATCTTTCCGGCGTCAGCGCGCAAGGCATCGCAATCCTCGCCAATCATCTCGATGAGGAGAAGGCAGCGATTGCCAAAGGCGATCGCCAGCGCCTGACCTGCCTGATGGGTGATTTTCACATCCGTATCGCCGAAATCGCCGGAAACGATATCATCGTCGAAACGCTGCGCGACCTGACCGCCAGAACCATCCTCATCTCCATGCTCTACCAGTCCGATTTCCATGCGCAGCAGTCGCACGACGGACATTGCCGTATCTTCGAAGCGATCAAGGCAGCCGATTTTCATGGCGCCGCCGAACTCGCCATCCGCCATCTCGACGAAGTTGAAACGGGTCTCGATCTCACCCGCAGGCCGGACCCGCTCTACGAGCTTCGCAATTCCCTTTCAATGCAGCCCCTTTCCTCAAGCCTCAAGGAGTAATTCCCAATGTTTTCCAGACGTTCATTGCTTGCCATCGCCGCAATTTCCGCAACACTCGGTTTTTCGCCGGCAGCCTTTGCCGATGCGCTCGGTGATATCACGTCCCGGGGCACGATCCGCGTTGCGGTTCCGCAGGATTTCCCGCCCTTCGGCAGCGTCGGCACGGATATGGCGCCGCAGGGTTACGATATTGATGTCGCCAATCTGATCGGCGAGAAGCTCGGCGTGAAGGTTGAACTCGTGCCGGTGACAAGTGCCAACCGCGTCCCCTATCTTCAGACCAACAAGGTCGATCTCGTCATCTCGAGCCTCGGTAAGAACCCGGACCGTGAAAAGGTCATCGACTTCTCGACCGCCTATGCGCCCTTCTTCAACGGCGTCTTTGCACCGGATTCGGTTGCCGTCACCAAGGCGGAAGATTTGGCCGGTAAGACCGTTGGCGTCACCCGTGGCGCGGTCGAGGATCTGGAGCTGACCAAGGTTGCGCCGGCCGACACCACCATCAAGCGTTATGAGGACAATAACGGCACGATCTCCGCCTTCCTCGCGGGCCAGGTGGAAGCCGTGGCCACCGGCAATGTCGTCGCCGCCGCCATTCTTGCGAAGAATCCACCTAAGCGCCCCGAACTGAAGTTCCTGATCAAGAATTCCCCCTGCTATATCGGCCTGAACAAGGAACAGCCGGCCCTTCTTGAAAAGGTCAATGCCATTCTCGCCACCGCAAAGACCGATGGTTCGCTGAACACGATCGCGCAGAAGTGGCTGAAAACCGATCTTCCGAAGGATCTCTGACCAACCTGGCAAATCCAGGCGCCGGCCGTGCCTGATCGCGGCCCGGCGCATGGTTTGTCCTCCCCGAAAGGAAATATCGGGTGAAATATACATTCGATTTTGGATGGCTTCTCGATTATTACCCGCAGATCGCCAAGGGCATTGCCATCACGCTGGAATTGATCGCCGTCGGCGGCGTTCTTGGCATCGCGCTCGGCATATTCTGCGCCTGGGTACGCGCGCTTGGCCCCAAATGGCTGAGGCCGCCGGTTGCGACCTATGTAGAGCTCATTCGCAATACGCCATTTCTCATACAATTGTTTTTTATCTTCTTCGGCCTGCCGTCGCTTGGCCTGCAACTGTCGGAATTGAGCGCGGCCAATATCGCCATGGTGGTCAATCTCGGAGCCTATAGCTGCGAGATCATCCGTGCCGGCATTCAGGCGACGCCCAAGGGCCAGTTCGAGGCCGGGGCAAGCCTTGCCATGACCCGTTTCGAAACCTTCCGGCATGTGGTGCTGGTGCCCTCACTGCAACGCATCTGGCCAGCGCTATCTTCGCAGGTGGTAATCGTCATGCTCGGCTCGTCGGTCGTGTCGCAGATCGCCGCCGAGGACCTGACTTTTGCGGCCAACTTCATTCAGTCGCGCACTTTCCGCGCCTTTGAAGCCTACATGGTCTCCACCGTCATTTATCTCGTGCTGGCCATTCTGTTGAGGCAGGTGCTTGTCATGGGCGGCAACCTCATCTTTCCCCGCAGGAGTGTCCGATGATTGAATTCTCCACCTGGGATATTCTCAGAAACCTGCTGCTCGCCACGCGCTGGACCGTGCTGCTGTCGCTCGTCTCCTTTGCCGGCGGTGGTCTGGTGGCGCTGCTTCTGCTGTTCATGCGCATTTCCCGCAAAAAATCGATGCGGGCTTTCGCACGCTATTATGTCGAGCTTTTTCAGGGAACGCCGCTTTTGATGCAGCTTTTCATCGCCTTTTTCGGCCTCGGCCTGGTCGGCATCGATGTGCCGGCCTGGTTGGCGGCGGGCTTGACGCTGATCCTGTGGGCGGCTGCATTTCTCACCGAAATCTGGCGTGGCTGCGTCGAATCCGTCGCGAAAGGCCAATGGGAAGCGTCGGCAAGCCTTGCCATGGGACGCCTGCAACAGATGCGCTACGTCATCCTGCCGCAGGCCATGCGGGTCGCCATTCCGCCAACCGTCGGTTTCTTCGTGCAGGTCATCAAGGGAACGGCCGTGACCTCAATCATCGGCTTCGTAGAACTGTCCAAGGCCGGCACGGTCGTCACCAACGCCACCTTCCAGCCCTTCACCGTTTATGGCCTCGTCGCCCTTATCTATTTCGCGCTGTGCTGGCCTCTGTCGAAGAGCAGCCAGATCCTCGAAAGGAAGCTCAATGTCGCTCATCGAAATCACTGAAGTCCGCAAAAGTTATGGCAGCAACGAGGTTCTGAAAGGCATCAACCTCGATGTGGAGCCCGGTGAGGTCATCGCCATCATCGGCAAGAGCGGATCGGGCAAATCCACCCTGCTTCGCTGCATCAACGGGCTGGAGACGATTTCGGCCGGCTCCATATCGGTTGCCGGCGCGCAGCTTCTCGATGATGATCTGCATCTGAAAGCCCTGCGGCTGAAGGTCGGCATGATCTTCCAGCAGTTCAATCTCTTTCCGCACCAGACCGTTGGCGGCAACGTCATGCTGTCGCAGACCGTAGTGAAGAAGACACCCAAACCGGAAGCGGAAGCCGTTGCCCGCAAGATGCTGGAACGGGTGGGTCTGGCGCATAAATTCGATGCCTATCCCGATGAACTATCAGGCGGTCAGCAGCAGCGCGTCGCCATTGCCCGGGCACTCGCGATGCAGCCGATCGCGCTTCTTTGCGACGAGATCACCTCGGCGCTCGATCCCGAGCTGGTCTCGGAGGTGCTGGCGGTGGTGCGGGAACTCGCCGGCGAAGGCATGACGCTGTTGATGGTGACGCATGAAATGAAATTTGCGCGCGACGTCTGCTCCCGCGTTGTTTTCATGCATGAGGGCAGGGTGCATGAAATCGGCCCACCGGAGGAGGTGTTCTCTAATCCCTCCACACCCGAGCTCAAGCAGTTTCTGGGCGTTGCGGCGCGCCACTAAGAACCATCAGGACCAACAACAAAAAAGGCCGGCGGGTGAAAACCTGCCGGCCTTTGATCTTACAGGGTTTCGCGGTTTAACGCTTGGAAACCGGGACGTAGTCGCGCTTGCCGGCGCCCGTATAGAGCTGGCGCGGACGGCCGATGCGCTGCTGCGGATCTTCGATCATTTCGTTCCACTGTGCGATCCAGCCGACGGTGCGGGCAAGAGCGAAGAGAACGGTAAACATGGTCGTGGGGAAGCCCAGCGCCTTCAGCGTGATGCCGGAATAGAAGTCGACATTCGGGTAAAGCTTCTTTTCGACGAAGTATGGGTCGGAAAGAGCGATCTTTTCCAGTTCCAGCGCGACCTGCATGATAGGATCGTCGGAATTGCCGGTGGCTTCCAGCACTTCGTACATCGTCTTCTGCATGATCTTGGCGCGCGGGTCGTAGTTCTTGTAGACGCGGTGGCCGAAGCCCATCAGGCGGAACGGATCGTTCTTGTCCTTGGCGCGGGCGATATATTCCGGAATACGGTCAACCGTGCCGATTTCGTTGAGCATGTTGAGCGCCGCTTCGTTGGCGCCGCCGTGAGCCGGGCCCCAGAGGCAGGCGATGCCAGCCGCGATACAGGCGAACGGATTTGCACCTGACGAACCGGCAAGACGCACCGTGGAGGTGGAGGCGTTCTGCTCGTGATCGGCATGCAGGATGAAGATGCGATCCATGGCGCGGGCCAGAACCGGATCCACCTTGTAGTCCTCGCAAGGCACGGCAAAGCACATGTGCAGGAAGTTGGAGGCGTAATCCAGATCGTTCTTCGGATAAACGAAGGGCTGGCCGATATGGTACTTGTAGGCCATGGCGGCAATCGTCGGCATCTTCGCGATCATGCGCAGCGAAGCGACCATGCGCTGGTGCGGATCGGTGATGTCGGTCGAGTCGTGGTAGAAGGCCGAGAGAGCGCCGACCGTGCCGCACATGACAGCCATCGGATGCGCATCGCGACGGTAGCCGGTGAAGAAGCGGCTCATCTGTTCATGCACCATGGTGTGGCGCGTGACGCGGGTGTCGAAATCCTTCTTCTGCGCAGCCGTCGGCAATTCGCCGTAGAGCAGCAGATAGCAGGTTTCCAGGAAGTCGCCCTGTTCGGCGAGCTGCTCGATGGGGAAACCACGATGCAGGAGAACGCCCTCGTCACCGTCGATATAGGTGATCTTGGATTCGCAGGAGGCCGTCGACGTGAAACCCGGGTCGTAGGTGAAGGAGCCCGTGTGCTTATAGAGCGTGGCGATATCGACGACGCTTGGTCCAATCGTGCCTTCCCTGACCGGGAGTTCCACCTGCTTTTCGCCAAGTGTCACTGTAGCGCTTTTTTCCGTCATACTGATCCTCCGAAAACATGCGGGTGGGGGCGTTGAGACACACCCCGCGGTTAAGCGTCTACCGATTAGCTATATGATCCTTGCGCAGATGCCAAGCTATCCAAAGGTCAAATTGTGCATTGCGGCAAACGCAATTGCGTTGCTTTTCGCTTTATCGATCATGGCAACTCAATCTCGGTCAACGCAGGGTTAAAGGAAAGCATTGCAATCCCGCGCGTCCACCTGCAAACCTGTTTCCGGTGCGGCAGGGGCGCGGCGCAGAGTGCTTGATCAAGGGGAAAAACAGCATTTCGGATATGCCGAAACGATGCAGGGCGGATTGCCCCGCACGGCGGAAATGCTGTCTCCGCAGCGCCGGACCGGCGAGATCGCGACGTATGGTCTGCCGGCCCTTGTCAGCAGGCCGAAACCGCAAATGGCCATTATCCGTAAAATCACCAACTGCCTCGCCGAAGAACGCGCATTCGGTCATGATTTTCTTTTCGTGCCGGTCTTCATCGGCTGTGGGGCGATCCTCTGGTTTTCCCTTGATGCAGCACCCTCATTGCCGCTTCTTGTTGTTCTATTTTTGCTCGCCGCCGGCCTGGCATTCGCCACCCGATATCACGCGACTCTGGTGGCCACGGCGTGCAGCCTCGTCGCACTGCTGTTGCTGGGCATGCTTTTCGCCGAATTTGAAACGCGGAGGGCAGGGACGGTGGTGCTGGATACGCCCGTCACCACCACCATATCAGGCACGGTATTGCGCCGGGAGGTCGATGCCCGCGGCGACTGGCGGTATGTGGTGCAACTGGCTGCGACAGAAGCGCCGGCATTGTCACGCCTGCCTGGAATGGTTTCGCTGCTGGCCCGCGGCGGCGGAAAGCCGGTGGCACTCAGTGCGGTCATTCGCGGCAAGGCGCGGCTTTCGCCGCCATCCGGTCCGGCGTTGCCTGGTCTCAATGATTTCGCCTTCGCCTCCTATTTCAGGGGCATAGGCGCGACCGGCTTTTTCTATAAGCCGCCGCAGACGATCACTGCCCCTGATATCGACGCAAAAGAGGACTGGCTGGAATGGGCCGATATGCGGCTTTACGGCCTGCGCACCGCCATTGCCGAGCGCATCCGCAGCACCATCGGCGGTGACGCCGGCGCTTTTGCCGCCTCCATCGTCACCGATGAGAGACAGGCCATATCGGCGGAAACAATGGAAGCCCTGCGGCTTTCCGGCCTCGCCCATATCGTTGCCATATCCGGGCTCAACATGGCGCTGGCGTCAGGCATATTCTTCGTCGGGCTGAGGCTTGCCTTCAGCCTGTTTCCGGCCTTTGCCCAGCGCTGGCCGGTGAAGAAAATATCCGCTTTTGCGGCACTGCTGATGACGCTTGCCTATTACCTGATATCAGGGTTTGCCGTCTCTGCCGAACGCGCCTGGCTGATGATGTCGGTGATGCTGATTGCGGTACTGTTCGATCAGCCCTCGCTCAGCCTCAGAAATGTTGCGCTGTCCGCTCTCGTTATCCTCGCGCTGTCTCCTTCGGAAATCATGGGACCGAGCTTCCAGATGTCCTTCGCCGCAACGATCGCGCTCGTTGCGGCCTATGCCGCCTGGAGCCGATGGCGCACCGACCGGGAGCGTCTGTTCATCGGGCGCAAACCGGCGTGGATGACGGTGGCGGGAACGGCAGGCGCCGTCATCGGCGGTGTCGTCACCACATCGCTGATCGGCGGGCTCTCGACGGCGATCTATTCCGCCGAGCATTTCCAGCGTGTCACCACCTATGGACTTTTCGCCAATCTGGCAGCCATGCCGCTGATGTCGCTGATCGTCATGCCCTTCGGCCTCATCGCCATGCTGTTGATGCCCTTCGGGCTCGATGCGCCGTTCCTGAAGGTCATGGGTTACGGCATGGCGCTTGTCATCGAGGTTGCGGACGAGGTCGCGTCCTGGGGCGGCAGCGCGGCGACCGGGAGACCGCATGGCGCTTTCATCGGCATTGCCTCTGTGGGTTTTCTGCTGCTGGCATTGCTGCGCACCCGTTTGGCGCTACTCGGCTTGCCCACTCTGATATTGGCCTTCGGCCTCTCTGGAGCCGTCGCCCAACGCGGTCTGCCTGATCTGCTTGTCCATGAGGAAGGCAAGCTGGTGGCGCTTCTGGACGAGGGCAGGGTCTACACCACAAAAACGCGGCCGCAGGGCTTCATCTATGAGCAATGGCAGAGGGCGCTGCTGTTGCCTGAAAAACCGCTCCCACCGGTCTTTCTCAAGACGGGGGCTCCGACAACAACCGTTGCTCTCACCACAAAATCCAAGCTTGCGCCGGAGGACATGAAGGTCGTGGCCCGAGAGATGATAACGACGCTGAGAGATGCCGCGCCCGGTGTCTTCACCTGCAGGACAGGCATCTGGTGTGCGGCGCGCGCGAAAAGCGGCGAGTTTATCATCGTGCTGGAAGACGGTCGGTTTGCCGGGAAAGCCTGTGACATCGCCGATATCGTCATCGTCTCCCGCAGAACCTCGTTTACGCAATGCCGCTCGGGTGCCCTACTGCTCAATCGCGACATATTAAGGCGCATCGACTCGGTAGAGATAAATTTCGCCGGCAGCGATCAGGCGGGGGTGGTGGGGCGGATGCGCGCTGCAACCGCCAGCACCAACAGGCCGTGGAGCGAACATCGCTTCTACGACTGGAAAAGCGGGCGCTTTGACCGTGATGTGCCTGAAGCCGTCACCCGGTTGCTGACGGCATCGCAGTGAGTGCTGCCAGCATGATTTGTCAGGCCGTGGCGCGCAAATCCGCGGTCAATTCGCCAATGCTGCCGATCTCTTCTTCATGCGGCAGATCGCGCCAGATTTCCTTCAGTCCGGCCTCATACCATTCGCGCATGGCGGGCAGGGAGAGCAGCCTGTCACAATAGGCCTTCGCCGCTGGCGAAAGATCGGCGCCATAGGTCTGGAAACGGAACGCCACCGGGCAGAAGAAGGCGTCGACCGCCGTGAATTTCTGACCGGCGAGAAACGGTCCGCCGAATTTTGCGAGGCCTTCGCTCCACAGCGCATCAATGCGTTTTATGTCGGCGGCAAGCCCGGCATCGCCGCCCTTCGGTTTTACGCGGATACCGACCGACATTGGATAGAGATTGCGCAGCGAAGAGAAGCCCGCATGCATTTCACTTGCCGCCGAGCGTGACCAGGCCCGTGCCTGCTTGTCACTTGCCCAGACACCCTGATGTCTCTCGGCCAGATATTCGGCAATCGACAGCGATTCCCAAACCGTCACGCCCTCATCAACAAGGCACGGCACCTTGCCCGTCGGCGAAAAGCTGGAGAAGGCAACACCTTCGCCAAAGGGAACGAGTTTTTCATTAAAGGCGATGCCGAGCGTGCGCATCAAAACCCAGGGCCGCAGCGACCATGAGGAATAGTTCTTGTTGGCAATATAAAGATCGTACATGGCGTTTTTCCCCAGATAGGATGCGCATTTCTATATCTGCGAATGGTCTTGGAATATCGCAAAGAATCCATGGCTCCCATAACGCCAATTGATGGATGGGCCGTCGTGCACAACCGCATTTTCGCAACGACGAGCGCGTTTGCCATTTAAAAAAGAAAAGGCGCATCAATTCAACGAAATGACGCGCCCTTCATCTTGCAGGCCAGATATGCCGCCGTTCAACCGTTTCGGCTTATCCAAACCGGCGGCGGCATCAATGATATCTGCGGATCAACCCAACCAGCTTGCCCTGTATCTTCACCCGATCAGGCCCGAAAATGCGGGTCTCATAGGCCGGGTTCGCAGCTTCCAGCGCGATGGAGGCTCCCTTGCGGCGGAAACGCTTCAGGGTCGCTTCTTCATCATCCACCAGCGCGACGATGATATCACCCGGATTGGCCGTATTGCCGTTGCGGATGATAACGGTATCGCCATCAAAAATGCCGGCCTCGATCATCGAATCGCCTTTGACCTCAAGCGCGTAATGTTCGCCCGAACCCAGCATATCCACTGGTACGGCCACATCATGGGTGTTGTTCTGGATGGCGGAAATCGGCACACCGGCGGCGATGCGGCCCATGACCGGCACGGTGACGGCACCGCCGAGATCATTGGCAGGCGCCTTGGGGGTCGCGGCCGGCTCCGGCGCCTTCGGCTTGCCCAGGCTGCCTTCGATGACGCTCGGTGAGAAACCACGCTGCGGCCTTGCGCCCGGCGTATAGGCCTCAGGTAATTTTATCACTTCCAGCGCTCGCGCCCTGTTGGGTAGCCGGCGAATAAACCCGCGCTCTTCGAGTGCGGTAATCAGCCGGTGAATGCCGGATTTGGAAGCAAGATCGAGTGCGTCCTTCATTTCATCGAAGGAGGGCGGCACGCCGGACTCTTTCATTCTTTCATGAATGAAGAGAAGCAATTCCTGCTGTTTGCGCGTGAGCATGAGGAAAACACCCTTGAGAATCGTCGTTGAAGTCGCGAAACAAATACAGAACGAACACTATATGTTCCATATGTGTTCCGCAATCCCCTAAAATTTCGTGAAGGGTGCATCTCAGATGGTGATTTGATATTCGAAAGCCTGAACTGCCGAGAGCCGGTAGGGTTGGTGACTATTTTGATAATCGGAGGAACTGCCGTCTGAAGTGGGCAATTGAAGGCAGCTCTGTGTTTCAGGCATCCGGTACGACGATCCGTCCGTCTAAGACGGCAAATCGCTCATATCCGTTACGAGGATTTTCTTAGAGGGCGTGTTCGCCCGGTCCGAGATAGCTCGCCATCAGTGCCGGATCGACGGCGAGTTCGGCGGCCGGGCCTGAGCGGCGGACCTCGCCGAGTTCGACGAGGTAGGCCTCGTCGGCGATTTCAAGCGCGGCGCGGGCGTTCTGTTCGACCAGCAGGATGGAGACACCGGTACGACGCAGTTCGGCAACGATGCGCAGGATTTCGGCGACGATCAACGGCGCAAGCCCGAGACTAGGCTCATCCAGCAGCAAAAGCCTCGGCCGGCTCATTAGTGCCCGGGCGAGCGCCAGCATCTGCCTTTCGCCGCCGGAAAGCGTTCCGGCAAGCTGCTTGCTGCGCTCGCGAAGGCGTGGAAAGAGTGCGTGTATTTCCTCACGGGTTTCGTTGCGCTCCTGGCGTGAGCGCAGGAATCCGCCGAGCTCGATATTATCCTCGACGGTCATCGACCCGAACAATTCGCGCCTTTCCGGCACGAGGCAAAGGCCAGCGGCAACCCGGGCCTCGATGGTATCGGGCACTGGCGCGCCGTCGTAAAGAATGGTCCCGCGCGAAGGCACGACGCCCATGATGGCGTTGAGCAGCGTGGTCTTGCCCGCCCCGTTTGCTCCGATGACCGTGACGATGCTGCCGGATGTCATGGAAAGCGAGATGCCATGCACCACCTCCGCCCGGCCATAGGCAACGTGGATGTCTTTGATGTCGAGTAGATGTCCGCTCACGCTGCACCCCCAAGATAAGCCGCGATCACGGCTGGATGTTGCCTGATTTCAGCCGGCTTGCCTTCGGCGATCAGGGTGCCGAAATCGAGGACGACGATGTGATCGACCAGCCCCATGACGAAACCCATGTCATGCTCGACGAGCAGCACGCTCACGCCCTCGGCCCGCAGTTTTTTCAGCAGTGTGGCGAGCTCCTGCTTTTCGCCGTGGCGCAGACCGGCCGCCGGTTCGTCGAGCAGCAGAAGCGTCGGGTTGAGGCAGAGCGCGCGAGCAATTTCCAGAATTCGGATCTGCCCGAGAGCGAGGTCGCCGGCGGGACGGTCGCGATGAGCACCGAGACCGACGCGATCGAGCTGATGGGCGGCTTCGGCAAGCAGCGCCTGCTCCTGTTTTCGCTCCAGCCGTAAGAAGCTCCGGAAAACGCCGGCATTGCCACGCAGATGCGCGCCGAGAGCGACATTTTCGAGCACCGACATGGTTGGAAGGACCTTGGCATGCTGAAAGGTTCTGGCGATGCCGCGTTTGGCGATCAGCCGGGGATTGAGGCCTGAAAGCTTCTGTCCCTGATAGGTGACGTTGCCGCCGGAAAGGCCGAGGATGCCGGTGATGAGATTGAAAGTCGTGCTCTTGCCGGCGCCGTTCGGGCCGATCAGGCCGACGATCTGCCCGGCCTTGATATCGAAGCTGACATCGTTGACCGCCGTCAGTCCGCCAAATGTCTTCCGCACCCGATCGACCCCGACCAGCGGACTGCCGGGCGCAGGCATGTCCCGCGATTCAAGACTGGCGCCGTCGCGGCGGATGGCGCGCGGCGGCCGGGCCGGCAGGTATTTTTCCAGAAGTGGCCAAAGACCGTCGCGCGAGAGCTGTAGGATCAGGACGAGCAGCACGCCGAACACGATCATTTCTACATTCACCGAGGTGCCGACAAGGCCGGGCAGGACCCGTTGCAGCACCTCTTTTAACACCAGCACCACGGCTGCGCCGAAGATGGCGCCCACAACCCGGCCCGAACCACCGACGACGGCCATCAGCATATAGGTGATGCCCATGTCGAGCCCGAAAGGCGTCGGGTTTATCGACCGCTGCATATGGGCGTAAAGCCAGCCGGACAGCGCTGCTACAACGGCTGCGAAGACGAAGACGGTCAGTTTGGCCCGCTCGATATTCACGCCGAACGCCTCCGCTGCCTGCGAGCCGCCACGCAGGGCGCGAATGCCGCGCCCGACACGGCTGTCGAGCAGGTTCTGCGCGCCGATCGCCACGGCAACGACGAATATCCAGATCACGTAATAGATCGAGCTGCTGCTCATCAGCGGTTCGTTGCCGACCGAGAGTGGTGGAATGCCGGAGATCCCGTCATACCGGCCGAGGAGTTCGATGCGACCGAAAAGGTAATAGATCGCAAGCCCCCAGGCGATGGTGCCGAGCGGCAGGTAATGTCCGGAAAGCCTGACTGTCATCAGCCCTAGCGGCAGGGCCACGATGACGCCGACAACGAGAGACACCGGTAGCGTGAGCCAGGGTGAAAAGCCGTAGGCCGTGGTCAGAACCGCCGTCGTATAGGCGCCGAAACCGCAAAAGGCCGCCTGACCGAAGGAGGTCATGCCACCAACGCCGGTCAACAGCACGAGCCCGATGGCGACCAGAGATGCAAGCCCGATATTGTTGGCGAGCGTCACCCAGAATGGTGGAACCGGCAGCAGCGGGAAGGCGGCGACGAGAAGAAGCGCGGCAATGGCGGGATAGAGGTGTCTGCCGAGGGTCATATCACTCTTCCTCATGATGGCTGGCGCCGAAGGAAAGCCAGATCAGCACCGGCACGATGAGACCGAACACGATGATTTCCTTGAAATCGCTGGCGAAGAAGGACGCAAAGGCCTCAATCAGCCCGACACCGATCGCGGCAATGGCAGTAACGGGGAAGCTTGCCATGCCGCCGAGAATGGCAGCAACGAAGCCCTTGAGGCCGATCAGGAAGCCCGTGTCGTAGAAGATGGTGGTGATTGGACCGATCAGCACGCCTGATATGGCCGCGATTGCGGCGGCAAGCACAAAGGCGGTGACACCGGTCAGTTCCGTTCGAACACCGACAAGTCGCGCGCCGAGCCGGTTGATGGCCGTTGCTTTCAGGGCCTTGCCAAGCAACGTCTTTTCGAAGAAGAAGTAGAGGCCGACCATCACGAGGATCGTCGCGAGATAGATGAAGATGCTTTGCGCGCTGACGAGCATCGGCCCGAGCGTGAAGCCCGCGTCGCTCAACGGCGCTGCGCGCAGGCCCTCCGGGCCGAAAAAGGCAAGCCCGAGCCCCATCAGTGCCAGATGCACGCCAACGGAAGCAATGAGAAGCACAAGCACGGAGGCGTCGGCAAGCGGTCGGTAGGCGATACGATAGACGTAATATCCCATCGGGGCGATGATGGCGATGGTGATGAGGGCGCGCAGGAACGATGGCAGCTGCATGGGTGCCAGAATGGCGACCAGCCCATAGATCAGACCCGGGAGCGCAACGTTGATGGCCATCGCGCGCAGCAGCGGCGAAAGGCGCATGCCCCGCCGCATTCCCCAAAGGTCGAGAACGAGGGCCACAGCGCTCATGCACAACAGCAGCTTCAGCGTGCCAGGCACGCGCCCGGCATCGAGCAGCGCCAGCGTCAGCGCGCCATGGGCGACAAACTCACCTTGCGGAATGAAGATCACCCGGGTGACGGCGAAGACCAGAACGATAGCGAGCCCCAGCAGCGCGTAGATCGCGCCATTGGTGACGCCGTCCTGGATCAGGAATGTGGCAATAGTCGCGTCCAAAATGCACCCTTTGGTTTGGCTCTCGGTAAGGCGTGACGAATAGTTCAAGTGCAGGCGATCCGGGGCCGGTTTCGCCACGGCACGCGGCGTTTTCCCTCGTGGGGTAGGCCGGGGAGACAGGCTCCCCGACGGTGTTTCCAGTCCCGCGGATTATTTATCGTCGGGCAGCAGTACGAACTTTCCGTCTTTCGCCGTCAGCAGCACGACGCCCCGCTGGTCGAGGCCATAATGATCGTCGGCCGTGAATTCGTAGACACCGTGCGTGGCGTTATATGGCCCGTTTGTTTCGATGGCATCGCGCAGTGCCATGCGGAATTCGGGCGTGCCGGGCTTTGCCTTCTTGAGCGCAACCGGAACGGCCTTGTTCAGAATCACCATCACATCCCAGACATGCGAGCCGAACTGGGTTCGGGCGTTTGCGCCGAACTTGGCCTCGAGAGCCTTGAGATAGGCAAGGCCCTGTTCCTTGGTGGGCGAGCTATCCGGTTGATCTTCCGCGACCATGACCGGGCCGGAGGAAAACACGGTGTTCTCAACGGCCTTGCCGGCGATCCGCAGGAAATCGAAGGTGACTGCACCCGAAACGACATAAATCTTGCCCTTGAAGCCGCGTTCGCGCACGCCGATCTGGGGCAGGGCGGCACCCGTGCCCGATGCGCCGATGAAGACGGCATCCGGACGTGCGGCAAGCGACTTCAGTACCTGGCCGGAAACAGAGGTGTCGGCGCGGGCATAACGCTCCTCCGCAACCAGTTCGAGACCATAGTCCTTACCCGTGGTCTTCAGCGCATCGACCCACTGCTGGCCGTAGGAATCGGCAAAACCAATAAAGGCGACACGTTTGGTACCGTCCTTCTGCATGCGGGCGAACATGCTCTTCACCAGGACGGTTGAGAACTGCGGCATGACGAAGTTCCATTTCTTCGCGGCCGTTGGCGGAATTGGCGAGAGCGCGAAATGCGGCACTTCCGTCTCATTCGCCACGCCTGCGACAGCAATCGCGGCCGGCGTGAGGGCAGAACCGACGATGACATCCACCTTGTCGTCACTGGCAAAGCGACGCGCATTGGTGGTTGCAACCGAGGGATCACCGGCATCGTCGAGCAGGATGACCTTCAGCTTTTCACCGTCGATTTCGGACGGCCACAATTCGATCGACTGTTTGAGCGGTATACCCAGCGCAGCGCCCGGTCCGGTCGTGGGTATGGTCACACCAATGGTGATATCGGCGAAAGCCGAGCCTGCCGTCATCGTCAGGGCAACAGCCGTTGCCATCCATGTCATTATACGCTTTTTCATTGTCTCTCCTCCCAATGAGCGGACGTTCACGAACGCCCGGAAAATGCATTTCAATATATCGTCGAGATCAGGCCGCTTCTCCCGCCGTCGATTGCTGCAGCGCGGAAACGGCCTCCACCCGAACAGCCAGCCAGGCGGCGAAAGCGTCCCATGCGGCGTTCAGATAGGCGTTGGCCTGCCAGAGGCCCGCCTCAGGCTGATCCACGAGTGCGGCCATGCGCTGGCTCTCGGCCTCGAACGCGTTAAGAGTTGCCTCCGCGGCTCTTGCTGTTGCAGCCGGACAATTGGCGAGATCCTCGCGGGCGCGTTTCAGAAAAACGTCGAGGCCTTTTCCGCCTTCTCGCCACAGCCGGCGGGTCAGAAGGTCGATGGCCTGCATGCCGGTGGTGCCTTCGTAAATGGTCATCACGCGCGCATCGCGCAGATATTGCTCCAGTGGCCATTCCCGCGTGTAACCCGCCCCGCCCAAGATCTGTATGGCCTGATTGGAGACTGTGAAGCCGGCATCCGCGCCGAAATTCTTGACGAGCGGCAAGAGCCAGCGCGACAGCGCCTGCAAATCGTCGCGCAAATTCTCGTCCGGCTCAAGGCGCGCGAGGTCCATGACGGTGGCAAGTTCGAGCGTTGCAGCACGCAGGGTTTCCGTGCGCAGCCGTGCCTCTTCGAGCTGGCGGCGGACATCGGGATGGTGTGCGATCGGGATGGCCGGTTTTGCCGGATCGCCACCCTGGTGACGCTCCTGCGCGTAGGTTTCCGCAATGTCGATGGCGGCCGAGGCGAGTCCCAGCCCCTGACATCCCGTTTGCAGGCGCATCAACTCGATCATTGCAAACAGCTGGGCAAGACCGCGTCCCTCCTCGCCGAGTAAAATGCCGCGCGCAGCTTCAAAGCGCAGGGCGCAGGTGGGCGAGCCGTGCAGGCCCATCTTTTCCTCGATGCGGTCAACGCTGATGCCGTTACGTTGCCCGTCGATTTCATCGGGCACAAGAAACAGGCTGAGGCCGCGTGTCCCGGTTTCCTCACCTGTACGGGCAAGCAGACAGTGGCAGATACGGGTCGCCATGTCGTGATCGCCGAAAGATATCCAGATTTTCGAACCGGTGATGCGCCACGCACCGTCTCTCAAGGCAGCGCGGCTGCGCAGCCGCGCGAGATCAGAACCGGCATCCGGCTCGGAGATGCAGATGGTCGCCGCCCATTCGCCGCGTGCAAGATACGGAACCCATTCCTTCGCAACGGCATAATCCGCCACCTCGGCGATCAAATGGCAGGCCGCACGGGTAGACCCGGAGGCCATCATCAACGCCACACAGCCGCGTTCGAAAAGCGGTGCACAGGCGGTCTGGATCGAAAGCGGCAGGCCCTGGCCACCGAAGCGTTCCGGCACGTCCATGGCGAGCCAGCCATTGCCTGCATGCTGGCTGAAAGCATCACCGAAACCGTCGGGAACAAGAACGCGGCCATCGACGACAGTACAGCCCTGACGATCAGCCGCTGTGTTCAGCGGCGCAAGAACGGTTTCAGCAAAGCGCGCCGCTTCATCGAGAACGGCCTCTACGAGAGCATCGTCACAATCGCCGCGAATCGACTGGATACGACGCCAGCCCGGCGTTGCTTTCAGAAGCTCTAATGTGCTTGTCGCCTGCGTTGAAAAACTCATCGCATCACCGCGGCTGCATGCGGATCGCGCCATCCAGACGGATGACTTCGCCGTTCATGTAATCGTTTTCGATAAGAAACCGGACCGCGTCGGCGAATTCGGCGGGATCGCCGAGCCGGGACGGATGGGGTATCTGGCTCGCAAGGCTTTCCTGAACTTCCTGTGGCAAACCCTGAAGCAGGGGCGTCATGAAAATGCCCGGCGCGACGGTGTTGACCCGAATGCGGAAGCGGGCAAGTTCACGCGCCGCGGGCAAGGCCAGTGAAACGATGCCGCCTTTCGATGCCGCATAGGCTGCCTGTCCGACCTGACCTTCGAAGGCGGCAACCGAGGCGGTATTGACGATCACGCCGTTGTCTGCGCCGTCCATCGGCTCCGCCTCAGCCATACGGGCGGCGGCAAGCCGCATCATATTGAACGTACCGATCAGGTTGACGCGGATAACCTTTTCGAAATCACCAAGCGTCTGAGGGCCTTCGCGCCCGAGAATGCGGCCGGCCGTGCCCACCCCCGCACAATTGACGAGAATGCGAAGCCCGCCCTTGGCGGAGGCTGCCGCGTCGATCGCGAGCTGCGCATCGGCATCGCTTGCCACATCGCCCTGAACGGCCGTAGCGCCGATTTCCGTCGCCAGTTTCTGGCCGGCTTCGCCGTTACGGTCAAAGATGGTGACGGCAGCCCCACGCGCCGCGAGCATTCTGGCCACTGCCGCGCCAAGGCCCGATGCCGCGCCTGTCACAAGAGCGCCTGCGCCTTCGATGTTCATGCTGCCACCTCTTTGCTGACCGTGATGACCTGGGGCGTATCGCCGTAGAGTGCGTCGACCAAATCCCTGCGATGCAGAAGCACGGCACGCTGGTTGATCGACCCCTTGTCGGTCACCTCACCCTTTTCGAAGCGAAGCGGGTCTTCGATGACCAGAAGGCGCATGATGCGACTTGCCGAACCGCTTGCCTGTTTCTGGTGAGCGGAAAGCCTTGCGGCAATCTGGACCCTGACATTGGGATGCTGGATGATCTCTGCATCGGACAGCTGATGCGAGCCCGGAACAAGCTCGCGCAAGGCCGGCATGAAGGGAACGACGAGCGCCCCCAGTTCAGAGCGGTTTTCGCCGGTTATGACGGCGTCACGGATGAGGCCCGAAAACATGTTGACGAATTGAGCACGCAAAGGCCCGACCGCAACCCAGGTGCCTGTCTGTAGCTTGAAATTCTCGGCCATGCGGCCATCGAAATAAAACCCCCGGCGCGGATCGTCAGAAACTGCGAACTTCACGGTATCGCCGATGCGGTAGAAGCCCTCCTTATCAAAAGCGGCTGCCGTCAGTTCGGAGTTTCGCCAGTAACCCGGCGTGATATTGGGGCCTTTCAGCCTCAGCTCATATCGATCATCGACCGGCACGAGCTTCATTGTCACGCCCTGCGCCGGGATGCCGATATTGCCGGGTTTATCCTGCGGTTCGGTGCAGAACAGCGAGAAGGGGGCGGTTTCCGTCGAGCCGAGGCCGGCACCCATCGGAACCGCATGGCCGACCGTCGCAACCGAAAGCTCGATCAGCGCATCCCAGGTGTGCTGGGCCATGCCGGCGCCGGCATACATCAGCAATTTCAAGTCACGAAAGAAGGTGCGGCACAGCGCCTCGTCCTTACGCATCGCCTGAACCAGCATCTCGTGGCCAGCGGGAACGTTGAAATACCAGGTAGGAGAAACGTCGCGCAGATTATCGATGGTCTGGCCGATCAGGGCAGGGCTCGGCTTGCCGCGGTCGATGTAATAGGTGCCGCCATTATAGATGACGAGGTTGAAAACCTTGTTGCCGGCCGCCGTATGGTTCCACGGCGCCCAGTCAACGACAACGGGCGGCTCATCGCGAAAATAGGCATAACAGTCGGCAATCATCTCCTGATTGGAGCACAGCATCCGCTGTGTCTGGATGACGGCTTTGGGCGAACCGGTGGTGCCTGATGTGAAAAGGAATTTGGCGACGGTATCCGGGCCGACCGAATCGAAGGCGTGATCCACCGTCTGCGTGGGTACGGTGTCGAGCAACGCGTCGAACCGAAATGTGTTGGGACGATCTTCCGGCAGATTGCTGAGGCCGACGAGCGGCGTGCCGTCATCGAACACCTCTTGCAGCGCGCGGTGGAACGGTGCCGCATCCTCGGCAAAAACCATTCCGGGTGTGATCTGCCTGCGGATATCGTGAAGCTTGCCGAGATCGGACGAGGTTGCATAGGCCGGAGTGATCGCCGCTGAGGCAATGCCGACATGCTGGGCCGCAAGCACCATCAGCGCATGCTCGATGGAGTTTTCCGAAAGCACCAGAAGCGGCTTTTCGACCGAGAGATCCTTGTCGAGCAGGAACTGGGCGATACGGCGGACCTTGTCGAGGGCCTGCGCATAGCTGACCTCGCGCCACGGCTCACGCCCCTGTCGATCCGCCATCCAGGTGCGATCAGGCGTTGTCACCGCCCAGTGAATGAGGCGCTCATTGAGTTTGCGCGGGTAGGGGCCAAGCGGATCGTTCCGCCAGATCATGATCTCGCCGTTCGGCCGCTTCTCCCATGCGACATCGGGCGACCAAAGCTTCACCTTCATCGTCACGACCTCCTCCCAGACGTCATTCACGCGACCATGCAAATAATCTTTTGTCAAAAAAATGATTACAAGAAAATAATATCCTTGTAAACAAAATGCGGAAAGTTAATTGTACATTTGCCTGGACTATCGGAGACGTCGCCATGAGCGAAAAAACGACAGACGAACTCGTCACCTACGAACTGCGCGGCGACATCGCCTTTGTGGGGCTGAACCGGCCGCAAAAACGCAACGCCATCAGCGACCGTTTCGTTGAAGCCATTGCGGGTGCCGCGGCGAGGGCGGAAAATGAAGCGCGCGCTGCCGTTATCTTCGGGCATGGTGATCATTTTTGCGCCGGGCTCGATCTTGGCGAGCATATTTCCAAGACGCCGATTGAAGGTGTGCGCGGCTCGCGCCGCTGGCATGCCGTCTTCTCGCAGATCGAGCATGGCACCATTCCCTGGGTGTCGGCGCTGCACGGCGCCGTGGTCGGCGGCGGACTGGAGCTTGCGGCCTCCACCCATCTGCGCGTTGCCGATGAGAGCGCCTTTTTTGCCCTTCCAGAGGGGCAGCGCGGCATTTTCGTCGGAGGCGGCGGGTCGGTGCGCATCGCCCGACTGATGGGCGTTGCCCGCATGAGCGACATGATGCTGACGGGCCGCGTTGCCTCGCCTGTCGAAGCCGAGCGATGGAACCTCGTGCAATATGTGGTGCCGCGCGGTGAGGCATTAGTCAGGGCGCACCAGCTGGCCACCGCGGCCGCGTCCAATGCGCCGCTGTCGAACTATGCGGTAATCAATGCGCTTCCCCGTATCCAGGATATGGCCAAGGAAGACGGATTGTTCGTGGAATCCTTCATTTCCTCTTTCACGGCAGCCAGCCCCGAAGCCGAGGAGCGCCTGCGCGCCTTCCTTGAAAAGCGTGCTACGAGGCTGAAAGCGCCGGATGCGACGGCCTGATCTGTTCGAAAGGGCGATCACGTCGCAACAGGGCAATGTCGCCTGAAGAGATGTTTTCTCAGGCGACATGGGCGAAAGTCCTTGATGATGTATGCTTCTTCATCCACTCAGCGGCAGGTGTAATGCCACCCAGCGGGAAGATATGAACCTGCTCGATCAGGCTGTCCGGATGAGCCGCCTTATGGGCAACGAGCCCCGCGATGACATCGGTCGGCTCATAGGGAACGAAAAGCCTCGAAAGATCGAGCGCTCGCTTCTGCAGCACCTTCAGGGACGGCCCAACACCGCAGGCGACGGCGAATTTGATCAACGTCTGCAGCTTGGTCGGGCCGGCAACGCCGACATGGATCGGGATCGTGACGCCCATCGCGCGGATCCGCGTCGCCCATTCCGTGACGACATCGGCATCGAAGGCAAACTGGGTCGTCAAAGCGAGCCGGGCGTCTGTTCGGTCGGCAAAATTCTGCTTCCACAGCAGGGCTTGATCGACAGCGCGGGATGAGCCGTCGGGATCAATGTCGCGATTGCCCTCGGGATGACCGGCCAGATGAAGGTGCGTGAAGCCCATCTCGTCAAAAAGGCCGGTTTCGATCATGTCGATCGAGCTCGAGAAGCTTCCGATCGCTTCTTTCTGGCCGCCGCCGAGCAGCAGGGCCTGCGTCACGCCGGCCTCGCCCCGATAGCGCTTCAGCCATTCCTCCAGATCGCTTTTCCCCCCGATGCCCCGGGCCGGAATGTGCGGCATGACCGGAAAGCCTTCATGGTGCAGGCGTTTTGCGGTCGATATCATGTCGGCAATCGGCGTGCCCTCTATGTGGGCGATATAAACCCGCGTTCCCTCAGGCAGAATATCTCTGAAGTTGCCGATCTTTGCAGCCGTGCGTGGCATGACCTCGATTGACCAGCCGCTCACTATGTCGCCGGCCGTAACCGTGTGTTCCACCGAAGCCTGATTCTCCCAGAAACTTGACCATCCCATCGCTTTCTCCCTTAGCGAGGTCTGATTATGTATACATGAGGTTTGCTGTTTCAATCGAAAATTTGCCAAATACCCAAAATATTGATCTTCTCCGCTTCGTTGATTAGTGTAAATGAATACACTGATCGGGTCTGTAGCGGGATTCCAATCGCTTAATGAAAACCTTGTGCTGTCCTGTTTGATTGAGACCCATGGCGAAGATTGTGTCTCGCAACGATCGGGAGGCGGTGTATACATCGCAGAACAGGTGCTGCGACGCGATGGCGGCAGGTTGGAGGGGTGGCATGAAGCAGGGCGATGCGGCAACACATGGCGGTCGGGCGGTGATCGAACTCAGGGAGAAGATTCTGAGTGGCGAGCTTCCAGGAGGTATGCGGCTCTTTGAGGTGCCGACCGCCGAACTTCTGGATATTTCCCGCACGCCCGTACGCGAAGCGCTTTCACGCCTGACGGAGGAAGGGTTGCTCAACCGTCTGCCGGGCGGCGGGTTTGTCGTGCGTCGGTTCGGTTTTGCGGACGTCGTGGATGCCATTGAAATTCGAGGTGTTATGGAGGGCACGGCGGCCCGGCTGGCTGCGGAACGTGGCGCCTCCAGGGGGGCACTTGAGGAGATTGGTCACACGATACGCGAGCTGGATCTATGCTTCGGCGACCGTGTCGATGACGTCGATTTCGATCGCTATTCCGCGCTCAATCAGGTGTTTCACCATCAGCTTGCGACGCTCTGCGGCAGCGAGATGATTCGCCGTGAGGTGGAACGGGCAAGTTCGCTGCCTTTTGCTTCCCCCTCCGCTTTTCTCCCCGACAAGGCGAATATCGGCGCGTTTCGCCGTTCGCTAAGGGGTGCGCAGGAGCAGCACAAGGCAATCGTGGCGGCCATTGCTGCGCGGGAGGGCGCACGTGCGGAGGCGATCGCGCGGGAGCATTCCCGCACAGCGCGCACCAATCTTGAATACATGATCCGCGAAGCGCCTGAATTGATCGCGCAGATGCCGGGTCTGGCGCTGATCAGCGACTGAGCCCCGGAGAACGCGGGAATTATAAGGGCGGCCCCTTGCGTAGCCGCCTTTATTTTTGCCGATGCGCTCGTAAAGGACGAAATTTTCCGCTTGCAATTTATCAATGCCCGGCGCTTCATGTATACATCGACGCGATTTCCAGGGAGGAGATTAGAATGGCGAATTCCAGTCTGACCGAGGTTTTGAAGCAATATCCGAACCCGGTTGAAATGCTTCGAAACTCAAAAATTGGCATGTATGTATACCCTGTCGTTGCCGGAGAGTTCAGCAACTGGCGCTCCGAGCAGGCTGCCTGGCGCGATGGCGCAGTCCTGTTTGACCAGTCCCATCATATGGATGAGCTGATCGTCGAAGGCCCCGATGCCGAAAAATTTCTCGCCCATCACGGCATCAACTCTTTCTCGAATTTCGATCTCAATCGCGCCAAGCACTTCGTGCCGGTCACGCCTGATGGCCACGTCATCGGCGACCACATCATTTTCCGTGAGCGCCAGGATAAGTTCATTCTCGTCGGCCGTGCGCCGACCTCCAGCTGGCTGATGTTCTGCGCGGCCTATGGCAAGTGGAACGTTCGCATCAAACACGATCCTAGGTCCCCGTCGCGGCCGGAAGGCGAGCGCGTGCTGCGCACCCATTACCGCTATCAGATCCAAGGCCCCGATGCGCCGAAGATCTTTGAGAAATTGAACCGCGGCCCAATACCTGACATCAAGTTCTTCCATGTCGACTGGATCAATATTGGCTCCAAGAAGGTCCAGGCGCTCCGCCACGGCATGTCTGGCGCGCCGGGCCTTGAGGTCTGGGGACCCTATGAGGACAAGAGCTACATCCTCTCCTGCATTCTGGCCGCGGGCAACGAAGCCGGCGTCAATCTCGTGCGTTGCGGCAGCCGCGCCTATTCCACCAACACGCTCGAATCGGGCTGGATACCGTCGCCACTGCCGGGCATCTACACCGGCGACGGGATGTTGAAGGACTATCGCGACTGGCTGGGCGCCGACAGCTATGAGGCAACGGGTGCGATCGGCGGCAGCTTCGTTTCCGATAATATCGAGGATTATTACGTTAACCCGTTCGAGCTGGGTTACGACTTCTATATTGGTTGGAAAAAAGACGACTTC
Source organism: Agrobacterium sp. 22-209-1 (assembly GCF_053522485.1). Taxonomy (NCBI): domain Bacteria; kingdom Pseudomonadati; phylum Pseudomonadota; class Alphaproteobacteria; order Hyphomicrobiales; family Rhizobiaceae; genus Agrobacterium; species Agrobacterium sp. 22-209-1. The sequence continues at coordinate 186,923 of NZ_JBNWCH010000004.1, forward strand.
ATCGGCAAGTCGGCGCTGGAGGTCATGAAAGGTAAGACGCAGCGAAAGAAGGTCACCTTCGAGTGGAACGCCGAAGATGTGGTGGATGTCATCGCATCCGCGTTCCGTCCGGGCGAAGACCATTACAAATGGATCGACTTCCCGCAGGCCAATTACGCTTCGACCGGAGCAGATATCATCTTGAAGGGGGGCAAGCAGGTCGGCATGTCGATGTTCACCGGCTACTCGTATAATGAGCGCTGCATGCTCTCGCTTGGTATCGTCGATAACGATATTCAGGTCGGCGACGTTCTCACCCTTGTCTGGGGAGAGCCGAACGGCGGTTCTGGCAAGACCTCGACGGAGCGCCACAAGCAGAAAGAAATCCGTGTCCGCGTCTCGCCGACGCCTTATGCGGCCGAAGCACGTGACAATTACGCGGACAGCTGGCGTACCAAAAAAGCGTCCTGACAGGTTCGGGTAGCGCCGTGCAGATGACGCGGCGGGACCCGGCGAAGGGCCGGTAAACGCGCGTCAGTGGGTTTTGCAGCCCGAGGACGCGGACAACGAGATGGAGCCGGAGCCGTGAGGCTTCCAGTTTTTTCGTTAGAAACGCTTGAGCTCATGAAGAAGGCCTGCCGGAAACGGTGGGCCTTTGTCTTTTGGTGATGATTGCCGACGCCTTCCGAGCGCTTATTCGTGCAAACGATAGCCCCGGTTCAAAACCGAGGCCCATAAAATGACAGTAGTCCTTAGGTTCAGAGCTTCAGCAGCCTTTTTGCGTTTTCCTTGAGGATCAGCGGACGAACCTCGTCTTTTATCGGAATATTGGCGAAATCGTTGAGCCAGCGCTCCGGCGTCATCGCCGGCCAGTCCGATCCGAACAGCATCTTATGTTTCAGCAGCGAATTGGCATATTGCACCAGGATCGGCGGGAAATACTTTGGCGACCAGCCCGACATGTCGATGTAGACATTCGGCTTATGGGTGGCGACGGAGAGCGCTTCTTCCTGCCAGGGGAAGGAGGGGTGTGCGAGAATGATCGGCATGTCGGGGAAATCGACCGCGACGTCATCGAGATGGATGGGATTTGAAAACTTCAGCCGCATTGCCATGCCGCCGCGCAAGCCCGCGCCGACGCCCGTCTGCCCGGTATGGAAAAGCGTGATTGCGCCTTCCTCGGCGATGGCTTCATAAAGCGGGTAGGCCATGCGGTCGTTGGGGTAAAAGCCCTGCATCGTCGGGTGAAACTTGAAGCCTTTCACCCCGAAGTCACGCACCAGACGCCTCGCTTCGCGCGCTCCGGCCTTTCCCTTGGCGGGGTCGATCGACGCGAAAGGGATCATGATGTCGCTGTTGTCGGCAGCGATCTTCGCCACCTCTTCATTTTCATATCGGCGAAAACCGGTTTCCCGTTCCGCATCGACCGGAAAAATCACGCAGCCGATTTTACGCTCGCGATAATAGGCGGCTGTTTCCTGCACGGTCGGCAACATGCCCTTGTGGCCGGCGGGGTTCTTGAAATATTTCGCCATACCCGCCTGAAATTCATCATAACCGTCGTCGCGGGGGCCGCAGCACGGCTCCTCGGCATGGGTATGCACATCTATAGCGACGAGTTCATCAATATTCACGGCCTGTTTCTCCCAAGTTCATGCCCAGAAATTTATGTAGCAGGGCGATGAACTGATCGCGCTCGGCCGCGGTCAGGCCCGCACCGAGCGTCGCCTCGTGCGAAAAGAACCACTCGCTCTCCTTGCGCACATGCGCCACGCCTTCCGCCGAAAGCGTCAGTTCGATGGCCCGGCGATCGTCATCGGGAACACGGCGGGTTACCAGGCCCCTGTCTTCGAAAGCACGGATCAGTTTGGTCATGTGCGCGCGCTTGATCATCAGTCGCTGGCCGAGCGCCGTCTGACGAATGCCGGGGTTATGCATGATGACGAAAAGCACCGAGAATTCCCCCGGCCGCATGCCCGAATCCCCGAGCGCCGTGAAGAAATCGTCATAGGTCTTGAGCTGGGCGAGGCGGATGAGGAAACCAAGCGCTGTCTCCAGCCGGTCGATATTGACGTCAGTCGCCCTGCGGGGGAGTTGATCCATGTTATTCCCGTTTCATGCTTTGCCAGAGGTAAACCGTTTCTCTCAAATGGAGCACGGCCGCCCGCATCATATCCCCCACATGAAGCCTCTTCAAACCCAGTAAGTCGACGATAAAGTCTATATATAGATTGTTTACAAGTCAACAATTATGCCTGATGCGCACATGGAAGGAGTTCGAGATAACGTCTATTGTTCCGAGCCGACCATTTGCCTCTTCATCCTCGCCGTGCTTTTCTGGCCCGATGGATTTCCCAGCTGCGGAGGCCGTTCAGTTGAACCCTTATCCCGTCGATCATCTTGTCCTGCCCGTTGCCCACATTGATGTCGCCACGGCGCGCCTGGCAAACCTCGGTTTCACAGTTGCGCCTCAGGCGATCCATCCGTTCGGCACGATGAATGCGTGCGTCTTCTTCGCGGACGGCACCTATCTTGAACCGCTTGCTGTTCATGATCCGGCTAAGTATCGTGAATCCGTGGGGAATGGCGATGTATTCACCCGCCGGGATCGCGACTTCAGGGCAAGCCACGGAGAAGGTTTCTCCGCCCTTGTCGCTGGAACGAAAGACGCCTTTGACGATCATCAGCGGTTTATCTCCGCAAACTTATCCGCCGGCGATATTTTCGAATTTTCGCGACCCGTGCAGATGCCCGACGGATCGAGAAGCGAAGCCTCGTTTCGATTGGCGTTTGCGGCAAGCGGATCTGCTGCGGATTTTTTTATGTTCAGTTGCCAACGGATCAAGGCCCTGCCGGGTGACCGGTCAGCGTTGGAGCGCCATGCTAACGGCGTCACAGGGCTTTCAGAAATCATCCTGATCCCAGGCGCGGATGCGAGGGCAGGGGCGCTGGCCGAGGCGGTGTTTGGTTTTTCATCCACCTTGTCCCCCAGCGGCGACAGAACGTTTGCGACGGCAAATGCCGCAATAAGATTGACGGAAAAACCTGCCTTCGGCGACGCATCCATAGATGCGTCCAGCCAAAGCGCAGGCGGATTGCGCGGCGCGGGCATCGTCTTTTCCGTTCGCGATCTTGCCGTGACAGCGGCGGTGCTTGCTGCTAATGGCGTCTCCAGCATGGAAGCGGGCGGTCGTCTGGTGGCGCCCGTAGCACCGGGTCAGGGCGTTGCCTTCGCCTTCGAGGAAAAATGATGAGCGTTACGAACAATCTCAAAGTCACCGCCGGCGATGGCGACAGCAAGGTCTCCTTCTGCAACAGCGAACGTTTTTCGCTGATTGCCGGCCCCTGCCAGATGGAAAGCCGCGACCATGCCTTCATGATCGCCGGTGTACTCAAGGAACTCTGCGATAAGCTGGGTATAGGCCTTGTCTACAAGTCCTCCTTCGACAAGGCGAACCGCACCTCGCTTTCCGGCAAGCGCGGCATCGGCCTTGATAGCGCGATGCAGGTTTTCGCCGATCTCAAGAAGGAGTTCGGTTTTCCCGTTCTGACCGACATCCACACGGAAGAGCAATGCGCCATCGTTTCCGAAGTGGTTGATGTGCTGCAGATCCCGGCCTTCCTCAGCCGCCAGACCGATCTTCTCGTCGCTGCCGCCAAGACCGGCCGCGTCATCAATGTCAAGAAAGGTCAGTTCCTTGCCCCCTGGGACATGAAGAACGTGCTGGCCAAGCTGAATGAAAGCGGCAACCCGAATGTGATGTTGTGCGAGCGCGGCGCGTCCTTCGGTTACAACACGCTGGTTTCCGACATGCGCTCGCTGCCGATCATGGCTTCGCTCGGTGCACCTGTCATCTTTGATGCAACCCATTCGGTCCAGCAGCCGGGCGGGCAGGGCGGCTCCACGGGCGGCCAACGCGAATTCGTCGAGACTTTGGCGCGGGCGGCGGTTGCTGTCGGCGTAGCAGGCCTCTTCATCGAAACCCATGAGGACCCGGACAACGCGCCGTCCGACGGCCCCAACATGGTGCATTTGAAGGACATGCCGAAACTGCTTGAAAAGCTCCTCGCCTTCGACGCCATCACCAAAGCCTGAGATTGTGCGTTTGGTTTGTGCCAATCGATTTTAATGGCGGGCGCTCCGTTTCTGCCGCCCGTCGTCATTGTAATTTCTTCGTCATCGTCTAAGACAGGCGACGGAAAATATCTGTTCCATTCCCAAGGGAGAGACCATGACTGCCATTACCGATATCATCGCGCGCGAAATCCTCGACAGCCGCGGCAATCCGACCGTTGAAGTCGATGTTTACCTCGAAGACGGCTCCATGGGCCGTGCCGCCGTTCCCTCCGGCGCCTCCACCGGCGCGCATGAGGCGGTTGAGCTGCGCGATGGCGGCAAGCGTTATCTCGGCAAGGGCGTGGAAAAGGCTGTTGAAGCCGTCAACACGGAAATCTTCGACGCCATCGGCGGCTTCGATGCTGAGAACCAGATCCAGATCGATCAGATGATGATCGCGCTTGACGGCACGCCGAACAAGTCGCGCATAGGCGCCAACGCCATCCTCGGCGTTTCGCTCGCCATTGCCAAGGCTGCCGCTGAAGCCTCCGGCCTGCCGCTTTATCGTTATGTCGGCGGCCCGAACGCGCATCTGCTGCCGGTTCCGATGATGAACATCATCAACGGCGGCGCCCATGCCGATAACCCCATCGATTTCCAGGAATTCATGATCCTGCCGGTTGGTGCGGAAAACATCCGCGAAGCCGTGCGCATGGGTTCTGAAGTGTTTCATACGCTGAAGAAAGAATTGGCTGCCCAGGGTCACAACACCAATGTCGGCGACGAGGGCGGTTTCGCACCGGGTCTCGAAAGTGCACCGGCCGCGCTCGATTTCATCATGAAGTCGATTGAAAAGGCCGGTTACCGTCCGGGCGACGACATGTTCGTCGGTCTTGACTGTGCCTCGACCGAATTCTTCAAGGACGGAAAATACGTTCTCGAAGGTGAAGGCCGCACTCTGGAGCCAGGCGCTATGGCGGAATATCTGGCGGAACTCGTCGCCAAATATCCGATCATTTCCATTGAAGACGGCATGGCCGAAGACGATTGGGAAGGCTGGAAGACGCTGACCGATCTCATCGGCAACAAGTGCCAGCTCGTCGGCGACGATCTCTTCGTCACCAACTCTGCGCGTCTTCGTGACGGTATCAAGATGGGCGTTGCAAACTCCATCCTCGTCAAGGTCAACCAGATCGGTTCGCTCTCCGAGACGCTGGATGCGGTCGAAACCGCACACAAAGCCGGTTACACCGCCGTTATGTCGCACCGTTCGGGCGAAACCGAAGATTCCACCATCGCCGATCTCGCGGTCGCCACCAATTGCGGTCAGATCAAGACCGGCTCGCTTGCCCGTTCCGACCGGCTCGCAAAGTACAACCAGCTGATCCGCATCGAGGAAATGCTGGGCCCGCAGGCTGCTTACGCCGGTCGTTCCATCCTGCGCGGTTAATTCGCCCTCATTTTGAGGGAGGTCGTTACTGCCCGTGACGGGATTGGTATCAGGCCTGGCAACATATTCGACGTCATCCTCGGCCTTGTGCCGAGGATCTGCCAATGTCTCGTCAATTCGATACGTTGCAGATGCTCGGGACAGGCCCGAACATGACGAAGGAGAGTTTGACGGTCTCATCTCCCTCTTAAGCCCGCCCTCCGTTGGGCTTTTTTGCGTCAATTTGCCGTTCGCTATTTAAGGTCAACGGATAGTTAAACAATCCGCTTTAGTCTTGAGACTCACGTTATGCGTTTTAAGGCTTCTCTCCGGCATGTGGACCAGACATCATAAAAAGAGACGATTCGGCCGTTTGATCGTTCCGGCCATCACGATCGCTTTTCTTTCCTACTTCGGATATCATTCCATCCACGGTGACTTCGGCCTGCAGGCGACGGAGCGGCTGGAGCGGCAGCGTATTACTCGTACTGCCGAGCTTCAAAAGCTTACGCAGGCGCGTGTGGCACTGGAGCGGCAGGTGGAATTGCTGAGTGACGGTTCGCTGGAACGGGATATGATCGACGAGATTTCGCGTTACCAGCTGAATATGTCCCGAACGGACGAAATCGTCATCATGAACGCATATTTCTGATTAACCGAAATCGAGTTAATTTAACATTTGTGATTTATTCACAGCATCTTAGCGTGAATATGTGCCATGCGTTTAAAGCATTGCTGCATGGCATTTTCTTGCATATGGTACGCGCCACTCTATCCATTCAAATGGCAACTCAGGGAGGGATGAATGGCGCCGCGAAAACCAGCGACCGTATCCGGCCGCAAGACCACGGCAAAGGCTGCAACCGAATTCACCGGCAAGAACAGCCCCGACTTCTCCAAGGAAGACGAACTTCACGCCTACCGTGAAATGCTGCTCATCCGCCGCTTCGAGGAAAAGGCCGGCCAGCTCTACGGCATGGGCTTTATCGGTGGTTTCTGTCACCTCTACATCGGCCAGGAAGCCGTTGTCGTCGGCATGCAGATGTCGCAGAAGGAAGGCGATCAGGTCATCACCGCTTATCGCGACCATGGCCACATGCTGGCTCTGGGCATGAGCGCACGTGGCGTCATGGCCGAATTGACCGGCCGTCGCGGCGGCCTGTCGAAGGGCAAGGGCGGCTCGATGCATATGTTCTCGAAAGAGAAACATTTTTACGGCGGCCATGGCATCGTTGGTGCGCAGGTTTCGCTTGGAACCGGTCTCGCATTCGCCAACAAATATCGTGGCAACGACAACGTCTCCGTGACCTATTTCGGTGACGGTGCGGCCAACCAGGGTCAGGTCTACGAGAGCTTCAACATGGCGGCCCTCTGGAAACTGCCGATCATCTATATCGTCGAGAACAACCGTTACGCCATGGGCACCTCGACCGCCCGCGCTACCGCCCAGTCGAACTATTCGCTGCGTGGCCAGTCGTTCGGTATCCCCGGCGTTCAGGTGGATGGCATGGATGTGCGTGCCGTCAAGGCCGCCGCCGATCAGGCGCTGGAACATTGCCGTTCCGGCAAGGGCCCGATCATTCTGGAAATGCTGACCTACCGTTACCGTGGTCACTCCATGTCCGACCCGGCGAAATATCGTTCCAAGGATGAAGTGCAGAAGATGCGCTCCGAACATGACCCGATCGAGCAGGTCAAGGCACGGCTTCTGGAGCAGGGCTGGGCAAGCGAAGATGAATTGAAGGCCATCGACAAGGATGTCCGTGATATCGTTGCCGACAGCGCCGACTTCGCCCAGAACGACCCCGAGCCGGATGTATCCGAGCTCTACACCGACATTCTGCTCTGATCGGGAAAGGGAAACCCATGCCTGTAGAAATTCTTATGCCCGCCCTTTCCCCGACCATGGAGGAAGGCACGCTTTCCAAGTGGCTTAAAAAGGAAGGCGACAAGGTAACCTCCGGCGACGTGATCGCGGAAATCGAGACCGACAAGGCGACCATGGAAGTGGAAGCCGTCGATGAAGGCGTTATCGGCAAGCTGCTGATCGACGCCGGCACCGAAGGCGTCAAGGTCAATACGCCGATCGCTGTTCTGATCCAGGAAGGCGAGAGCGCCGACGACATCTCTTCCTCTGCCAAGAAGGAAGAACCGAAGGCTGAAGCTGCAAATTCCGGGTCTGATGCCGCCGGCGGCAAGACCCGCGAAGCGGTCGAAGAGCCGAGCGCTGCCAAGGAAGCCGCCAAGGTTCCGGCAGCCCCGAAGATCGAAGTCGCTGCCGATCCGGATATTCCTGCCGGTACGGAAATGGTGATGACGACCGTGCGTGAAGCGCTGCGCGACGCCATGGCCGAAGAAATGCGCGCCGACGAAAAAGTCTTCGTCATGGGTGAAGAAGTCGCCGAATATCAGGGTGCCTACAAGATTACCCAAGGCCTGTTGCAGGAATTCGGCGAGCGCCGCGTCATCGACACCCCGATCACCGAGCACGGTTTTGCCGGTATCGGTGTCGGCGCTGCGATGACAGGGCTGCGCCCCATCGTCGAATTCATGACCTTCAACTTCGCCATGCAGGCGATCGACCAGATCGTCAACTCGGCTGCGAAGACGCTTTATATGTCGGGCGGCCAGATGGGCGCGCCGATGGTATTTCGTGGTCCGTCCGGTGCTGCTGCCCGCGTTGGCGCGCAGCACTCGCAATGTTACGCCGCATGGTACAGCCATATTCCGGGTCTCAAGGTCGTCATGCCTTACACGGCAGCCGACGCCAAGGGTCTCCTGAAGGCAGCTATCCGCGATCCGAACCCGGTCATCTTCCTTGAGAATGAAATTCTCTACGGTCAGAGCTTCGAAGTGCCGAAGCTCGATGATTTCGTGCTGCCGATCGGCAAGGCGCGTATTCACCGCAAGGGCAAGGATGCGACCATCGTTTCCTTCGGCATCGGCATGACCTATGCCATCAAGGCGGTTGCGGAACTCGAAAAGCTCGGCATCGATGTCGAACTGATCGACCTGCGCACCATTCGCCCGATGGACCTGCCCACCGTCATCGAATCGGTCAAGAAGACCGGTCGCCTGGTCACGGTCGAGGAAGGTTTCCCGCAGTCATCGGTCGGTGACTTCATCGCCAACCAGGTCATGCGCGCCGCTTTCGATTATCTCGATGCGCCGATCCTGACGATCGCCGGCAAGGATGTTCCGATGCCTTACGCGGCAAACCTCGAAAAGCTGGCTCTGCCGAACGTCGATGAAGTCGTTCAGGCCGTCAAAACCGTCTGCTACAAGTAAGGGGAGGCGTTTCGATGCCGATAAACATCACCATGCCTGCCCTTTCTCCGACGATGGAAGAGGGCAATCTGGCCAAGTGGCTGGTCAAGGAAGGCGACAAGGTCGCTCCCGGTGACGTGATCGCCGAGATCGAGACCGACAAGGCGACCATGGAAGTGGAAGCCGTCGACGAGGGCACCGTTGCCAAGCTGGTCGTTCCGGCCGGCACCGAAGCGGTCAAGGTCAACGCCCTGATCGCCATCCTCGCCGCTGATGGCGAGGATGTGGCCGAGGCGGCAAAGGGCGGCGATGCCGCGCCTGCCAAGGCGGAAGCTCCGAAGCAGGAAGCTGCCAAGGCCGAAGCGCCGAAGGAAGAAGCTGCGCCGGCCAAGGCTGAAAAGCCGGCGGCCGATCAGGCGCCCGCGTCCTCTACGCCGGCACCGGTTGCGAAGTCCGGCGAGCGCATCTTCGCTTCGCCGCTTGCGCGCCGTCTCGCCAAGGAAGCCGGTCTCGACCTCACGGCCGTTTCCGGTTCCGGTCCGCATGGCCGTATCGTCAAGACCGACGTGGAAAAGGCTGCCGCTTCCGGCGGTGCGAAGGCTGCTCCTGCCGCCGCAGCATCGCCAAGTGCACCGGCTCCGGCGCTCGCCAAGGGCCAGTCGGACGAAGCCGTTCTCAAGCTGTTCGAAGAAGGCTCCTACGAGCTTGTGCCGCATGACGGCATGCGCAAGGTCATCGCCAAGCGTCTGGTCGAATCCAAGCAGACGGTTCCGCATTTCTACGTTTCCGTGGATTGCGAACTCGACACGCTTCTGGCACTGCGCGCTCAGCTCAACGCCGCTGCTCCTGAAAAGGACGGCAAGCCGGTCTACAAGCTGTCGGTCAACGACATGGTCATCAAGGCGCTGGCCCTTGCGCTGCGTGACGTGCCTGATGCCAACGTCTCCTGGACCGAAAGCGCCATGGTCAAGCACAAGCACTCGGATGTCGGCGTTGCCGTTTCCATTCCGGGTGGCCTGATCACGCCGATCATCCGCAAGGCGGAAGAGAAGTCGCTCTCCACCATCTCTAACGAGATGAAGGACTACGGCAAGCGCGCCAAGGAGCGCAAGCTGAAGCCCGAGGAGTATCAGGGCGGCACGACCGCCGTGTCCAACATGGGCATGATGGGCGTCAAGAGCTTCTCCGCCGTCATCAACCCGCCGCATGCCACCATTCTGGCGGTTGGCGCGGGCGAACAGCGGGCAGTCGTGAAGAACGGCGAGATCAAGATCGCCAATGTCATGACGGTCACGCTTTCCACCGACCACCGCTGCGTCGATGGCGCGCTCGGAGCCGAGCTGATCGGTGCGTTCAAGCGCTACATCGAAAACCCGATGGGTATGCTGGTTTGATCGGAGAGTAAGATGGTGAAATCGGTCCTCTGCTTTGGCGATTCCCTTACCTGGGGATCAAATGCGGAAACGGGTGGCCGGCACAGCCATGACGATCTTTGGCCGAGCGTCCTGCAAAAGGCGCTCGGTCCTGATGTGCATGTGATCCACGAAGGTCTAGGCGGTCGCACCACGGCTTATGACGATTTGACCGCCGATTGCGACCGCAACGGCGCGCGGATTCTTCCGACATTGTTGCACAGCCATGCGCCGCTGGATCTCGTGATTATCATGCTTGGCACAAACGATATGAAGCCGGCGATCCATGGGTCGGCGATTGTTGCCATGAAGGGTGTGGAGCGGCTTGTGAAACTCACGCGCAACCACATCTGGCAGGTGGCCGATTGGGAGGCGCCTGATGTGCTGGTCGTCGCGCCGCCGCAGCTTTGCGAAACGGCCAACCCCGTGATGGGCGCGATCTTTCGCGATGCGATCGATGAATCAGCAATGCTCGCGTCCGTTTACCGCGATCTCGCCGACGAGCTCGATTGCGGCTTCTTCGATGCGGGTTCCGTGGCCCGGACGACGCCGGTGGATGGCGTCCATCTCGATGCTGAAAATACGCGGGCCATCGGGCGAGGGCTGGAGCCCGTCGTCCGCATGATGCTCGGACTTTAGGAACAATTCCCGGTCGTGGCGCTGTTCGCGACCCGATAGGACAAGGCAGGATTTCCAATGGCTCAATCTTATGACGTCATCATCATCGGTTCGGGACCGGGCGGTTACATTGCTGCGATCCGCGCAGCCCAGCTCGGCATGAAGGTTGCCGTCGTGGAGCGTGAGCATCTGGCCGGCATCTGCTCCAACTGGGGCTGCATTCCCACCAAGGCGTTGCTGCGCACCGCCGATGTCATGCACACCGCCACCCACGCCAAAGATTACGGCCTGACGCTGGAGGGCTCGATCAAGCCTGACGTGAAGGCCATCGTGGCGCGCTCGCGTGGCATTGCCGCTCGCATGAACAACGGCGTCGGTTTCCTGTTCAAGAAGAACAAGGTCGATATCATCTGGGGTGAAGCCAAGATCACCAAGCCGGGCGAAATCGTCGTCGGCAAGTCCGCCAAGCCGGTGGTTCAGCCGCAGGGTCCGGTTCCGAAGAACACGCTGGGCGAGGGCACTTACACTGCCAAGCACATCATCGTCGCCACAGGTGCGCGCCCGCGCGCGCTGCCCGGCATCGAGCCCGATGGCAAGCTGATCTGGACCTATTTCGAGGCGATGAAGCCGGAAGAAATGCCGAAGTCGCTGCTCGTCATGGGCTCGGGCGCCATCGGCATCGAGTTCGCCAGCTTCTACCGCACCATGGGCGTCGACGTGACCGTCGTTGAAATCATGAGCCAGGTCATGCCGGTTGAAGATGCGGAAATCTCCACCTTCGCCAAGAAGCAGCTTGAAAAGCAGGGCATGAAAATTCATCTGGAAACCAAGGTTTCCAAAGTCGAGAAGGGCGCGAACTCTGTCACCGCGACGCTCGAGAAGAAGGACGGCTCTTCCGAGAAGATCACCGCCGACCGGATGATTTCCGCCGTTGGCGTCGTCGCCAATATCGAAGGCATCGGCCTTGAGGCCGCCGGCGTGAAGACAGATCGCGGTTTCATCGTCATCGATGGTTACGGCAAGACCAATGTTCCCGGCATCTACGCCATCGGCGACGTCGCCGGCCCGCCGCTGCTCGCCCACAAGGCGGAGCACGAGGCTGTCATCTGCGTCGAAAAGATCGCCGGTCTGCCGAATGTCCACCCGATGGACAAGCTGAAGATCCCCGGCTGCACCTATTGCAACCCGCAGGTTGCCTCGGTTGGTCTCACCGAAGCCAAGGCAAAGGAACAGGGCCGCGATGTCCGCGTCGGCCGTTTCTCCTTTGCGGCGAACGGCAAGGCTGTCGCGCTCGGCGAAGATCAGGGCATGGTCAAGACCATCTTCGACAAGAAGACCGGCGAGCTGCTCGGCGCGCATATGGTGGGCGCGGAAGTCACCGAACTCATCCAGGGCTTCGTCGTCGCCATGAATCTGGAGACGACAGAAGAAGATTTGATGCACACGATCTTCCCGCATCCGACCATTTCGGAGTCGATGAAGGAAAGCGTGCTCGACGCCTATGGGCGTGTGCTCAACGCATAAGTGCCGCGTGATGCCCGGCATTGTCTAACCTTGCCGGGTGTCCCATATGTCTCGATGCAGCCTTAAGGCGGGCTGTTGTTTCAGGGAGCGTGGGAATGGAAAGTGTAGGCTGGATTGCAGCAATCATCATCGGCGGTCTCGCCGGCTGGCTTGCGGGCAAGCTCATGGACATGCGTTTCGGCATTTTCATGAACATCGTGCTTGGTATTGTCGGTTCGGTCGTCGCTGTCGCCGTGCTGCGAACCTTCGATGTGTTCGTGCAGGATAGCAGGCTCGGTTATTTCGTGACGTCGTTCCTTGGCGCAAGCCTGTTGCTGTTCATGGCAAAGCTCGTGCGGCGCTGACAAGGCTTCGTGACCGGAAGGGGCTTACGCTTTTTCTGGAATTGTTCTAAAGCATCGCACCAAAGATGTCTGGATCGCCAAGGGCGATGGAAGCAGGTTTTTATGGTCACTATTCTCGACAGGACGTCGTCCGACGAAAAGCGTATCCGCCACCCGGAAAAGGCGCACAAGCCCGATACCGAGGTCATGCGCAAGCCGGAATGGATTCGCGTCAAGGCGCCGACCTCCAAGGGCTATCACGAGACGCGCGAGCTGGTGCGTAGCCACAAGCTGGTAACAGTGTGCGAGGAAGCCGGCTGTCCGAATATCGGCGAATGCTGGGACAAGAAACACGCAACCTTCATGATCATGGGTGAGATTTGCACCCGTGCCTGCGCCTTCTGCAACGTCGCCACCGGCAAGCCCAATCCGCTCGATATGAATGAGCCGGAAAATGTCGCCAAGGCCGTCAAGCAGATGGGCCTGTCCCACGTCGTCATCACTTCTGTTGACCGTGACGATCTCGCCGATGGCGGTGCTGAACATTTCGAGAAGGTCATCTGGGCGATCCGCGCCGCCTCTCCGACGACGACCATCGAAATCCTCACGCCCGACTTCCTGAAGAAGCCCGGTGCGCTGGAGCGTGTCGTCGCCGCCAAGCCTGACGTCTTCAACCACAATATGGAAACCGTTCCGGGCAATTACCTTACTGTTCGCCCCGGCGCGCGTTATTTCCACTCCGTGCGCCTGTTGCAGCGGGTCAAGGAACTGGACCCCACCATGTTCACCAAGTCCGGCATCATGGTCGGCCTCGGTGAAGAGCGTAACGAAGTGCTGCAGCTGATGGACGACCTGCGCAGCGCCGACGTGGATTTCCTGACCATCGGTCAATATCTGCAGCCGACCCGCAAGCACCACAAGGTCGAGGCATATGTTACGCCGGAGGAATTCAAGTCCTACGAGACGGTGGCTTATACCAAGGGCTTCCTGATGGTCTCTTCCAGCCCGCTGACCCGCTCTTCCCACCATGCCGGCGACGATTTCGAACGCCTGCGCGCGGCCCGCGAGAAAAAGCTGCTGGCTGCCGCGGAGTAAGGGACAAAGGTTCGGCAACATAGGTTGCTGCATCGGGCGATATACACTCTCTCCACCGTCATGCTCGGGCTTGTCCCGAGCATCTGCAACCTATCGATTGTACGATACGTGATTGGATCCTCGGGACGGGCCCGAGGATGACGTGAGTAGGAGGCGAGGCTTGTGAAATGGCTCTGCCGCCTGTTCCCGGCCTTCAACCGATCACACCACAACCTTCTCCGGCCGATGCGCCCGCATGCAAAGCACGACACTCAGCACCACCGAACATATTGCCACGACCTCAATCAGTGTCGGGCCACGCCCTTCCCAGAGAAAACCGTAAAGCAGCGCAAACAGCGTTTCGAACAGGATCATCTGCCCGACCATGGTGAGCGGCAGAAGGCGGCTCATGCGGTTCCATAGGGCATTGCCGAGAATGGAGGCGGTGAAACCCAGCCCGGCTGCAACAGCCACAAAATGCAGCCAGTCGCCCGAATTATGGCTTTCGCCGCCAAAGCCAAAGGCGGGAACAGCGAGCACGAGCGCAAGAGCGCCGGTCACCACACCCGTCATCATGTTCCAGTCGTCGGCGCTGACGTCATGGAGGCGGGAGAGCCAGCGGGCATTGCCAACAGCGAAAGCCGTCCACGACGCCAGCGCACCCAGCGCACAGGCAAGGCCGATGATACGTGACATGTCCAGCCCAGCGTCGTTTTCCGTCAGCGACTGCCAGGAAATGCCGACAATGCCGATTGCGCCGAAAACGAGCGATGGCCATAGCCGCTTCAGCGACACCGCGCCGTGATCACGGCTGCCGATGATGGTGACGGCGACCGGCAGGAAGCCGATAATGATCGACGTGAAGGCGACACCGCTCAGCTTCACTGCCGTCGATATGAAGACATAATAGGCGATGTTGCCAATCATGCTCAGCCAGCCGAGCGCGATCCATTCCCGCGTACCGAAATGGGCCGATACCCTTTTCAGTCGCGGCCCGATGATGATGAGGGAAATCAGCCCGTAGGTGAGGTAACGCGCCGTCGAGAGTTGCAGCGCGGAAAAATCCGGCACGAGTTTCGGCGCGAGGAATATACCGCCCCAGAGCGCACCCGCCAGCATGCCGTAAAAAACACCGAGACCTGTTCTGTTCATGTCATGTCACATCCGCATTCGTATTTTCCTGCGATGTGCCACAGCCCTCTGCGGCTGTCTTGACAAAAACTCCTGACCTGATGCGCTGGCGGTTTTAATGAATCCCGTAGGTTCGACGGTAGGCTGCGGGCGTTTCACCCACTGCGTTGCGCATGGCCCGCGTCAGTGCAGTCTGGTCGGAAAAGCCGGCCCGCAAAGCGATCTCGGCAATAGGCAGGGTGGAATTGGTGAGCAATGCACAGACCTTGTCCATGCGCAGCCCGGCCAGCCAACGGTGAGGAGGGAGGCCGAATTCCTCGAGAAACAGCGCATGCAGGCGACTGTCGCTGATCGTCACGCAGGAGGCGAGCATCTCGATAGTCCAGGGGAAGAACGGCTCAGCCCTGACCAGTGCAACGAGCCTGTGCAAGCGTTGGCGGATGTCGACTTTCTCGTTGGCAAGGCTGTCGACCAGAAGTGGCGTCCACAGGCCGGCGATATCGTCGCGTCGCCCCTCTCTTCCGATGACGCCGCGCATATAGGCGATCAACTGCCGCGTATCCTGCGCTATGTCGACGAACGGCGAGCGGACGAATTTCTCGAGTGTTTGCTCGGGAAGGGCGCCTTCATCGATATCGACCACCAGCGAGTGGTTGCTTGCCGTCGCTTCCTGCGTATGCGGCGCGTCGCGATGGATGAACACGCCGCGTCCGGTCGACAATTCGTCCTGCCGTCCGGCCACATCGATCAGCAGACGCCCGGAGACAGGAAGAACGATCTGAACGAAGCCATGACGTTCCTTCGGTCTTTCTTCCCTGTAGATTCTGATGTCGGCGGATGCGGCTGTCATGACGCTGTCGTTTCCATTTGCAAAGAAATGGCCGCCTCGAAAAAGCGGCCAGTTCATCACTTGATTATGACATCGTCTTGAAGAATGGGCCAGTCGGCTTTATCGGTCGGCTCTGCGCGCCGGCAATTAACAGTCTTCCTTGGCGGTCGATTCGCCGCGTTTGCGCTTGCGCAGAACCGGCTTGTTCTCTCTCGCTTCGCATTTCGCGACGTCGATCAGATAGGCAAGCACCGGCATGCCGTTCATCGATGCGAGTTGCTTGGCGGATTCGAGAAGGTTGATGATGTTGGAAAAATCGTCCATCGGCTCACTCAGTGGCTCAAAGCGGTTATATGTCGGGTCTGAACCCAAGGATGAATACGCTGGGTGAAATCGGGAGCTTCCAGCGTCGTTACATCCAATGGGTGTAATATTAGTCGCAAATAAATAGCAATCCCTGCGACGGGGTTACAATAGTCAATTTTCCGTAACTGTCATGCGCGGTGACGATATCGCTGCGAGGAGATGGCAGAAAATATCCGGCAGTCAGATGAGGTGTCAGAAATGCCAAATTATCTTCACAGGGTGGAGGATGCTGCTGCGATCATCGCCGGGGCGCAGCGAATCATGGTCGTGGGCTGTTCCGGCGGCGGCAAATCGACGCTTTCGCAGAAGCTCGCGCACAATTTCGGGCTTCGCTACATCTCCATGGATCGGGATGTTTTCTGGCTGCCCGGCTGGCGGGCGCGCCCGCGCGAAGAGCAGCGAGAAAGGATAGCCGCCATCATTACCGAAGAGCGCTGGCTGATGGACGGCAGCAATCCGTCGTCTTTCGATATGCGGCTGCCGCGATCCCATATCGTTTTGTGGGTGCGCATGCCGCGCTGGCTCTGCCTGTGGGGCGCCGTCAGCCGGGCGATCAAGGGTTATGGCAAGGCCCGCCCGGAAATGGCGGAGGGGTGCCCTGAAAGAATAGACGTCGAATTCCTGCGCTACATCTGGAATTTCGAGCGGCGCCATACGCCGATCTTCGAGCGGAATTTCGCGTTGTATGGTCCTGATGTGCCGGTATTCCAGCTGAAAAGCCGAAAACAGTTTCGCCGCCTTCTTGATCTTCTGCGTATCGAGGATTAACTGCCGCTCATGCCACAGTTCGAAACGCATCGCCACGTCAAACACTCGCCCGACCGCATGTACGACCTCGTCGCCGATGTGGAGAAATATCCGCAGTTTCTGCCCCTTTGCGAAGCGCTTGCCGTCCGCTCGCGCAAGGAGCGCGATGGCAAGGTGCTACTGGTGGCGGATATGACAGTGGGTTACAAGGCCATTCGCGAAACCTTCACCACGCAGGTGCTGTTGAACCCGGCAGAACGCGCCATCGACGTGAAATATATCGACGGCCCGTTCAAATATCTCGACAATCGCTGGCGTTTCGAGGCCTCGGACGAGGGCGGCTCAGCCATTCATTTCTTCATCGATTACGAATTCAAGAACCGCCTGCTCGGCGCGGTGATGGGCTCGATGTTCGACCGGGCCTTCCGTATGTTCGCGGAAGCCTTCGAAACGCGTGCCGACAAAATTTACACCGAACCCGCCTGATTGAGGGCGATCAGCATCTCAAGCGCCGTCCTGACGGTCGCAAGCCGGATTTCGGTTCGGCCGATATCTCCGTAGCGCATTTCGTGATGCAGGAGGTTGCCGTTGCGCGCCTTGGCGGCCAGATGCACAAGCCCCACCGGTTTTTCGGCTGAGCCGCCACCCGGGCCGGCAATGCCGGTTACCGCCACGGCGAAATTCGCGCGTGAACGGAAGAGGGCGCCCTGCGCCATCTGCAGCGCCGTCTGACGGGACACCGCGCCGAAATTCGCCAGCGTCTCGGCGCCAACGCCCAGCATGTCCATCTTGGCTTCATTGGTATAGGTCACAAAACCGCGATCCACGACAGCAGAGGAGCCGGCAATCTCCGTCAGCGCGCCGGCAATCAGGCCGCCGGTGCAGCTTTCCGCGGTCGAGACCATGAAACCATGCGCGGTGAAATCGGCAATGATCCGCCGCGCCAACTCTTCTATGTCCGCGGGAAAAAGGCTCATAACGGTCTGCCCCTGTAGACGACCGTAGCTGTGGCGATTGCAGCAATGCCTTCCCGGCGGCCGACGAAACCGATCGTCTCATTGGTCGTCGCCTTGACCGAGCAGCGCTCCAGCGCGATGCCGAGCATGTCCGAAAGCGCTTCCCGCATGGCCTGGCGGTGCGGACCGATGCGCGGTGCTTCGGCGATCAGCGAAACATCGGCATTCATGATCGTGCCGCCATTGTCCCGCACGACCTTTGCCGCATGCTCCAGGAAGATGCGCGAGGCAGCACCCTTCCATTGTGGATCGGAAGGCGGGAAGTGATCGCCGATATCGCCGGCACCGCAGGTGGCGAGCAGGGCGTCCGTCAGCGCATGCAGCGCCACATCGGCATCCGAATGGCCTTTCAGTCTCTGGTCATGCTCGATGAAGATGCCGCAGAGCGTCACGCCATCGCCGGCCTCCAGCTGATGCACGTCGTAACCATTGCCGGTGCGCACGTCTGGTAATCCGTTGGAGAGCTTTTCATCGGCCATGGCGATATCCCGCTTGAGAGTGAGTTTTACATTATCGACCGAACCTTCTGTCAGCGTCACCGTCAGTCCTGCCCACTCGGCAATCGATGCATCATCGGTGAAATCGGTTTTGCCAGATGCGGAAGCGGCGCGATGTGCTCCAAGAATATCGCCGAAGGTGAAACTCTGTGGCGTCTGCGCAGCATAAAGTCCCTGGCGTGAAACAGTCTCTGCAACAACGTTACCCGCACCGCGCTTCAGCGTGTCGGTGACGGGGAGGGCGGGCAGGACGCTGCTGGCGCCGGCCCGGTGCAGGGCGACGATCCGTTCCAGCATGTCCACGGGGACGAAAGGCCGCACGGCATCATGGATCATCACATGCGTCAACTCTTCCGAGGCAAGCGCTTCCAGCCCGGCAAGCACTGATTGCTGGCGTGTTGAGCCGCCCGTGACGGTGACGATCCGCCCGCCGGAATCAAGCCGCTGGAGGATTGGCGACAGCAGTGCTGCATCGTCTGCATGACTGACGATCACGATGGCGGAGGCGTGATCCCAATCGAGGAAGGTGGACAATGTATGCTCGATCACGGCCCGGCCTCCGATCGGGCGATATTGTTTCGGCCCTTCCTCGGGAGAGCCCGCTCTTTCTCCACGTCCGGCGGCGACGATGACGATGCCGAGTTTCATAGTACTTTCCTGCATTGGTCTTATGCTTTGCGCGCAACCCTTAGCGGTTGACAGTCCTGCTCTAGCGTTTCAAAACCCGGATGGCCAGCCCGATATGACGCGCATTCGCCCCTGCATGCCGCAGGATCAGCAGCCATTGCGCGTTCAAACCTGCACAAATTGCTGCCGACAGCAAAACAGGCAGGCAATCGCCCAGCAAATAAAAGGTGCAACCCTCTAAAAGTGCTTGGCAACCGCACAAACACTGTCTAAAAATAATGCAAATAAACCTTCTGCATGAAAGATCATCAATTGCATCTTCCGGAGTTGTCAGAACCGTTCAGCATCGGCTCAGTCACGATCCGTAATCGTGCCGTGCTGGCGCCCATGTCGGGCGTGACGGATCTGCCGTTTCGGCAACTTGCCTGGCGTTATGGCGCAGGCCTTGTCGTGACGGAAATGGTGGCAAGCCGTGAACTCGTCGCTAACAGAGGCGAATCCTGGGCGCGCCTGAAAAACGCCGGCATGTTTCCGCATATGGTGCAGCTTGCCGGGCGCGAGGCGCATTACATGGCTGAGGCAGCGAAGATCGCTGCCGATAACGGCGCTGGCATCATCGACATCAATATGGGTTGTCCTGCCAAGAAGGTGACAGGTGGCTATTCCGGCTCGGCTTTGATGCGCGATCCCGATCATGCACTCTCGCTCATCGAGGCAACTGTCAATGCAGTCGACGTGCCTGTGACGCTGAAGATGCGGCTTGGCTGGGACGAGAACACCATCAATGCGCCGGAGATCGCCCGCCGTGCCGAAGCCGCTGGTGTTCAGCTCATCACCATTCACGGCCGCACCCGTATGCAGTTTTACGAGGGACGGGCAGACTGGGATGCCATCCGCGCCGTGCGTGAGGTGATTTCCGTGCCGTTGATCGCCAATGGCGATGTGGAAACGGCCGATGATGCACGCGAAATCCTGCGCCGTTCGGGTGCGGATGCCGTCATGGTCGGTCGCGGCGCGCAGGGGCAGCCATGGCTGCCGGCGGTGCTCGCCGGACATTCAGCCCCGCACCGCGACGATATTCCCGCCATCGCCATCGAACATTACGAGATGATGCTGGAATTCTACGGAAGGGAAGCCGGTCTTAGGCACGCCCGCAAACATCTGGGCTGGTATCTCGACCGTTTTGCACTTGAGTTCGCCACCTCCGACAAGGCTCAAATCATGACATCGCGTGACACGGGAGAGGTGGCGGATCTGCTGCGCACCGCCCTTTGCGCAAATGCGGGCGAAGACGCCGCAAGGAAGGCCGCATGAGCGCTGACAAACATAGCCCGGCAGATGGAAACCCGCTTGCCATGGCGGTTTTGAACGCGGTGCAGAACCCCGTCATCCTGGTGGATGCCGAAGGTTTCATCGCCTTCGCCAATTGGGAAGCCGAAGCCTTTTTCGGGGCGAGCGCCTCCCATCTCGCGCGCTACCGTGTTTCTACCTTCATTCCCTTCGGCAGCCCGCTGCTTGCGCTGATCGATCAGGTGCGCGAGCGCCGCGCGCCGGTCAACGAATATCGCGTCGATCTGAGTTCGCCGCGTCTCGGCCAGGACAAGCTGGTCGATCTTTACGTTGCGCCTGTTGTCAGCGAACCGGGATCGGTGGTCGTCGTCTTCCAGGAAAGGTCGATGGCCGACAAGATCGACCGGCAACTGACGCATCGCGCTGCGGCACGCTCCGTTACCGGCCTTGCCTCCATGCTCGCGCATGAGATCAAGAACCCGCTCTCCGGCATTCGCGGCGCTGCCCAGTTGCTGGAGACCTCGGTTGCCGATGAGGACCGGGCGCTGACGCGGCTGATCTGCGATGAGACCGACCGCATCGTCTCGCTGGTTGACCGCATGGAGGTGTTTTCCGACGAGCGGCCGGTGGATCGCGTGCCAGTCAACATCCATTCCGTGCTGGATCATGTGAAGGCCATCGCCAAGGCCGGCTTTGCCCGCAATATCAAGATTTCCGAGAACTACGACCCGTCGCTGCCGCCGGTTTATGCCAATCGCGACCAGCTGGTGCAGGTCTTTCTCAATCTCGTGAAGAATGCGGCGGAAGCCGTGGGCAATCAGCCGGATGGCGAAATCGTGCTGACGACCGCCTATCGCCCCGGCATCCGTCTTTCGGTTGCCGGCAGCCGCGAACGCATCTCGCTGCCGCTCGAATTCTGCGTACATGACAATGGCCCCGGCGTCCCGGCCGACCTTCTGCCGCACCTCTTCGATCCTTTCATCACCACCAAGACGAATGGTTCCGGCCTCGGGCTGGCGCTGGTCGCGAAGTTGATCGGCGCCCATGGTGGCATCGTCGAATGCGACAGCCAGAACCACCGCACGACCTTCCGCGTATTGATGCCCGTCTCGCCGGAAGTGGCGCTCGACGACAGCTCTTTGCCGAACTCGACAGGAAATGACAGATGACAGCTACGATCCTCGTCGCCGATGATGATGCCGCAATCCGCACCGTTTTGAATCAGGCGCTGAGCCGCGCCGGTTATGACGTGCGCATCACCTCCAATGCTGCAACGCTCTGGCGCTGGGTGTCGGCGGGTGAGGGTGATCTTGTCGTAACCGATGTCGTGATGCCGGATGAAAATGCCTTTGACCTGCTGCCGCGCATCAAGAAGGCCCGCCCGGATCTGCCCGTTTTGGTCATGAGTGCGCAGAACACCTTCATGACAGCCATCAAGGCCTCGGAAAAAGGCGCTTACGATTACCTGCCGAAGCCCTTCGACCTCACGGAACTGATCGCCATCATCGGCCGCGCTTTGTCTGAGCCGAAGCGCAAGCCGGCGAAGCTCGATGACGACATGCAGGACGGCATGCCGCTCGTTGGCCGCTCGGCGGCGATGCAGGAAATCTACCGCGTTCTTGCGCGCCTGATGCAGACCGACCTGACGCTGATGATCACCGGCGAATCCGGCACGGGTAAGGAACTGGTGGCGCGCGCGCTGCATGATTACGGCAAGCGTCGCAACGGACCCTTCGTCGCGATCAACATGGCGGCCATCCCGCGCGACCTCATTGAATCCGAACTCTTCGGCCATGAGAAGGGCGCCTTCACCGGCGCGCAGAACCGCTCGACCGGCCGTTTCGAACAGGCCGAGGGCGGCACGCTGTTCCTCGACGAAATCGGCGACATGCCGATGGACGCCCAAACGCGGCTGCTGCGCGTGTTGCAACAGGGCGAATATACGACGGTAGGCGGTCGCACGCCGATCCGCACCGATGTCCGCATCGTCGCGGCCACCAACAAGGACCTGAAGCAGTCGATCAATCAAGGCCTTTTCCGCGAAGACCTGTATTACCGCCTGAACGTCGTGCCGCTGCGGCTGCCGCCGCTGCGTGACCGCGCCGAGGATATTCCCGATCTGGTGCGCCATTTCATCCAGCATGGCGAGAAGGAAGGGCTGGAAGGCAAGCGTTTCGAGAGCGAGGCGCTGGAGGTCATGAAGGCCTATGCCTGGCCAGGCAACGTGCGCGAGCTGGAAAACCTGATCCGCCGCCTGATGGCGCTTTATCCGCAGGAAGTCATCACCCGCGAGATCATCGAGCAGGAATTGCAGTCGGATGTCCCGGACAGCCCGCTCGACAAGATGGCGGTCCGCACAGGTTCTCTCACCATTTCACAGGCGGTGGAGGAAAATATGCGGGATTATTTCGCCAGTTTCGGCGATGGCCTGCCGCCGCCCGGTCTTTATGACCGCGTTCTGCGGGAACTCGAATATCCGTTGATTCTCGCCGCCTTGACTGCGACGCGCGGCAACCAGATCAAGGCCGCCGATCTTCTTGGCCTGAACCGCAATACACTGCGCAAGAAAATCCGCGAGCTTGGCGTTTCCGTTTATCGTAGTTCCCGTCCTACCTGAGAATGTTGACAAGGCCGCCTTTATCGTTGCACTTTCGCCACATTGTGTTGCTTGAAAAACACTAGGAAGGGAAGAGATTCGCCGGTCTGAGGCGCGTCTCGCCTGACTTCAGAAATGTGGTGCTGGCTTGCCAGCGATTGGGAGTAGTGCATGCGGAAACCCGCCGCCGAAAACGCCGTTGCCGACGAAGCAGCGGGCATGGTGGTTGCCGATCGCAGGATGTCTTTCGCTCTGCCGGGTTTGGTGCTCGCCGGCGTCGCTCTCGTTTGCGCCATCATCACCCTGTTCGTACTTCTGGGCGTCACGCCAATCGCACCGACATCGAACGTCGTCATCGCCTCTGTCGTCATCAATTCGATCTTCGTGATCGGCTTGATGTTCCTTATCGGGCGCGAAATCAACCGGCTGCTGAAAGCGCGCAAAAAGGGCAGGGCGGCGGCGCGCCTGCACGTCCGCATCGTCGTGCTTTTCTCCATCGTGGCGATTACGCCCGCGGTCCTCGTCGCCATCTTCGCCAGCTTGACGTTGAATGTGGGCCTCGACCGCTGGTTTTCGCTGCGCACGCAGTCGATTGTCGATTCATCGAGCAATATCGCCCAAGCCTATATGATGGAGAATGCCGGTTATCTTCAGGGGCAGACCCTGTCGATGGCGACCGACCTCGACCGCAACCGTGCGCTTTTTTATCTGGATCGCACCGGCTTCGTCGATCTGATGACCCGTCAGGCCAAGGGGCGCGGTCTTCTTGGCGCGTTTCTGGTGCAGGAGGACGGTGATGCTGTCGCCCAGGCCGACATCAAGACCGAAAAACCGCTTCCCGCCATACCGCACGACGCGCTTGAAAAAGCAGCCGCCGGCCAACCGACGCTGATCCCGCCCGGTATCACCAACCTCGTTGGCGCAATCATCAAGCTTGAAGGCATCAGCGGCACCTTCCTTTACACAGTGCGCGCCGTCGATCCCAAGGTGATGGGCGCCATGCGGCTGATGGAGGAGAACCGCGCCGAATACAAGGCTATGGAGGCGGGCCGTGCGCCGCTGCAGATCGCTTTTGCGATCCTCTATCTCGGTTTTGCGCTGATCGTTCTTCTGGCGGCCATCTGGACGGCGATCGCGGTGGCTGACCGTATCGTGCGGCCCATCCGCCTGCTCATCAGTGCTGCAGACAGCGTCGCTACCGGCAACATGCATGTGCTGGTTCCCGTTCGCGCTGTCGATGGCGACGTCGGGCGTCTGTCGCGCACCTTCAACAAGATGGTTTCTGAACTGCGCAGTCAGCAGGAACAGATCATTGAGGCCAAGGACGATATCGACGACCGTCGCCGCTTCATCGAAGCCGTGCTGTCGGGCGTCACCGCCGCCGTCATCGGTGTCGATGAGAGCCGCAGGATCACCATCGTCAATCCGTCGGGCGAAGAGTTTCTGGCGCAGACCTCCGAACAGCTTATCGGCGCGCAACTGTCGGAGATCGCGCCTGAAATCGAACAGGTCGTCAACGAGGCCAATACCTGGTCTCGCGGCAACTTCCGCAAGCAGATCAATATCATGCGGCGCGGCAAGGAGCGGACGCTGAATGTGCAGGTGACCCGTGAGGATGCTCGCGACAGCCGTGACAGCTACGTCATCACACTTGACGACATCACCGATCTCGTCATCGCCCAGCGTTCGACCGCATGGTCGGATGTGGCGCGTCGCATCGCGCATGAGATCAAGAACCCGCTGACGCCGATCCAGCTTTCTGCAGAGCGGATTAAGCGCCGTTTCGGCAAGCAGATCGATGAAAACGACCGCGCCATCTTCGATCAGTGTACCGACACCATAGTCAGGCAGGTAGGCGATATCGGCCGTATGGTCGATGAATTCTCGGCCTTTGCGCGCATGCCAAAGCCGACGAAGGAGAAATCGGACCTGCGGGCGATTTTGAAGGATGCGGCATTCCTGCGCGAAATCAGCGCGGCCGATACGAAGTTCTCGACCGAGCTCGGCGATGTCCCGCTGGAGGGCATGTTTGATGCCCGCATGCTGGGTCAGGCCTTCGGCAATCTCATCAAGAATGCGACGGAGGCGATTGAGGCGGTAGAAGGCGAAAAACGGCCGGGGAAAATCCTGGTGCGCGCATCCTTCGACGAGGCCAATTCGCGTTTCGTGGCGGATATCATCGACAATGGCCGTGGTCTGCCCGTCGAGAACCGTCACCGCATTCTCGAACCCTATATGACGATGCGGGACAAGGGCACGGGCCTCGGTCTGGCCATCGTCAAGAAAATCATCGAAGAGCATGGCGGGTATCTGGAACTCCACGATGCCCCGCCGGAGTTCGATCACGGCCACGGCGCCATGATCAGAGTGCTGCTGCCCTATATCGAGGCGGTCGGCGGCGAAAATAACAAGGAAGCAGCATATGGCGTCTGATATTTTGGTCGTGGATGACGAGGCGGACATTCGCGAAATCGTAGCAGGCATTCTTTCCGACGAAGGCCACGAGACCCGCATGGCGTTTGACAGCGACAGCGCGCTGGCCGCCATTTCGGAGCGGGTGCCGCGCCTGATATTTCTCGACATCTGGATGCAGGGTTCGAAGCTCGACGGTCTGGCGCTGCTGGACGAAATCAAGAGCCGTCACCCCGAAATTCCTGTCGTCATGATCTCCGGTCACGGCAATATCGAAACCGCTGTCAACGCCATCAAGCGCGGCGCTTTCGACTTCATCGAAAAGCCCTTCAAGGCCGACCGCCTCATCCTGATCGCCGAGCGGGCGCTGGAAAACTCCAAGCTCAAGCGTGAGGTTCAGGAACTCAAGAAGCGCACCGGTGACGCGGTTGAACTCGTCGGCGCGTCGCTTGCGGTGTCGCAGCTTCGCCAGACTATCGACCGGGTTGCTCCCACCAACAGCCGCATAATGATCCTCGGTCCTTCCGGTTCCGGCAAAGAGCTCGTGGCGCGCATGGTGCACAAGAAGTCCTCGCGTGCGAGCGGACCCTTCGTCGCCCTTAACGCCGCGACGATCACGCCGGACCGCATGGAAATCGCGCTTTTTGGCACGGAAGGACTTCCCGGGCAGCCGCGCAAGGTCGGCGCTCTGGAAGAAGCCCATCGCGGCGTGCTGTATCTTGATGAAGTCGGCGAAATGCCGCGCGAAACGCAGAACAAGATCCTGCGGGTGCTGGTCGACCAACAGTTCGAGCGCGTCGGCGGCGGCAAGCGGGTGAAGGTGGATGTGCGCATCATTTCCTCAACCGCCCATCACCTCGAAAGCCTGATCGCCGAAGGCCAGTTCCGCGAAGACCTTTATCATCGACTCGCTGTCGTGCCGGTGAAGGTCCCGGCGCTCTCCGAACGACGCGAGGATATTCCTTTCCTCGTGGACATGTTCATGCGCCAGATTTCCGAGCAGGCCGGCATCCGCCCGCGCAAGATCGGTGACGACGCCATGGCCGTTCTCCAGACACATGACTGGCCGGGTAACATCCGGCAGTTGCGCAACAATATCGAACGGCTGATGATTCTTGCCCGTCCCGAAGGCGGCGAAGCGCCGATCTCGGCCGACATGCTCCCCTCGGATATTGGCGACATGCTGCCGAAGATTTCGGCGCAGGGCGATCAGCACATCATGACCCTGCCGCTGCGCGAGGCCCGTGAGATGTTCGAGCGTGACTATCTGATGGCGCAGATCAACCGCTTCGGCGGCAATATTTCGCGAACGGCGGAATTTGTCGGCATGGAACGGTCTGCATTGCATCGCAAACTGAAATCTCTCGGCGTATAAGGGAAGAAGGCGCTTCGGCGTAACCGATTATTCCGTCAGAGAGACAGCATGAAAGTTATCATTTGCGGCGCAGGGCAGGTGGGTTACGGCATCGCCGAACAATTGTCTCGAGAGGACAACGAAGTATCGGTGATCGATACCGCCGCGCCGCTCATCACCGCCATTACCGAGACGCTGGATGTGCGCGGTTACGTCGGTCATGGCGCCCATCCCGACATGCTGGCCAAGGCCGGCGCCGATCAGGCCGACATGATCATCGCCGTGACGTTGCATGACGAGATCAACATCGTCGCCTGCGAGGTGGCGCATGCCCTGTTCAGCGTGCCGACCAAAATCGCCCGCATCCGCGACCAGAGCTATCTGAAGCCGGAATATGCCGATCTCTTCAGCCGCGAGAACATGTCCATCGATGTAACGATTTCCCCCGAAGTCGAAGTTGGCAAGATGGTGCTGCGGCGCATCGCCTTTCCGGGCGCGACCGATGTGGTTCGGTTTGCAGACGATACGATCTCCATGCTGGCAATCGAGTGCATGGAGGATTGTCCGGTCATCAACACGCCGCTGCACCAGCTTTCCAGCCTCTTTCCCGACCTCATCGCCACGGTAGTGGGCGTCTACCGGGGCGGCGTTCTCAAGGTTGCGCATTCCTCTGAGCAATTGCGGGTGGGCGACCTTGCCTATGTCATTTGCCAGCGCCATCACGCCCGCCGCACCTTAAGTCTTTTCGGCCATGAGGAGCAGGAAGCGCAGCGAATCGTGATTGCGGGCGCCGGCAATATCGGACACTTCGTCGCGCGCAAGATCGAGGAACTGCAGCCGAAAACGCGGGTGAAGATCATCGAGGCGGACCGCGACAGGGCGGTTGCCGCATCTGAACACTTAAGCCACACCATCGTCATGCATGGCTCGGCGCTTGACCAGAAAATCCTCATGCAGGCCGATATTCAGGATGCCGATCTTATTGTGACGCTCACCAATAACGACCAGACCAATATTCTGGCTGCGGTGATCGCCAAACAACTCGGCTGCAAATCGAATCTGGCGCTGTTGAACAGTACGTCGTTCCACGATGTCTCCCGCTCTCTGGGCCTCGATGCCTATATCAACCCGCGGGCCGTTACGATCTCCCGCGTGCTTCAGCACGTGCGCAAGGGGCGCATCCGCTCAGTCTATGCCGTCCAGCGCGGCTCGGCAGAGGTGATCGAAGCGGAAGCGTTGGAAACGTCGCCGCTGGTCGGCCAGTCCTTCCGCGACATCGACATGCCGGAGGGTGTGCGCATCGGGGCGATCTATCGCGACGGGGTGGTGATCCGCCCGGATGGCAGCACGAAAATCAAGGCGAAGGACCGCGTCGTGCTGTTTGCATCCGCCGATGCGGTGCGCGATGTTGAACAACTCTTCCGTGTGTCGATACAATATTTTTGACTGTCCCGAATTGAAAATGTGGGTCAATACTCGTACTCATTCGGCTGTTTTGACCGTTGCGGAACGGAACACGATTTGATACCAGAGTTTGAGGTCGGCCAAGCGGGGGACAAGACTCGGCCGGCTTATTATTGATTGATTATTTTCCGGTATCCCTGCCGGCAAAAAAGAAAGAAGCGGCGCCATGGCGGAACGTTCTCAAAACCTTCAGGATCTTTTCCTCAATACCGTTCGTAAGCAAAAGATTTCGCTCACGATTTTCCTGATCAACGGCGTCAAGCTGACGGGCGTTGTCACCTCCTTCGACAATTTCTGCGTGCTTCTGCGCCGTGACGGTCATTCGCAGCTTGTTTACAAGCATGCGATCTCCACCATCATGCCCGGCCAGCCGATGCAGATGTTCGAAAGCGAAGAAGGCGCTGCCTGATCGGGCTCCCTCGACGAATATTCGACATAGACTGACCCGGACCGGGAACATTTCCCGTGCCGTCAGGTTAATTCCCATGGCCGCCCGCGCGGATGCGGTCGGCCGCAATCCTCTTTCTGGACAAGGCTGAACCCATTTCAACGCGCGACACCTCGAACGAATCGATTATTCCGGAGCAGGAAAAGCGCCGCGACGACATGCGTGCGGTCGTCCTCGTGCCGGTCCTCAAGCAGCGCGAAACCCGCGATGCGGCTGCCGGCCCGGCTACCCCCGGCCGTTCGGTCGAAGCCAAGCTTGACGAAGCAAAGGGACTGGCGCTCGCCATCGATCTGGAAGTGACGCAGGGTCTCATCGTTCCGGTGAACCAGCCGCGCCCGGCCACGCTGTTCGGAACCGGCAAGATCGAAGAAATCGGTCATCTTCTCGATGAGACCGATTCCGGCCTGGTGATCGTCGATCATCCGTTGACCCCGGTGCAGCAGCGCAATCTCGAAAAGCAGTGGAATTGCAAGGTCATCGACCGCACGGGTCTGATCCTTGAAATCTTCGGCCGCCGCGCCTCCACGAAGGAAGGCACGCTGCAGGTCGATCTTGCGCATCTGAACTACCAGAAGGGCCGCCTCGTCCGAAGCTGGACCCACCTTGAGCGCCAGCGCGGCGGTGCGGGCTTCATGGGCGGTCCGGGTGAAACCCAGATCGAGGCCGACCGCCGGCTTTTGCAGGAACGCATCGTCAAGCTGGAGCGCGAGCTGGAGCAGGTGGTGCGCACGCGGCAGCTACACCGCGCCAAGCGCCGCAAGGTGCCGCATCCGATCGTCGCGCTGGTCGGTTACACCAATGCAGGCAAATCCACGCTGTTCAACCGCATCACCGGCGCTGGCGTTCTGGCGGAGGATATGCTGTTCGCCACGCTCGACCCGACCTTGCGCCGCATGAAGCTGCCACATGGCCGCACCGTTATCCTGTCCGATACGGTCGGTTTCATTTCCGATCTCCCAACGCATCTGGTCGCCGCTTTCCGCGCCACTCTGGAAGAGGTGCTGGAAGCCGATCTCGTTCTGCATGTGCGCGATATGTCCGATCCGGACAATGCTGCCCAGTCTGCGGATGTGTTGCGTATTCTCGGTGACCTCGGCATTGACGAGAAGGAAGCGGAAAAGCGCATCATCGAGGTCTGGAACAAGGTCGACCGTCTCGAGCCGGAAGCGCATGACGCCATCATGCAGCGCGCCGAAGGTCGTTCCGATATCCGCGCCGTTTCGGCCATCACGGGTGAGGGCGTCGATGCCCTGATGGACGAGATTTCTAAGCGTCTTTCCGGTGTTCTGACGGAAACCACCGTGGTTCTTTCCGTTGAGCAGTTGCCGCTGATATCCTGGGTCTACAGCAATTCCATCGTCGACAATCGTGAAGATCACGAGGACGGATCAGTCGCGCTCGATGTGCGCTTGTCGGAAGCGCAAGCGGCCGAACTGGAACGGAAGCTTGGAAAAGCGACGGTTCGCGAGCGGGAAGACTGGGAGCGCTGAGCGCTCCCTGCATTGTGCCAAACTCTCTCCGTCGTTCCGGCCTTGAGCCGGAATACAGCCTTATCGCGTCTGCGCCGTGAGAAGAGTCTTTTGCGATCAAAGACCTGGTCGCGCTGGACCTCGCACTAAATCAGGGGTGACGGTTGCGGATGCTGCGCTGCTGCCAGATGCATTCGGCAGTCATAGTGGAAAAGCTGTACCTTGCCGGATCCACCGCATATCCCTGCGATCACGATGAAACCGTATCAAGCGAACGTTCGATGCGTTTCGCCGCCTGCCAGAGATCTTCCATTCTCTCGAGACTCGCTTCTTCCAGCGTTTCGCCATTTTGGGTGAGCGACGTTTCGATGTGATTGAAACGTCTGCGGAATTTCGTATTCGTGCCGCGCAGCGCATCTTCCGGATCGGCTTTGACATGCCGGCCGATATTGACGAGGGCAAAGATGAGATCGCCGAGCTCGTCCGAGACCTTTTCCGGTTTTCCTTCCGCCAGCGCCTCACGCAGTTCCGCGATTTCCTCCTCGATCTTGTCGAGAATGGGAGCGGGGTTCGACCAGTCGAAACCGGCACGCGCTGCCTGTTCCTGCAGCTTCAGGGCCTCGGTCAGCGCCGGCTGGCTACGCTGTACACCGCCCAGAAAGCCTGCCTTGAAATCCTCGGTGATGCCCCGTCGCGCGCGTCGCTCTGCACGCTCGCGTTTCTCTTCCGCCTTGATGCGATCCC
Source organism: Agrobacterium sp. 22-209-1 (assembly GCF_053522485.1). Classification (NCBI taxonomy): domain Bacteria; kingdom Pseudomonadati; phylum Pseudomonadota; class Alphaproteobacteria; order Hyphomicrobiales; family Rhizobiaceae; genus Agrobacterium; species Agrobacterium sp. 22-209-1. The sequence goes on from NZ_JBNWCH010000004.1 coordinate 217,596, forward strand.
ATTGCAGTTTGACGCCGTCCGGCGTGTCGGCGTCGGATACGGCGAAGACATGGGGATGACGGCGGATCATCTTCGCGGTGACGGCCTGCACCACATCGCCGAAGGCGAATTCGCCCATCTCTTCGGCAATACGGGCATGGAAAACCACCTGTAACAGCAGGTCGCCCAGCTCCTCGCAAAGATCGTCCATATCCTTGCGCTCAATGGCGTCGGCAACTTCATAAGCCTCTTCGATCGTATAGGGCTTGATTGTCTCGAAGGTCTGCACGACGTCCCAGGGGCAGCCGGTTTCCGGCTGACGCAGCGCTTCCATGATCTCGATCAGGCGGGAAATATCCTTCGAGGCTTCCATAATGTCTCAAACCTTCGTTCTTTGTTTCCGCGCATCGCCCGGACGGAAAACCGCCACGCACGTCCGCCGGAAATGCTTTAGTTCAATGGAATATCGTTGCCGCTCTTGGACGACTGGTAGCTGGTGGAAAGATCGTCATAGGCGGTCTTGATACGGGCCGTCTGCGTTTTCAACGCGGTTTTCAACGGGTCCTCTTCACGCTCCACCAGATCGGCGATGAAATACGAATTCCAGAACGCATTGTTGCGGCGATAGCCGCCCGGTTCCAGTCCGAAGACCTCCTTGAGGATTTTCAGGTCATGCGGGATCGCGAAAGCGTCGCGGGAATCTTCGTGGCTGAAGAAGGAATAGAAATTGTCGAAACCGGCCCAGGTGATGGCGGACATGCACATGGTGCAGGGTTCGTGGGTGGAGAGAAAAATCAGTTCCTTCGTGTTCGGCTTTTCGCCCAACTCGTAAAACCGCTTCAGCGTGTGCACTTCACCATGCCAGAGCGGATTTTCCAGCTCGTTATTGGTCTCGGCGATAACCAGCGACAGGTCCGATTTTCGCAGGATCGCCGCACCGAAAACCTTGTTGCCAAGGCTGACGCCCCTCGACGTCAAGGGCAGAATATCGTGTTCGATGACATCGAGAAGGCGGGCGGCGAGGGTGGGGTTGGTCAAGGGTCTGGTCCTTCGTGCCGCTTTAAGAAAAAGCGGTCTTCGCATGGGGAAATCGACAGTCGATTGTCGCTCCTTGTTCGGCGTGGGGACCCGCTTTGTCAAGAGATTGCGAGGGGATTCTCAGGGCTAGCGCGGGTGTGGAAAAGCATCGCCGGTTTGTTTTCCTCCAAAACCGGGGTCTTCGAGAAATAAAAATCCAGGTGCCGGAAAGGCTTGAATTTCTGTTTCTTCAATCTTGCACCGCAATGCGGGATATATATCCAATGCACAACGAACATGATTTTTCCGCTGCTGGCGACCGCCTTTCAACCTTCCCCGCTTTCTTCCGGGTCGAGGGGCAGCAGGTCGCTGTTTTCGGAAATGGCGATGAAGCCTTCGCGAAGGTAAGGCTTCTCGCCAATACCAGCGCGCATATCATTGCCTATGCCGACCAGCCGGAAGCCGATTTTGCCCGTTATATCAGCGAAAACAGCATTGATCATCGGGCTTTGGCTTTCGCCGGCGAATTGGTCGAAGGCGCCACGCTGGTCTTCGCCGCTACCGGCGACGAGGCGCTGGACCGTGAGATCGTCACCGTCGCGCGCGCCGCGAAAATCCCTGCCAATGCGGTGGATCAGCCGGAATTCTGCGATTTCTTTACCCCCGCGCTCGTCGCCCGCGCGCCCGTCGCCGTGGCTATCGGCACGGAAGGGGCAGGGCCTGTTCTCGCCCAGATGATCCGCGCCCGCATTGACCAGATGCTGTCGCCGTCGCTCGGCAAGCTTGCGCGCCTTGCCGTGCAGTATCGTGATGCGGCCGAGGAGAACGTGCCGAAGGGCGCCTTGCGGCGCAATTTTTGGCGACGGTTCTTTTCAGGTGCGGTGGCGGATGCCGTCGCTGTTGGCGACACGTTCTCCGCTCGTCAGGCCGTCGGCCGCCTGCTGCAATCGCCCGAACGCAGCGAAGGCCGTATCTGGCTCGTCGGCGCGGGGCCGGGCGCTGAAGATCTGCTGACGCTGCGCGCGCAGCGCGTACTGATGGAAGCCGATGTGATCGTTTACGACGCGCTTGTGCCGCGGGCGATTGTCGATATGGGTCGCCGCGACGCCGAGCGCCTCTCCGTTGGCAAGCGCAAGGGCTGCCACAGCAAATCGCAGGATGAGATCAACCGCCTGCTGGTGCGCCTCGGCAAAGATGGCAAGCGCGTCGTGCGCCTCAAATCCGGCGATCCGCTGGTCTATGGCCGGGCGGGCGAAGAAATGGCGGCGCTGCGCGAGGCCGGTATTGCCTATGAGATCGTGCCCGGCATCACCTCGGCCTTTGCCGCGGCTGCGGATTTCGAATTGCCGCTGACTCTGCGCGGTGTCGCTTCATCTCTGATTTTCACCACCGGCCACGATCTGGCGGGCGATGTTCTGCCCGATTGGGCACGACTTGCCGTCTCCGGCGCGACCATTGCCGTCTACATGGGCCGCAGCGTTGCTGCTTCGGTCGCGAAGCGGCTGATCGATGCAGGGCTTGGTGTGGAAACCACCGTCGCCGTCATCGAAAACGCCAGCCGCGCGGATCGCCGCCTGCTGCATGGCACACTGAACGATCTGCCCGAACTCGAATATCACGATGAACTGACCGGCCCGGTCATGGTCATCATTGGCGATGCGGTGGCGGGCGCTAATTTTGACAGGTCCGAGGCGCTTGCATCGTCAGTGCGGCCGGCGGATTTCAAACGGGAGTATGCAAATGGCTGATAAGGTGTTGACCGCCAACCGGCTGAGCGATGGCATCGCCGTCTGGCTCGATGCCAACGGGGAGTGGACGGAGAACCTGCAGGGCGCAATCGTTGCCCGCCATGCGGAGGCGGTCGCCTCGCTCGAGGAAATCGGCAAGCGGGATTTTTCCGCCAACAAGGTCGTTGATGTGGCCATCATCGACGTCGTCGACGAGAATGGCAAGCTTTGGCCGACGCGTCTTCGCGAACGCATCCGCGCCGCCGGCCCGACCATGCACTATGCCGCCGGTTACAAGCCGGCCGATGCAGCATTCATCGCAGTCTGAGGAAGAATATGTACCGTTACGACGAGTTCGATCACGCATTTGTTGAAGGCCGCGTGGCGCAGTTTCGCGACCAGGTCGAACGCCGGTTGTCCGGCGAACTGGCCGAAGATGCGTTCAAGCCGCTGCGCCTGATGAACGGCGTCTATCTTCAGCTGCACGCCTATATGCTGCGCGTCGCCATTCCCTACGGCACGCTGAATTCGAAGCAGATGCGGATGCTGGCCCATATCGCCCGCAAATATGACCGGGGTTACGGCCACTTCACTACCCGTCAGAACATCCAGTACAACTGGCCGCGCCTTTCCGATACGCCGGACATCTTGTCCGAACTGGCGGGCGTGGAGATGCATGCGCTCCAGACCTCCGGCAACTGCATTCGCAACGTCACCGCCGATCATTTCGCTGGCGCGGCTGCCGATGAGGTCGCCGATCCGCGCCCCTATGCGGAAATCCTGCGTCAGTGGTCTTCCGTGCACCCGGAATTCTCCTTCCTGCCGCGCAAGTTCAAGATCGCTGTCACCGGCGCCGAACGCGACCGTGCGGCCATTCAGGTTCACGATATCGGCCTGCATCTCAAGAAGAACGACAAGGGTGAGATCGGGTTCGCCGTCTATGTCGGCGGCGGACAGGGCCGCACGCCGATGATCGCCAAGAAAATCCGCGACTTCCTGCCGGAAGAGGACCTGTTGTCCTACACCACGGCGATCATGCGCGTTTATAACCTGCATGGCCGTCGCGACAACAAATACAAGGCGCGCATAAAGATCCTCGTGCACGAGACCGGTGCGGAAGAATTGGCCCGCCAGGTCGAGGTCGAATTCGCCGAACTCAAGAACACCGAGTTGAAGCTTCCGGATGCCGATATCGCGGCAATCACCGCTTATTTCGCGCCGCCGGCACTGAAGGACCGGCCGGAAGGCTGGGAGAGCCTGGCGCGCTGGAAGCGGGCAGATGAAGGCTTTGCCCGTTTTGTCGAGCAGAACGTCGCGCCGCACAAGCATCCCGATTACGGCATGGTGACGATCTCACTGAAGCCGATCGGCGGGATTCCGGGGGATGCGACCGACGAGCAGATGGAACTCGTCGCCGATATCGCCGCGGAATATGCCTTCGACGAAATCCGTATCAGCCATGAGCAGAACATCATACTGCCGCATGTGGCGCTGGCCGATCTCGAGCCGGTTTATCGCGCGCTGGTAGGCGCTGGCCTTGCGACCGCCAATGCCGGGCTCATCACCGATATCATTGCCTGTCCCGGGCTGGATTATTGCGCGCTCGCCAATGCGCGCTCCATTCCGGTGGCGCAGGAAATTTCCACCCGTTTCGGTTCGCCGGAGCGTCAGGCGGAAATCGGTGAGCTGAAGATCAAGATTTCCGGATGCATCAATGCCTGCGGTCACCACCATGTCGGCCATATCGGCCTTCTGGGTGTTGAGAAGAAGGGTGCGGAACTCTACCAGATCACGCTTGGCGGATCGGGTGATGAAAACACCTCGATCGGTGAAATCATCGGCCGCGGCTTCGAGCCGGAAAAAGTCACCGACGCCATCGAAACCATCGTTGACACCTATCTCGGGCTTCGCCTTTCGAAGGAAGAAAACTTCCTTGAAGCCTATCGCCGCGTTGGACCGCAGCCGTTCAAGCACGCGCTTTACGGTTCCGCCGCAGAAGCCGCCTGAGGAGAATGCCATGACAAAAATCTGGAACCGCGACGGCTTCGTGGAAAACGATCCCTGGGTGATTGAAACGGAAGAAGTGAAAGCGACAGCGGAGCAGAAGCCGGTGCTGCCGCTTGCCGATTTTCTGGTTCGTGCCGCCGAAAGCAACGATATCGGTCTCGGTGTTCTGATCACGCCCGCCGACGATGTGACGCGGCTCGGACCCTATCTCGACCGTATCGACCTTGTCGCCGTAAGCTTCCCGGCCTTCAATGACGGTCGCGGATTCAGCCACGCCTCGTTGCTGCGCAGCCGTCTTAATTTTGCGGGCGAGGTGAGGGCGGTTGGCGACGTCCTGATCGATCAGGTGCCGCTGATGCTTCGCACCGGATTCACCAGCTTTGCGGTGACGAACGGCACGGCCATCAGCCGTTTGTCCGAAAATCGCCTGCCGGAAATTCCGGTTTATTATCAGCCGACAGCCAAGCCGGCGAGTGGCGGCGAGGCCTATAGCTGGCGTCGTCGTGCGTCTCTATGACACGTTGCGTGGAAATATGAGTATTATATACATATTTCCTACGCACATGGCAGTATTGACGTTCTCATGCCTTCAAACCGGAGCAAAAATGGTATAATTGCCCGGTTGGAGAATGTCGCATCCAATAAGAATGGACGGAACCTTAAATGAACGCGCCAGCCAAGACGGAAGATTTCGCGATCAAGATACCTGACGGTGTTTACGCCGAGACGGTTTTATCGGTGGAGCATTATACGGATCACCTGTTCCGTTTCCGCATGACGCGTCCGGCGGGTTTTCGTTTCCGTTCCGGCGAATTCGCCATGATCGGCTTGATGGTCGGAGAAAAACCGATCTACCGCGCCTATTCCATCGCCAGCCCCGCCTGGGACGAGGAACTGGAATTCTTCTCGATCAAGGTTCCGGATGGCCCGCTGACATCGCATCTTCAGGCGATCAAGCCCGGCGATACCGTCCTGATGCGCAAGAAGCCGACAGGCACGCTGGTTCTGGATGCGCTGACGCCCGGAAGACGGCTTTACATGTTCTCCACCGGCACCGGCATCGCGCCTTTTGCGAGCCTGATCCGTGACCCGGAGACCTATGAGAAGTTCGAGGAAGTCATCCTCACCCATACCTGCCGTGACGTGGCCGAGCTGAAATACGGCTTCGATCTGGTTGAGGAAATCCGCAACCACGAATTCCTGAACGAGATCGTCGGCGACAAGCTGAAGCATTATGCGACCGTCACCCGCGAAGATTACCCCTTCAAGGGCCGCATCACCACGCTGATCGAGAACGGCAAGCTGTTTGCTGATCTTGGTGTGCCGACGCTCGATCCCGACGTCGATCGCGGCATGATCTGCGGTTCTTCGGCGATGCTCAAGGACACCAAGGAATTGCTTGAAAAGGCCGGCCTTAACGAAGGCGCCAACAACAAGCCGGCCGAATTCGTGATCGAGCGGGCATTCGTCGGTTGACGCCGGATTTCCATACAATTGAATAAAGACCAGGGGGCCTTTGGGCCTCCTTTTTTGTTTATAAAGCCGATTGGGTGACCTGTGCGGCATCATCGCGATGGAACATCCGGGCGCGATGGCGCGTTAGCGTTTGAACGAAACCAAACCAACGTAACCGCTCCATGATGAGAACAGGAACAATCAGCGCCACGATCATTGCCATTACGGCAGGTTTTTTTGCCATGCGGCCAGCCGCCGCCGATGAAAGCACCTTTTTGTCGTCGCTTCAGGGCACGTGGATCGGGAAGGGGACGGTGATAACCCGCATAGGCAGGCCGGCAATCAACGTGAATTGCACGCTGAATTCCAACGCTCGGCAAACGGCGCTGCGCATGTCCGGAACCTGCCGCGGACTCCTCGTGGTAAAACGCACCATCGCCGCCGATCTGGCAGCAAGCGGTGCGCGTTACAGCGGCACTTACACGGGACCTTCCGGCCGCCCTTCCGCGCTCGCTGGTAATCGCCGGGGAAATGCGATCAATCTCACTGTCCGCTGGCAACGCGACATCAATGGTGACCGTACCGCCGCCATGACCATAGAGAAAATCGGCGATAACGGCCTGCGGCTGCGCACCACGGACAAGGATGGGAAGACAGGCAAGACGGTGGTAACGAGCGATATAAGGCTGGTGCGTTGATCGAGCAAATGACAATGTCGGGAAAGGCAACCCAATTGTCAGTGGAATTCCAGGAGCAGGGGGCAGTGGTCCGATACTTCCGGCCTTCTCACCACGTCAAAGCAGTCGATTTTCACGGCCTCATTGACCAACATGTAATCCGCATAGCGGTTCTGTTTGGGGTAGTGTGACGTCCGAGTATCGGTAAAGCCGCGTGTGGTGACAAGCTCGACGAGGTCCAACTCCTTGAGTATGGCAAAGGTTTGGCTCTCTGGCAGGACATTAAAGTCGCCGCAGACGACGATCCTGTCGCCATCCTCCGCAATGTTTTTTACAAGTTGGACGAGACGTTTTGCCTGCGCCAGACGGTCGGAGGTGTCGTGCTTGCCGTTGTTGGGATCTCGCAGGCCGTGCATGTGGGCGATAACGGCGGGCTGACGGGTCGTGAAGTCAAAAATCCTGATGGCATGGCCCGTGCGTGAACGTGGATGATCGCCATATCCATCCGCGGAGAAGGCTCCATGCACAAACCCCTGCGCCTGCGCAACGATGGCTATGGACTTGCGTACGAATGTCGCCAGTCCCCATTGGGAAGAATATCGAGTCTCGCCCTGCCAGATATCGCCCTGCGCCGCAGGGCAAAATATCGCCACATGATCCGGCAAGGCCTCGGCGACATCACGCAGGAAATTCGCCCTCTGCGGTAGTTCGATGCCGTGATCACGGTAACTCAGCCAGTCCTGTGTGGCGACCGGTGTGTGCACCACTTCCTGCAGACATAAGATATCGGGGTCGGACGAGACAATATAAGGGACAAGTTCATCGTGGAGCTTTCCGCCCCAACCGTTCAGGCAAATCAGACGCATTCCAACTCCATCCCCATGTCGCAGCGTCATCTGTTTAACACGGGACATACCGGGATCAACCATGCGGAAGCGTGAGCCAGATAGCGAAAATGTCGCCTTGACGGAAAAGGCCCGGATTGCTCCGGGCCTTCGCGTGTCGGCTTGCACCGTTGCCTTATTCCGCCGCTTCGGCGTAGGCCTCCATTGGCGGGCAGGTGCAGATGAGGTTGCGGTCGCCATAGACATTGTCAATGCGGTTGACCGGCGACCAGTATTTGTCGATGCGGAAGGCTCCGGGCGGGAAGCAGCCCTTTTCTCGGCTATAGGGACGATCCCATTCGCCGACGAGGTCTTCCACCGTGTGCGGCGCGTTCTTCAGCGGATTGTTGCTCTTGTCCGCACGGCCTTCCTCGATGTCGCGGGCTTCCTCACGGATCGCCAGCATAGCATCGCAGAAACGGTCGATTTCCGCCTTGGTCTCGGATTCGGTCGGCTCGATCATCAGCGTACCGGCAACCGGCCAGCTCATGGTCGGCGCATGGAAACCGCAATCGATGAGACGCTTTGCGACATCGTCCACCGTCACGCCGCAGCTGTCCGCTAAGGGCCGGGTATCGATGATGCACTCATGCGCCACACGTCCGGTTTCGGACTTGTAGAGCACGTCGTAAGCGCCCTTCAGCCGTTCGGCGATGTAGTTGGCGTTGAGGATCGCCACCTTGGTCGCCTGCGTCAGCCCTTCGCCGCCCATCATCAGGCAATAGCTCCAGGAAATCGGCAGGATCGACGGCGAGCCGAACGGGGCGGCAGACACCGCACCTTCACGACCGTCCGTCGTCGGATGGCCGGGAAGATAGGGAGCCAGATGCGCCTTGACGCCGATCGGCCCCATGCCCGGACCGCCGCCGCCATGCGGAATGCAGAAGGTCTTGTGCAGGTTGAGGTGCGAAACGTCAGAGCCGATATCGCCGGGACGGGCGAGGCCGACCATGGCGTTCATGTTGGCCCCGTCGAGATAGACCTGTCCACCATGCTTGTGGGTGATCTCGCAAATCTCGCGAACAGTCTCCTCAAACACGCCGTGGGTGGACGGGTAGGTGATCATGCAGCACGAGAGGTTTTCTGCATACTGCTCTGCTTTTGCACGGAAATCATCGATATCGATGTCGCCGTTATCGCGTGCCTTCACCGGCACCACCTTCATACCGGCCATCTGCGCCGAGGCCGGGTTGGTGCCATGGGCGGACGTTGGAATGAGGCATATATCGCGATGGCTGTCGCCATTGGCCAAGTGATAGTTGCGGATGGTCAGAAGCCCCGCATATTCCCCCTGCGCGCCGGAATTCGGCTGCATGGAGAAGGCGTCGTAACCGGTGACCGAGCACAGCTTTTCCGAGAGGTCGTCAATCATCTCCTTGTAACCGAGCGCCTGATTGGCCGGCACGAAGGGATGAATGTCGGAAAATTCCGGCCAGGTGATCGGCAGCATTTCGGCCGTTGCGTTGAGCTTCATGGTGCACGAACCGAGCGGGATCATTGAGCGGTCCAGCGCCAGATCACGGTCCGAAAGGCGACGGATGTAACGGGTCATCTCGCTTTCGGCACGGTTCATGTGGAAGATCGGATGCGTCATGTACTGGCTGGTACGCAGCAGTTCCTTCGGCAGGCGATATTCCGGCTCGAAATCCGAGATCGAGAAATTGCCGCCGAATGCGCGCCAGACCGCCTCAAGCGTCGCGGGACGCGTGCGCTCGTCAAGGCTCATGCCGATCTTGGTCGCGCCGACCTTGCGCAGGTTCACACCTTCCGCAACGGCCGAGCGCAGGATGACGCCCTGCATATGACCGACTTCGACGGTGATCGTGTCGAAGAAGGTTTCCGGCTCGATGACGTAGCCAAGTTTTTCCAGGCCCTTGGCCATCAAAACGGCCTTCTGGTGGGTCTGCTGGGCAATCGCCTTGATGCCTTGCGGGCCGTGGAAGACGCCGTACATGGAGGCCATGACGGCCAGCAGCACCTGCGCCGTGCAGATGTTGGAAGTGGCCTTTTCGCGACGGATATGCTGCTCGCGCGTCTGCAGCGACAGGCGATAGGCGCGATTGCCGCGCGCATCGACCGAGACGCCAACCAGACGGCCGGGCATGGAACGCTTATGTGCGTCCTTGACCGACATGTAAGCCGCATGCGGGCCACCGTAACCGACAGGAACGCCGAAACGTTGCGAGGTGCCGATGGCGATGTCAGCACCCATTTCGCCGGGAGATTTCAGCAGCGTCAGCGCCAGCAGATCGGCGGCGACGGCGGCGATCGCGCCCGTCTGGTGCAGACGGGAAATCAGGCCCGAGAAATCGCTGACATGGCCGTGTGTGCCGGGATACTGGAAGATCGCGCCGAACACGTCGACGGGATCGAGATCGGTGAACGGGTTGCCGACGATCACCTTCCAGCCCAGCGGGGCCGCGCGGGTCTCGATCAGCGCAATGGTCTGCGGATGGCAATTGGCGTCCACGAAGAAGGCGGTCGCCTTGGATTTCGCGACGCGTTGGCACATGGACATGGCTTCGGCGGCCGCCGTCGCTTCATCGAGCAACGATGCATTGGCGACATCGAGACCGGTCAGATCGCAGACCATAGTCTGGTAGTTCAAGAGCGCCTCAAGGCGGCCCTGGCTGATTTCCGGCTGGTAGGGCGTGTAAGCCGTGTACCAGGCCGGGTTTTCCAGAATGTTGCGCTGGATGACCGGGGGCGTGATCGTGCCGTAATAACCCTGGCCGATCAGCGAGGTCAGTACCTGGTTCTTGTTGGCCGTTTCGCGCAGGCGGTCGAGCGCCTCGCGTTCGGTCAGCGCGGCACCCCAGGTCAGCGGCACCTTCTGGCGGATGGAGGAGGGGACGGTGGCGTCGATCAGTGCGTCGAGGCTCTTATAGCCGACAACCTTCAGCATCTCCGCCATTTCCGACGGCGACGGCCCGATGTGACGCCGGTTGGCGAAATCATAGGGCTGGTAGTCGGTAAAATGGAATTCGGTGGGCGTCGTCATTACGCGATCAGCTCCTTGTAGGCTGCTTCGTCGAGCAGCGTCTCGGCATCGGCCGGATTGGAGAGTTTCAACTTGAAGAACCAACCGGCACCCTGCGGGTCGGAATTGACCAGCGAGGGATCGTCGACAATGGCCTGATTGATCTCCACCACTTCGCCATCCAGCGGACAATAGACATCGGAAGCCGCCTTAACGGATTCAACGGTCGCTGCGTCGCCATCCTTGGAGAAGGTGGCGCCCACTTCTGGCAATTCGACGAAGACGAGGTCGCCAAGCTGTTCGGCGGCGTGGCTGGTAATGCCAACGGTGGCGACGTCGCCTTCGAACTTCAGCCATTCGTGTTCTGCGGTAAATTTCAGCATCGTGTTCTCTCCGGAGATGGAATGAGGATTAGCGTTTATAAGTGGGCTTGATGAAGGGCAGGACGGCGACGGTGACGGGCAAATATTTGCCACGCACTTCCGCGAAGATCGCCGTGCCGGGAGCCGCGTAGGAAACAGGCACGTAACCCATGGCGACGGGGCCTTCGACCGAGGGGCCGAAACCGCCTGAGGTGACTTCACCGATTTCCGTCTTGCCTTCGGCATCCGCAAAAAGCTTCGAATGGCCGCGCACCGGGGCCTTGCCTTCCGGCTTCAGACCGACACGCCGGCGCGATGTGCCGTCCTTGAGTTCGCCGAGAATGCGTTTCTCCCCCGGAAAACCGCCTTCGCGATCACCGCCGGCGCGGCGCGCCTTCTGGATCGCCCATTCGAGCGAGGCTTCGATGGGGGAGGTCGTGGTATCGATATCGTTGCCATAAAGACAAAGGCCAGCTTCCAAACGCAAGCTGTCGCGCGCGCCAAGCCCGATGGCTTCGCAATCGGGATGTTCGAGCAGGGCCTTGGCGATCTCTTCTGCCTTGTCCACAGGCACGGAGATTTCAAAACCGTCCTCGCCGGAATAACCGGAGCGGGAGACGATGCAGGGCACATCATGCAACGGCACTTCCTGCACATCCATGAATTTCATGTCGGATACGCCTGTCCAAAGCTCCGCCAGCACCTCTTCCGCGCGCGGTCCCTGAAGCGCGATCAGCGCCCGGTCATCGAGAAGCGTTATTTCGCAAGCATTGGAAAGATGCGCCTTCATATGGGCAACATCGGCATCCTTGCAGGCGGCGTTGACGACGACGAACAGGTGATCACCGCGATTGGTGATCATCAGATCATCCAGAATACAGCCGTTTTCATCGGTGAAGAAACCGTAACGCTGGCGGCCTTCCTTGAGGCCGAGAATATCCGCCGGCACCAGTTTTTCGAGGGCGAGCGCGGCATCTTCATTGTTGCCGGACTTCGCCTTCACGATCACCTGGCCCATATGGGACACGTCAAACAGGCCGGCTGAGGTGCGGGTCTGAAGATGCTCCTTCAACACACCGGCCGGATATTGCACCGGCATGTCGTAACCGGCAAAGGGCACCATGCGGGCGCCAAGCGATAGGTGCAGGGAATGCAGCGGCGTGGTTTTCAGCGCGGCGGTATCGTCCAAGGACGCCTCCAGGGTTGCGCGATATATCGCGCGGGCTCAGGTCATGGCGCGATGCGCCGGTTCAAGAGCCCCCTCTGTCCTTGTCGCCTGAGATTGTTATCCCTTCGGCGAGCCGTCCTTTAGATCAAGGTGGCTTCTCTCCAGAGTTCCGTCGTCACCGCTGGTCCTTTTGCCTGAGAGTTTCCGGGGCGGTTGCTCCTTCGGCACCGCATTGAAGCGGTTTCTCCCAACGGTGATGCGCGCTCATTATCTTCGAAGCCCGGCTATTGGCAAGGACCAAATGACGCATCTGAACAGATTCTTGCTCCATCTGCGTCATCGTCATAGCAGCCGTCTCGCCGAAAGGTTTGCAGATGCGTTTCAACGACCGGAATTCGGCCAGCGTAAAGATGCAATGCTAATCGGATTTTTTCTCCGGCAAGCCCTTCCGTTTCGTCGAGGCAAAATCCTCAAGTTCCTTTTCTGTCATATACTTCTCCATGCTTTTTGAAGCGCCTTGTAAACTTGATTTTTTCACTTCGCCGCGTTTGGCGGCGAGAGCTGCACCCGCGGCTTTCTGCTGGGCTTTCGATTTGGCTGGCATGGTTGCCTCCTTTGAAACGATGGCTCCAGCAGAAAAATGCCGGCTTGCATTGATTGTTCCCTCGCAACTATCGAGCCTGCGGCAAAATTCCCCTTTGAAATCGGCAGGAAAGCGAGATATCGCGTAGAGTATGGATACAGATCGAAAGAGACGGCTGGCAGAATTGGAGAAGATGCTTCGCATTTTCTGCGCTGCTCTGATGTTGTCGCTCGGTTTTGCCCACAAGCCCGCGCTTGCCGTCAGCTCTCAGGTTGTCCTTGACGAGAGTTACCGGCTGCCGGACGGCACCTTTGCGGAAATCTGTTTTGGTCATGGCGACGGCGTCAACGCTTCCCATACCAAGGAAGGCCCCGCCCATTCCCGCGACGCCATTCTGTTTTGCGAGGCCTGCCTCCTGGCCTCGTCCATTCTTCTGCCGACGCCTGATATGGCTGGCTGGCTGAGAACTGAATTTGCCTGGCTCGACAATCGCCTGCCTTCGGAATGGAGCTTCCGCTCCGTGCTGACGATCCAGAAACCCGCTGCGCGCGGCCCGCCAACCCTGTCCGACTGATTATTCGTTTTACGGTATCATCGCCGCCTTTGGCGGCACGGAGCGGCTGCGCGGACCCAGAGGGAGAGCAGTCGCAGGGACAAGCAAATGAAAACTACCAAGATCATCACATGCAGCCTTTTCGTCGCTTCGGTATCGACCGCGCAGGCTTTCGCCCACGCCACCTTCGTTGACGGTTCCGCCGAACAGGAAAGCACCGTCGTCGCGGCCCTCCAGGTGCCGCATGGCTGCGACGGCGGGCTCGCCACGACCGAAGTTCAGATCAAGCTGCCGGAAGGATTCATTTCCGCCAAGCCGCAGCCCAAGGCCGGCTGGGAACTGGAAATCATCAAGGGCGACTACCAGAAGACCTACAAGAACCACGGCAAGGAGATTAAAAGCGGACCGGTCGAGATCCGCTGGAAAGGTGGCAACCTGCCGGACGAGTTCTACGACACTTTCGCCGTGCAGGGCAAAATCTCCGGCGTTGAAGTGGGGCAGGACCTGCCGTTCAAGGTGACGCAGCTTTGCGACGACAAGGGCAAGGTCTCCTGGGATGAAGTCGCAGCCGCCGGTGTCGATCCGCATTCGCTGAAAAGCCCGGCGCCGACCATCAAGGTAACCGCGAAGTCGGAACATGCCGGTGGGCACGATCATTCCGCCATGGCCATGGATATGGATGTCGTGAAGGCCGGCAACCTCGAAGTATCCGATGGCGCAACCAAGGCGATGCTGCCGGGCCAGCCGGTCGGAGGCGGTTACGTCACCATCAAGAACACCGGCGACAGCGACGACAAGCTGGTTGGGGTCGAATCCTCTTCCGCCGGTCGCGCTGAAATCCACGAGATGGCCATGGTCAACGACGTCATGAAAATGCGCAAGCTTGATAAGGGTATCGTTATTCCCGCCGGCCAGACGGTGGAACTGAAGCCCGGCGGCCTGCACATGATGTTCTTCGATGTTAAAAAGCCTTTTGCCGAAGGCGACAAGGTGCCGGTGACGCTCATCTTCGAAAAGGCCGGCAAGGTCGAGATCGTGCTTTCGACGGGTGCAGCCAAGGGCGGCGGCGACCACCAGCATAATTGACCGATGAAAAACGGCTACCGGAACGCGTGACACGTCCGGTAGCCGCAAATTTTGATCTATCGTTTTTGTTCTTCGGCGCCTTGGCGGAAAAGGCAGGGGTCGCCCACGTGATTTTCCGGAACCCGGTCGTAAATCTCTAGAAGATCAGTCTGGCACCAGGCTGAATGTGGGGATCCCGTCTATATGTCGAAAAAATGAAGAAACAACATTAAAATACCTACGTATCCACCTGATCTATAAATTACTTTCAGATTTTGATGTAAGGCTGTTTTCCTCGTAAGCCTCCACGGCCTGCTCCAGTGTCGCCTGCGGCTCCTGACGCTGGCTGCTTGCTATCAGGAAATAGAGGGTGAGGGCCGGCGGCTTGATCGTCGTCATCAGGCCCCTGAGCTGGAAATCGTCGCCGTTTTCGGCCTTGCGCGCCAGTTCGTGAATGGCCTCTTCAATTTCACTCTTGCGCGGCGTGCGTTGCGGCGGTTTTACGGCCTCGAGTGCATAGGCCGCTGTATTCGCGGAAACGGAAAGAACCTGTGTCATCGAACCTCCGGTGATCTTAGCCGACCCTGAAAAACCGGAGATTAGCAGCTGCCCATTGTTGGAAGGCTAAATCGCGGAGCTGCAATTTAATCGTATTTTAATAACCGAAAGCACGGGACTTTGGGGTTTCGCCAGCAGTTCTCATGGTCTAAAAATGCCTTGGACCGCGCGGCCCGACGATTTCTTCCGGAGACACAATTTCCCATGATCAATATCGCCCTTGTCGCCGCAGGCGGCGCAATCGGTTCCGTGTTCCGTTATCTGGTCGGGGTCTTGTGTATGCGGTTGGCCGGACCGAATTTTCCATGGGGAACCCTTGCTGTGAACGTGGCCGGATCTTTCCTGATCGGTCTGCTGGTCGAGCTCGTGGCAAGGCGGTTGAATGCATCGATGGAAATGCGCCTGTTTCTCGTCACCGGCGTGCTCGGCGGCTTTACGACGTTCTCGTCGTTTTCGCTCGATGCGGTCTCGCTGTTCGAACGCGGCACACTCGGGCTTTCCGCCGTTTACGTGCTTGCAAGCCTTGTGGTTTCCATCGCTGCGGTTTTCGCCGGGCTGGCCTTGGGCCGCAGTTTGTTCTAAAGGCTTGGTCCAAACGGCGCGCTGGCGAACAGAGCGCGCGATCAGGACAGAAAGACTGGAAATTTCATGGCAGGTATCGAGCACATCAAGGTCGGGGCCGACGAGGCCGGTATGCGCCTCGATCGCTGGTTCAAGATTCATTATCCGGGACTTGGTTTCGGGCAGTTGCAGAAGCTTCTGCGCTCCGGCCAGGTGCGTGTGGACGGCGGCCGGGTGAAGACGGATGCGCGCGTGCAGCCGGGACAGATGGTGCGCGTTCCGCCGGTCGATTCCGATCTCAAGGTCAAAAGCGGCCCGATCGGATCGAAGGATCTCAAACATTCCGAAGATGGCGAGCTTCTCGCGCGCATGCTGCTGCATGAAGACGACAAGGTCTTCGTTTTCAACAAGCCGGCCGGCATCGCCGTGCAGGGCGGCTCCGGCGTCACCCGCCATATTGACGGGCTGCTGGAAGCCTGGACCAACCAGAAGGGCGAAAAGCCGCGTCTGGTACACCGCCTGGACCGCGATACGTCGGGCGTGCTGGTGGTTGCCCGCACCCGCGGCGCTGCGCAGAAGCTGACCGCCGCCTTCCGCGAGCGCGACACCAAGAAGACCTATTGGGCGCTGGTCAAGGGCGTGCCCCGCAAGCATCAGGACAAGATATCCACCTGGCTCGTCAAGGAACAGACGATGGATGGCGACCGTATGCGTATCGCCAAACATGGCGAGGAGGGGGCCGATCACGCCGTCTCCTATTACCGCGTCATCGATACCGCCGCGCAGAATCTCGCCTGGCTGGAAATGGAACCCTATACCGGCCGCACCCATCAGCTTCGCGTGCACGCGCTGCATATGGGCCACCCGATCATCGGCGATCCCAAATATTACATCGACGATCCGAACTGGGATTTTCCGGGCGGCATCCAGAAGCGCCTACATCTGCATGCGCGCCACATCGATATTCCGCATCCGAATGGCGGTCGGCTTCGGGTCAGCGCACCCCTGCCGCCGCATATGGTGCAAACCTGGAACCTGCTCGGTCTCGACGTGGCCGATGGCGATAGGGAAGACTGACAGCCCATGAAACTGGTTCTTTTCGATTGCGACGGAACGCTGGTGGATAGCGCCGGCCTGATCCATGCCGTCATGGCAGACACTTTCGCTGATTTCGGCAAGCCGCGCCCCGATATCTCCGAAACCAAGGCGATCATCGGACTGACGCTCGATATTGCCATCGCCCGCATGCTCGGCAAGACACATGTGGATGACGAGGCGCAGGCGATGACAGAACGCTACAGGGAAATCTATCATCCCCTGCGGGAGCGCTCGGAAATGACCGTGCCGCTTTTCGACGGTATCGCCCCGCTGATCGATGCGCTTTCGAAACGTGACGATGTGCTGATCGGGGCGGTGACCGGCAAGGGCCGGCGCGGTCTTACCCATATACTGCAGACCCACGGCCTCGCCGATCACTTCATCGTTTCGCGTACGGCGGATGATTGCCCCTCCAAACCGCATCCGGCCATGGTGATGGAATGCTGCCATGAAACCGGCATGGTTCCGGCCGATACTGTCGTAATAGGCGATGCGATTTACGACATGCAGATGGCCAAGGCTGCGGGCGCAAAAGCCATCGGTGTCGCCTGGGGCTATGCCTCGGTCGACGATCTCTGGAAGGCGGGCGCCGATGCGGTCGTCAACCACCCGCGCGAAATTCAGGCCTATGTTCCGGCCGATATTCTTGAATAACCTTTCTATCCGACTGACGAGGACGTGCCATGCGTGATCTCCTGAACGACCTTTCGGAGGGCCTGAGCCATCCCGACCCGATCCTGCGCGCGCAGATCCAGATGCAGAAGCCTCTGCCGAAGCGGTTCTACAAGGATGTCACCGTCGGCGAGGTGGAGGAGGGCGGCTTTACCATCCTTCTCGATGGCAAGCCGCTGCGCACCCCCGCCAAGAAGCCGCTGACCGTCCCGACGCGCGCGCTGGCGGAACTGCTTCGCGATGAATGGGATGCCCAGAAAGACGTGGTCAATCCGGTTGTCATGCCCGTCTCGCGGCATGTGAACACGGCCATTGATGGCGTCGCCAACGACACGCAGGCGGTTTTTGAGGACGTACTTCGTTTTTCTTCTTCCGATCTCCTCTGCTATAGGGCCGGCGACCCGGAAGCGCTGGTTGCGCGGCAGACGGACCACTGGGATCCCGTGCTGGACTGGGCGGCCAATGTGCTCGGCGCGCGTTTCCTTCTCGTAGAAGGCGTGATGCATCAGGACCAGCCGCGCGAAGCCATCGCCGCTTTTGCGGTAACGCTGAAGAAATACGACACACCGATTGCGCTTGCCGCTCTTCACACCATGACGTCGCTGACCGGCTCAGCCATTTTGGCGCTGGCGCTGGCGGAAGGGCACCTGAAGCTGGAAGAAACATGGGCGCTCGCCCATCTGGACGAGGACTGGACCGCCGAGCAATGGGGCGAGGACGAGGAGGCGCTGGAGCGCCGCGCCGTCAGGCTTGTCGACATGCGCGCGGCCCTCAATGTTCTGGAGTCGCTGAAGAGCGCCTCTTAACGCTTTTCTAACCCTGATCGTCGAACATGTGGCTACCTCACGTTAGGGGAGCCGCTGATCATGATTACCACGCTAAAACGCCTTGGCATTCTTGTGCTGGCGTGTTTCGTGCTCATGTCTTTCAGGCTGGAACCGGAAGCGACTAATACCGACCGGCTGCTTTACGACGTGCGCGGCGCGTTCGTCGCGGCACGCCCGGATGTCGCCCCGGCGCTGATGCAGTCCATCCATGCGCAGGTGCAAAATGCGATCAAAACCACGGCGCGTGGAGAAACAAGGCCGCGCGTGGTGCTGACCATCCGACTTGCATCCGTTACACGCGGTCCCTTCCTGTTCGGGGAAAGGGCGTCAGCCAAGGTTATCGTCCGCGCCGCCGCCGTTGCGACGGGAGAGGTAATTGCAGAAGCCAAATTCACCGCCACCGTCGTCAGCTTCGACGATCAGTCAATAGAGCAGGAACTTGCCTATGGCGTCGCCGAACGCGTGATCCGCGAATTCAGGCTGAACCGGCGCGCTCCGACGACGCTTGCGACGGCTCTGTTTCCATAAGCAGGACACAAAAGGCGAGGGCGTGACGGCTATTCGTCCGCATCTCAGCTTCAGAAATATCTCAAGCTTCAATCGGGCGCATCTTCTGTGCCTCTAAGTTCACATACGCCGCGTATACATAATTGACATGCGACGCGTATGTAATTATCTGGCATACGTAACGTATGTAAATGGACGTCCGAAGCCTTCTTTGAATAAGAGCAACGCTTCTCGCGTCCATGACCACTCCAGCCCATAGAGAGATCCACAATGACCGCACGCGAAGCAATTTTCCCCGCTAACAGGCATGCGCTTTACGAGGAGCATGGCTATTCCGCAGCTATCCGATCCGGTGACCTTCTTTTCGTTTCCGGCCAGGTCGGCAGCCGTGCCGATGGAACGCCTGAACCTGATTTTGGGCGACAGGTCCGGCTGGCCTTCGAAAATCTCAAGGCAACGCTTGAGGCGGCGGGCTGCACCTTCGACGACATTGTGGATGTGACGACGTTCCACACGGATCCGGAAAACCAGTTCGGAACGATCATGACCGTCAAGCAGGAGATTTTCAGCCAAAAGCCTTACCCGAACTGGACCGCCGTCGGCGTCAACTGGCTTGCCGGCTTCGATTTCGAGATCAAGGTCATTGCCCGTATCCCGTAATGTCAGGTTAGATATGAAGCGGCGGCGCTTAAAGGGCGCCGCCAACCTTCTCTCTATCCTTACCCCAGCCGCTCCGCATGCCACTTCAAATGGTCATCCATGAAAGTGGAGATGAAATAATAGGAGTGGTCGTAACGATCGTGCATGCGCAGCGTCAGGCCGATATCCGTGCCCTTGATCGCCTCTTCGAACAGCCAGGGGCGCAGGCCTTTTTCCAGGAAACTATCGGCTTTGCCCTGATCGATCAGAAATTCGGGAAACCGTGCGCCATCCTCGACCAGCGAGCAGGCGTCATAGCGACGCCATGCGGTCCTGTCAGCACCGAGATATTTTTCCAGCGCCGGTTCCGACCAGTCTGCGGAAGAGGGTGCAACGATGGGTGCAAAAGCCGAGCAGCTCTTGAAACGCTCGGGTTTTTTCAGCGCAATGGTCATCGCGCCATGACCGCCCATCGAATGGCCGAAAATGGCCTGGCGGCTCATATCCGCGCGGAAATGCTGGCCGATCAGGGCAGGCAGCTCTTCCGTCACATAGCTGTACATCTGGTAGTGCTCCGACCACGGCTCCTCCGTGGCGTCGAGATAAAAACCGGCGCCCTTGCCCATCTGCCAGTTGGTCAGCTCATCCGGCACGTCATTGCCGCGCGGGCTGGTATCCGGGCAGACGATGATAAGTCCGAGTTCAGACGCCATGCGGCGATATTCGCCCTTCTCCATGACATTGGCGTGGGTGCAGGTGAGGCCCGAGAGATACCAGACAACCGGGCAGGGCTCATGGATCGCCTTCGGCGGCACATAAACCGCAAAGGTCATCTCAGATTTCAGGGTTTCCGATGTATGCGAAAATACGCCCTGCATGCCGCCAAAGGCCGTATTTTGCGAAATAATGTTCATGAAGACAGTCCTCTTGAAAAGAAAATCGGTTCAGCCCGCAAGCGAGACGGCGGCATTCACCGCCGCCGCTACCAGAACCGTATTGAAAAAGAAAGAAACGATGGAGTGCAGCAACGTGACCTTACGCATGGCGGTCGTGGTTACGCCCACATCCGACGTCTGCGCCGTCATGCCGATCACCACGGCGAAATAGAGAAAGTCGTAGCCGCAGGGCTCCTTCGTCCCCGGAAAATCCATGCCGCCGCGATGCTGGGGCTTGCCGTCGGCCATCGCCGGCCGCCAGTAAAGATGAGCGTAGTGCAGGGCGGTCATGGTGTGGATGGTCAGCCAGCCGAAGATCACCGAGGCGAAGGCGATGAGCAGCGCCCAGACTGTTTCGCCGGTATGATTGAGGGCCTGAAACAGCGATACCACCGCGACGGCAACGGCAAGCAGCGTGACGGCGATGATGGCGACCGCAGGCAGATCATCGCTATCGGCATGGGCCTTCAGATGTTGCGCCGTCAACCCCGACAGGCGAAATGCAATCAAGGTGAGATAGGTCAGGAAGAACAGAACGGCCGCGATCTCGATCGCCAGCGGCGGCGCAAAAACCAGCGCCAGGCCAAGGCTCACGGCGCCGACCAAAAAAGCAATGACGAAAGGTTGATGGCGACGATAGCTGTTGCTTTTCATAGTGGCCGGGTTCATGGGTGGCGCCTCTCCGTTGGCGCCGTCATTTTTTGACACGGCGGCAGAAACGGTCAAGCGTCTCCAGAAAAGCCGAGCGGTCGCGCGGTGAAAAAGCCGCGTTATATCCCTTGCTTTCACCGGTTTCGCGCAGATGCGCGCCAAAATCGCGCATCGCCGTCGCCATCCCGATGTTCGACTGGTCAAAAACGCGGCCCGTCGGCCCGGTCACCAGCGCACCCTTGGCGACACAGCGACCGGCCAGCCGCACATCGGCGGTGATGACGATGTCGTTTTCGGCTGCATGATCGGCGATCCAGTCGTCCGCCGCGTCGAAACCGGCGGATACGATGACGTTTTTTACCATAGGATCGCGCGACGGACGCAGGCCGGAATTGGCAACGAAGGTCACTTCCAGCCCATGCCGCTCCGCCACCTTGAGAATCTCCGGCTTCACGGGGCAGGCATCGGCATCGACATAGATCTGCGGGTTTTGCGGCATGGACACTCTTTTCGGATAATTTCTGCCATGCTTCTAAGCGCAAACGGCGCGATTACCAAGCCCGCCATTGTTGAAATGCGGGTTCGACACAGGGCAGGGGCGCACTTGCGAACATCCCAAAAATCACTTATGTTCACTTTATGTTCTTGCTTCCCAAAGGTTTCCCATGCTGGAAGATTTCATCGTGCAGGCCAAGTCCGCGACGTATGTTGGCGGCGGCAACAACTCCGCGACGCCCACTCGCAAGGGATCGCACGATCTCGGTTATCGGAACGGCGACTGGCACTATATCGACAGCTATTTCGGGGGAACCGATTTCATAGGTCAGGAGGTCGTTTGGCATCAGGGAACGGCGGTGTGGGCGATGAGTTATTACGGCCGCATCCTCCGGCCCGACATGATCGATGGCGCCACGGCCGGCAGGGTCATCCAGAGGTCGCTTTCCACGCTCTATCGTGAGGGCCGCTTTCTCGGCGGCTTCACCCACCCGGTGGAGGATTTGGTCTATGTCGACACGAATGCCGGAGAGTTCCAGTCCTTCACCGGCTTGGAGCGCATTTACCGGGGACACGTCGAGACATACCGGCTCGATTATCATGGCGGAATGATAAAGCCGTAAAAGAGGCGAAGGATGGGACGATGATGTTTCAACGCTCCATCTCCAGGCTTCAAATCAGCCAAGCTGTTGTCAAAGCTGATTAGAGATGCGACGCCGCTGGCCCGTTAGAAATGCGACAATGGCTCCGACAATCAGCCCCCGACCGGACCGGCTGGGCCGGGTTGCAAGGGTAGGGAGGGGGCGGGTGATGACGCTCCCCTTCGGCTTTAGCTTCCTCAGTAGCAATTATCTGGTTGTCAGCTGATAATCGTTTTGCACCTGCATCGGGCGGGTAGGGATCAAAGCGACATGATGCTTCCGGAAATCAAGCTGCATGGTGACGTCGATGTCGCCGCGCTGTCACCACTTCTTCGCGGCATGCTTCTTTCGGTTGCCTATGCTGACGGTGAGGGGGGCATAGGATTGACGGCAACCGGCGCCATGAACCGCAAGTTCGTGCATTGGGCCGCTGTTAACTTCCTCTGGCCCGACTTTACAGCCGAAGATCTCTACAGCATGCACAAGGTGCTCAATGAACGCGACGTACCGCCACTCTGGGTCGTGCGGGACATGACCCGTCATCTGAAGCTGTTGCGTCGGAAAAAGGATGTGCTGCTGCCAACCAAACGCGGCCGGGAGTTTCTGCTGGACCCGAACGCCTTCTTTGATCTGATCGCCACGGATTATCTCTATTCCTATGTCCACGAAGCCGAACGGGAAGAGAAGGTCCAAGCACGGTTACGCTGGTGGCGCATGTTCCTCAATCTTCTCAATATCAAGGCCAGAGAAGGGTGCACGCCATTGCAGATTGTAAAAATCCTCAAGCCACACTTCGCCCCCCTGTCTGAGACCGAAATGACACTGGAAGCCTGGGAGCTGAAATCCGATGTCCAATATGGCGTGCTGAGGCGCCTGTGCTGGCTGGGCCTGCTCTACGAGGCACGAGAAGGGCTCACGCTCCTCCAGGATGGATCCTTCCACAAGACGCCACTTTGGTCCGCCTGCCTGCAGCTGGAATCGGATACACAAAGCGACATCGGGGTGCATTGAAACGTCTTATTCCGCCGCCGGCTGCTTCGATAATGCTTTCTCGCGCTTCGCAATCACCGCTGGATCGTTCATGAAATCCGTCCGCCGACCCGGCTTGCGGCCACGCTTCTTATACCCGTTCGCCGTGCTGCCGTCGCGAATGCCGAACATATGATCCGTCTGACCGGTGCGGCGAGGGCCGCCCTTGCTGCGTTGCTGTTCGCGACCAGCCTGCATCTCGGCAACCAGCGACAGCATGTCATCCAGTCGCTTGTTGTCTACGACTTCGGCGCGATGTACCGAGCGTAACGTGTCGAAGGTTCTATAGGGCAGGGCAAAGCTCTCGTGCATGATCTCGAGCCGGCCGTCGGGATAATCGCACACGATCACCTTCTCGCCCGCCAATGGCCTGGAAATCTCGGTCGGATCGAGAATGAACAGCACCTTGTCGTAACGCAGTGTCAGAGATTGCGACAGGGTGCGGACTTCCTTGCGGCACATGGCGCCATCGAGGTTCTCGTGATCGGCCAACGGCCTGTGCATGTCCTTCGGATTGCGCGGTTCCTTGCCGAAACGCGCGTTGAAATCTAAAATGAACTCAGGCGCATAGGCATTGGCTTCCTCGATCGTGTCGATGCCGCGAAGCCGCATCTCCTTGACCAGCCGGTCCTGCAACGTCTGGTTGGCACGTTCCACCCGGCCCTTGGCCTGCGGGGTATTGGCGCAGATGATGTCAATGTTCAGCTCATAAAGCGCCCGGCCGAACTGCGTTAGGCCGCTCGTTCGGTCTTTCTTCGACGCATGCAGCGAGCGGAAAACGCCGTGCTTGTCGCTGTAAAAAGCCAGCGGCTTGCCCCATTGCTGTAGATAGGCCTTCGTCGCATGCAGATAGTCGAATGTATTCTCCGAGCCAGCAAAGCGTAGATGCAGCAGCTTGCCAGTCGCGTCATCGATATAGACGAGCAGGGCGCATTTGGGCCCACGGTTCTCGAACCACCAGTGATGTGAGCCATCGATCTGCACCAGTTCGCCAAAGCAGTCACGTCGGCCGCGTGGCTGGAAAACCCGTTTCTTGCATTCCTGGCGCGAGATCCAGATGCCTGCCTCGGTCATCCATTGCCGCAGCGTCTCTTTGGCGACCGAGATCCGGTGCAGCTCGATCAGCTTCTCACGCGCTAGCGTTGGGCCGAAATCCAGATAGCGTTCGCGGATCAAATCCAGCGCCGCATTGCGCAATTCCTCGCTGTGGCGCCGATTGCTCGGCCGCGATCGCTTCTTCGAAACGAGCCCGGCCGGGCCATCCCGGTCATAGGCCTGCAGCAGCCGATGGACCTGACTTCGACTGAGGTCGAGCCGGTCCGCCGCCTGGACGACGCTCAGGCGTTCGTCACGGATCTTCTGGATAAGTTCGAGGCGATGCAATTCTTTCTGCGACATGGTGATCAAAAAGGACATGACGACTCCGACCGCTCATGGTCTCGACCAGGCTGAAGATCGTCATCCTTGCTCCCAACGTTGGCTTTGACCAGTGCGTCGAGAGGCGAGACTGTCGCATCTCTAACTGGCCCAACTGTCGCATTACTAAATAGCCCTTACAGCTGTTAATCGCATAAGATAGATTGTGGAATTTCAGGGGTTTAGTGACAGTGTATTTTCATACACTTGAGTAACACACGTTACATAATCTTGATGAACTGATTTGCCCCAACTCGTCAAGCTTTATAATGAACTTCCCAACACTTTATTAACACCACGGGACAAACGATTTTCTACCTCCGCCGCCGCCCTTGGAACGGGCTGCTTTTTTGCTGTCAGGACGCTTTTTACACACTGGTAGATCGCGCGCCTTTTCAGACGACTTCCTTACGTCAGGCTCAGGTGTGTTAGGAGCTAGAGACAGCGTAGAATGACGGCGGGGTTCCGTGGTTACCTGCTTTGGCTTCTTTACAGTCGCCCGAACTTGCTTCGCTCGAACAGGCGCAGGAGAGGGGAGAGACGAAAAAGGCCGAAGCGATGTTTTCACATCGACATAATTCGCCCTGGGGGATTTGCGCTTAATGGACACCGTGAAAGGTGTCCGAGCAATAGGCCTCACCTGAAAGGCGAGGGCAGGGCCTACAGGTCTATCGGGACTGTAGGAACGTGGGTTTGAAACCCGGCGAGACGCCACAGGCGTTCTGTCTCGTACGGGTTGTGACTTTTTGGCTTTATTTTTACGTGCCATCCGGCATCTCCCTCTTGATCGATTGAGAACCACAGCCGGACACCGGCAGTGGCGGTGAAGTAGCAGTTTGCTTTATCGCAGAACTGCACAATTGCCCCTTCAAATGGCGGGGCGACGGGGACAGGCCCCTTAGAGCGATGCTCTGAATAAAGAAATTCGTCATACACGGGCGTAGCACCGGTATCGAGGAAGTCCCAAATAATCTCACTGCGCGGAGGGAGATCACCGTGCTTTTCATCCCAAATGTCGATGAAATATTGCAGGAAGTTTTCCGCCGTTTTCCCGGTCATATGAAATTGAACCGGCTTGGCCGCTTCCCGAAACTGCTTATGTGTTTTGGCGCGAAGTGTCCGAGGGACACGGCGCACATCGGGGAAGCTGTAAATGAGGTTTTGCGGAGATAAACCCGCATCGAGATATTCATGCGCAAGGCGCTTGAAATACTCATGCCCAAGCGGCGGCTTCTTGGAAACCATCGGCCCCCAGCCTTGCTGCTCTTCATCAGCAGTGTCTTTCAGGAGGTACTTGCAAGCGTATCGCACCGCCTCAGGCGTGGACTTGTCCCAATAAGACCAGCCATGCGGCCAGTGTTTTTCCATGAAGTTTTCTCTAAGGACATGGTCAGGAACTGGACCCTGCCAATAGAGGATGATGTGCCAATGAGCGCGGCCCTTCATGGAGCCGTATTCGCCGACGACGAAATACCGAACGGGGAACCCGTCAACCCGGAGGTATTTCAGGTATTTCTGCACATCGGAGTAAGTCAGAACAGCCGCCCGAATATGATCGATATCGCCTGTTGTCCTGTCCTGCCCATAGGTCAGGGTAACGACATGCGAGGCTGTTGCAGTCTTACTTTCGGCAATGTTACGTCCAACCCAGTCATCGACTTTCGTTTCCCGACATTGCCAGCATTCGCGACAGGCCACTACACCAACATCGCTGATTTTCACCGGATTGATACACATTCGTTTTCGTGTCCTGTCACTAAATGCACCTATTACCAAGGGGAAGGTGGAACGCCGCGCCTACCTACCTCCCTCCAAGCATTAACCCATTCCGGGAGGTAGGTAGGCACGGCTACGCGCCCGCCGAGCTAGCGGCGGACACGCTTTTCAGACGCCAAAGAGGCTTAAAGTTTTACGGAGCGGCCAATGTCTCGCCAGTTGGCGAGTTCCCAATGGGCCGGATCGTAGAACGACCAATCACCGCCCCACTCGACCTTAATGCCGAGGGAGGCCGCGACTTCCTTGCCGATATGGCCGATAAGGTCCCACTGCTTCCGCGTGAGGTCCCATGCCTTCGTGCCGTGCACGATATCGACGGCAAGGCCGTAATTGTGGGCAGATTGCCCGGGCTTTGCCTTGCTCAGGCCACGGGCATAGAGCGACTGCTGATCCGCATCCCCGCGATAAACGCAGTGCGCGAACATGGGCACACCCAACTTCGCCATCCGCTTGATGAACACACGTTCAAACTCAAGCAGGGTAGGGTGCCCACGGGACCGGTCAGCACGATTGTGCTGACCCTTATGGCGTTCGCTCAGGAGGAATGACTTGTCGATCATCCCCCGAAGCTCAGAGGCGTATTTGTCGCCGTCAGGCGGCACCACCCGTTCCGGCTTGTCCGCCACTTGCGCCTCCCTGTTGTTCGCCTGCATTCGGGGCAAGGGCAGCCTCGCCGGGTTTTTCACCGCTTGTGCCTTGTGCTGGTACTTGTGCGCCAGCAGCGCCAGAAGCCGCTCCCGGAGCGTCGGACTTGACGATTTCTGCGGGCCTTCCATCTTCGATCTCCTTGATACGGCGGGCAAAGGCCGCTTCCAGTTCCGACGCCTGTTGCGCGGCACGGCGGTCAGCATTGAGTTGCATCCGGTACATCATTTCTTCCAGTTCCGGATTGCGATGACGCCGGTTTGCGATCTTCGTGAAGATCACCGGATCAACCACTTCCGAGAACGTAGGTTCGAGGTCCGCGCTGATGTAGTGCACAGCACCGGAACCATTTTCCGCGTAAACGCTGAAGGTTCCGGCAGCACTGAACTCGATTGTTTCCTGCCCAGCGGGCAGGGCGCAGAGGAAGCTTTCCACGCCGTCACGATCGACGATGAAGAACGCCGTTGCGGCCTCAAGATTGAAATCGATACGGACGCGCCTTTCAGCGACATCCGAACCGGCGAACACGATGGCCTTGTCCGAAGGAAGGACAGACCAACGGGAAAGAGAATTAAGCTTCACAACCATGGCTTACGCCTCCTTGTTGACACGGTCTTGCGGAGCGACCGCCAGAACCTTTTCGTAATCGTCCGTGGCTTCGACCAGATGGCCGCCGAACACGGTATTTCCTTCGATGAAGACATCGCCCTGAGTGACGACTTCGAAGGGGTCTTGATTGGTCACCACAAACGGCTTGGTGTGCATGTTGGTGCACAGATAGAAGTCCGTCGAAAGCGTGGGATTGAGTGTCTCCACAGCCCAAATGCGCTGGCGATCCTCGTCGAAGCCCGTATTGACCGTGGGACGGTAAAAGCGACCGCCGACACGCGGTGCGTCGATATTCCAGCGCCCATTGAGTGGCTCATAACCGAACGTAGCGTTCGGCGTGGCATGCGAAGTGTCGATGCGGCTGTTTTTGACAACATCAACCTTTTCGGGGTCGAGCGTGTCACGCAGGTACTGCGGCAGATCATCGACCGAAAGGCTGTTAAGCCATGGATCTTCCTGCCGCTCGAAAAGCTGATCTGGCGTGATTTCAGCCACGACCATGATAATGCCGCCCGTGTTGATACGGGGAAGCTGGATTGACATATCCAAGCCGGTCATGCCGTTGACCACGCTTTCCGTCAGGTTGCCGGCGTCCGACGCGTAACGCTTGGACATGCCGAAAATCGTCTTGCGATCCGAAAGCAGCATAGGCTGCTTGAACGCCTGATCGGGGATCGAAATGGCATCCATCAACAGATTGATGATGTGATCATCATGCATGTTGTACTGCTGGCGAAGCTTGGCAAAGGCTTGCGTCTTGCGCGCCATTTCGATGTTGGACAGCGAAACGGTAATGCCGTTTTCCTGCAGTTCGGCCCACACATCCGGGTAAAGCTGACCGTTGATAAGCTGCCCCTTAACGCCGAAGCCGCCACCGCCGCTGGCATGGCCCCACTCAATGATCGAGCCATACGGATAACTCGACACAGTACCGTCACTTTCCCGACCGGAAAAGCCGCTCGGATGCGTCATCGGCGTTGCCATTTTGAGAAGGCCCTTAACCGGCATACGGGCGTCAACGACATTCAACGGCACTTCGCCGTCAATCACAGCCTGATCGAAATCGGGGACGATATGAGCAAACCGCTCATGTGACCAGAACGCGGGAGCAAGGTCGGCGTCGAGGCGGTTACGAAGCGTCAAATCCGGCGAACGGTTCTTCGCCCGGAAATTCCAGATTTGATTGTACGCCTCGACATAGGACGAATTCACCATCTGATCAGAACGGCCATGAAGGCCGAGATAGCGGTAAATGTCGTTTGAGCCGTGAGCGCCGAAGGCGACCTGCTCAATGAACGGAACAACGGCTTCACCCTCCAACGGCGGCTTGCCTTCATACGAAAGGTTCAGCTGATCCATCGAGCCGTTGAAACGTTCGAGAGCCAGCATGGGCACGAAATATGCCATGCAACGCACATTGATAGCGTTCATTAGAACTTCCGCCGTTTCCATCATTTCGAAGGAGAAACGGAGGCGGCCAGAGCGAACCGCGTCTTCACGCAAAAGCGGGAAGGCGGCGAGGGGAACCATCTTGCCAGCGGGAAGGGACGTAAGCCCACGGGCAGACTGACGCCGCATCGTACGGGGAGCAACAAGCGCGTCCGTACGTGTGCGGCTATTTGCGATTGAATTTGGACCTGCCATTTTGGGTTCCTTTCTTGAACCTTTTGAAAAACTGCTTTAGCTTTGCGGCCCGCCGCATACAGGCGGGACAACGTTTTCGGGGATTTGCCATGTGGCCCATCGTTAGGTTTGGATTGAACTTTTTCGCAACAATCGGGATATTGTTCGCATTCGGGCTGCTTTGGCTTGCAATCACCGCTGGCGTTTTGAGCGCTATTTTCTAGCTCACCAGCCGCCGCCACCTCCGCTCGTGCGAGTGGACAGCCGACCCGTTTTCTTATTCGGACGAAGCCCAAAAAGGTCATCGACCCAACGGGCGGCAGAACGCAGCTTGCTGTCCTTCGGCAGCGGTTCACCCCAGCCGGTTTTCCGTCGCCCATAGTCCAAAAGGTCAGCGCCGCCAACAACGGCACCGCCGATCCAACTCCCCGGCTCGCCATAACGCTGTTCCCAAGTCGCAGCGTCAGACCAGTCCTTATTGACAGGCTCCGCTTGGAAAGGATTGGTGACATTAACGTCACCCGCCTGCCACTTCGCGGGCTGGCCAAGACCAGAGCGCGAGAGGGAAGCGCCAGCGCCAGAAGGCCGCCGCTCAAAATCGCTTTGAGCGAACGAACCAGCACCACGCGGAACACCGGACAAAGCAGACGCATTGAGCGCTGCAATCTGACTTTCCACAAGCCGGTATTCCTGTTCCCGCTTACTATCCGCGAACGGATCGAAGTTGGAGAGAAAATCGCCAAAGCCGGTCAAAGCATCGCCGATGGCAGAACCACCGACAGCCTGTTTCACAGGAGCTTGACGGGTGAGGGGCGTTGCAGACAGCGGAGCAAGGCCCGCAGCCGCATTGTACGAAGAACCACTACCGGAACGAAGCGCGGTCAGTGGATTGAAGCCCGCCTTCTCGGCGTCTTCGACAAGATGGGACAGAACCTGCCTTGAATATTCACGGGTTTCGTCCAACTGCGCACGATTGTAAGCGCGTTCCTCATCGCGATCTTCAAGCTGCCATTCGCGCTGCTGCTGCGCCGCACGCATATCATTTTCATATTGCTGCTGCGCTTGTTTCTTTTTCGAACTGCTTCCGAAAAGGCCACCGAGAAGACCAAGCCCGGCGCCTAGGAAATTCAGGAATTAACGACCCTCCTGTGTCTTGGACCTCAGGAAGCTGCCGACCAGATCAGCAGCAAGCAAGACACCGGCAAGAACCCACGTTTCAACGCGGGCAGCAATCGCCGGATCGGAGATTGACAGGCCGGAAACAGCGCCAGCGGCAAGAGCGCCAAGGCGCGCACCGAGGGGCTTCAGGAGAACAGAAACGATACCTTTCATGAACGATCCCTTTCAGATGTTCACGAAATTCCCCAATTAGATCGCATAAGATAGATTATGGAACTTATTTGATACTGTGGCTCTGGATTTCAGCCGCATTCAACCACGATTGAAAAGCACGAAACGTTGAACCGAACCCAGCCCGTCAGATTGATTTTAGCGAAACACGTTTCTCAAGTTCATCTGTCAACTCTTTGCGTTCGCTATATCGGTCTGTGAGATAGCTGGAAGCGTCACGCGTCAGCAGCGTCAATTTCACCAGTTCCTCACAGACGTCGACGACCCGGTCATAATAAGATGACGGCTTCATCCGGCCTTCCGCGTCGAATTCCTGATAGGCCTTTGCCACCGAGGATTGGTTTGGAATGGTAATCATCCGCATCCATCGGCCGAGAATTCGCATCTGGTTCACGGCATTGAAGGACTGGCTGCCGCCAGACACTTCCATGACGGCGAGTGTCTTGCCCTGTGTCGGCCGTACCGAACCGATTGCAAGAGGAATCCAGTCGATCTGCGACTTCATGATGCCGGTCATCGCGCCATGGCGTTCGGGGCTTACCCAGACCTGTCCTTCCGACCATTCTGAAAGTTCACGCAATTCCTGCACCTTGGCGTGGCTGACCGGCGCTTCATCGGGCAAAGGCAAGCCCTTCGGATCGAATATCCGAACCTCGCAACCGAGCCGTTCGAGCAGCCGCCCGGCCTCGAATGCCAGCAGACGGCTATAGGAGACTTCGCGCAGCGAGCCGTAAAGGATCAGGATGCGTGGTTTATGGGTCGAAAACACCGGACGCAGGGCGTCCGGGTCGATGCTGTGCAGGTGATGCCCCTGCAACGCGGGAAAACTATCAGGCAACGCGCTTTCCTTCACTGTCGAGGACCTGCTCGCCATCCTCCTTGAAGAACGGCCCTTTGAATGTGTCCGGCAGAATATCCAGCACGACCTCTGAAGGACGGGCGAGCCTGGTGCCGAGTGGCGTTACGACAAAGGGACGATTGATGAGGATCGGCGTTTCCATCATCGCATTGAGCAACTGATCGTCAGTCAGGTCCGGATTGTCGAGACCGAGCTCGGCATAAGGCGTCCCTTTTTTGCGCATGGCTTCGCGCACCGTCAGCCCCGCATTCGCAATCATGCGTGCAAGCTGCTCGCGTGTCGGCGGTTCCCGCAGATATTCGATCACGGTCGGCTCGATCCCTGCCGCGCGGATCAGCGCCAGCGTGTTGCGCGACGTCCCGCAGGACGGGTTGTGATAGATGGTGGCGTCCATGGTCATTGCCTTTCGGTCGTTATCGTTCGGGAAACGGCGGGTGCAGCCTCATACCAGTCCTTCGAGCGGTTCACGATCCAGACGACCGAAAGCATGACCGGAACTTCTATGAGGACGCCGACAACGGTTGCCAGCGCCGCACCCGACTGAAACCCGAACAGGCTGATGGCGGCCGCGACCGCGAGTTCGAAGAAGTTGCTGGCGCCAATGAGTGCGGAAGGCCCAGCGACGCAATGGCGCTCACCCGTCATGCGGTTCAGGACGTAGGCGAGCCCCGAATTCAGATAGACCTGGATGAGGATGGGGATGGCGAGGAGGCCGATGACGGCCGGCTGGGCAATGATCTGCTCGCCCTGAAATGCGAAGAGAAGAACCAGTGTCGCAAGCAGCGCCGCCAGCGAAATCGGCTGCAATTTCGCGAGAACGTAATCCAGCGTCCGTGAGGTTCCGTCAGCCATGAGCCGGCGCCTGACCAGTTGCGCGAGGATGACCGGAACGACAATATAAAGCGCAACGGAAAGAAGAAGCGTAGCCCACGGCACTGTAATGGCGGAAAGACCGAGCAGCAGGCCGACCACCGGAGCAAAAGCCACGACCATAATCGCATCGTTGAGCGCGACCTGCGACAACGTGAACAGCGGCTCACCCCGCGTAAGGTTGCTCCAGACGAAGACCATGGCCGTGCAAGGAGCCGCGGCAAGGATGATCAACCCGGCAATGTAGGAATCGATCTCACCGGCCGGAAGATAAGGGCGGAACAGCCAGCCGATGAAAAACCAGCCGAGCAGCGCCATCGAGAACGGCTTGACGGCCCAGTTGATGAACAAGGTCACGCCAATGCCGCGCCAGAACATGCCGACCTGCGAAAGAGACCGGAAATCGATCTTCAGCAGCATCGGAATGATCATCAGCCAGATCAGGATCGCAACCGGAATGTTCACTTTGGCGATCTCGGCCGCAGCGATGAGCTGAAAGACACCGGGCATCAGATGGCCGAGCGCCACACCGGCGACAATGCACAGAAACACCCAGACGGTCAGATAACGTTCGAACAGGGACATCAGGCCGACTTTCCTTCAGGATTGGTGGTTCCATCCAATGCACCGATCTGTCGAAGCCGGGTCTCCAGCGCCATACGATCGATGGATTGCAGCGGCAGGCTGACGAAAGCCGCGATCCTGTTCTTGAGGAAACGAGCGGCCTGCGCGAAGGCGCGCTGAACCTCGATCTCAGAGCCGACCGTAGCGGCGGGATCCTCTATCCCCCAATGGGCAGTCATCGGATGGCCGATCCAGACCGGACAGGCTTCGCCGGCGGCGCTGTCGCACACCGTGAAGATGAAATCCATCCGTGGCGCATCAGGTCCGGCAAACACGTCCCAGCTTTTCGAGGTGAACCCGCTGGTCGGATAACCCAGCACGGCCAGTTCCCTCAGGGCGTGAGGATTTACCTCTCCCTTCGGCTGGCTACCGGCCGAATAGGCATTGAACCTCCCCTCACCTTCCTTGGCGAGAATGGATTCGGCAAGAATGGAGCGAGCGGAATTGCCCGTGCACAAAAAGAGCACGTTATAGATCTTATCGGTCATGGTTTCGGTCCGTGGTTAGATCGGTGGCCTGGCAAGCCCCGCGATCGAAGCAGAAGAGATGATGGACACCAGCCAGGCGGCGTTCATGACGGCGTCGCCTGCAAGCTGCAGCAGGGCGTCAGCTCGGCAATCAACGGCGCGCAAAGCTCGGTCGAACCACCGCAGCAATCTTTCAGCAGAAACAGGGTCAGCAGGCGCAACCCGTCAAGATCGGCGCGATAGAGGATAGACCGGCTCTGCCGCTCACTCTTGACCAGACCGGCCCGGGAAAGCGTGGCGAGATGCGCCGACATCGTGTTCTGGGGAACGTCGAGAAGACGCGCAAGCTCACCGGCCGGAATGCCATCCGGCTCGTGGCGCACGAGAAGCCGGAAGGTCTCCAGTCGGGTAGATTGGGCGAGCGCGCCAAGCGCGGTGATTGCACTACTGTTATCCATAAATCCAGAATAATGGATATATTGAATGTGTCAAGTACCGAATATCGTCATGGTCGACAGGTTGGGCGAAGGAATCCCCCTCGCCCTGCCCCTGCATGCGCTTAAACCAGCTTCGCGTCGTAAAGCCGTTCCATGAAACCGCGCGGCACGACGGTCCTGGAAATTTCGGCCAGCGGAAAGCCGCTACCGGCGAGCGGCAGAAAACCTTTTTCGAAGGCATAGTCGAGATAGCGCATCATCAGCATGACATCGCATTCATGGCAGCTTATCCCGCTTCCCGCGAGCGCCTTCCGGGTGTTGGCAGTATCGTATTTGCCGCTGTCGCGTACATAGTCGCCATTTCCCAGCATTGACAGCAGATCGGTGAAGACCGAGCTGTATGCCTTGCCCTCCCGCAGCATCCGGCCCTGATTGAGCGCATCGAAATAATTGTCGCGCGAGAGTTCGCGGATCACGTAGCCGCAATCGCGCACCTGTTCCACCAACGTATTCCAGTCGATGGGCTTCGGGTTGACGAGATTGAAGGTGCGGCGGTTATGCGCACGCCAGTTCATGGCGAGGTGAAGGCTTGCCCGCGCCACATAATCGACCGGCGTGATGTCGAAATCCTCATCAGACGCGAAGGTGAAGCCGGTTTCCACGATGGCGCGCACCGCTTCGTAATAAATGCCCTTCACCTTGGTCTGCGTCAACGGATAACGCCCGGTGCGGCTGTCGCCCCAGATATTGCCCGGCCGCACGATAATGAAATCGAGGCCCTTTTGCCCGGCGGCATGCATCAGCTTTTCCGACTCGAATTTGGAGCGTTCATAATCCATGTCGGGAAAACGCTGACCGACATCGACCGCATCCTCATAAAGCGTGAAATCCTCATAGATCTTGTCGCCAATGACGCTGAAGCTCGATGTGTGCAAAAGGGGAATTTTCCCCTCGAGGCACAGCTCCACCATGTTAGCCGAACCGCCGACATTGACCGGCGCGATCCTGCTGTAGGAGGCGATCAGATTGACATTGGCCGCGCAATGCAGCGCAAGGTCGATCCTGGCGGCAAGATCGCGCCACATCTGCCGTTGCAAGCCTAGATTGGACCGGGAAACATCGCCGAGAACCGGCACGATGCGCGCGTCGGCCTCCTGCTTCAGGCTTCGCTCCTCATCGTAGCAGAACAAAACGCTTTCAATCTTGCTTTTTGCCTCTGCCGCATCGGTCGCGCGTACAAGGCAATAAATCGTCGCTTTCGTCGCGCTCAATAGTTCCTGCAGCAGACGGCCGCCCATCACGCCGGTGGCGCCGGTCAGCAGGATGTTTTCTACATCATTCCCATATGTCATCGCCGATCTCCGTTCACAGCGTTCCGACCCGCATGCCGCCATCCATGGGGATCACCGCGGCATTGAGATAATTGGTTTTGCAGGTGGCAAGGAAAGTCACGACTTCCGCCACATCCTCAGGCGTGCCCCAGCGCCCGACCGGCACGATGGAGCGCACCAGACGTTCATCGGCCACCGTGTCGTTGATGCCTTCCTGTTCGAAAGGCTTCGACATGTTGGTCTTGCAGATACCCGGCGCAATCGCCGTGACGCTGATGTTGAACTGGCCAAGCTCCTGCGCCCAGGATTCCGAAGCCTTGATGAGGCCAGCCTTGGAGGCGGCATAAGCCGCCCCGCCCCCTGCCCCCCAGATGCCCGCAATCGAGGCGATATTGATGACGCGCCCGTAACGCTGGCGCACCATGGAGCGCGTGAATACGCCGGTGCAGTTGAACGCGCCCGCAAGGTTGACGTCGATGACCTTGCGGGACTGCGTCTGGCTGCGATCATTGACGCAATAGGTGCGGTCGAGAATGCCGGCATTATTGACCAGCGCGGTCACCGGCAGTCCCATTTTATCGGCAATAGCGCCCGACGCCTGCTCGACGCTGCCATGGTTCGTCACATCCATGGCGAAAATGCCGAGCCGCTCGGGATTGCCGGCCTCCCGCGCAAGACGTTGCAGCGCGGCGACGTCGATATCCGTTGCCGCCACAGCATAACCCACCTCCAGCAATGAGAGGGTAATGGCGGCGCCGAAGCCCCCGGAAGCACCTGTCACGACCGCAACTTGCTGGCTCACGCGACTTCCTCGTCCTTGAAGGCGATTTCCATGACCTTGCGCGCATTGACGAGCGCATCGGAAATGCGTTCCTCGAAGAAATGCACATCGTCCTGGTTCATCAGGAGGTTGGAATAGATGCGCGAGAGCGGCGAGAACTGGATGCCGTGGCGCTTGCTCACCTCGCGGATGATGATGTCGCAGAATTTCACCTTGTGCGAATAGCCCTCGGAACGATCCACCGGCTCTTCCTGCGAGTGATAGACCAGCGCCGTCGGCATGCCCTGAATGACGAGCGGCATGCCGGCAGCCTTCGCCGCCCTTGTAAAGACGCCCGAGATCTGCTCGGTGTAGCGGCGCATCCGGTCGTAGCAACCGGGATCCTTTTCAACGATGTCGAAAGTCGC
This sequence comes from Agrobacterium sp. 22-209-1, assembly GCF_053522485.1. Classification (NCBI taxonomy): domain Bacteria; kingdom Pseudomonadati; phylum Pseudomonadota; class Alphaproteobacteria; order Hyphomicrobiales; family Rhizobiaceae; genus Agrobacterium; species Agrobacterium sp. 22-209-1. The sequence goes on from NZ_JBNWCH010000004.1 coordinate 253,861, forward strand.
CTTGATCGCAGCGAGACCCAGCGGATAACCGTTGAACGTGCCGGCATGGATGACCTTGCCGCGCGTATAGAGGTCCATGATGTCGCGCCGGCCGGCGATGGCGGAAATCGGCATCGAACCGCCGCCGAGCGCCTTGCCGAAGGTGGCGAGATGCGGCGTCACACCGAGAATATCCTGCGCACCGCCGAGGCCGAGGCGCACGCCAGTAATGATCTCGTCGAAGATCAGAACGATATTATTCTCTTCGCACAGTTCCTTCGTCCGCTCCAGATAACCTTCGACCGGGAAGATACCGCCGCCATTGATGCAGATCGGCTCCATCAGCACGGCCGCGATCTCATTACCGTAACGGCGGATGGTGGCTTCCAGCGCATCGATATCGTTCCACGGCAGCATGAAGCTCTGGCTTTCAAGCACACCTTCCGCACGGCCGAGCGTATCGAGCATGTCGCCCTGGTATTTCTCCGGCACGGGAAAATCGAGATTGTCCTTCTTGCGGAAACCCATGACGTTGTCGGCATTACCGTGATAATGGCCATGGAAGCGGATGAAACGGTTCTTGCCGGTAAAACCGCGCGCTAGCCGCAGCGCATTCTGCACCGCCTCCGTGCCGCTGAGGCAAAAGCGCACCATCTCGGCGCAGGGGATGTGCTTGATCATCAACTCCGCCACCTCGATCTCCAGATCGCAGGTATCGACGGACGTGACCTTTTCCATGTAGTGGATCAGCGCCTCATTATAGGCCTCGTTGTGGTGACCGACGAAAAGCGCGCCGAATTTGCAGAACAAATCCAGATGTTCGTTGCCATCCAGATCCCATACGCGGGAATTGCGGCCCTTGTTGAAGGGCACGACGAAGGCGCGCTCGGCATCGCCGAAATTATAGTGGGTGCCGCCCGGCATCAGTTCCCAGAGCCGCTTGTAGAAATCGCGCGAAATCTTCAGCGTCAGCTTGCTGTCTGTATCTGTGATCATGGCTGTGCTTTCTCCAGTTGGGCCGGCTATGCTGCCGGGACGGTTCCGATTGGCAGGGAGGAGTTTGGTGAGGACGGCATGAGCTGCGGCGCGGAATGGCCCGCCCAAGGCCGGTAACGATAAAGCGCTTCCGGCACCGGCATGCCCGCATGTTTAAGGGCGGCAAGCCGCGCCAGATAGGCCGCATTGCGCATCATAAGATCAGCGATTGTGAAGACTGAGCGGCTTTCAACCGCCTCATAGGGGCTGCCGCGCAGCCACTCGTTGATCGCGCCCATGGCCGGGCCGCACCATATCTGGTAGTCGACCGCGCGGGCTTTCGCCCCGGAAATCGCCCAGCGGGAGGATTGGCCGAGATACCACTGGAAGACCAGCGCCATACGTTTCTTCGGATGCGCTTCCGCCGCTTCGAGAATTTTGGGATTGCCGCGCGCCTTGAAAAACTGCCGTGTCTCCTCCCAGACCTGCGGCAGCGATTTCTGGAAAATCACGCTCTCCAGACCGGCGATCTCGGCGGCCGGAATATCTTCGAGGCCGTCATATTGCTTGTAGAGATTATAGAGTTTCTGCGCACGCATGGCATACATGGTGCCCCCCTTCAGCACCTGCACCTTGGAGCCGATCTCGAACATGTCGGCGGATGGCGCCATCGCCACATCGTCCATTTTGGCGCGTCCGAGCAGCGATTTCACCTGTGGCGAGGTGCCTGCCTCGATGCAGGCCTGGTTGATCGAACCGGTGCAGACATAGGCCGCGCCCATGGCGAAAGCGGCGTAAACCGCCTGCGGATTGCCGATACCGCCCGCCGCACCGATACGGACGCGGAACGCCTCGCCGCGGGTTTCGACGATGTCGTCACGCAACGCCGCAATGGAAGGAAAGGCGCAGCTCAGCACGCCATTATCGGTATGGCCGCCGGAATTGGCCTCGACGGTGATATCGTCTGCCATCGGCACCTCGCCCGCCATCTCCGCCTGATCGGCAGATATCAGGCCGTCCTCCACCAGCCTCGCCAATATTTTTTCCGGGGCCGGATGGATGAAATGCTGCGCCACCTCGCGCCGCGAAACCTTGGCGATGATGCGGTGGCGGATGTCGATGCCGTCCTGCCCATTTCGGGCAAGCCCGGACGCACGCCAGTAAACAACGGCCGGCGACAGGTTCATATAGGCTGATGCTTCCACAACCCTGACGCCGTGGCGGATGCACAGGCGCACCACGTCCATCTCCCATTCGGCATCGCCGGGATTGTGAAGAAGATTCACGCCCCAGGGTCCATGTGGGAGAGCCGCGCCGATGCGCGCCAGCGCCGATGCGACACGCTCGCGGCCGAGCCCGCCCGCACCGAGAAAGCCGAGAAGCCCCTGCCGGCCTAGCGCAATCACCATGTCCTCGGAATTGATGCCATTCGCCATTGCGCCGGCGTAATAGGCCATGCGCACGCCGTAATCGTGAAGGAAGGCTGGATCGCCGAGCTGCTGCGGTTCCAGCGCCGGCACCATGCCCTCGCACGCCTGCGCGTCGTTGCATGTCGTTTCAAGCGACAGCCGGTCGCCTGCATTCACCACATAGAGCCGGCGGCCGAGATCGGCGAGAAGCCGGCCGGTCGTCTCGATGGAAGCGGGGCTACCGGCCTGTTTTCGCCATGCCCGCAGAAGCGGTTTGGAATTGATGTGCAGGTTCTCTTTCATGCTGCGGCCACCCATGATGATTGGTCGTTGCGGCGACGGGAAAAACCGGCGCCGAGATTGTCGCAAATGCCGATGACATTGTCCTTGTGGATGATCTCGGCGACGAAAACGAAGGATGCGGCCTCCAGCGTGACGCCATCCTCGCCATAGGCGACGTCGATCGATTTGCAGGTCAGCCGGTAGCGCAGCATATCGCGCTGCGGCTTAACCTCGCCGCGGAACTTGGCGCTGTATTGGTGATCGGTCAGCGTGTGGCCATGGAGGCCGGGAGCCGAATAAAGCCCGAGATAGGCGAGGTAGAATTTGAGGAGCTGTTCGCAGCCTTCCACCAGAAGCGTTCCGGGCAGGCAGGGGTCGTTCTTGAAATGCGCCCTGAAAGCCCAATGGTCGGGATCGATATCGCGCTCGCCCACCACCAAGCCGAGGCCAAACGCCCCGCCTTTCGGGTCGACGGAGACGACCCGGTCGAGCATCCGCGCCATTGGCGTCCAGAGCTTTGGCGGAACGGCGTCGGTTCGATAGTCGGGTCCGAAGCAGCCGACGGGATCGCCAGCGCCCAGCGCCTCGATCTCGGCATTGCCGAAATGCTGTTTCGCGCAGGTGAGAAGCGGCGTGAACGGGTTTCGCACCGGGCCGTCATTCTTGAGGAAAGGCGCTGGATCCACGCCCTTGGACCGTTCCAGATCGCGCGGCAGGAAGAAGCCGGAATTCGCCTCCAGACGGAAGACGGGCCGCTCATCCGCAAGGCACCAATATTCATAGGAGACCAGAATATTGCGGCCGACCTTGAGGAAGGATTTGATATCGACCCGCCCACGCAGCAATTCGCCGGTGCGCGGCATTTCGCCGTAAACGAAGGTGCGGCTGTCCACCGCCCGATAGCGCAACTCGCCCCTGAAGAGTTGGTCGCAGCCGATGAGCGTGAAGGCGACGATCATCGCATGCGAGGATTCCAGCGCCACGAAAGCCGGAACCTTGTCCTCGCACATGAACCAGGCGTCGTCAGGCAGATCGAGTTCCCATTCGATGCGGCACGGCTCCAGCGCTCCTGCTTTTGCGGTCGTATCGGTGATGCGGGACGCGAACATATAGGGCAGTGACGGCATACGTGTGCGGATCGCGTAGCTATCGGCCAGTGCATAATCCGGCCCGAGCACGCGGCTCACCAAACCGTCCGTCAGCTCGACCAGTTGCGCTTCGTCGAACAGCACGGGGCGCGAAGGCACGACCGTTTCGCTGGCTATCATATCGCGCAGGCGACGATAGAACCCCTGTTCCGTTTGCATGAAGCGCAGATTTGTGCGGGCATTGCGGACCGCCTGCCTCTGCTGCCAGTCCAGCGGCAGGCGTTGGAGGCAGTCGGTAACCGGTTTGGGGAAAGATTCGGCCACCACCGCCGGGGACGGCCGATGCGGCGTCCCGAACCGTGATTTTTGAAAGAGGGCGATATTGGCGGGATCGAGAATGACCTCGGGGATGGTGCGTTCCCGTCCGGTGAAAACCCTGACCAGCAGCGGATCGGCCGCCGGCGCCTTCACCGATGGACCCGTGGCATGCGGCCGCGCCGAGGCCGGACTTTCGAGCACGATATGCGCATAGGCCCGGTCGACACCCATGCCGCTGACGGCCGCCAGCTGCCGCCCGTTCGTGGATCGCGGCGACAGGCCGTAATGTAGAGCCAGCGCCGTGTTGATCAGGCTGAGCATGCCGGACGCCGCACCGAGATGTCCGTAATTATTCTTGGAACTTCCAACCGGAACCGACGTGCCATAGACCTTTTCCAGCCCATCCGCCTCGACGCGCGCCTCCGCGTCCTGCGCCATGCTGTAGCGCTCGATATAGCTGATATCCGCAGGTGCGACGCCCGCTTTTTGCAGGCAGGCCTGCGCCGTGCGGGCCACCGCATCCGCCGATGGCAGGAAGCTCACGCCGGGGGTCGTGTCGTGCTGAATTTCGAGCCCGCGCAGGCGCGCATAGGCACGGCCAACCGCCCCGCTCCCGGCCTTTTCCAGCATCAGCACGCCGCAGCCCTCGCCCACCGGCTGGCTGCGATGGGGTGTGGCATAGACCATGTTTTCCAGCCCGCCATCGCAGGCGCTGCTGGCCAGAATGACGGCGTCGACCATATTTTCGGAGAGCATGTAGCGTGCCAGTTGCAGCCCCTTGAAAGCCGAGCTTTCATGCGAGCAGAGTGCGAAGGCCGGACCGTCGAGCCGCAGATGCGCTGCGACACGGCTTGCCGCAATATTGCCGACCCCGCCGGTGATGCCTTCGGGGAAGGGTTCCGGAAAAAGGCTGTCCTTGACGATCCCCTGCAGCGCCTGCATCTGCTCGGCGGAAAGCGTAATGCCCCACCGATCGAGGCTATCTTGCAATTGCCAACCGATCTCGTTGCGCGCCTGATAGCGCAGGCAACTATGATCGACATCCCTTGCGACGATCACCGCAATATTGCGTCTCTGACCGTCGAGCGCATAACCCGCATCGAGAAAAGCCCGCTCGGCCACTGGCAACAAGAAGGCATGGGCGAGAAGATGATTGCCGATGACCTTGGGCGGCAGCTTGAAATGGCGGCAATCGAAATCGAAGCTCTCGATATAACCGCCCTCCGGCGCTTCATCCATGCCGCCGATGGCGAGAATATCGCGGCGCTGCTCGAGGCCGAGCCAGCGCGTGCGCGGCAGGGGCTGGAACCATTGGCGTCCGGTGGTGATGGTCTCGCGGAAGATTTCCACATTGTCAGTTCCCGGTAGGGCCATGGCGATGCCGACAATATCCAGTTCTGCCGGAGCCACGACCCGCGTGCTCGCGGCGACCGGAACGGCCCCATCGGCAACATGTTCGCGCAGCACCATATGGCCGTTCACACCGCCGAAACCGAAGGCGTTGATGCCGGCGCGGCGTGGTTTTCCCCCCTTTGCCCAGGGGTGGTTTTCCCGCACGATATGGTCGCGGTTGACGAGGCCCTTCGGCGTGGCGACGAGGTTCTCGATATCCAGCGTCGCCGGTATCAGATCATGGCGCATGGCCAGAAGCACTTTCAGAAGGCTCGCCATGCCGGATGCGGTGAGGCTGTGGCCGTTATTGGCCTTGTTTGCGCCAAGAAGCGGCAGCGCGGTTTCGCCGAAGAAACGCTCGATGGTGGAAAGCTCCACCTGATCGCCGGCCGGCGTGCCGGTCGCATGACATTCCAGATAGTCGATGTCGGGCGAAATGCCGGCATAGGCGCGCTGCAGCGCCAGCATCTGCCCATGCGGGTCCGGCAGCAGCATATGTTTGGCGCCGCCATCGTTGGAAACGCCGATCGCCTCGATAACGCCGTAAATCCGGTCTCCGTCACGGAGTGCATCCTCGTAACGTTTCAGCGCCACGATGCCAGCGCCCTCCCCGGCCTTCAGCCCCTGCGAAGCGCGGTCGAAGGGAACGGAACGCCCATCGGACGGAAACGCCTGCAACACGTTGAAGCCGTGGTCGAGATAAATATGATCGGCATGGCAGACCGCGCCGGCCAGCATCATGTCGGCGCTGCCGTCGAGAAGGTAGGAACTCGCGACGCGGATAGCATAAAGCGCCGAGGAGCAGGCCGCATCGATGGCATAGGTCGGGCCGGACAGGCCGAGCGCCAGAGCCGCGATGGTGGCATTGTGGCTGCCGGTCATGAGGTTGAGACCGGAAAGACCCGAGGCATCCCAATAGGAGGCGAAATTAAAATCCGACCTGTCGAGCAATTCGCGCAGATAAGGCTCGAGGATGCGATGGTAAAAACCCGACATCAGCCGTTTGCCCGAATGGGTCGGCATGCCGATATTGCCGGCAATCAGGCCGCAGCGCTGCGGCGACGAGCCGCTATCCTCAAGCGCCTGCCGTGCGGCATGCATCGTCCAGTGAAACAGCGGATCAAGCGCGCGAAGCTCATTTGGCGGCAGCCGGTAACCCTCGGCATCGAAACGGAAGTCACGCACATGTCCATTGCGAGTATAGCAGATGTGGTCTGGCGTTCCCGGCTCGGGATGATGATAAAGGGCGGGATCGACGCCCAGTTCGACGGCGGAAAGCGGGGAGGTGCAGTCCCTGCCCTCGACCAGATTGCGCCAGTAACGGTCCGGCGAATCCGCTCCTGGGAAAACGCATCCGAGTCCCGTGATTGCTATCTGTCCCATCGCCATAGTCCTTCGTCAAATTGCGCGCAGAAGAGAGCGTTCCCGGCCTGAACGACCAGAAGCGGAATGTGGAATGCGTCTCTCTGCCTGTTGTTACGGGTGCCCCGGAAAGCCTTCGCTTTTCCGAAGAATTGTTGGGCGGCTATTCAGCCGCCTCGACCTTTTCTTCACGTCCCACCAGCCGCTCGCGCAATTGCCGGGAAATGGTGAACTGGACATCCGACAGCCGGAAATGGAGCTGCCCCACGTCGTCATGCACGGCGATATCCACCAGCAGGCTTGCCTGTGTGAGGGATTTGATCGTCATGGAGAGGAAGAACGGTTCACCGAAACCGAGCGTGGCGAACCGGTCGACACGGCCGATGGCGGAAGGCAATCCGGCATAGTCGCTGCCGAGGATCAACCACAGCCACGGCGCCTGCATGAAGACGTCGCCGATATAGGCGTTGAAGGATGTGGTGCGGAACCGCCCCTGCATCGCTTCTTCCACCGGCGTGAGCTCACAGGCGAGCGTCAGGCCATGGTCGCCGCCATTCAGCACCTCCCGCAGCCCCCGGAAACTTGGACCGTGGAACAGCAGCGGGCCTTCCTGCGGCGTGCCATAGAGCGGATAACCCAGCGGCTCATCATCTTTGCGCAGATCAAAGGAACCGAGGCGCGGGCGAAGGCTCATTTCACGGCTCAGGACCACGGTGCCGATATAGCGGTTGTGACGTTCGGAACCAGACCCGCTGGAAACCGAGATCGTCAGCGCATGCCGGTCGCCGGCAGCCAGGCCATGGGTCGCCACCGCCGGTTCGATCTGCGCTTCCAGAAGGCAGGTTTCCCCGCTCTGCAAAGCAACGCCCTTGATAACCTTGAAGCCGAGCAGGGTCTCGAAACGGTAGCCGGGCAACATGTCTTCGGCGAGCTTCACCAGCCAGCTCGCCGCAGCCGTCGCCGGCAGGACGAACCGCCCGTCGACCATATGGTCGGCAAGGAAAGGCGCGGTCCCGAGATCGACATTGCGCTCGACGATGCGTGATGCCGTTACCGTCTTGACCGTCCGCGCCACCTTGTAGCTGTCGCCACCCACCAGGATTTGCGCACCGTCGCCGGAGCCGAATTCGTCGGCGAAGAACTTGATACCCGTTTCCACCGGAATGATCGCCAGCCCGCGCTCGCCATAGGTTTTCTTGAGCACGTCATTGACCATGCCGCTATCCCACGGACCCCAGCCGATGCTGCGGACGAAAGCATCGGGATAGTTCGCCTTGAACATATGCGCGAACTTGTTCAGCGCCTCGTTCGCCATGGCATAGTCGGTCTGCCCGGCATTGCCGAAGAAACCCGAGACGGACGAAAACAGCACCAGATGTTTCATCGCCTCCGGCCGGAGCGCCTGCATGAGGTTTTGCAGGCCGCGCACCTTGGTATCGAAAACGGCGGTGAAATCCTCAGCCGTCTTTTTCTCGATGCGCTTGTCGGCCAAAAGGCCAGCGCCATGGACGATGCCGGTGATCTTGCCGAGGGTTTCCTCGACGGCGACGACCGTGCGCTCGACATCTCTGGCGTCGGCGATATCGCAGGCGAAATAAGCCGCCTTGCCGCCAAGCTCCTCGATCTTCGCCAGCGTCTGGCGAATATGTGCCGCATGGCGCAGGCCATTCAGCATCTTTTCGACTTTCACCGGCGTCGGCTGCTCGCCTTCGGCCTGCATGGCTGCAATCGCCGCCGCCTTGAGGGCCTCATCGCCCTCGATGCCCTCGGCCCATTCGGGCAGCGGCGCATCGATATCCGTGCGTCCCAGCAGGGCGAAACGGACCGGGTGACGTTCGGCCAATGCAATCACGCAATCGGCGGTAATTCCGCGCGCTCCGCCGCTGACGAGCAGCACGCTGTCCGCATTGAGCCCGGTCTCCTGCTGGGTAGTCACCGGTTCGGCGCGGCCTGTCAGGGTCATACGGGATCCTTCAGAACCGCGTCCAACCTCCACCAGCGCTGTCTGCGGGTCTTCCAGCTCCTCGATGATGAGGTCGGCCGCTTCTTCAGCCGTGAGGTCCGGATCAATATCCACCCAGCGGCAAAAGACGTCTTCCCATTCGACGGCGAGCGATTTCGCCAATCCGCCGACACTCGCGCCGGCCGCGTTGAAGAGGCCCCTGCCCGCCGTTCACAGCCCACCGTCATATTGGCTGACGGCGAAGAAGGTGCTGCGCCCCTCTGCATGCGTCAGTCGCGGTTGCAGGACGCCGGCCATGGTGAATAGCGTCTCGGCGGCGTCATAACCGACCTCGGCAAAGACTTCACCGAGCGATGCCGCTCCAGTTGCAGGTTGCAGATGGATGAAGCCGCCAATCGGACCTTCTGCCTGTTCGATTTCGGCGATCAAAGTCTCGATGGCCGCTTTGCCGCGGTCCTTGAGACTGTAATCTCTCACACACTCCACGGCCGTTCCGGCAGCTTGCTGCTTTGCGGTTCTTTTGCCCTTTGCCGGTTTTGCGGGCGCGGACAATTGAATACGGGTGACTTTCTGCCCCTGCCCCATCAGGCGCGCGGCCAATATCTCGCTCAATCCCTTGCCGTCATCGACGATAAGCCAGATGCGGCCGGCGGCGAGCGCCAGCGGCATTCTGTCCGGCCGCGAAAGGTCCTGACGCACCACAAGGTGACGATAGACGACAGGGGCGGCGATAACCGGCTGAGCAAGAGGCGCGAATGCATCCTGCTCAGCCAAAGCTTTTTTTGGTTGGGAGTCCTCCTCGTCGCCCGTGCCGGAGAGCTTCGTGGATGTCACCACGCCGAGACGCTGGAGGGTAACGACGGAAGCACCGACCGCGGCAGACGCGCTGGCGGGGGCGGCAGGCTTCGGCGTTTCCGTAACGGCGGTCACGGGTGACACGCCTTTGATATCGGCCAGCAATTCGCCGATGGTGCGCAGGAAGAACTGCGTCATCTTGGCGATATTGCTCATGGTTTCGATATCGAAATTCTCGTCGTTGCGGTTCTTGTCCGCATCTTCCAGAAGCCGCGTGCCATTCGACAGACGGTCGAACATCGCGCCGAAAATTTCCAGACGTTTGATGGAGTCTATGCCGAGATCGGCCTCCAAATCCATCTGGTCGCCGATCATATCGATCGGATAGCCCGTGCGCTCGCTGACGATTTCCGTCAATTCACGCACCAGCCGCTCCTCGGTGATCCCTTCAAGCATCGCAATTCTCGCCTGATCCTCGGGGCTGAGAGTCCGAGCCGCCACCGCTAACGGCGTTACGACTTCTGCGGCGGGTGTGACGGCGGGCGACGAGCCTTTGATGCCGGCGAGCAATTCTTCGACCGTGCGCAGGAAGAACTGCGTCATCTTGGCGATATTGCTCATGGTTTCGATATCGAAATTCTCGTCGTTGCGGTTCTTGTCCGCGTCGTCCAGAAGCCGCGTGCCATTCGACAGACGGTCGAACATCGCGCCGAAAATTTCCAGACGTTTGATGGAGTCGATACCGAGATCGGCCTCCAAATCCATCTGGTCGCCGATCATGTCGACCGGATATCCCGTGCGCTCGCTGACGATTTCCGTTAATTCGCGGATCAGCCGCTCTTCGGTTATGGCTTCAAGGACTGCGATTCGCGACTGATCCTCGGCGCTGAGAAACGGAGCCTGCGCAGCCACCGGCATTGACTGAGGAACGGACATTGTCGGCACAACCGGTTTCGGAGCGACAATGGCCGTAACCGGGGCAGCGGACGGCTGCGTAGCCGACACAATGGCGGGCTTTGTCTCCGTCTGCGGCGCGGGCGCCAAACTCTGATGATGCGGCAATGCCAGCGGTTCCGCCGGTTTCGGCATCTCCAGCGTGTTCGGCAAAAGGGCAGGCACAGGCGCACGGCTGCGGACCGCCTCGCCGCTCATCAGCGACATCTGGTTGTCGAAATATCGCTCATGGTTGGAATGGTAGAGTTCCTGATTGCGCTCGAGCAATTGCAGGCTGCGGGCCAGACTTGCGGTCATGCTCTCCATCTGCGGATGGCCATGGAACTTCTCCAGCAGGCTGTGCTGCTTGCTGACCAGAGACCCCAGCATGTCGATATAATCTTTCTGGTTGGTCTGGAACTGCTGGTGAAGCTGGCTGAGCAAATTCTGGCTTTCGATCTGCCTGTCCATCTGGTCCAGCTTCGGAATATTCTCGGATTGGCGCGTCATTGTTATCTCGATCCTGTCAGTGGCATGGGAGGGCTGAGTGGAGGAGGACAAATTGGGGGAGACGGGTTCTGCAACCAGTGCGGGAGCGTTCTGTACGGGCTGAGGCGCGGTTTGGGGCGGCGGATAAACGGACGGTTCGGTCCCGCCTCGGGCCGTGCGCTCGGCGAGGAATTTCTCCACCACGCGCGTATCGTGGCGCAACGCATGTTCACGTCGCTTGCGGTTCTTCTCGGTTAGGTAAAAACCGCCCTGAAGGGTAAAGCTGGAAGCCTGCCTGGACGGCCGCTCCTCCGGCGAACGCTTGCGGGCGTAAGGGTCAGCCGCGGAAAGGGGCACGCCCTCCACCACCAGCTTCGCCAGCGCCCTGCGCAATTGCACTGATTCTTCGCCATTGGCGCTTGGATTGAGCGAAACCACCGCATGCGGCTTGCCCTTTAGAATGTCGGCGGTCAGTTTGCCGAGAATGCCCTTGGGACCGATCTCGACGAACAGATAACCGCCATCGGCGTAGAGCCGCTCGATCATTTCGCGAAAACGCACCGGCTGTACGAGCTGCCGCACCAGCGCATCGCGATAATGCGCGGGGTCATCGCCGTAGGGTTCGGCCGTCGCGCTCGAATAAAGCGCGCAGCGCGGTCTTGTGAATTCGACGCCGGCAATACCTTCCCGGTAGGGATCGGCCGCATGGCTGACATAGGACGTGTGGAAGGCTGTCGAAACGGGCAGGGTCTGGCTGCGGCGGCCACGCTGCGAAAGCCAGGCATGAGCGCGCGCAATGGCTTCCGTGGAACCGCCGAAAACAAGCTGTTCCGGTGCATTGTCATTGGCGATCACGATATCCGGGACGGCGGCAAGCAATTCTCCTGCCTCCTCTTGACGCATCTGCGCGGCGAGCATCGCACCCGGATCGGCAAGGCCGCTCGGCATCTCGACGGCGCGGCCGCGCGCTATCGAGGCACGGTGAAAATCCGCATCCGAAAGCACGCCCGCCGCCCAGAGCGCGGTCAACTCGCCATAGCTGTGCCCGGCGACAAAATCAGGCGCAAAGCCGAGACGTCGCAGCAGCCGGAAGTAGCCGGCGCTCACCGCACCGATGGCCGGTTGCGCATTGGCGGTGCGGGTCAGCTCGCGGGCCTGCGCGAGAGTTTCCTCATCGGAAAAGGCCGGCTGGGGGTAAATGACAGCCGACAAAGGCGGAAAGCCGGCAGCGAGCGCCACGGCATCGGCCTCCTCCACCGCCTGACGCAGCTCAGGATAATCAAGGGTCACGCCCGCGCCCATATTGACATATTGCGCGCCCTGCCCCGGGAAAAGCGCAACGATACGGCCTGCAACCGGCGCCGCCTCGGGCCGGTAATAGATGCCAGCCGGATGTTCGAACGCCTTGTCAGGCCCGGATTGCAGCAGGGGCACGGCCTGCGCCAGAAGTTCATGCGCTTCTTCCGGCGTCGCTGCCGCGAAAGCGAGACGGGCGGAGGATGGCGCAGGGGCGAGCCTGCCGCCATCCGCCAGATGGGCTTCGAAAAAGGCAGCCTTCGCCTCCCCGAAGGCTGCGAAAGAGCGCCTAGGCACGTCGCCTCCAGCAAGGCGGGTGTCGGCGCATGAAACGCCAGAACCTGCGCCGACCGGCTCAGCCTATAGGCCTCTTCGCGCGTTTCCGCTTCGTATTCTTCCAGAATGACGTGGAAATTGGTGCCGCCGAAACCGAAGGCGCTGAGCGCCCCGCGCCGCAATTCGCCGCCCGGCGGGCGCATCCACGGGCGCGCCAGCGTATTGATGTAGAACGGCCGGGTCAGAGCCTCTGTCGGTTCCTCCACATTGATCGTCGGCGGCAGAACCTTGTGATAAAGGCCGAGCGCCCGGATCACCGCATAGATGCGGTCGCCGTCACGCTCGGCGTCCAAAAGCCGCTTCAGCACCAGATAACCGACGCCATCGCCCAGCATCATGCCGTCCGATTTCTTGTCGAAGGGCCGCGATCGGTTGCTTTTCGATAAAGCCGGCGTTTTGCTGAAGCACAGGAAAGAGAAAATCGAATTTTCGAGATTGACGCCGCCGGTCAGAACGGCGTCGCAGCTGCCATCCGTCAATTCACCGATAGCGGCCTTGATGGCGGCGAGACTGCTCGCGCAGGCGGCGTCGACCATATAGGACGTGCCGCCGAGATCGAAATAGCTGGCGATGCGGCCACAGGCCACATTGCCGAGAAAGCCGGGAAAACTATCCTCGTTCCATTCCAGCGACAGGCCCTGCAATCGCTCGACCGTGTCTTCCGCCACCTCCGCGGACAAACCGCTATTGAGGAGGATATTACGCAGGAACGGGATTTGCTGACGCACCGCCAGTGAAAACGCCGTATTGCCGTTGCCGGAGCCGCCCAGAATGACGCCGATCCGGTCGCGGTCGACCTTGTCGGCCCCCGGCCCCAGGAGACCAGCATCCGCCATGGCCTGTTTAGCAACATGCAGCGCGAAAAGCTGCGCCGTGCTGATCGATTGCAGCATCAGCGGCGGCAACTTGAAACCGACCGGATCGAAATTGATCGGTGGCACAAAGCCGGCCTTGCGGCCATAGACTTTGTCGGCAGCGCGTGGATCGGGATCGTAATAATCCTCCGGTTTCCAATATTCCACCGGATCGACCGTTTCGACGTCGCGGATCGCGTCGTGACCGTTCACGATATTGGACCAGAAATCATAAAGATCGGCCGCATCGGGAAAATGGCTGGCCATGCCGACGATCGCGATATCCAGAGGGGGCGGTGTAGGTGTGTGGTTCTGCAGCATCACAATAATAGTCCTTCCCTGGGGACGGAAAGCAACGCTCCCGTCAGAGACAAGAAAATCAGGATGTAATTCGAAATAATCGCGTCTTAGCGCGTAATTAGGCGAAATCAATACTCCGATATCGGAATATTTATTAAGTATATTCGTAAGTTAATTTCGAACTTAAGTGTCTGATACCGTATAAAACACATATTCATTCAATTGAAAAGCATTAATATACTTTACGTTGAAATTTCATAATTCAGACATCTTTGGTTGAGTTGGTGAAAACTAGCTGTCAAAATCCACGCATCAACGATCGGATTTCTCATAGATACAAGCGAGCCAGCCGCCGCATGTCGGCGGCTGCCGGAGACATAAAATGAAAACCGCAGTCCGGTTTTCCAGGACTATTCGGTACGGGCCTATGCCCCAGCCGTTGCCGGCATCGCACATTGGCAGGTTTCATCCGCTGCTTTGGAATATCGCCGTGCCGATAGGAAGCGGCCGACGATCAGATGCATCATCTCAGCTTCTTTAAGTGGCTGGAAATCGGGATCGACCGCCAGACGCGAGAAAACACCGTCTATCAACGCCGCGATCCAGGTGGCGGCCCGCTCGGCGTCGAGGTTGGTGTCGATCTGTCCCCGTTCCATTCCCTTGCGCACAAGATCGGCGATGCCCGCGCGAATTTCCTGATCTGCGGTGCGTACAAGCGCATGAATGGCTGGGTTGCGAATGGCTTCGGAAGCGATTTCCAGCACCAGCCGGGCATAGGTCGGATCGGTCGCAAGCTCCAGCGAGGCGTCGACGAAACCCAAAATCGCACCGAACTGATCGTCCGCCGCGCCGAGTTCGGCAAAATAGTCAGCGGTTTCCCGACGTTCTTCGGCAACGATCGTTTCAATGATCGCTTCCTTGCTGTCGAAATAGTGGAAGAGATTGCCGGAGCTCATGCCAACCGCCGCGCAAATCTGCGCCGTGGTGGTCTGGTGAAAGCCGTTTTGCGCGAAGCAGGTAATGGCGGCTTCAAGAATTTGCTGCCGCCTGGCTTCATGCTTGGCTGGATCCAGCTTGCGGGCCATGATTGCTCCCATAAATTAATTGAGCGCTTAGTCCATTAATTATATCGCGGCCCCTTGTCAACCCGCTCCTACCCGTAAGAGGCGAATGGAGGGCGGAGGAGCACCCGCCCCGACCGAATTTCGGTTGCCAGCGGCATCAGGCGGTCAATTCAAAGCGTTCGCATTCGCGCAAAAAAGGCAGTTTCGTCCGGGTTTCATCCAGCAATTGACGGGAGAGCCGCTGCTGATGCACGGTTGCGTTCACATTGGCGTGAAAACATGTCTCGCCCAGGGGGTCGATGACCATGCTGTCGCCGTCATAGGAGAGATCATTGCCGTCGATACCGATGCGGTTGACGCCGATGACATAGGACTGGTTTTCGATGGCCCGGGCCGGCAGCAGCGTTTTCCAGTGGGAGGCCCGCCGGGCGGGCCAGCTCGCTATATAGATCGCAGCATCATATTGGCCGCGATTGCGCGACCAGACCGGGAAGCGCAGATCGAAACAGATGAAAGGCGCGATGCTCCAGCCCTTTAGCTCGATCAACTGCTGCGCCTGCCCCGGCGTATAATGCTCGTGCTCGCCTGCATAGGTGAACAGATGCCGCTTGTCGTAATGAATGAGCGTGCCGTCGGGACGCGCCCAGATCAGCCGATTGAAATAACGGCCGTCTTCGGCAATCGCTACGCTGCCGACGATATCCGCGTCATGCCGGCGTGCGGTTTCCAGCAACCAATTTACTGCCTGCCCGTCCATGGGTTCCGCCACGGCCTTCGGGTTCATGCTGAAACCTGTGGTGAACATCTCCGGCAGGACGATCAGATCCGTCGTCTCGATCTCATTGAGATGCCGGTCGAACTGCTGCAAATTCCGCTCGATGTTTTCCCAGGCCAGATCGGCCTGCACAAGCGTTACGCGAAGATCCTTGTCACTCATCTATATCTCCCTGAAATATGGGTTTAACGACAAACAAGCCAGGTGCGGACAAAACTGCCCGCCACCGAAAAGCGTATGGAAAAACGGCGTCCCGCCGGAAGTGAGCGATGTAGCGGGCGCGTCAGTTCCAGCCGCAGTTCATCGCGACCGGGTTTTTCGAAAAGACGCGCCGCCTGGAAATCGAAATGGCGTCCAACCACCGGATAAAGCGCCTTGAACAGCGTCTCCTTGGCGGAAAACACCAGAAAAGGCAGTATGCTTGCGTCACATTCCTCCAGTTCGGCAATCAGCCTGCGCTCCAGCGGCGCCAGGGCGCGCTTCAGGATGATCTCCGTTACCGCCCCTGGCTCAATCTTTTCTATATCGACACCGACCCTGACATCGTGCTCCTGCGTTACCATGCACACGCAGATGCCGTGGGAATGGCTGATCGAGCCGCTTATGCCTGAAGGCCATACCGGCTCGCGCCTGTTGCCGATGCCGATCGGCTGAGGGTCATGCCCGAAAAGCGTGAGCGCCGCCTGCCCCAGAAAACGGCCCGCGAGAAACTCCGCCTGCCGCTTGGGAACCGCTTCCGCCAGCAGTTTCGGCATCGCCACGTCCAGCCGGTCGAACAGGGCCATCCGGTAGAATGGCAGGTGATATTGCACCTCGAGCGCGATGACGTCTTCCGATCCGGTATCGAGAAAAACCGGGCCGGACAGAAACCCCTCGGATCGCCCGGCGGCGGCGATATGCTCGTGTATGGCGGTCGCCGTCAGGCCTGAGACCGGAGCGTCTGTCATCATCCATGCCCCTGCGCAGTTTCAGCCACGCCAGCGGCTATCCGGCGCTCCGCCGCTGCCCGGTCTGCGGCGGTCACGGAGGTGAGACGTTGCAGCCTGCGGCTGAGCCAGCCGCGCAGATCGTCCATATAGGTGAAGACGACGGGCACGAAGACGAGGCTCAGCAGGGTGGACGTAATGAGGCCGCCGATCACGGCAATCGCCATGGGCGCGCGGAAACCGGCATCCGCCCCCACCCCCAGCGCCGCCGGCATCATGCCAGCAACCATGGCAAGCGTGGTCATGATGATCGGACGGGCGCGCTCGACGCCGGATTCCACCAGCGCCCTTTGGCGGCTGAGCCCGCCCTTGCGCTTCTCGATGGCGAATTCCACCAGCAGAATGGAGTTCTTGGTGACAATACCCATCAGCATCAGCAAGCCGATGACCGCCGGCAGATCGAGCGCGCCGCCATAAAGCAGCAGACCGACAATTGCGCCGCCCACCGAAAGCGGCAATGCCACGAGGATGGTGATCGGCTGAAGAAAATCCTTGAAGAGAACGATCAGCACGGCCAGCACCATCATGAGGCCGAACAGCATGGCGGCGCTGAAACTCTGGAACATCTCACCGATATATTCGGCATCGCCATATTGCACCTGCCGCACGCCGGCCGGAAGCGAGGTCACGGCGTCGAGCGCATTGATGCGCTCCAGCGCGGCGCCAAGCGGAATGCCCGCGAGATCGGCGCTGACGGTCACCCGGCGCATGCGGTCGAAGCGGTTGAGCTGCCCCGGCCCTTCCGAGACCGAAAGATCGGCCACCGATAACAGCGGCAGGCTGCCATTCGCCACCGACACCCTGAGCATGCCGAGCGTATCGAGGTTGCTCTGCGCGCGCCGGTCGATCATCACGCGGATCGGCACCTGCCGGTCGCCGATATTGAACTTGGCGGAATTGGCGTCCGTATCGCCAGTCGTGGCAATACGCGTGACGGCGGCGATGGATTGCGTGGAAACGCCAAGCCGAGCCGCCTCGTCAAAACGCGGCCTGACCTGCAATTCCGCCCGCGGCAGGGGTTCGGCGGTCTGCACATTGGCAATTCCCTCGATGCCGCGCATGCCGGTTTCCACGGCAAGAGCCGCAGTGGCCAGCTTCTCCGGCTCGTCGCCGACGAGGATGACGGAAATATCGCGCGCCGCATTTTCATTCTGGAAAGCGAAGCGGATATTGGGTGTGCGAGCAATCAGGTCTGCTGCACCAAGCTCGAACTGACGCTGGGAAAGCGTACGCTCGGAGGCTGGCACGAGATTGACCAGCAGGGAGGCGCGGGCAACGTCGGGGCCGTCATCCGTCCTGCCGATGGAGGCGAAGACGCTTTTAACCTCCGGCATTTCCCGGAGCGCCGTCGTTATCGACTGCACGGCACTGTCGGTATCGCGCAGCGTCGAATCCGGCGGCAGCTCGATCAGAATACGCGACAGGCTGCGGTCGTCGCTCGGCAGGAAGCCTGAGGGCAGAAGCGGCACCAGCAGGAAGGAACCGACGAGCACCAGAACGCCGATGCCGCAGGTTTTCAGCCGATGGCGAAGCGCAAGTTCCAGAAGCGCTACGTAACCCCGGCCCATGCGGGACTTCGGCGCACCGCGTTCTTCGTGCTTCACCGCCTTCGGTACGAGAATATAGGCGGCCATCAGCGGCGTCACGAGACGCGCCACCAGCATGCTGGCGAGCACGGCAACCGACACGGTCAGGCCGAACTGCTTGAAATATTGGCCAATGACGCCGCCGATGAAGCTGACCGGCAGAAACACCGCGACGATGGTGGCGGTGATGGCAAGAACCGCAAAACCGATCTGATCGGCCGCATCGATGGATGCCTGAAACGGCCGCTTGCCCATATGCAGATGCCGGTCGATATTTTCCACCTCAACAATCGCATCATCCACGAGAACGCCGATCACCAACGTCAGTGCCAGGAGGGTGATGCTGTTGAGAGTGAAATCGAACCACAACATCACCGTGAAGGTGGGCAGGATCGAAAGCGGCATGGCGACGGCCGCAATCAGCGTCGCCCGCCAGTCGCGCAGGAAGAGGAAGACAATGACGACGGTCAGCGCAGCACCTTCGATCAGTGTCTCCATGGCAACCTGATAACTCGCCCGGGTATAATCGACGGTCGAAAGCACCCGGTCGATCTCGACGCCGGGATAGATGGCGACCAACCGGGCAATCGTGGCATTGACGGCGTCTTCGACTGCCGTGTCGCTCGACCCCTTGGCGCGGAACACCGAAAAGCCGACCACCGGCTCACCGTCGAGGCGCGACAGTTCACGCGGCTCAGCCGCGCCATCCGTCACCTTTCCGAGCGTGGCGAGCGTCGTCCATTGGCCGTTCGGCAGGCTGATCGGCCGCTCCGCCAGCTCGCCGGCGCTGATCGCGCCGCCGACGGCGCGGATCGACTGTTCCTTCTCGTTGAGCCGGCTTCTGCCGCCGGGCACATTGGTGTTGAAGGCCTGAACCTGATTGTTGATATCCTCGGCATTGATGCCGAAAGCGGTGAGTTGGTCTGGATCGAGCTGGACGGTAATTTCACGGCTGACGCCGCCAATGCGCTGCACCCGCTGCACGCCCTTGGTCGTCAGCAATTCGCGGCCAATGGCCTCGTCAACGAACCAGGAAAGATCGACGGGCGACATTTGCGGGGCGCGAACCGCAAAATAAAGGATCGCGCCACCCTCGACATCGAGGCTGGCGATTGTCGGTTCCTCGATATCGCGCGGCATTTCGGAGCGGATCTGCGAGACGGCCTGACGCACATCGTTGGTGGCGCGGGCCGTATCGATGCCGAGCTGGAATTCCACCGTCGTGGTGGAAAGCCCGTCACCGATGGTCGACTGGATATGCCTTATGCCGGCAAGGCCCGAAATCGCACCTTCGACCCGCCGCGTCACCTGCGTTTCAAGCTCAGCCGGGGCCGCGCCCGCCTGAACGATGGAGACCGTGACAATCGGAAAATCGACGCGCGGATTGGCGTTGACCGGCAGCTTCATGAAGGACTGGATGCCGATAAGCGTCAGAAGCAGGAAAAGGACGATGATGGGGATGGGACGGCGGATGGCCCATGAGGAAATATTGGTCATCGCCGCCCCTCCTCTTTCTGTGCGATTTCGCTGATGCCGACGATCTCATCGCCGTCGCGCAGGAAGGCGCTGGCGCTTTCCACGACGCGCTCGCCCGCGCTCAACCCTTCAAGGATTTCAACGACGCCGTTCTGCGCCTGCCCCACACGAACGGCACGGCGTGCCACCTTGTTCTCACCATCGACCACCACAAGCTGGGCCGCACCTTCGCGGCGCAGCCGCAATGCTGCTTCAGGAACGGAGACGAGGAAGCGGCGTTCGCCGAGATCGACCTTGCCGCGCGCGAAGGCACCTACCCTCAGATCGGCGGCCGGTTGAACGGCGATGCGCACGATGCCGAGACGGCTTTGTGTGTTGACCGCCGGTTCGACGACCCGGATGGTCCCCTGAATGGCGCGGCCGACGCCATTGACCGCGATCGCTACGGATTGGCCGGTCTGCAGGGACGGCAGCACCCGTTCCGGCGCTTCGGCCAGAAACTCCAGTTCGCCATCCTGCAACAGGCGAAACAGCGGCTCCGTACCATCGGGCATCGCGCCGATACGGGCATGGCGTTGTGTGATGAGGCCGGGTTTCGGCGAAAGAATCTCGGTCCGCTCCAGCTCGAGAAGGTGCTGGGTCAGTTGCGCCTGTGCACCCGCCAGTTCGGCACGGGCGCCCTCGATCTTTGCCTGCGACATGGCCGCGGCGGCGCGGCGCTGGCCAAGCTGTTCCTTGCTGACGCTGGAGCCGGAAAGCCCTTCGGCGCGGCGCAGATTCTCGCTCGCCTCTATCTCAGCCGCCTCGGCCTCGGCAAGTGCGGCGCGGGCGCGGGCGACGGTTGCTTCTGTCTGTTCAACCTGGGCCGCGAGTGTCTTGCTTTCCAGCCGCGCCAGCAATTGCCCGGCCGCAACCGTGTCGCCGACATCGACGAAAACCTCGACGATGCGCTGGCCAGTGACGGCCGTACCGATGGAAATATCGTTGCGGGCGGCGAGAAGCCCGGCAACATCCTGCCCGGCGTTGAAACCATAAGGCGCTGCGATGACGACGGACACATGCGGCCGTACCTTGACGGGCGTCATGGTCTGACTCACGGCGGGCGCCTCCTCAACCGGCGATATCAGCCAGGTAGCACCGCCTGCAAGTCCAATGGCTAGCAGCGTCCACCAGAGCAGGCGTCTGGAAGGCCGTCGTCCTGTCGTTTCTCCGAGCAATGGCCGAGGATTTGTGGGCTGGTGGTTTGGGAAAGAGGAATTCAGGTCGTTCATGGCAGGACGGGTCCGGGTTCGAACATCGGGTGTGGCAAAAACTGCGGCGCACGGATGGTTTGATTGCATCGCAAAAAAGGTGGAGGCCCGATCATGGCGGCGATTTCTTCAGCGCGCGCGCGACCGGGTTGAGGAAAACCCAGAGCAGCAGCAGACAGAGCGTGGCGCTGAGCCCCCACAAGAACCGGGCAGCGCCGGCGGCCTCAAGGCCGAAACCGGCGATCAGCACGGCAAGCGGCGTCGCCGTCATCGCAATCGCCGCCGTGGTTCCAAGCACGCTGCCGCGGATTGCAGCCGGCGCGCGTTTCAGAAATATCGCATTGGCGAGCGGGCCGAGCGCCCCGGTGGAAAGACCGACCAGGGCCGCCGCGATGAGCAGCAAGGGACCGCTCTGAAGGAAAGCGACGAGGCCGATGGAGAGCGTCGCGCCGGATATGCCTGCGAGCAGGACGGCCCGGCCGTTCCAGGAGTGGCCGCGAATGGCGAAAACCAACGCCGACAAAGCCGCCCCTGCCCCGGAAACCGAGAGAAACAGCCCGAGATTAAGGACATCCGCTCCGCTGGCCTTGAACAGCACCGGCAGGACAACGGCGTTGAGCGCCCCGAAAACCGCCAGCATCACCATGGCGACGATGAGCAGAAGACGCAGAATCGGCTCCGTGAGCAGAAAGCGCAGACCCGCAAAAGTCGCATCGCCGCGATCCGCATCGACGGACTTGCGCATATGACGCGGCAAACAGATCGCGCCGATCACGGCAGCGAGCAGCGAACAGGCCGCCGTGATCATCAAGGCATATTCCATCCCGAAAGCGGCAATGGCGATCCCCGCGACCGGCGGACCGAAAATCATCGCCGCGTTATCAAGCAACTCATCTATCGAGGTGACCCGCTCGATCGGCATCCGGGCGATGCGAGCAAGTTCCGGCACTCTTGCATCATGGGCGATCATACCCGGACCGTCGAGCAGCGCCCCGACCACGATCAGGCAGAGTAGCAGGCCTATATCCATCTGCCCGGTCATCATCAGAAAGGGAATGGCCGCGACGCTCAGGGCGCTAGCGAGATCGGCGGTTACCGCAACGATACGCGAACCGAAACGGTCGACGACGGGGCCGCCGCAGAAAGCGCCGATAACCAGCGGTATCATGCCCGCCGCCGCCGCTATCCCCGTCCATGCGGCATTGCCGGTCAGGGACAGCACGATCCAGGGCAGCGCAACGGCCGCCACCGCATTGCCGAAAAGCGACAGCCCCCCGGCAAGGATGACGCCATAAAGCGGCGCACGGCGATGCGGAAGACCGAGCCCGCGAAACCCGGGCTCCGAAACCATTTCGAGTTCGCCGCAGGGCGCCGCAAAAGGCGTCGTCTCAACCGTGCTGCTTTTCGAAGGCATCGTTTTCTCCAAGTTTCATCGGCGCCCGTTCTGCAGATAAGAATGAAGGCAGTCAAAAATATCTGGCCACTCGAGCTTCGGGACCGGACGGGGTGCGAACAATCCCACGTCATCTTCCCCGACTGGCCCATTTCCAGTTCGACAAATCATTAATTAAGTAGTCAGTCTATTTATTCTGCGGACTGTTTTTTTGTCAAGCAGGCGTTGAGAAAAATGACATGACAGCGAAAAATGCCGTGGGGGAGCACGGGTTCAGTGCCGTCGGACGTTGAACCAGAGGCTGACTTTGGTGGAGTTGTTGTGCATCACATACGCGACACATTGGCTCCCTGGAGTGGAGAAGTCCTCCGTCCCATTTCTGTGTCGGCCACAGAAATCCGGCCGACGCGCGTCTGCGCGTCGAAAAGACCGTTCCAAGCCAAGGATTAAAGATGATGAGAAATTAAAAAGTATAATTATATCAATATATAAAAACGATAATCTAATGTAACATCAAAACTCACCCGATGCCTCCCGGCGTCTTAAATCCAGTTCTTCGCTATAGCGCCTCAGCGTATGGCTTTCAGTCAGCAATCCGACAGGACGATTTTCGATCTTGTCATTGACGACAACCAGCGCTTCGCTCTCCGCCGCATCAAAGGCTGCCGCCGCTTGCCGGGCATTCATGGTCGGCAGCAACACGTCGTTCTTGTAATGCAGATAGGTTTCGAGGCTGATTTTGCTGGGGTCGCGATCCATCGGGTCGGCGTAGATTTCCGGGACAAGGATGATGCCGGCATAACGCCCGTCATCATGGGTCATGATCACCCGTTGCGTGGAGCCGAGCGGGAACTTCTCCTTGAAGGCCGGAAGCCCCATGCTGACATTGGCCTTGCGGATATCGGCGCGCATCATCTTGCCGACCGTCAGGTCGCGGATCCAGCCGATATCGTGGGCGCTGCGAATGCTCTCGCCCCGCAGGTGAAAACGCCAGGTGGCGAAGGAATAACCGAAGGTGGTGCGCACCACGAGCGAGGTGGTGATGACGGCGGCAAGCACCAGAGCCGTGATCTGGAAGTCGCCTGTCAGTTCCAGCGCCAGAAACGTCATCGTCAGCGGGCCGCCGATGATGGCGGCGGCAAAGGCGCTCATGCCAATCACGGCATAAACGATGGGCGCGGTCGATCCATAACCGATATAGGGTGCGCAAAGCGCGAAAATCTTGCCGAGCAACGAGCCCATGAACAGCGACGCGAAAAAGAGGCCGCCGCGGAAGTTCGAGCCGATGGAAATGGCGCTGGCCGCTGCCTTCAGCAAAAACAGCCCGGCCACCCCATATATCGTCAGTTCGGCATCGATGTTGAGATGCAGTGCGCCATGGCCGCTCGACAGTACCTGCGGTGAAATCAGCGCTAGAGCACCCACCGCCACGCCGCCTATCGTGGGACGCAGCCAGCCCGGAATGGCGCTTTTACGCGCAGTTTCTTCGATGAAGGACACTGCCTGCATCAGCACGATGCCAATGGCCGCACACACGACGCCGAGAAAGATGGCGGGCACATAATCGGCCGGCGTCACACGGCTGGCATCGACAATATCGATCGAGATGCCATGGCCACCGATAATTCCGATGACCGTCGTCGCCACCAGCGCCGCGACGATGAGCGGCGCAAGCGTCACCACGGTATAGGTGCCGATAATGAGTTCGATGGCGTAGAACGCCCCGGTCAGAGGCGCGTTGAAGGCCGCAGCAATAGCGCCCGCCGCACCACAGCCGACAAGAATACGCATGTCCCCTCGCCGCAGTTTCAGCTTGATGCCGATCTTCGAGGCAACGCCGCTGGCGATCTGCGTGTAGCCGGCCTCAAGCCCGACAGAAGCGCCAAAACCATTGGAGACGATATTCTGCACGCACACGATGATGCTGTCCGTTAGCGACAGGCGACCGCCATGCAGCGCATTCGCCTCGATGGGGTCGATCATGGGTTTTTTGCGTGTCTTCGAAAGAATGAAGATGATTATGCCGAGCACGATGCCGCCGACGATCGGCCCGGCGAGCACGATACGGCCGGAGAGATCGCTGCTGCTCAGCCGCTCGACGCCGAAAACCATAACATGCAGCGCCGTGCTCAGGGCGCCGATCAACGCCACCAGAAGGCCCGCTGCAATGCCGATCAAGACGGCAAGAAGCACCAGCCCCACTTCACCGCGCCGAAACATCGCCCGCAGGCGGCTGGCGCGCAGATTGTCGAAAAAGCTCGCCATACTGGGTGCACGGAAAGGCTTGGTCGACATGTTATTCCTTCTCAGGCGGCGTCAGGCTGCTTCGATCTCGATTTCGAAACGCATCTGATCATAAGCCGGTTCAACATGATCAGGCGTTTCACGCATCACCGTGTCATAATCGAGCGGAATATGCATGTGGGTCAAGATCGCCCGTTTGGGTGCGAATGCCTCGATCCAGCCGAGCGCCTGTTCCAGCGAAAAATGGCTGGGGTGATATCGATACTGCAAGGCATCGATGACGAGCACGTCGAGGCCGGTAAGCTTGGGCAAGCTTTCCGCCGGAAAATCGCTGACATCGGTGCAATAGGCAACGTCGCCGATGCGAAAACCAAGCGAATGCACGTCCCCATGCTGCTGCATATGCACCTTGAAGGGGATCGGCCCGCCCGCCCCGTCGATAATAACAGGCTCGTCGATATCGGCGATAAGCTGCGGCCTGACGATCGGTGGATAGCTGCTGCCCGCCGGCGTCTCCAGGCAATAGGCAAAACCGTCGCGGATTCGCGCCATGGTGACGGGATCGGCCCAGATCGGGATGCGGTGTTTCTGGAGAGCGAAATAGATGCGCAGATCATCGATGCCGTGCAGATGGTCGGCGTGGGCGTGGGTGTAAAGCACGGCATCGACGGCTTCCACCTTGGCGGCGATCATCTGCTCGCGAAAATCCGGGCCGGTGTCGATGACGACGGTGGTCTTGCCACCGTCAGGGCCGATCTGCTCCACCATAAAGGCCGCGCGCGTGCGCCGATTTTTCGGATTATCAGGGTCGCAGGCACCCCAGTCACCGTTGATGCGCGGCACGCCGGGCGATGACGCGCAACCGAGAACCGTGAAGCGACGACGGTAGATTGCCACACCTACACCCTTGTCATCTTGGAGAAGCAACGGAAGGCGTTTTCGGTGGTGATTTCGGCCATGCGCTCGAAGGAAATACCATGCACTTCGGCCAGAACTTCCGCCGTGTTGACTACATAGGACGGCTCGTTGCGTTTTCCGCGCCAGCGCTTCGGCGCAAGATAGGGCGCGTCGGTTTCAACGAGCAGCCTGTCCAGCGGCACGGTGGCGGCAATATCGCGGATATCCTGCGATTTCGGGAAGGTCAGGATGCCGGAAAAAGACACGTAACCACCCAGCTCGACGCCCGCTTTCGCCAGCTCCGGACCGGCGGAAAAGCAGTGCAGGATAAAGGGGAATGCGCCCTTCCCGCTTTCGGCGCGCAGAATAGCGGCCATATCGTCATCGGCACTGCGGCTGTGGATGACGAGCGGCAGCTTCGTTCTTCTTGCCGCCTCTATGTGGCGAATAAGGCCGGTCTTCTGGTCTTCCGGCTTCTGCGTATCGTAGAAATAATCCAGACCCGCCTCACCGATCGCCACGATCTTGTCATGGCTCTCCGCGAGCCGCACAAGCTCGTCGGCGGAAATATCCAGTTCCTCGTCGGCATTGTTGGGATGCGTACCGACCGAACAGAAGACCGACGGATATTTTTCCGCGATCTTCAAAAGCTCCGGCAGCCGACGCACCCGGGTCGAGATCGTCACCATCTGGGCGACGCCAGAAGCATGGGCGCGTGCGATAATGTCGTCGCGCTCGGCCTCGAAATCGGGAAAATCCAGATGACAATGGGTATCGATCAGCATGGTTGTCGCCTTTAAGCTTCCGGCGCGACATAACGCGGGAAAACCGGCTTCGGTGCTTCCAGCGGCGTGCCCGGAACCAGACGGCCAGCTGCGCCCAAAGCAGCGAAATCACGTTTATCGGCAGGCGCAGCGACGAGATCGAGCAGCTTCTCGCAGGATTCCGGCATGAAGGGCTGCAGGAGAATGCCGATCTGGCGCACCACTTCCGCCGTAACGTAAAGCACGGTGCCCATGCGCCCAGGGTCGGTCTTTTTCAGCGCCCACGGCTCCTGCGAGGCGAAATAGCGGTCGGTTTCCGAGACGACGGCGATGATGGCCGCAAGCGCACGGTGGATGAGCTGTTTACCCATCTCCTCGCGGCAAATCTCAAGCAGCCCATCGGCGGAGCCAAGCATCGCCTTGTCTTCTTCGGTGAACTCACCGGGCGTCGGGATCTGGCCGTCGCAATTCTTGACAATCATCGAGAGTGAACGGCTGGCGAGATTGCCGATGCCATTGGCAAGATCGGCATTGATACGGGTGGCGATGCCCTCTTCGCTATAGCTGCCATCCTGGCCGAAGGAGACTTCGCGCAGGAAGAAATAACGGACCTGATCGAGACCGAAATGGTTTACCAGATTGGCTGGATCGACGACGTTGCCGAGCGACTTCGACATCTTCTCGCCCTTGTTGAGCAGGAAGCCGTGCGCATAGACCCGCTTGGGCAGCGGCAGCTTGGCGCTCATCAGAAAGGCCGGCCAATAGACCGCGTGGAAACGGATGATGTCCTTGCCTATGATATGCACGTCGGCGGGCCAATATTTCGCACGCGGGCCGTTTTTATCCTCGATGTAACCGGTCGCGGTGATGTAGTTGGTCAGCGCATCGACCCAGACATACATGACGTGCTTCGGATCGTTAGGAACCTTGATGCCCCAGTCAAAGGTGGTGCGGGAAATCGACAGGTCCTTAAGACCGGATTTCACGAACGAAATGATCTCGTTGCGACGCTCGGCCGGACCGATGAAGTCAGGGTTCTCCTCGTAGAGCTTCAGGAGTTTATCCTGATATTCGGAGAGCTTGAAGAAGTAGCTTTCCTCTTCCACCCATTCGACCGGCGTGCCCTGCGGCCCGTAACGGACGCCATCGGCGCGCACTTCCGTCTCGTCCTCGGCGTAATAGGCCTCGTCGCGCACCGAGTACCAGCCGGCATAGCTGTCCTTGTAGATGTCACCGCTACCGGCCATCAGGTTCCAGATATTGCGCGAGGTCTCGTGGTGACGCTCTTCCGTGGTGCGGATGAAATCGTCATTCGAGGCGTTGAGCAGCTTGCCCATCTCGCGGAACTGGTCGGAGTTGCGCTGGGCGAGATCTTCCGGCGAAATACCTTCCGCCCGCGCCGTCTGCTGCATCTTCTGGCCATGTTC
Organism: Agrobacterium sp. 22-209-1; assembly: GCF_053522485.1. NCBI lineage: Bacteria > Pseudomonadati > Pseudomonadota > Alphaproteobacteria > Hyphomicrobiales > Rhizobiaceae > Agrobacterium > Agrobacterium sp. 22-209-1. The sequence continues at coordinate 281,494 of NZ_JBNWCH010000004.1, forward strand.
GTCGGTGCCGGTCAGGAAGAAAACATCCATTCCGTCCAGGCGCTGAAAGCGTGCCATGGCGTCCGTCGCAATCAACTCATAGGCATGGCCGATATGCGGCTTGCCGTTGGGATAGGAGATCGCGGTGGTGATGTAGAACGGTGTCTTGTCTGTCATGACGGTCTATCGACTTTACAGGCTGTTTTTTGGATAGACCGCTCTTAAACCATTGTTCGCAGCAGCGAAACAACAACTTCCCCATTTCGGGTATGATTCATATCCCGGCGCCTAAACCGAACGAATATCTTCCAGAATGGAAAGCACCATCTGCTTCTTGTCGAGATTATAGGCCTGCGCCACAGTGATGCGCTCCGAAAGCGTCGAGGAAAGCCGTGCATGTTTTTCTGCCGCCGCAAGGTCACCCGCCATTGCCGCCGCCCGCGCTCGCGCCATCAGCTCTTCCGTCACATGCTCCATGAAGAATCCGAGAACGATGTCGCCATCTTTCTGCGCCAGAACCTCGGCAAGCTTGTGCATGCGCTTGCGCGCGCCCGGCCCTTCGGCAGTCATCACTTCGGCAAAGACCTCGACAATGTCGGAACCGCCATAATTCATCAGTTTCAGCGCCTGCGCCACGCTGCCCTTGGCGGCGGCAAGCAGAGCGTCGCGTTTCTCACCTTCGGGGCTGATGTCGAGTTGATCGAGCGCTTGCACCATCGCCGCATCGGAAAGCGGCACGAGCCGGAGCGGCATGCAGCGCGAACGGATGGTCGGCAGCAATTTTCCCGGTGCATGCGAAAGCACGAGGAACATCGCCCGCTTCGGCGGCTCCTCCAGTATTTTCAGGATGGCATTGGCGGCGTTCCGGTTAAGATCGTCGGCAGGATCGATGATGACGATGCGCCAGTTGCCCGTGCCGGATGTCTGCGAAAAGAAGTGCCCTGCCCGCCGCACCTCGTCCACCGTAATGGCGGATTTCACACGGCCCGTCTTTTCGTCCACAGGACGGGTCAGATGCAGCAGATTGTGCGAGGCGCCGGAGGTGATCTGCCGGCTGACCAGTGATTGCGGATCGGGATCGGCAAGGAAATCCGGCGCGGATGCGGGATCGGGATGGGTCAGCACATGATTGGCGAAACGAAAAGCGAGCGTCGCCTTGCCGATCCCCTCCGGTCCCTCGATCAGAATGGCGTGATGGCCTTTGCCGGAACGATAGGATTGCGCAAGAAAGGCCTCCGCCTCCTCGTGCCCGAAAAGCCTCGTGTTCTGCTGCGGCGCAATCGCGCCGTCGAGAACGCCCTGAACCTCACTCATGCGCGGCGTCCGCAGCTTTTCCCGCACGCTCGAGCAACGGCTCGACAAAGGACATGACATCCTCCGTCACCTTTTCCTGCGGCTGGTCGGCGTTCACGATCCGGCAACGACGCGGCTCGGCGAGCGCAATATCCAGATAGGCCTCACGACGCTTCTCGTGGGTCTCGATTTCCTCTTTTTCGAACCGATCCGGCGTAGCACCCTCATCCGCCCGTTTTCTGGCGCGGGCGAGCCCCTTTTCGGCGGCGATATCGAAGATCAGCGTCAACTCCGGCACGACGCCATCGATGGCTATCCGTTGCAGCGTCTCGATGAAATCAGGCTCCAGATTGCCGGTCGTGCCCTGATAGACACGCGAGGAATCAAGAAAGCGGTCGCAGAGCACGATCTCGCCGCGCGCAAGCGCCGGACGAATGACCTCTTCGACATGGTCGTTGCGCGCCGCCGCAAACAGGATTGCTTCCATGCGCACCCCGAAGGACTCTGCCGCACCCGAGAGCAGAACATGCCGAACGGCCTCCGCACCCGGCGAGCCGCCCGGCTCACGCGTCACGACCACCTCGAAACCACGGCCGCGAAGCGCCTCGGCAAGCGTGCGAATCTGCGTCGACTTGCCGGCGCCTTCGCCGCCTTCGAAGCTGATGAACAATCCGGTCTTTTCGGCCAATGTCACGTCCTGCGAGGAATTCACGTCAATGTTGAAATGCCTGTTTACAGCATCGAACGGAAAAGTGTGAAGCGCTTTTCAGAAAATCCGATGCCTGAACAAAAGCATAGGAACAAGGCCGCCCGTGCAACAGGTTTTCAGAGCCAGAACAGCAGCAGTTCCTTCAGCGCGCCTGTCGCATTCTGGGTGAGCGACCCCTTGCCGACCGCCGCCTTCGTATAAAGCGGCACTTCCCGCAACAGGCGCTCGCCCGAAAAAATCTTAAGCGTTCCGGCATTTGCACCGACGTCCAGCGGCGCATTCAGGGGCCAGCGATAGACGATCCGGCCGGAAATACGGTCCGGATTATTGACCGGCACAAGCACGCTCACATCTTCCTTCGGCGAAAGATCGATATGCGAAACATCGCCGCCATAAACGCTGACAGACCCGACGGCTTCGTCCCTGCTGAAGAGATGGCGTTTTTCAAAGGCGGTCAGGCCCCAGTCCACCACCCGGCGGGCCTCTTCCTGCCGCGTCTTGTCGTCCGCGATGCCGCCAAGCGCCAGATAGACCCGGCGGCCTCCCCGCTCGGCCGAAACGACAGCCGCAAAACCGCTGCCTTCCGCAAAACCGAGACCGAGACCGTCGATACCGCTCCCGGGCATCAGGAGCGTATTCTTGTTGCGCTGGAAAATCCGGTTCCATTCGAAATCCGGCTTGGTAAAAAGCCCGTAACGGTCGGGATAGGTGTCATGCAGATGCTGGGCAAGGCGCACCATATCCCTCGCACTCGTCCGGTTGCCGGGGTCGGGAAGCCCGGTCGAATTGGTAAAGGTGCTTCGGCTCATGCCCAGTTCGTCCGCCCTCACCGTCATGCGTTTGGCGAAAGCGGCATCCGAACCTGCCATGCCTTCGGCGACGACGATACAGCCGTCATTGGCGTTCTGAACGATGATCCCGGTCAAGAGATCGTTGATGCTGACCGAGGATTTCAGCGCCGCGAACATCGTCGAGGTGCGTGAAGGCGCGCCGCCCGTGCGCCAGGCATATTCCGAGACGGGATAAGCCGTCTCTGCCGTCACCTGCCCCTTTGAAAGCGCATCCAGCACCACTTCCACCGTCATCAGCTTGGCGAGCGATGCGGGCGGAAAAGGCTGATCCTCATTTTGCGAAAGAAGCACCGTGCCTGTTTCGGCATCGATCATATAGGCCTGTTCCGCCTTGGCGATGAAGGGGCCGGTCTGCGATTGTGCCGGGCTTGCACTGAAAAGCGCAAACGCTGCCGCTGCGAGGAGCGAACAATAGGAGCGATGAATGGCCTTGCGCATGAAACCGCCCAGTCCTGCCTGCCGTAACCGGCTGCCCGCGACAAAGGCAAAAGGCCGGCCGTATCCTTCAATTCGTCAGCGCGACTTCGCCTGCTGACGTTTCACATGGGCGAGTATCGATTGCTCGTTGAGCGCGCCACGGTCGACGAGCACGCTGTCGAAGGCGCTCGCGGTCCTGGAGACCGTAGCCGATTCTTCGGAATAGGCCGCCGCAAATTTGGAGGAAGGCGTCGGCACACGCAGATAATTGCCGCCGGGCGCCGCCGGTTCACGCATGAAATTGCCTTCCGGACGTTCGGCCAGGAAAGGACCGATTTCCGGCAGGATCGCGAACTGTTCGAAAGCCGGTGCCGAACCATTGACCAGCGGCATGGCCTGCAACGCTGCATTCTTCCTGGAGCCGACAAGCGCTGTCTGGGTCGAGCCGCCATAATTCGGGTTGGACGCCGGAGCCGGAACGAAATTCGGCGAGGCTGAAGCCACCATCACGCCTGTCGCGATCTGCCCTTCCGGCGCCACACCCGGTGAGCGAGAACCCTTCGGAATATAAGATGCCATCAGATAAGGCATGTCGTGACCATCGAGCGGCGCACGTCCGGCGTATTGTACCCGCACATTGGCCGTGCCAGTGGTCTTCATGTCGAGAAGATCGGCCGTCTTGCTTGAAACGTCGATCAGGCGGCCTTCGTGGAACGGTCCGCGATCGTTGACGCGCACCAGAACCGACGCGCCATTGTCCATATTGGTGACGCGCGCGTAGCTCGGCAGGGGAAATGTCGGATGTGCGGCAGAAAGATGTTCTTTGTCGTAGACTTCGCCATTGGCGGTCAGGCGACCATGGAAGGCGGAACCATACCAGGAGGCGAGGCCGGTCTTGTTGTAACCCGGTTCTTCCTTGGGGAAATAACGGCGGCCCTTGACGGTATAGGCATTGCCGATCAGCTCGCGCCCGCCGCCCTTGGGAATGGCCTTGCCATCGGCCACACGCGGACTGGCTTTGACGCCATATTCGGATTCGGAAAAATATTCCTTGCTGCGCTTGGGCTTAGGCTTGGTCTCGGATGTCGTGGAACACGATGCGGTTGCGGCGCAAAGCACGGAAATTGCAAGCCACTTCACGCCCGACCTGGCGTTGATGCCGAGTTTCTTGACCGTAGAATTCAAATCGTCTGCCCCACGCTGCTATTGGCTCGGAGAACCGCACCCTCACTTGCCTCGATTATTTGCCCCTGCCATCGAAGCACCTAACAGTCGCTTAATCTTGTGCATAACGTGGCGAAAATGCGAACGACTTCTGCAAATTCGATAAAATTGTAACGAACATGGTTAATGATTTCTATCTTTTGAGCCCACCCATCGGGCCGGATTTACCCGCCTCAACATCTCCCGCTCACCGCTTCCGCAAGGAACAAACGGAGGGCAACCGCGTTCTCTCCCCGCAAAGAAACGAGCTTTCCGCCGGTTTCGGCTGAGGGAGGAAACATGATCAAGCCAATGAAAACCACAGCTCTTGCGATGGGCATCGCCTTGGTATCCTTCGCCGCGCCGATCCCCGCAGGTGCGCAGGACATGGAACTCAGAATCGGCCCCGACGGCGTTCGCCCCATCATCCGCGATCGTGACCGGGACGTAGACCGCCGCGGCCCGCCCCGCATGCGCGGCTGTAGCGAACGCGAAGCCCGCGCCGCCGCCCGTGAGGCCGGCCTGCGCGATCCCGAGGTCGTGCGCGTCACCCCGGGTCGTGTCGTCGTAGAAGGCTTCACGCGCCGGGGACCGGATCGCATCACCTTCGCCAATGAGCGGGGCTGCCCGGAAATATGATTGCATCGACAAAATGGAACCCGCTGCACAGCGGGATTCCCGCTCGCGCTGTTTTCCAGCCATTCCAAAGCCAGGAAGCGGGATCGAAGCATCCCTCACCGCAGCATTGTTCGAATGATTTTAAAGCTTGATGGCAGATGGGGTGGGATTCGAACCCACGGTACGCTCTCACGCACGCCGGTTTTCAAGACCGGTTCCTTAAACCACTCGGACACCCATCCATCGGTGGTGAGGCTTTATAGCGGTTTGAAAAAGGTCGTCAATCCCGACCGGTCGAGCGGCGTCGCTCTTCTTTCGTGGTTGGCAGATCATTGCCCCGGTGTCGTTGCCGGCGGCAACAGGGATCCGTCACCTGAAGGTATCGACGGCGCCTGCTGAGCCGTATCGAATAGCGTCAGGCTTAGAACGATTGCCACAAGCGCCAGCAAAAGCGCCACAAAGAGGATTCCCGATTTATCCATGCGTTTGCTCATGTCACGTTATCTTAAAGCCGAATATGTGCAATTCTGGGCAACGCAAAGAACAAAGTGAAAGTCTGTCAAGTTGTCTTACAGATTCGGCCAACTTATCGTTCAAAAATCCGCGAATTGGGTGAAATTTATGCATAGGCGTACTGTTTGAGACGGAAATGGCCTATCGCGTCAGCACTATTGTCATTTATATCAGGCCATCGCTCCCGGGCATTGCCCAACTTTCCCCGAGCGATCAACCTGCCCCGCCTCTTTGCGGGGCTTTTTTTCTATTATGACCACAAAAAAAGAAGCGTGACCGAAAGGCCAGCGGGCGATAACCGCCATCGTCTCAGACGCCGATGCTCGGCCCGCCATTGCCGTGCCGGCCGTCACCTCGAAGAATATCCTCGAACAGATTTAGCAGCGCCGGCGGCAAGCTATCGGACAACTCGGTGATGATTTCGTTGGCGCGATTATAGGAATAGATGGCCGAGAGCGTCAGCACCAGCAGCACGATCCACGGCCAGATCGGCTTGCGCCTTTGCGGCGCTCCGTTCGGTTGTTGTGGTAAGGTCATGCCGGCACCTTTCCTTCAGGCCTTCACGCGCGGCTCGCCTCCGGGCGCATAGGCGGTTTTCTGCAAGAAACGGAATATATTGCCGCACTGGGCGCAGCGGATCATGAAATCCGTCGGATCGCCCGAGACGCGCTCCGCGCGAAATCCGCGCGGCATTTCATCAATGCGAAAATCGACGTCCCGGCGGCTCTTGTCATCCGATTCCGACGCTTCGGCAAAACCCTGATGACCACATTTGGAACATTCGAGCTTCCGGGAATATCTGTCGCGCGCTGCCATATGCCGTCCTTTGCTTGGTTGTTATCAGGTAGCAGCGGCAAAACATCATTTCAATGCCGATCGCCTCGGGTTAAAGCTTTGCACGGCTATTTCCCGGCGGGAAACGCATCCGGCGGCCGGAATGAATATGGAAGCCCATGAACGACCAGAAACCTCTGCTGTCATCATCACTCGTCCTGCGGTCCGTCCTTATCGCCGCAATTCTGCTCGTCTTTCTCGGCGTCCTAAATGTCGGCATCAAATGGTATGGCGAGCGGATTCTTCAGGCCGGCCAGACGACGGACACCGAAGAGGTCGAGATCGTCATCGGCAACGACCGGCTGAAGCTTGCCAAAAACACCCTGCGGGCGCCTTCCGAGCGCCTCGGTGGAGAACGGGAGCGCGTCGACCTTTATCTAAGCTGGCCTGATCTCAAGGGGTATGAGGAAGCGAATCGCGCCGTTTTCGACGATCCCGCGCAGGCGGCAGGTCTGATTTTCATCCAGCTTTCACAAAGCACCATGTCCGAGGACATGTCCGGTCGTTTCGGGCCGATCTATTCGCGGCTGACGGAGGGAGAGCCGATGCCGTTGAAGCACGGCCTGCTGCTGCACCGTCTGCGGACCGATTCCGGCTATGGCAAGGAAGTCATATTGACCGGCGATCGCGATGGCAAAAGCGTTTATGTGGTGCGCTGCCTGCTGCCGCAAACGCCGCAGGCGGCCACCGGCAGCGATTGTCAGAGGGATATTCACGCCGGACAGGACCTCAGCCTGTTCTACCGTTTCTCCTCCGCCCTGCTGCCCCAATGGCAAAAGCTGGATGCGGAGGTGAAAAACTATATCGAGCGCCGCCTCGTAAAAGACGGAAATCGGTGAAACAGCACGGCACAGATTGGGTGCGAAAAGTCGCATTTTATGGAAGGCGGATACCTTTCATAAACCACTTGGTAACGCCAACCCGATAAAGTTTTGTCTCGGAGCATCGGGCGGGGCGTGTCCGAGCGGAACAGAAATATGCGATTGAAGAGTTCAGCAGTGTTGAAAAGTCTATCCGGGGCACATTCGCGCAAAGCGGGTGCGACGTCTTTTGTGAGGTTTATTGCGTTAACCCTTGCTGCGGCGTTCATAACCGCAACATCCGTTCAAACCGCAAAGGCCGATCCGAAATATGCGGGCATCGTCGTCGATGCCAAGACCGGCAAGGTTCTTTATGGCGAGGATCCGGACGGGCTGCGTTATCCGGCGTCGCTGACAAAGATGATGACGCTTTATCTGACATTCGAGGCGCTCAATACCGGACGTATCTCGCTCGATTCGAAGGTGCCGGTGTCAGCCAACGCCGCCAAGGAGCCGCCGTCCAAGCTCGGCGTACGCGCCGGCGGCAGCATCACCGTGGAACAGGCCATCCTTGCACTGGTCACCCGGTCCGCAAATGACATGGCAACCGCGCTCGGCGAATATCTCGGCGGCTCGGAAGACCGTTTCGCCAGAATGATGACCGCCAAGGCCCGGGCGCTCGGCATGACCCGCACGACCTATCGCAACGCCAACGGCCTGCCCAACACGGCGCAGATGACAACGGCACGCGACCAGGCCCGTCTCGGTATCGCGCTTCGCCAGCATTTCCCGCAATATTACGGCTACTTCTCCACCCGTACCTTCAACTTCGGCAAGCAGGTTATCGGCAACCATAACCGCCTTGTCGGAACCGTGAAGGGTGTGGATGGCATCAAGACCGGTTATACCCGTGCAGCCGGCAGCAACCTTGCCACATCGGCTCAGCTTGACGGACGTTCCATCGTCGCCGTCGTTCTCGGCGGTCGCTCCAGCGCTGCCCGTGACGCCACCATGCGCAAGCTTGTCGCAACATACCTGCCGCAGGCATCGCGTGGCGGCAACAGCAACCTGATCGCGCAGACCCGCTCCGCACCGGTCGAAGAGCCTGCCGCCGTAGCCGCTGCCGTTCCTTCCGTGGCGGTTGCTGCAACGGCAGCCGGCCTGCCCAATTCCGGTCCAGTCCCGCAGGCCCGTTACGAGGAAGCGCCGGTCACCGCTTTTGCAGGCTCCTCTTCCAATGCGGCCGTCAAGGCAATGGAAGCCGCAACCTGGCAGAAGGGCAAGGACCCGATTGCTCGTGCGCCTTCCGCGCCGGACCGTAAGCTGATCACCAACTCGACCAAGGTGGATAATATCGTCACCGCGTCCACTACGACACCTGTCGTCTCCGCCCCTTCAGTTTCGGCCAGGTCGGAAATTCCGCAGGGAAGCTGGGTAATCCAGATCGGAGCATCTCCCGACGAGAACTCCGCGCGCGGCCTGTTGCACAACGCGCAGGAAAAAGGCGGTGCGGCGCTGCGCTCCGCAAAGCCCTTCACGGTTGCCTTCAACAAGGACGGCTCCCAGATCTACCGCGCCCGTTTCGGCGGATTCGATGGCCAGAACGCCGCGGTGAATGCATGCAATGCATTGAAAAAGAAAGGCGTCAGCTGCTGGGCGTCACTCCAGTAACAGACGTTTTCGCAGGCGGTGGTTCACGCTCGAAACATCGCCTGTCTCCTCGAAATTTGTAATGTGTAGCGAGGCTTTCCAAGATGGCAGTCAACGAGAATTATTCGGACATTGCGTCTGGCAACGGGCATGGCAACCTGTCGGTTCTGCATCCCATTCACGAGGCGGCGATGCGTATCGCCGATCTGGGTCTTAACCGTTCCAAGGCGAAGACGCGCGATCTCGTGGCGCTGCTTCTGTCGCATGGCGCCCGCGCCTGGCGCTCCAATCAGCCGGAAGCAAACATCCACCTTCATGTCGCAAGCCGCTCGGGCCGCGCACCGGTGCATATTCGGATCCGCTGAAAATCAAACGCAGTCGACAAGACGCAAGCAAAAAACCCCGCGGAGCCTGAGCGCCGCGGGGTTTTTCTTGATTGGTAACCGAAGATAACGAGGCGGCTTACGCCTCGCTTTCCGGCGCCTCCGGCGTATCAGGCAGATCGGCGGCAGCGTCTTCGCCATTGCCGTTTTCCGCTTCGTCGTCGCCTTCCGGCTCGTTGATACGCTCCACGGAAACCACCTTCTCATCCTTGGCGGTCGAGAAAATAGTCACGCCCTTGGTGGCGCGGCTGGCGATGCGGATTCCGTTGACCGGAACGCGGATGAGCTGACCGCCATCTGAAACCAGCATGATCTGGTCGCCCTCTTCCACCGGGAAAGCAGCGACGAGTTCGCCGATCTCGTTGGTCTTTGCCGTATCGGTGGCGCGGATGCCCTTGCCGCCGCGACCCGAGGTGCGGAAGTCGTAAGAAGAGGAACGCTTGCCGAAGCCCTTCACGGAAACCGTCAGCACGAATTCTTCACGCGCCTTCAGTTCCTGATAACGCTCTTCGCTGAGTTCACCCTCTTCTGTAACTTCCTCGCCGACGAGCGCAATATCGTCCTCATCAACGCCTGCGGCACGCCGCTCGGTAGCCGAACGCTTCAGATAGGCCGCGCGCTCCCACGGTTCAGCTTCCACATGGCCCACAATGGTCATGGAGATGATGCGGTCGCCCTCGGCCATGTTGATGCCGCGCACACCGACGGAGTTGCGGCCGGCAAAGACGCGCACATCGTCCACGGGGAAGCGGATGCACTGGCCGAGCGCGGTCGTCAGCAACACGTCGTCGCGGTCCGTACAGGTTTCGACGGAGAGGATTTCATCGCCCTCCTCGTCCAGCTTCATGGCGATCTTGCCATTGCGGTTGACCTGCACGAAATCGCCGAGCTTGTTGCGGCGAACCGTGCCACGCGTCGTCGAGAACATTACATCCAGCGTTTCCCAGGTCGTTTCGTCCTCGGGCAACGGCATGATGGTGGTGATGCGCTCGCCGGGCTCCAGCGGCAGCATGTTGATGAGGGCCTTGCCCTTGGACTGCGGCGTGCCGATCGGCAGACGCCAGACCTTTTCCTTGTAGACGATGCCACGCGAGGAGAAGAACAGGACAGGCGTATGGGTATTGGCAACGAAGAGACGGTTGACGAAATCCTCGTCGCGCGTCGCCATGCCGGAACGGCCCTTGCCGCCGCGACGCTGCGCCCGATACGTGGTCAGCGGCACGCGCTTGATGTAGCCGAGATGCGAAACGGTGACGACCATGTCCTCGCGGGCGATGAGGTCTTCATCGTCCATATCTGGGCCGCCCTCGACAATCTCGGAACGGCGCGGCGTGCCGAACTCATCACGGACGGCGACAAGCTCGTCCTTGACGATCTGCTGGATGCGCAGGCGCGACGACAGGATTTCCAGATATTCGGATATTTCAGCGCCGATCTTGTTCAGTTCGTCGCCGATTTCATCGCGGCCGAGCGCTGTGAGGCGGGCAAGGCGAAGTTCGAGAATGGCGCGCGCCTGCTCTTCCGAGAGATTGTAGGTGCCGTCTTCATTGATGCGGTGGCGCGGATCGTCGATCAGACGGATCAGGCTTTCCACATCCTGCGCCGGCCAGCGCCGCGTCATCAGCTCTTCGCGGGCCGAAGCGGGATCGGGCGCATGGCGAATGACGCGGATGACCTCGTCGATATTGGCGACCGCAATCGCCAGACCGACCAACACATGCGCGCGCTCACGCGCCTTGCGCAGCAGATATTTGGTGCGGCGGCTGACGACATCCTCGCGGAACGAAACGAAAGCGCGCAGCATGTCGAGCAGTGTCATCTGCTCCGGCTTGCCGCCGTTCAGCGCCACCATGTTGCAGCCGAAGGAGGTCTGCAGCGGCGTGTAACGGTAAAGCTGGTTCAGGATGACATCGGCATTGGCATCGCGCTTCAGCTCGACGACCACGCGGTAGCCCTGGCGGTCGGACTCGTCGCGCAGGTCGGAAATGCCCTCGATGCGCTTTTCCTTGACCAGTTCGGCCATCTTTTCGATCATCGACGCCTTGTTCACCTGATAGGGAACCTCGGTGATGATGATCTGCTCGCGGTCGCCGCGCATCGGTTCGATGGTGGCGCGGCCGCGCATGATGACCGATCCGCGACCCGTCTCGTAAGCCGAGCGGATGCCGGACCGGCCCATGATCAGCGCGCCGGTCGGGAAATCCGGGCCGGGAATGATCTGCATCAGTTCCGGCAGCTCGATCGCCGGATTTTCGATGAGAGCGATACAGCCGTCGATAACCTCAGAAAGATTGTGCGGCGGAATATTGGTGGCCATGCCGACCGCAATGCCGCCTGCCCCGTTGACCAGAAGGTTCGGGAACTTGGCCGGAATGACGACCGGCTCTTGCAATGTGCCGTCGTAGTTGTCACGGAAATCGACCGTTTCCTTGTCGAGATCGTCGAGCAGCGAATGCGCGGCCTTGTCCAGACGGCATTCGGTATAACGTTCTGCCGCCGGCGGATCGCCGTCGATGGAGCCGAAATTGCCCTGCCCGTCGATCAACGGCAGGCGGAGCGACCAGTCCTGCGCCATGCGCGCCAAAGCGTCGTAGATCGCCGAATTGCCGTGCGGATGGAATTTACCCATCACGTCCCCGGTAACGCGGGCGCATTTGACGTATTTTTTGTTCCAGTCGATGCCGAGTTCGGACATGCCGTAGAGGATACGACGATGGACCGGCTTCAGGCCGTCTCGCACATCGGGAAGCGCGCGGGACACGATAACGCTCATGGCGTAATCGAGATACGACCGCTGCATTTCCTCCATGATGGAAATCGGTTCAATGCCTGGCGGAAGTTTTCCGCCGCCGGGGGGGCTCTGGTCAGTCAAAACGGATCACATTCTCTGTTAAGAATCGGATGGATTTTTATAGCGGAAACAGCAACGTTAAGCCAATTTCCCGGCGAGTTTTGAACAGGCTTTTGCGTCATTTGCAAGACGAACGCCGCTTTTCACGATTTAGCCCGGCAAAAGTGGGTCCGTTCCCTTTCAAAGCAGCCACGACTTGCGTAGGGTCATATGCAAAAAGGCAATAAGCGGGGAAAGAATGGCCAGCAGCGAAACGCTCATCAATGCGCTCACCACACTTCTGGTCACACTCGATCCACCGGGTCTCGCACCCGTTTTCCTGGCGCTCACCGTCGGCATGACGCGCGACCAGCGCAGCCAGGTGGCGCTGCGCGGCTCCATCATCGCCTTCGGCATTCTCGCCGTCTTCGCGCTTTTCGGCCTCGCGATCCTCAATCTTCTCGGCATCTCGCTCGGCGCCTTCCGCATCGCCGGCGGCCTTCTGCTGTTCTGGATTTCCTTCGAGATGATTTTCGAAAAACGCCAGGAGCGCAAGGAAAAGACTTCCGAAATCGCCATCACCAGGGACCAGCTTCACAATCTGGCGGTCTTTCCGCTGGCGCTGCCACTGATCGCCGGGCCGGGCGCGATTTCAGCCACCGTGCTGCTAGCCGGATCGATGAAGACCACGGTCGAGATGGTGGTGCTCATCCTGATCCTCGCTTTCGCCATGGCCCTCGTTTATGCAGCACTGATCGTCTCGGAACGCATGGACCGCTTTCTCGGCAATACCGGCCGTGCGATCCTCACCCGGCTGCTCGGCGTGCTGCTGGCGGCACTATCAGTGCAATTCGTGGTCGACGGCATAAAATCGGCCTTTGATTTCTGATCTTCGGTGCGATCCCATGTCCGCGCAACAAAATCCCGTATGCGGTTATAACTCTGGAAAATCCGCGCTTTAAATCCGGCCGGCATTTCGGCTAAAAGACGCGCATCTTTTCCAGTCTCGAAAGTTGTTCTCATGCGCTCCACGCTGCGCCGCCTCATCCCGGATGCCGCCCCCGTCAGCAACAGGGAAAGGCTGCGCTCCGCAAGCGGCGCCTTTTTAGGCATTCTGCTGACTGGGCTTCTCGGCAGTTTGGCTCTGCGTTTCGATCCCACCCTGCCCGCCATGATCGCACCGATGGGCGCCTCGGCCGTGCTTTTATTCGCCGTGCCCTCCAGCCCGCTGGCGCAACCCTGGTCGATCCTGTGCGGCAATCTCGTATCGGCTTTCGTGGGTGTAACCGCAGCGCTACTGGTGCCGGATCCATTCCTCGCCAGCGCGCTCGCCGTCAGCCTTGCCATTGCCGCCATGATGGCGCTGCGCTGCCTGCATCCGCCAAGCGGTGCCGTCGCGTTGACGGCCGTTCTCGGCGGCCCCGCCGTACACAGCCTCGGTTATGACTTCCTGCTCTGGCCGGTCGCCGGAAACTCACTGATCCTTCTGGCACTCGCGCTCGTCTATAACAATGCCACCGGCCGCACTTATCCCCACGGCCTGAAGTCTGGAAAGGCCGCCCATGGGACCACCGATCCCACCCCTCTCCAGAAAATCGGCTTTTCCTCCAGCGATCTCGATGAGGTGCTGAAGGAATATGACGAGTTTCTCGATATTGACCGGGACGAGCTCGAAGCCATCCTGCGCAAGACCGAACTGCGCTCTTACCGCCGCCGCGCGCTGCATCTCGATTGCGCCAGTGTCATGTCGCGGGATGTGATCGGTGTCGCCCCCGATGACAGCCTGCGCCACGCCCATGCGTTGATGCGCAGCCACCATTTCAAGGCACTGCCCGTCACCAATGATAAGGCCGAAATCCTCGGCATCGTTACCCAGACCGATTTCCTGGAGAAGGCAAGCTGGAGAAACGGTCGCCCCTCCATCGGCTTCCTGCAGCGGCTGCGCCGGATTCTATCAGGCGCAAGCGCCCCCAACGATACCGTCAAGGACATCATGACCTCCCCGGTAAAAACCGTGCAGCCTGAAACCTCGATCGAGGAGGCCATCATCCGTTTTGCGGAGGAAGGTCTACATTACCTGCCGGTTATCGACGCCAAGGGAAAGATGGTGGGCATCGTGTCGCAATCGGATGTCATGGTTGCGATGCTGGCGGACAAGGTGGCGGCCTGAGCCGATCTAAAATTAAAGGCGGGCAGCAGCCTTGCTACGCCCGCCTTCCACAATCTGCGAGCTTCCACTCAGAACGGGATATCGTCATCCATATCGTTGGAGAATCCACCGGAAGGCTGGCCGCCGCCGCTACGGGAAGAGCCGCCGCGCGACGAGGACTGCTGGTCGTAACCGCCGCCATAGCTGGAGCCGCCGCCACTGCCATAATCGTTGCCGCCGCCAAAATCTCCACCGCCGCTACGGCCGCCGCCTTCGCCGCGACCGTCAAGCATGGTCAGAGTAGAGTTGAAGCCCTGAAGCACGATTTCGGTGGAGTAACGGTCGTTACCGGTCTGGTCCTGCCATTTGCGCGTCTGCAACTGGCCTTCAATATAGAGCTTGGCGCCCTTCTTGACATATTGCTCGACCACCTTGCAAAGGCCTTCGTTGAAGACGACGACGGTGTGCCATTCGGTCTTCTCGCGGCGCTCGCCGCTGTTACGGTCCCGCCAAGTCTCCGAAGTGGCAATGCGCAGATTGGCGATGGGGCGGCCATCCTGCGTCCGGCGGATTTCGGGATCGGCGCCCACGTTTCCGATCAGAATTACCTTGTTTACGCTACCAGCCATCTCGTCATCCTGTCCGCCGGCCATCATGACCGGCAATTGCATTTCAAAAAATTCGCCACACAATAGCTGCCGCCGCCCGCAAAGGGCACCGCAGCCGGGGAACTATCCACAAAGAATAATCTTAAGCTGCGGGAGCAGACATTCGCGCTTGCAATTCGTTCCTTTTTTGTTCTATTAAATCGCAGATTTCGAGTCAAGCATTCCGAAAAGCTGCGACCGATTGGGAATAGACCTCGACACATCCGGCTGCGTCACTACATAAGGACGCGCTGCCATCAAGCCTGTTATTTTTGTCCGAGCCTTGTCATGAGTGAACTGAAGACGATTTCCATCCGTGGCGCCCGCGAGCACAACCTCAAGGGCATCGATCTGGACCTGCCGCGCAACAAGCTGATCGTCATGACCGGCCTTTCCGGTTCGGGCAAGTCGTCGCTTGCCTTCGATACGATCTATGCCGAGGGCCAGCGCCGTTATGTCGAAAGCCTTTCGGCCTATGCGCGCCAGTTCCTGGAAATGATGCAGAAGCCGGATGTCGACCAGATCGACGGCCTGTCGCCGGCAATCTCCATCGAGCAAAAGACAACGTCGCGCAATCCGCGTTCCACGGTCGGCACGGTCACCGAAATCTATGACTATATGCGCCTGCTGTTCGCCCGCGTCGGTGTGCCCTATTCGCCGGCGACCGGCCTGCCGATCGAGAGCCAGACGGTCAGCCAGATGGTCGACCGCATCCTCGCTTTCGAGGAAGGCACGCGTCTTTATATTCTTGCGCCGATCGTGCGCGGCCGCAAAGGCGAGTACAAGAAAGAACTAGCCGAGCTGATGAAAAAGGGCTTCCAGCGCGTCAAGGTGGATGGCCAGTTCTACGAGATCGCAGACGTTCCTGCCCTCGACAAGAAATACAAGCACGATATCGACGTGGTGGTCGACCGCGCCGTCGTTCGCCCGGATATGGCCGCACGCCTTGCCGACAGTCTCGAGACCTGCCTCAAGCTCGCCGACGGGCTGGCAATCGCCGAATTCGCCGACAAACCTCTGCCGCCGGAAGAAACCGCCGCTGGTGGCTCCGCCAACAAGTCGCTTAACGAGACCCATGAACGGGTGCTGTTTTCGGAAAAATTCGCCTGCCCCGTTTCCGGTTTCACCATTCCGGAAATCGAGCCGCGGCTGTTCTCCTTCAACAATCCCTTCGGCGCTTGTCCCAGCTGCGACGGTCTCGGCTCGCAGCAGAAGGTCGATGAAAACCTCATCGTACCGGAGCCGGCCCGTACGCTGCGCGACGGCGCGATAGCGCCCTGGGCCAAATCCTCCTCACCCTATTACAACCAGACACTGGAAGCGCTCGGCAAGACTTTCGGCTTCAAGCTGTCGAGCAAATGGTCGGACCTGTCGAAAGAAGCGCAGCACGCCATCCTGCAGGGCACCGATGACAAGATCGAATTCAACTATCAGGACGGCGCCCGCTCCTACAAGACGGTGAAGAATTTCGAAGGCATCGTGCCCAATCTGGAACGTCGCTGGAAAGAGACCGACAGCGCCTGGGCGCGCGAAGAAATCGAACGTTACATGTCGGCGGCCCCCTGCCCGGCCTGCGCCGGTTATCGCCTGAAGCCGGAAGCGCTCGCCGTCAAGATCAACAAGCTGCACATCGGTGAAGTTACCGAAATGTCGATCCGTACGGCGCGCGACTGGTTTGAGGTGCTGCCGGAAAACCTCAACGCCAAGCAGAACGAAATCGCGGTGCGTATCCTCAAGGAAATCCGCGAACGGCTGCGCTTCCTCAACGATGTCGGGCTGGATTATCTCAGCCTGTCGCGCAATTCAGGCACGCTTTCCGGCGGTGAAAGCCAGCGTATCCGTCTGGCCTCGCAGATCGGCTCGGGCCTGACAGGCGTTCTCTATGTTCTCGACGAACCCTCGATCGGACTGCATCAGCGCGACAATGCCCGCCTGCTCGATACGCTGAAACATCTGCGCGATATCGGCAATACCGTCATCGTGGTCGAACACGACGAAGATGCCATTCTGACGGCGGATTATGTGGTCGACATTGGCCCGGCGGCCGGTATCCACGGCGGCCAGGTCATTGCCGAAGGTTCGCCGCAGGAGGTGATGGCCAATCCAAAATCGCTGACCGGCAAATATCTCTCCGGCGAACTCGGCGTTGCCGTGCCGGCTGAGCGCCGCAAGCCCAAGAAGGGCCGCGAGATCAAGGTGTTCGGTGCACGCGGCAACAATCTGAAGAATGTCACCGCAGCTGTGCCGCTTGGCGTCTTCACCGCCGTAACCGGCGTATCTGGCGGCGGCAAGTCCACCTTCCTGATCGAGACGCTTTATAAATCGGCGGCGCGCCGGGTGATGGGTGCGCGCGAAATCCCGGCCGAACACGACCGCATCGACGGTTTCGAATTCATCGACAAGGTGATCGATATCGACCAGTCGCCCATTGGGCGCACACCGCGTTCCAACCCGGCCACCTATACCGGCGCCTTCACGCCGATCCGCGACTGGTTCGCCGGCCTGCCGGAAGCAAAAGCGCGCGGTTATGCGCCCGGCCGCTTCTCCTTCAACGTCAAGGGCGGACGATGCGAGGCCTGCCAGGGCGATGGCGTCATCAAGATCGAGATGCACTTCCTGCCCGACGTCTACGTCACCTGCGATGTCTGCCACGGCAAGCGCTACAATCGCGAGACGCTGGATGTCACCTTCAAGGGTAAATCCATCGCCGATGTCCTGGATATGACGGTCGAGGAAGGTGTGGAGTTCTTCGCGGCGGTTCCGGCGGTGCGCGACAAGCTGCAATCGCTGTTTGATGTCGGCCTCGGTTACATCAAGGTTGGCCAGCAGGCCAATACGCTCTCCGGCGGCGAGGCGCAGCGCGTCAAGCTCGCCAAGGAACTGTCAAAGCGCTCGACGGGCCGCACGCTCTATATTCTCGACGAGCCGACGACCGGCCTGCATTTCCACGATGTCAACAAGCTGCTGGAAATGCTGCATGCGTTGGTCGAACAGGGCAATTCCGTCGTGGTGATCGAGCACAATCTCGAAGTCATCAAGACGGCGGACTGGATCATCGATATCGGGCCTGAAGGCGGCACGGGCGGCGGCGAAGTGGTGGCGACCGGCACGCCGGAGGACATTGTGAAGGTCGAGCGTTCCTATACCGGTCATTTCCTGAAGGAGCTTCTGGAGCGCCGGCCAGCCGGAAAACGGGAGGCTGCGGAGTAATCCGCAGCTTTCGTCGCAAGGGTACGAAAGGCCGAAGGCCGGAGGAGGAATAACAAATGTCGACATCAGGCACGATTCGCACCGGTATCGGCGGCTGGACCTTCGAGCCCTGGGAAGGCACGTTTTATCCCGAAAAATTGCCGAAGAAGCGCCAGCTGGAGCACGCCAGCCGGCAGCTTACGGCCATTGAGGTGAACGGCACCTATTACAGCAGCCAGAAGCCGGAGACCTTCGCCAAATGGGCTTCCGAAGTGCCGGAGGATTTCGTCTTCTCGCTGAAGGCAAGCCGCTTCGTCACCAATCGCAGGGTTCTGGCCGAGGCCGGTGAATCCATGACGAAGTTTTTGACTCAAGGGTTGACGGAACTCGGCGCCCACCTCGGCCCGATCCTCTGGCAGTTTGCGCCCACGAAGAAATTCGATGCGGATGATTTCGGTGCGTTTCTGGCGCTGTTGCCGGAAAAACAGGACGGTATCTCCCTGCGGCATGTGGTGGAGGTCCGCAACGAGACATTCCAGGTGCCGGAATTCATCGATCTCATCGCCAAACACAAGGTCGCGGTCGTCTGCGCCGATCATCATGATTATCCGATGCTGCCGGACGTGACCGCCGATTTCGTCTATTGCCGCCTGCAGAAGGGCGAGGACGATATCAAGACCTGTTATCCGCAGACCGGGATCAGCGACTGGGCCAAACGGGTCAAGACCTATGCGGCGGGCGGCGTGCCTGACGATCTGCCGCTGATTGCGCCTGAGCTGTCGGTCGAAAAGACCCCGCGTGACGTCTTCGCCTTCTTCATCACCGGCGGCAAGGTCAATGCACCCGTGGGTGCGCAGGAACTGCAAAAAGCGGTCTGAGCGCTTTCAGCCCGCCATTTCTTTCGTCGGGCTGAAATCGATTGTCGCAAAAGCGGCCTCGATCACCTCCGGCCCTGCCCCCGGACGAGTGGCGTCGCTGGAAAGGATTTGCCGAAAACGACGCGCGCCAGGCATGCCCTGAAACAGTCCGACCATGTGGCGGGTGACGTGGTTGAGACGTCCACCTGTGGCAATATAATCGGCAGCGTAGTCCATCATCGTGTCCCGCAAAGCCATCCAGTCATATTGGAGGGCTTCCTCGCCATGAATGCGATGATCGACATCGGCAAGGATTGAGGTGTTGTGATAGGCGGCGCGGCCGAGCATCACGCCGTCCATATGTTTCAGGTGCTCGCTCGCCTGATCGAGATCGGAAATACCACCATTGATGCCGATGAAGACGTCAGGATTTTCCCGCTTCATGCGATAGACGAGATCATAATCAAGCGGCGGCACCTCGCGGTTTTCCTTCGGCGAAAGCCCCTGAAGCCAGGCCTTGCGCGCATGAACCCAGACCGCATCCGCACCGGCAGCAACCACCCGCGCCAGAAAATCCGGCAAGACGGTTTCGGGCTCCTGGTCATCAACGCCGATCCGGCATTTGACCGTGACGGGCACAGCAGCAACCGCCTTCATCTCGGAAATACATTGCGCAACGACGTCAGGCTCACGCATCAGACAGGCGCCGAAGGTGCCGGATTGCACGCGGTCCGAAGGACAGCCGACATTGAGGTTGATTTCGTCATAACCGTAATCGCCGGCAATCCGCACCGCCTCGGCAAGCTTGGCGGGATCAGAACCGCCGAGTTGCAGCGCAACGGGATGCTCCTGAGGATGATAACCGAGCAACCTCTCATGCTGACCATGGATGATGGCGTCGGCGACGATCATTTCGGTATAAAGCAGCGCGCGCTTCGACAATTGCCGGTGCAGAAATCTGCACCTCGTATCGGTCCAATCGATCATGGGGGCCACGGCGAAGATTTTTTCGCCGCTTGCAAGCGCTTGTCTGTACATGGATTAACCTCTTTGCGCCGGCTTCTACAACAAAGGACCGTAAAAAGCCAGTTTTGCAGGCAGGGTCATTTTGAACTGGAAATCGCCCCGGAATCGCGGGACAAGAATTGCACTCAAAAAAGACGACAGGAAATCCGCATGGCCGCCACCGTCATCCCCGCTCCCAAACCCGTTCTCCTGCCCGTTGAAGGCACGGGCGACCTGTTTCCCGTACGACGGGTCTATTGCGTTGGCCGCAATTATGCCAATCACGCCATTGAGATGGGCCACGATCCCTCGCGCGAGCCGCCCTTCTATTTCCAGAAGAACCCGGACAATCTGCTGCCAGCAGGGAATGATTTCCCCTACCCGCCGCTGTCCTCCAACGTGCATTACGAAGTTGAGTGCGTCGTGGTCCTGAAGAGCGGCGGCGCGGATATTCCGGCGTCGGAAGCGCTGAACCACGTCTGGGGTTACGCCGTCGGTATCGATATGACCCGCCGCGACCTGCAGGACGGCCTGAAGAAGATGGGCCGCTCCTGGGAAGGCGCGAAGGCCTTCGAATATTCCGCACCGATCTCCCCAATCGTTCCCGCAGACAGGATCGGCCATCCCGCCACCGGCGCGATCTGGCTCGACGTCAATGGCGAACGCAAGCAGACGGGCGACCTTGCCCAGATGATCTGGAAGGTGCCGGAAGTGATTGCCGAGCTCTCCAAGCTGTTCACGCTTGCCGCCGGTGACGTCATCATGACCGGCACGCCGGCCGGCGTCGGCCCGATCGTGCGCGGCGACCGCATCGAATGCGGCGTCGAGGGTGTCGGCACGCTTGCCGTGACGGTTGCCTGAGGCCATCAAAAAAACAAAAGGGAGGATACCGCCATGCCACTTTACCGCCTCGCCGACCGGATGCCGCAAACCCCTGCGGCTGATCGCTACTGGGTAGCGCCCGACGCCAATGTCATCGGTTCGGTGACGCTCGGCGAGGATGTCGGCATCTGGTTCGGCGCGACGCTGCGCGGCGATAACGAGCCGATCAGCATCGGGCGCGGCACCAATATTCAGGAAGGCGTGATGGTGCATAGCGACCCCGGTTTTCCCGCCGTCATCGGCGAAATGTGCACCATCGGCCACCATGCCATCGTTCATGGCTGCACCATTGGCGACAATTCGCTCATCGGCATGGGCGCGACGATCCTGAATGGTGCGAAGATCGGCCGCAACTGCCTCGTCGGCGCCAATGCGCTGGTGACGGAGGGCAAGGAATTTCCGGACAATTCCCTGATTGTCGGCTCGCCGGCGCGCGCCATCCGGACGCTGGATGATGACACCGTCGCGGGGCTTCGCCGCTCGGCGGAGAAATACATCGAAAACTGGAAACGTTTTTCGAAGGATCTGGCGATCATCGAGGGATAGGAAACGGCGGGCGCCTACGCCCGCCCCGTCGTGAGATTAAGCCGAACAGGCGGCGCAGAGGCCCCGAATTTCAATGGTGGTCTTTTCCGCCTTGAACTTGCTGTCCTTCACCCAGCGCTCGAGACGGTGGTCGATTTCGTGATCGTGGAATTCCGTCACCTGTCCGCAGGACTCGCAGATGGCGAAAGCCACCGTGCCATGGTGCTGCGAGCAGCACTCTGCCTGCGTATGGGTGCAGGCGACAAAGGCGTTGAGGCTCTCGAGCCGGTGCACGAGACCAAATTCCACCAGCTTTTCCAGCGCCCGGTAAACCTGCAGCGGCGCACGAAACCCCTCGTCGCGCAGCTTGTCGAGGATCATATAGGCGCTCAGCGGCTGATGCGCGTTTGAGAGGGCATTCATGACCAGCGACTGGTTCTTGGTGAGGTTCTGCTGGGTCTGAGCATTCATGATCTGCCTCCTTCATCCGCGTCGCGGGAAAAACCCGGCGCCGGCAACAGGCTTATAACGAAGAGGATCACCGCGGCAACCACGATGGATGGGCCGGACGGTGTATCATAGGTCAGCGAGCCGAACAGGCCGCCGACAACGGCGACCGCACCGATCAGCGAAGCCACTACCGCCATCACCTCAGGCGTGCCGGAAAAGCGTCTGGCGGTCGCGGCCGGTATGATGAGCAGCGAGGTGATGAGCATGATGCCGACCACCTTCATGGCAATGGCGATCACCAGCGCCATCAACAGCGTAAAGATCAGCTTTGCACGCTCCGGGTTCAACCCCTCGGCCTCGGCCAGCTCCGTATTGACGGTGGAGGCAAGCAGCGACCGCCACAGGAACACCATGGAGATGACGACCACCAGCCCGCCGCCCCATATCAGGGCGATATCGCTGCGGGTGACGGCAAGAATATCGCCGAACAGAAACGAGACGAGATCGATGCGCACCCAGCTCATGAAGGCGACGATGACAAGGCCGATCGCCAGCGCGGAATGGGACAGGATGCCAAGCAAGGCATCGGAGGAAAGCGCCTGCCGCCGTTGCAAGAAGAGAAGCAGGATCGACACGGCCGACGCCACCATAAAGACGCTGACGATGAGGTTGAGCTGCAACAGCAGCGACAGCGCGACGCCGAGCAGCGCCGAATGGGCCATCGTATCGCCGAAATAGGCCATGCGACGCCAGACGACGAAACAGCCGAGAGGACCGGCAGTCAGCGCAACACCGATACCGGCGACCATGGCGCGAACGAAGAAATCGTCAAACATGGCGGTCTCCCTGCCGCTCACTGGAAGGCGTATGGCCCCCATGTTCATGCTCATGGCCGCAGCCGCATTCGTCATGGCTGTCGTGATGGTGGCCATGGTCATGCATATGGTGGTGCCCATCCTCCGGGTGGCAATGATCGGTCACCGAACCATCCGCATGCTGCACCCGGCCATCGGGCAAATGGGTATGATCGTGATGGTGGCTGTAGACGGCAAGCGCCTTGGCCGCGGCGCCACCGAACAGTCGCATATATTCCGGGCTCTGGCTCACAGCCTGCGGCGTGCCCCGGCAGCAGACATGGCCGTTCAGGCATATCACGGTATCGGTTTCCGCCATCACCACATGCAGGTCATGGGAGATTAACAGAATTCCGCAATTATTTGAATTTCTGATATTTTTTATCAGATCATAGAGAGCTATCTCGCCGGAGAAATCAACACCCTGCACGGGCTCGTCAAGAACCAGCAGATCGGGCTTGCGGGCGATGGCGCGAGCCAGAAGCGCGCGCTGGAACTCGCCGCCGGAAAGGTGCTGGACCTCGGCATTGGCAAGATGCGCAATACCAGTCGCATTCAGCGCCGCGTCGATTTCACGGGCTGGCAGCGGCCCGGTCAGCGTCATCAGCCGGCGCACCGAAAGCGGCATGGTCCAATCAACCGAAAGCTTCTGCGGCACATAACCGACCCTCAGACCGGCAATGCGCGAGACCTCGCCCTCAGTCGGCTTCACCACACCGATTGCCATTTTCGCGCTCGTTGACTTGCCGGAACCGTTCGGGCCGATCAGCGTGACGATCTCGCCTTTGCTGACGGAAAACTCCACGCCGCGCACCAGCCATCGGCCGTTGCGCTGCACGCCGGCATTGGCAAGGGAAACCAGTGTATCGTTACCCTTACGGGCGGAATGAAGCATGGCATTGTCCGTTCGGCGATGTTGCCTACCGCTATTGCATACGTTATAGAGTTACGCAATAAATGTAATAACATAACTATACTTGTTCAAGTGGAGTGCATTTCATGAAATCGTTCCTGGTCCCGCTCATGGCATCCGTGGCAATAGCGGCGGCCGCTTCAGGCGCCACCGCCGCGCCCGATGTCGTGGTCTCGATCAAGCCCGTCCATTCTCTCGTCGCCGCCATCATGCAGGGCGTCGGCGAACCGCAGCTCATCGTCGACGGCGCTGCCTCACCGCATACCTATAATCTCAGACCTTCCAATGCGCGCGAGCTGGAAAAGGCGGATGTGGTCTTCTGGGTCGGGCCGGGACTGGAAGCATTCCTGGAAAAGCCGCTGGCGGCGCTTGCCAGCAAGGCGACCGTGGTTGAACTGGAAGACGCCAATGGGCTCGAGAAGCTGCCCTTCCGTGAAGGCGGCCCCTTTGAAGCACACGACCATGGCGACGAAGGCCATGATGCACATAACGGCCACGCCGAAGAGGAAGGCGCACACGATCATGGACACGACCATGCGGAGGGCCACGGGGACCATGACCACGGCGCTTATGACACCCATCTCTGGCTCGACCCCGCCAATGCCAAGGCCATGGCGCAGACGATAGAAACCGCTCTGATCACCGCCGATGCCGGCAATGCCGCGACCTATCAGGCCAATACCAAAAAACTGATAGACGACCTAGATGCGCTCGATGCCGAACTCAGGGAAACGGTCGAGCCGGTGAAGGACAAGCCCTTCATCGTCTTCCACGATGCCTATCAATATTTCGAGCATCGTTACGGTGTGAAGACGGCGGGATCGATCACCGTAAGCCCCGAAACCCTGCCGGGGGCGGACCGCGTCAAACAGATGCAGGAAAAGGTCCGCCAACTCGGCGCAACCTGCGTCTTCGCTGAACCGCAATTCGAGCCGAAGCTGATTTCGGTCATCACCGAAGGCACCGCCGCGAAATCGGCGACGCTTGATCCGGAGGCTGCAACACTGGAACCCGGCCCGGACCTCTATTTCAAGCTGATGCGCGGCATTGCCGGCTCGCTGAAGGACTGCCTGTCCTGATGCGCATTTGCTGCCCCAAACGCTTCGGCGCCGTCATTCCGGCTTTGAACCGGAAACGGCCGAAGCGTGAATTCCCGGAAGAACGCATATTTCAAAACAGTTACTTGCGGTTGAAATATAAAGTACCGCATAAGGAAACGAGGCGCGACAATCGCTGGGTAGGCACGTCGCGCCATCAATCGCAAAGCAGCTCGCTACGGCTTCGGCGCCATCGAAGACCAGACAGGGCTGCTGATGCCCTGCAGGGTTTCCGGCGGCGCGCCGTTGATGCGCGCCAGAAGGGCCTTTGCAAGCTCCCTGCCCGCCAGCTTGATATCTTCATTGACGGTGTGGATCTGCGGTTTGATCCAGTTCAGGAACTCGGCGGACTGTTTCGAGACGATATCGATATCTTCGCCGATCCTAACACCCGCTGCTTCGAAACCCGCCACCAGCGCGATGGTGCTGCTGCCGCTGATCGAAACGATGCCGTCGGGACGGTCATCGGATTGCATTAACCGCTGGCCGAAATCGCGGATTTTTTCAAGCGGTGTTTCGATGGTGATGGCGTCCAGCGGAAATTCGCTAAGGCCGAAATCCCAGATCGCCCGGTTGAACCCCTTGCGGGCGTGATCGTGGAACGAAAACCGCGATGGCGGCACGATGACGGCGATCCTTTTGCGTCCGCATTGCGCCAGCCGCTCGACGGCTTCATAGGCATAGGCCTCATTATCGAAATCGTGAAAAGCATGGTCGATGCCCATATTGGACCGCCCATGGGTGACGAAGGGCATGTTGCGCTCGGTCATGAAACGAACGCGCGGATCGTTGGGCTCGATTTTCGAAATAATGACCCCATCCGCCGAACCGGTATCGAGAATATAGCGGATCGGCACCATCGAATCCTTGGCATGGATGTGGGGCGTCACAACCAGATGATATTGTGTCGTGGAAAGAACCTCGGTGATGCCGAATACCATCTGGCTGGTAAAACCCATCAGTTCTTCATCGACGCTCAGCACAAGGGCAATCACATTGGTCTTGCCGGTGCGAAGGCGCACCCCGGCGCGGTTTGGCTGGTAACCGATCTGCCGGGCGATCAGCCGCACGCGCTCCTTGGTTTCAGCGCCGATATCGGGCGCATCCTTCAGTGCGCGCGAGACGGTGGTGATGCCGAGACCCGTCATATAGGCGATGGTCTTCAAGGTCGGACGCTCGCCCGTCGTCGCGGATATGTCGTCCCTGCCGGATTTTCCAGTATCGTTCATGTCATTTCGCCACGCTTTACCGAACGATAATCATAGATAGCTTTTGCTCTGTTGCAAAGGCAAAGGTCTCGGCCACAGAGTGGGCCTTTTCTGCATATCCGCCGATCCGGCTATAACGATATAGATCGAGAAAATATCTCCCCGCCGTCAGCCACTCCTCAAGGTCTGGAAATTGTGGATATTGACAGACAAACATCCTAATTATTTAAATTAAATAAATAGAATAAATTACTGATATAAATTGATAAAACAGCAAACTTTTAACTCACCAGAACTTCTGCGTCCCACTCAATAAACGCCCGGTATTTTTCTGGCGTCCACAGGACATTCAAAGGAATGACGGGAGGATAGTTTTACGGTAACGTTGCCGGAGGGAGGAAATCGCAAAGCCGCATAAACGTATCACGGCCGCTTTGCGTCGATCCATTCTCCCCATATTCTGACACAAGCCTGCATCATAATGCCGGCCGTCTTCGTTGAATTCATATTATGCAGGGTCCGATCATGATTTCTTCCTCCACGCCCGAAACCGTCATCGATCTGGCCGGGCTTTGGCACTTGGCCTCAGTGGAAGGAGACCATGCCACCGAGATTTCCATTCCGGGCGATATTCACTCCGCGCTCAAAAATGCCGCCATCATTCCAGACCCCTATCACGGCGCCAACGAGAAGGCCGTGCAATGGGTCGCGCAGCGAGACTGGATCCTTGAGCGCACTTTCATTCTCGATGAGGCGGACGCCAGCTGGTATCTCGATATCGATTACCTCGACACGGTCGCCATCGTCTTCGTCAACGACGTCCCGGTCCTGAGCGCCGACAATTGTTTTCGCCGTTACCGCCCGGATGTTTCGCGGGCTGTTCGGCCGGGTGAAAACACAATCCGGATTCATTTCCATTCCAATATCGCTGCCGGTGCGGACCGGCAGGCGCGGCAGCCTTTTTATATTCCCTATCACCCCGGCAATTCACCCATTGCCAATGGCAACATGCTGCGCAAGCCGCAATGCCATTTCGGCTGGGATTGGAATATCGCAATTGCGCCGCTTGGACTTTACGGCAAAATCCTGCTGAAGCGGCTCGATACGGCCCGCATCGAACATGTCGTTACCTCGCAGCACCATGTCGAAGGCGGTGTCGAACTGCATGTGGCCGTCACCCTTATTGCCGAGGGACCGGCAAGCCTGCCGGTCTATCTGTCGCTGAATGACGATAGGCTCAGGCTCGATTGCGGCGTCGGCGCCGGCGAAACGGTGATACGCCACGTCTTCTTCGTGGAAAATCCGGAACTCTGGTGGCCGGTCGGCAGTGGCGAGCAGACGCTCTACAGACTGACCGTGGAATTGCCCGATGAGACCGTGACCCGGCAGATCGGCTTCAGGACCATCGAGCTTCTGACCGACAAGGATGAGGCCGGCAGCCGCTTCGCTTTCCGCATCAACGGACGGGAAATCTTCTGCCGCGGCGCTAACTGGATTCCCGCCGATGCGCTTTATTCGCTGACCAGCCGGGAGAAGACCGAAGATCTCCTCTGCTCCGCGGTCGAGGCCAATATGAACATGATACGTGTCTGGGGCGGCGGCTTTTATGAGGAAGACTGGTTCTATGATCTCTGCGACCGTCTCGGCCTTCTGGTCTGGCAGGACTTCATGTTCGCTTGCAATCTCTATCCTTGCACCGATGACTTCCTCGACAATGTCGAACACGAGGTCGATTATCAGGTCAAACGCCTCTCCTCGCATCCGTCCATCGCACTCTGGTGCGGTGATAACGAACTGGTGGGCGCGCTGACCTGGTTCGATGAATCCCGCAACAATCGCGACCGTTATCTCGTGGCTTACGACCGCCTGAACCGCACTATCGAAAAAGCCCTGGAAAAAGCCGCTCCCGAAGCGCTTTGGTGGCCGTCAAGCCCCGCCTCGGGCTATCTCGATTATGGCGACGCCTGGCACGCAGATGGCTCCGGCGACATGCATTATTGGTCCGTCTGGCACGAGAACAAGTCGTTCGACAATTATCATCAGGTGAAACCGCGCTTCTGCTCCGAATTCGGTTTCCAATCCTATACGTCCATGCCTGTCATCCGCACCTATGCGGAAGAGAAGGACATGAACATCGCCTCCCCGGTCATCGAACTGCACCAGAAGAATGTCGGCGGCAATGAGCGGATTGCGGGCACCATGTTCCGCTACTTCCGCTTCCCCAACGATTTCAAGAATTTCGTTTATCTCAGTCAGGTGCAGCAGGCGCTGGCCATACGCACGGCTGTCGATTACTGGCGCTCGCTCAAGCCCCATTGCATGGGCACGCTGTATTGGCAGCTCAACGACACCTGGCCGGTCGCCTCATGGTCGAGCCTCGATTATGGCGGCGGCTGGAAAGCGCTGCACTATGCTGCCCGCCGTTTCTTCCAGCCAGTCACGGTCTCGGCCATTCCCTCGGAGGATGGACGCCGGGTGAAATTCTCCATGGTCAACGACACGGCGGAGGATGTGGAAATTGACATGAACATCGTTGCGCTGACCATGGACGGCAGCCGCGTGCCGCTGAAATCCGCCAACGGCACATGCGCGACGGATAAGGCCGCGACGCTGACAGACATCGACATGGACAGCCTGCCGGATGGCGCTATCCTTGCGTGGAGCTTCATCGCGTCCAACGGCATGACCGGCGAAGGCCATCATGTGCGCGATAGCTACAAGGCGCTGGATCTTCAGCACGCCGGGTTGGATCTCTCCGTCAGCCCGCTGAAAAACGGCCAGTTCGAAATCGATGTCACCGCCGCCGGTCTCGCCCTCTTCGTCATGTTGGAGGCGGACCAGCCGGGTCGATATTCGGACAATCTGTTCGATCTTTCGGCCGGCGAAACGCGCCGCATCATCTTCACCCCGAAGGCGGGCGGCCCCCAGCCGCATTTCCGCACCTTCGATCTTCACACCTGCCAATCCTCGCCCAATCCCGACATTGAAACGATGCGGAGAAAGGCATAACCATCCCTCTCGGGAATGACAGGTGCACATGCGCCTGTCGTCGACAGTTCAAAGGGTTGCCGGGTTCTGCGGCAGCCAGTCATCAGCAAATGGAGGAATAACCATGGTTTGGCAACCGGCCGAAAACCGATACACATCCATGAAATACAATCATTGTGGCAAGACCGGCCTGAAACTGCCGGCGATTTCGCTGGGGCTCTGGCACAATTTCGGTAATGACACGCCGCACCAGACGAAACAGGCCATTTGCCGCCGTGCTTTCGATCTCGGCATTACCCATTTCGATCTCGCCAACAATTACGGCCCGCCGCCCGGCAGCGCCGAAACCGCCTTCGGCGATATTCTGAAGACGGATTTCAGAGGTTATCGCGACGAGATGATCATCTCCTCCAAGGCCGGTTACAACATGTGGCCAGGTCCCTATGGCGAATGGGGCAGCCGCAAATATGTAATCGCCTCCTGCGACCAGAGCCTGAAGCGCATGGGGCTGGATTACGTCGATATTTTCTATTCCCACCGTTTCGACCCCAACACACCGCTTGAGGAAACCTGCGGCGCGCTGGACCAGATCGTTCGCTCGGGCAAGGCGCTCTATGTCGGCATCTCGTCCTATAACTCGAAGCGTACCCGTGAGGCCGCCGCTATCCTGAAGGATCTCGGCACGCCCTGCATCATCCACCAGCCGAGCTATTCGATGATCAACCGCTGGATCGAGGAAGACGGTCTGGTCGATACGCTGGAAGAGCTGGGCATCGGCTCCATCGTCTTCTCGCCGTTGGCGCAGGGCATGTTGACGACGAAATATCTCGGCGGCGTGCCTGATGGCAGCCGTGCATCGCAGAGCAAGTCGCTGAACCCGGCGTTCCTCAACGAGCGCAATGTCGAAAACATCCGCGCGCTGAACAGTATTGCCGAACGCCGCGGCCAGACGCTGGCGCAGATGGCGATTGCCTGGGTTCTGCGCGGCGGCCGCATCACCTCGGCGCTGATCGGCGCAAGCCGTGTCGAACAGGTCGAGGACTGCGTAAAGGCGCTGGACAATGCTGATTTCTCCGCCGAAGAACTGGCCGAAATCGACCGTTACGCCAAGGACGCTGATATCAACCTCTGGGCAAAATCCGCCGAACGGGCCTGATATATGAAGCAAGGCCGTCCGGCGGATACCGGGCGGTCTCACTCCAAGAGCCGGATTGCAATCTGCAACCGAAGAATTAATGTCCGCACCTAACCGTTAATAACCATTACATAAATGTAATTTTAAATTCAGTTTCCGTTCATTCGTTTATTCGTAAGTTCTCCTCATCGAAACACGAGAGGAAACGTCCATGAAAAAGTTCGTCACCATTCTTCTGGCAGCCACCGTTCTTGCAGCCCCGATGGCTCAGGCCCAGAGCCGCCACGACGACCGCCATCGCGGCGTTACCGTCGAGCGTCAGGTCACCACCAAGAAAGTCATCGTCAAGAAGCACCGCTGGGATCGCGGCCAGCGCCTCTCGGCCCGTGAGCGCCGCAACATGGTGGACCGCCGTGACTACCGCCGCTATCGCCTTGCCGAACCGCGCCGCGACCAGCGCTGGGTGCGCGTCGACAACCAGTTCCTGCTCATCAACGCCGTCAGCGGCCTCATCGTCGGTCTCGCCGCCGCCCGCTAATCGAGGCATAGATGAAATGAAAAAGGCCCGCTCGCGCGGGCCTTTTGTCGTTTGTCGTTCAGCCTATCAGAAGCTATCCGCGCCGCTACCCCAAGGGCCGTGCGGTTTGTCCACACCGTCGGTGCGTTCGAAGCCGTGGGCGCCGAAGAAGTCGCGCTGCGCCTGGATGAGGTTGGCGCTGCCGCGACCGCGGCGATAGGCATCGAAATAGCCGAGTGCCGAAGCCAGCGCCGAAACAGGCAGGCCGGAGAGCACGGCATAGGAAACCACACGACGCAGCGGCGCGTCGGTATCCTTGACGATGGCGGAGAAGGCCGGCGTCACGATGAGGTTGGCCACATGCGGATCCTTGGTGAAGGCCGAAGTGATCTCATCGAGGAATTCCGAGCGGATGATGCAGCCGGCGCGCCAGATACGGGCGATCGTCGGCATCGGCAGGTTCCAGTTGAACTCCTTCGACGCGGCCGACATGATGGCGAAGCCCTGCGCATAGGCGCCGACCTTGGCGGCCAGAAGCGCGCTTTCCAGATCGGCGATAAACGCCTTTTTGTCGGCGGGTGCGGCTGCAAGCTTCGGCAGGCCGAAGATTTTCTCGGCAGCTTCACGCTCGTCCTTCTGCGACGACAGGATACGGGCAGCCACGGCCGCCTCGATAGCTGTTGCGGCGACGCCCATGTTCTGGGCCTCGATGACCGACCACTTGCCGGTGCCCTTCTGGCCGGCCTTGTCGAGGATCAGATCGACCATCGGCTTGCCGGTGATGGGATCGGCGGCGCGCAGGACCTTCTCGGTGATCTCGATCAGGTAGGAATTCAGGCGCCCCTTGTTCCACTCAGCGAACACGTCGGCGATCTCAACCGCGCTCATGCCAAGGCCATCACGCAGAATGCCGTAGATTTCGGCGATCATCTGCATGTCGGCATATTCGATGCCGTTATGGATCGTCTTGACGAAATGACCGGCACCGTCATTGCCGAGCCAAGCCACGCACGGATCGTCATTATATTTGGCGGAAATGGAGGTCAGCACCTTCTCGACGCGCTTCCAGCTATCTTCGGTGCCACCAACCATGATCGATGGTCCGTGACGCGCACCTTCTTCACCGCCGGAAACGCCCATGCCGATAAAGGTCAGACCGCTGTCCTTGAGGTTATCGAAACGGCGGATCGTATCGCGGAAATTGGCATTGCCGGCGTCGATCATGATGTCGCCGTTCGAGAGATGCGGTTTCAGGATTTCCATCTGCTGGTCCACCGGATCGCCGGCCTTGATCATGATGATGATCGGGCGTGGAGGGCGAATGGCGGCGACGAATTCCTCGATGGTTTCGCAGGGGATCAACTGCCCCTGCAACGCCCCGGCTTCAGCGTAAAATTTTTTCGTCGCTTCAGGGGTTCGGTTGAATACGGCGATCTTGTTGCCTTTTTCAGCGATGTTCAACGCCAGGTTCGAGCCCATGACGCCGAGACCGATCAAACCGATTTCTGCCTGTTCCACGGATGTGCCTCCATCTTGCTTTTAGGTGGTCGTGTTGTGGCACTGTAATCACCAAACGGCAAGGCTGGCCGCGACTGAAACGATTAAATTTTGATGACGCAAGTCAGCTTTGCATATTTGCGACAGGTCGATACAAGTTCAAAACTGACCGTTTGTTTTTCCGTCAAGAGGGCCGTGGCCGGTCATCACCATCATCGATTACTCGCCAGGCGGCCCCGTCCATATCCTCATATTGGCCCGAACGCACCGACCAGAGGAAGGCGAAAAGGCCAAGTGCCCCTAAGAACAGCGCGACGGGAATGAGATAGATCAGCATGTTCATGCCAGTTGCGCCCCCTCGCCCGCAAATCCTGTTTTTACATCGCTCCGGGGACGGACAGTTTCAGCCGCACCAGCAAGGCGCAACGCATTGGCAACAACAACCAGCGAAGACGTCGACATGGCAATGGCCGCAATCATCGGCGTCGCATAGCCGGCAATCGCAATCGGCACGGCGACGACGTTATAGCCGATGGCAAGCGCAAAGTTTTGCCGGACAAGCCTTCCTGCCCGCTGCGATGTCTCGATTGCGAAAGGCACGGCATCGAGATTCTCCTGCATGAACACGAAATCGGCGGCCTGCCGGCCAATATCGGCGGCGGTGGCGGGCGCCATGGACACATGCGCAGCGGCAAGCGCCGGAGCGTCGTTGATACCGTCTCCCACCATCAGCACTCTGCGCCCCTCGCCGGCAAGCGCGGCACAGCGCGCCGCCTTGTCCTTCGGCGACAGGTCCGCGCGCCAGTTGCCGATCCCCAGCCGCTGCGCCATGGCGCTGACGGCTGCTGCCCGGTCACCCGAGACGATCTCCTGCGCAAGGCCCCGGCCAGACAGGCTGCGCAATGCCGCCACCGCACCCGCGCGCGGCTTGTCCTCAAAGCCAAAGCTCGCCAGATGCCGGCCATCGAGAGAAAGCACCACTTCCGACCGCGCATCGCCATTGTCGACCCGTGCCTCATCCGGGCAGGTGAAACGGCGATTGCCGAGCCGGTAAGTGCCGCTTTCCGTCTCGGCCTCGACGCCCGAACCCGGAATTTCCCGCACCGTTTCATAGGCCGGCAAGGCACCGCTATAGGCAGCATGCAGAGCCTTCGACAACGGATGCCGCGAATGGGCGGCAAGGCCGGCGGCAATCGCCATGATGGCCGGCTTTACATCGCCGGTCTCGACCAGTTTCGGCTTGCCAACAGTCAGGGTTCCGGTCTTGTCGAACAGCACGGTGTCGATTTCAGCAAGCCGCTCCATGGCCGAACCTTCCTTGACCATGATACCGTGCCGGAACAGCCTTCCTGCTGCCACCACCTGCACCACGGGAACGGCAAGGCCGAGCGCGCAGGGGCAGGTGATGATGAGAACCGCAATGGCGATCAGCATCGCCTGTTTCCAGTCGCCGCCGAAAATGCCCCAGCCCAAAAACGTCACCAGCGCCAGAAGATGCACGACGGGCGAATAATAGCTCGCGGCACGGTCGGCGATACGCCGGTAACGTGCCCGCCCGCCTTCGGCCGCCTCCATCAACCCGATCACTTCCGACAGGAAGGAATCCTTTGCGGACGCGGTCACCCGGGCGACAAGCGA
The DNA here is from genome assembly GCF_053522485.1 of Agrobacterium sp. 22-209-1. Lineage (NCBI taxonomy): Bacteria > Pseudomonadati > Pseudomonadota > Alphaproteobacteria > Hyphomicrobiales > Rhizobiaceae > Agrobacterium > Agrobacterium sp. 22-209-1. The sequence goes on from NZ_JBNWCH010000004.1 coordinate 315,125, forward strand.
ACCGGTGAGATTGAGCGTGCCGGCCTGCAGGCTGTCGCCGGCCACGACGCGGCGCGGCGCGCTTTCACCATTGACGATGGACATGTCGAGATCGCTGCTGCCGGAGACCACCACGGCATCCACCGCTACCCGGTCACCCGCCGCAATCGCAATCGACATTCCGGGGTCGATATCCGCAAGCGACCGGTAGTCCCGCACCCCGTCCGCGTCGATGACGGTAGCGCCGCGCGGCGAAAGGCGGGCCAATCCGGCAATCGCCGAGCGCGCCTTGTCGCGCATGACATGATCCAGCGTGCGACCGATCAGCAGGAAGAACAGCAGCGATACCGTCGCGTCGAACCACGCGTGTTCGCCGTGATGGATCGTCTCCCACAGCGAAACGGCATAGGAGAGCGTGATGGCGAGCGCGATCGGCACGTCCATATTGGTGCGGCCATGTTTCAGCGCATTCCAGGCCGATCGATAGAAGAAACGCCCGCCATAGATCAGCGCCGGCGCGGCGATCATCGCCGAAATCCAGTGGAACATGTCACGCGTCGCCGCATCCGCGCCCGACCAGACGGAGACCGACAGCAGCATGATGTTGGCGGACGCAAAGCCGCAGAGCGCCACCGCCCTGATAAGCTGCGAGCGCAACGCGTCTGAAGCATCCTGCCCGCTCGAGAAAAGATGTGTCCTGTATCCGGTTGAAAGGATCGCGCGGGCAAGATCGGCGGGATCGGTCTTGACGCCATCGACCTCTTCCTTCCAGACGACCGCCACCCGTTTCGACGACAGGTTCACCCGCGCCCGCTCCACTTGCGGCACGCGGCGAAGCGCAGTCTCGATGGTGGTGATGCAGGCGCCGCAATAAACACCCGGCACGCTGAGATCGGTCTGGCGAAGACCCTGCCCCAGATCGCGGCTCGCCAGCAGCAATTCCTCCGACGATGGCGGATTGACCGGTTCGCCGAGTTGCAGCGACCCTTCCGTTCCCGGTGCGCAGCAGCTCATTTGCGCCCCCTGATGACAGCGATCCGCGTGCCCTCATGCACGATGATCCGGCCATCCTTGACGGCTGTCACTTCGACGATCCATTGGCCGGGCAACATGTCATGCGCAGCAGTGAAAACACCCGTGGAAACCGGGGTCAGCTCCATGTCGAAATTCTGGCTCTCACCCACGGGCCGGCGGAAATGCGCCGTCACCGTATCCGTGTCGACAGGCCCGGCATCCGGATGGAAAACTTCGTAACGCACCGTCTTTTCATCCACCGCCAGCCTGCCCTTGATGCCGGTTGCAGCCCTTGCCTTGGCGGCCTCCGCCTTGGCGTTGAACTGCTGGCTGGCCACATAGGTATTGGGCACCACAAGCCCGCTCCAGCTATGGATCGCGTTCCAGGCCATGATCATGTTGACGGTAATGATGGTACCAAAGAACAGCACCATCACGCCGAGCATGTGCCAGCCTGTAAATGTGAAACCGGAGGCGCGTTGGTTGTTCACCGTCATTTTTTCACTCCCGGAGCATTGAAGACCGCATCGTAACGGGCCGTTTCGTGGCCGGCCGTATCGCTGACGATGAATTCGAAATTTTCAGCTACCCGCGCAACATCCGCGCCCGGCAGGGTGACGAAGACCTTCAGCGTCGTCGCCTCATCCGGCTCCACGGTCACCTCGAAAGCCCGGGCAGCCGTATCGGCCATGCCGTTTATCTTCATCACCGCATTCGGAAGGCCGTCCATCGTCAGCCTCATTATGCGCGGCTGCGGCACCATGTTGAGGATTCGGACCGTGTAGCCGTTGCGGATGGACCCGTTCGATTCCAGCACATATTGCGGGTTGCGGTCGTGCAGCACGTTGAGCGCCAGCCGCTCGCGCGTCACCAGCGCAAACAGCATGCCAATGCCAACGGCAGCCCAGATGGCCGTATAAAGCAGCGTGCGCGGCCGGAAGATGATGCGCCAGTTGAAGTGGCGCACGCGCCTACTGAAACGGCCGTCCTCTTCGCGCACATTGGCGGGACGGATGGCGTATTCGCCGTTGCCGGTCGCCAGCGCCATATTGGACTGGTATTCGGAAAGCGTCGCATAGGCGATCAGCCCGCGCGGTTTGCCGATCTTGTCCATCACCCCGTCACAGGCATCGATACAGAGCGCGCAGGTGATGCATTCCAGCTGCTGCCCGTCCCTGATGTCGATACCCATGGGACAGACCGCAACGCAGGCATTGCAATCGACGCAATCGCCAATGCTCTCCCCTGCCGCCGCAGCCTTTTTAGCGTGACGTGAGCGCGGTTCACCCCGCCAGTCATTATAAGTGACGACAAGCGAATTCTCGTCCAGCATCGCTGCCTGAATGCGCGGCCAGGGGCACATATAGGTGCAGACCTGTTCCCGCATCAGCCCGCCGAAGACATAGGTCGTGGCGGTGAGGATCGCGACGGTGGTGTAAGCGATCATGGGTGCTTCGCCGGTCAGGAACTCTCTCGCCAGCGTCGGCGCATCGGCAAAATAGAAGATCCAGGCTCCACCTGTCAGAACACCGATGACCAGCCAGACCGCATGTTTCAACACCCGCTTGTGTAACTTGCCAAACGTGAAGGGCGCCGCATCCAGTTTCATGCGCGCGTTCCTGTCGCCCTCTATCGCCCGCTCGACCACCAGAAACAGATCGACCCAGACGGTCTGCGGACAGGTGTAACCGCACCATGCGCGCCCAACGGCGGAGGTGACGAGAAAGAGCCCCAGCCCCGCCATGACCAGCAGGCCGGCAACGAAAAAGAACTCCTGCGGCCAGATTTCGATGAAGAAGAAATAAAAGCGCCGGTTGGCGATATCGATCAGCACTGCCTGATCGGGTGCATAAGGTCCCCTGTCCCATCGCAGGAACGGCGTCAGATAATAAATGCCGAGGGTGACGAGCATCACCAGCCATTTGAACCGCCGGAACCGACCTTCCGCGCGCTTGGGAAAAATCTTCTTGCGGGCTTCGTAGAGCGGTTTGCGCGTTTTTGCGGAATTGACGGCTTCCGCCTCCAGCCTTTCGACGGGCTGTTGCGGGCTGTCCTGTCCGGCGCGATAGATGTTCATGATAGGAGTCCATTTTTATCTCCTTGCTTTCTCCCATCTCCGCGGTGAAACATCCTTGACTTGCATCAAGTGACGACAAAGTGGCGCAGTCATGGGAACGCGCCGCCAAGGGAGGATGAAATGCCTGTCATGCAGTCGAGAATCATTCATCTTTCGATCGAAAAACCGTGGGCAGAGGTCTACGACTTCGCCTCCGACCCTCAGAATATGCCTCGCTGGGCCGCGGGGCTTGCGGGCGGTCTTAAAGCCGATGGCCAAGACTGGATCGCCGAGGGCGGGCCGCTTGGCGAGGTGCGCGTCAATTTTGCGCCCGCAAACGAATTGGGCGTCATCGACCACGTCGTGACATTGCCGGATGGTATCAAAGTTTATAACGCGCTACGGGTGACACCGAATGGCGACGGTACGGAGGTGAGTTTCACCCTGCTTCGCCTTCAGGGCATGACGGACGAGGATTTCGATCAGGATGCAAGAGCGGTCACGGCCGATCTCGAAACGCTGAAGGCGCTGCTCGAAAAGGATTGATGGAGGAAAGATGATCACGAATACAAACGACCGACGCATCGACTATGTCGAATTCAACGTCGCCGATATCGAGCGCAGCAAGGAATTTTACGGCGGCGCGTTCGGTTGGACTTTCAAGGATTACGGTCCGCAATATTGCGAATTCTCCGACGGCCGCCTGACGGGCGGCTTCACCACCACCGCGCCGGTTTCTTCCAAGGGCGGACCGCTCGTCATTCTCTACGCCGCCGATATCGAGGATGTGCAACGGCGTATCGAGGCCGCCGGCGGCCAGATTAGCGTCGCGATCTTCGCCTTTCCCGGCGGCCGGCGTTTCCATTTCACCGATCCGGATGGATACGAACTGGCCGTCTGGTCGAAAAACTGATCGGCAGGAACCCGCCATGACTTTGACAACGCCGCCTTTTTCGTTGGTCGGTATCGATCATATCGTCTTCATCGTCGACGATATGGCGCGGGCGCTCGATTTCTACCGGAACGTGCTGGGGTGCACTGATGGTTACTCTTATCCTGCTCTCGGCATGGAACAGGTCTGGTGCGGAAATGCCTTGATCGTGCTGTGGGATGTCACACATCCCGGTGGCACAAAGGCTGCTCCGCCCGTCGCCGGAGGACGCAATGTCGATCACATCTGCATAGCGACCGGTCCCCTGAACCATGATGCGCTTCGCGCACATCTGGTGAAATTTAACGTTACGATAGAACAGGAAGCCTTTCACGGCGGCGCGAGAGGAATGGGACATTCGTTCTATTTCCGTGATCCCTTCGGCAACAAGATCGAGTTGAAGGGACCAGCCGAATATCCGGATGGACGGGCGGACAACGCCTGATCTGCCCATGATAAAAAGGGCGCCTCCCCGGCGCCCCCTCTCCACATTCTGCTCACCTCATTCACCCCCACCAAGCGAATGCACGAAGATGGCAAGCTGCTTGACGGTCGTATCACCGAGACGCTCTCCCCAGGCAGGCATCACCCCATGTTTCGGTGACCGTATCTGTGCAGCGATACCTTCTTCGCCGTGGGCCTTCAGCCAGATAGCATCGGCAAGATTGGGTGCTCCGAACTCGCGGTTGCCCTTAGCATCCTCACCGTGGCAAGAAGCGCAATTATCCGCAAAAACCTGTTTGCCAGGTTCCACCAGCGCCGGATTGGAAGGCTTTCCGGTCAGACTGACGACATAGGCGGCAACCTCGCGGATTTCGTCAGACTTCAGAATGTCGACGAAGGCCGGCATTTCCGAAGCACGCGTATCAGCATCGTCGGCAAAACGAATGCCGTGCTTCACCGTTGTATAGATGTCCTCGACGCTGCCGCCCCACATCCAGTCGTCATCGTTGAGGTTGGGATAACCCTGCCCGCCTTCCGCGCCCGAACCGTGACACTGAATGCAATTGACCTTGAAAGCGGCCGCGCCGCCGGAAAGGGCAAATTGACTCAGGGCCGGGTCGGTCTGAATTTCGGCAAGCGACGCATTGGCGATTTTGTCGACAAAGACGCTCTGCAACTGTTTTGCATCGGCAATATCGGCGGCAATATCGCCGCGGCTGTTCCAGCCGAGCAACCCTTGCGTCGCCCCGTTGATCAGCGGCCATGCCGGATAGGCGATGGTATAGCCGATGGCCCACAGTATAGTGAGATAGAAGGTCCAGACCCACCAGCGCGGCATTGGGTTGTTCAACTCGCGGATACCGTCCCATTCATGGCCAGTGGTTTCGACGCCGCTGATTTTATCGATGTGTTTTTCGGACATATCCTAGTCCTCCTTGAGCGGAATGCTGGCGGCATCGTCCGCGGCTTTTCTCGAGCCTGGGCGAAGGGTGAAAATAACGACGCCGGCAAAGAACAGGGTCATGGCAAGCAGACCCCAGCTATCGGCGAAGTGGCGCATGGCCGTGTAGGTTTCCATGGCTCACACCTCCTCACCGGTATCCGGCGGCATCGTCATAGGTCGAGAAATCGACCAGCGTGCCGAGCATTTGCAGATAGGCCACAAGCGCATCCATTTCGGTGAGCTTGGCCGGATCGCCGTCGAAATCTCCGACCTTGGCCTTCGGGTAACGCGCTAGCAGCTCGCTGGTATCGGCATTCGGGTCAGCCTGCGCCTTCATGTCAGCGCTCGCCTTTTCGATCATCTCGTCGCTATAGGGTACGCCGACGGCGCGGTTGGCCTTCAGCTCCATAGAAACCTCGGTGACCTTCAGCGTCGTGGTCTTCAGGAAAGCATAGGAGGGCATGATCGATTCCGGCACGACCGAACGCGGATCGGCCAGATGCTGCACGTGCCACTCGTTCGAATAACGATCGCCGACACGCGCAAGATCCGGCCCCGTGCGCTTGGAACCCCACTGAAACGGATGGTCATACATGGATTCCGCTGCCAGGCTGTAATGCCCGTAACGCTCCACCTCGTCGCGGAACGGTCGGATCATCTGGCTGTGGCAGACATAACATCCCTCGCGGATGTAGATGTTGCGCCCGGCCAGTTCCAGCGGCGTGTAGGGCCGCATGCCTTCCACCTTCTCGATGGTGTTTTCGAGATAAAAGAGCGGTGCGATTTCCACGATACCGCCGATTGAGACGACGAGCAGCGAGCCGACCAGAAGCAGGGTGGCGTTACGTTCGATGACACCGTGTTTGTCGAGTATGGACATCGGCCTCTCCTTATTCAGCGGGCTGCAGCGAAGGAGCCGCGCCCTTGCTGGCGCCCTCCTCGCGTTGATGACCGAGGATGGTCATTGTGACGTTGTAGGCCATGATCAGCGCGCCACTGAGGAACATCAGGCCGCCCAATGCACGCATCACGTAATAGGGGAACAGCGCCGCGACCGACTCCGCGAAGGAATAGACGAGGAAGCCCTGGGTATCGTATTCGCGCCACATCAGCGCCTGCTGGATGCCGGCCACCCACATGACGGCCGCGTAGATGACGATGCCGATCGTGGCGAGCCAGAAGTGCCAGTTGACGAGTTGCAGGCTGTAAAGACGCTCCCTGCCCCAGAGTTTCGGCGTCAGGTAATAGATCGCGCCGAAGGTGATCATGCCGTTCCAGCCGAGAGCACCCGAATGCACATGGCCGATGGTCCAGTCGGTATAGTGGCTGAGCGAGTTGACGGCCTTGATCGACATCATCGGACCTTCGAAGGTCGCCATGCCGTAAAAGGCCACCGCCATCACCATCATGCGCACGATGGGGTCTGTACGGATCTTGTCCCAGGCGCCCGATAGCGTCATCAGGCCGTTGATCATGCCACCCCAGGACGGCATCCACAGCATGATCGAGAACACCATGCCGAGCGTCTGCGCCCAGTCCGGCAGCGCCGTATAGTGCAGATGGTGCGGGCCGGCCCAGATATACATGAAGATCAGCGCCCAGAAGTGGATGATCGACAGGCGGTAGGAATAGACCGGGCGGTTCACCTGCTTGGGAATGAAATAATACATCATGCCGAGGAAGCCGGCTGTCAGGAAGAAGCCGACAGCGTTATGGCCGTACCACCATTGCGTCAGCGCGTCCTGCACGCCCGAAAAAGCCGAATAGCTCTTGACGCCAAGGAACGAGACGGGAATGGCGAGATTGTTGACGATATGCAGCATGGCGATGGTGACGATGAAACTGAGGTAGAACCAGTTCGCCACATAGATATGCGGCTCCTTGCGCGTGAGGATCGTACCGAGGAACACCAGCAGATAGGCGACCCAGACAATGGTCAGCCAGATATCCACATACCATTCCGGTTCCGCATATTCGCGGCCCTGCGTGATGCCGAGCAGATAGCCGGTGGCGGCCATGACGATGAAGAGGTTGTAGCCCCAGAACACGAACCAGCCGAGATTGCCGCCGAACAGCCGCGCGCGACAGGTTCTCTGCACCACGTAAAAGGAGGTGGCAATCAGCGCATTTCCCCCGAAAGCGAAGATAACCGCCGATGTGTGCAGCGGCCGCATCCGGCCGAAATTGAAATAGGGCGCGAGGTTGAGATCGGGAAAGGCGAGCTGAAGCGCCACGACAACGCCAACCAGAAAGCCGACGACACCCCAGAACACAGTGGCGATGACGCCGTATTTCACCACCTCGTCGAAATATTCCGACTTCAAGTGAGCACGCGTGGCAGAACCGACAGGCGCGAAGGAGACACGGCGCAGCAAAAGCACCGTGCTGACCAGAAGCGTAAAGAACAATACCCACATATGGGCTGCGAAAAGACTGTCATGGGCAAAGGCTGCCCCAAGCAACGCGAGAAAGGCGCCGAGCGCCACGATCGCGGTTTCTAACGTGTAATTCATTGTTGGTTTCCCCCAACGTGCAAGCCGACCGACGAAAGGCACGGCACGCGCCCAAGAGAGCGAAAACGTGCCTATGCGTCGGTTGGAGCATTGCCACCGGCGGGAGAGCGCCACCTTGATCCAGGTCAAGAAAGCAAAGCTGTCGCAGCCCCGGCAAAACGGGACGCGACTTTACGAGAGAAATTTGTACAAGAGCAAAATGCGCAGCGATGCCGGCCCCGCTTGCGCGCGTACCCTTCAGCCCTTCATCTTCAGGGGCAGGCCGGCGGAGACGAAATAGACTTCTGCGGCAATGGCGGCGATTCGCTGATGCAGGCGGCCGGCGTGATCGCGAAATTCCCGCGCCATGCGGTTTTCCGGCACGATGCCGAGACCGACTTCGTTGGAGACGAGAATCAGCTTAGCTCGAGCCGATGCAATCGCCGTCTCGAGCGCCGCAAAAGCAGCCTCGATATCGGCGTTCTCCATCATCAGATTGGTGAGCCACAGGGTGAGGCAATCGATGAGAACGACATTTTCCGGCGCGCCGAGCTGGTCCAGCACGGCGGCAATATCGACGGGCGCTTCATGCGTTGTCCATTCGCCGCCGCGCCGCGCCTGATGATGGACGATGCGGTCGCGCATCTCGTCATCCCATGCCCGGCCAGTGGCCAGATAATGCAGGCTTCCACCCGACTTGCCCGCAAGCTCCTCCGCAAAACGGGACTTGCCGGAGCGCGCGCCGCCAAGAATGAAAACGGAGCGGTTTTTATCTGTCATCTGAAACCTGAAGGAAGAGAATGAAACGGACCGGCATCTTCGCCGTGTCGCAAGCCAGGGGCAGACAGACAGGAAGGGAACGATTCGTAGAAAAAGGCGTTCCCCGGTTGCTCATGCCGGACTGCCGCTGATACCGGGCCGGAGAAAACAAGACCTGCCTGCAGGATGCGAGGCATATCAGCCTTGGCTGCTCCGGATACCGGAAACACCGGTCCAGATAAAAGGCTAGGTGCGAACGGCCATTCTGTCAATCGGCCCTCGCCGCTGGCGAAAAAACGGGCGGAACCGGGACGCAAAACCTTAACCCGGAACCGGCAGACACATCGTCCGCGACTGGATTGATAAAGCGACTTGGTTACCGGAACGTTAGCGAAAAACCGAATGATGAAACCGCAACGCCCAAGGAGAATATGGAGTGACGGCAGCCGCCGCCATTGCCTTGCCATGGCCTTCAAATCAATATGCTTTCGAAGATTCGCAAACAGCAAGGTGGCCTGCCCGTGATGACCGTGATGGACTATATCTCGATCGTGGTTTTCATCCTGCTATGGGCCGTTTATACCCATGTCACGACGGGCACGAGGCTGTTTTCGAGAGCCAGCCTCAACCAGGCCATGGCCGAGCGCCGCCGCGAGTGGATCATGAATTCGCTGAAGCGCGACCTGAAGATGATCGACACGCAGATCATGGCCGGCCTTCAGAATGGCACCGCCTTCTTCGCCTCCACCTCCATCTTCGCCATCGGCGGATGTTTCGCCCTGCTGGGCGCCACAGAACAGGTCGAATCGGTGTTTCGCGACATGCCGTTCGTGCAGTATGCCGGGCGCACGGCCTTCGAGCTGAAGGTCATCGGGCTGACCTGTCTTTTCGGTTATTCCTTCTTCAAGTTCGGCTGGTCCTACCGCCTGTTCAACTATTGCACCATCCTGTTCGGCGCCATTCCCATGGTCCACGATGTCGGCGCCGATCGCAGGGCGGCCGAGCGGGCAGCCGAAAACGTCATAAAGATGAACATCATCGCTGCTAAGAACTTCAATGACGGCCTGCGGACCATCTTTCTGTCAATCGGTTATCTCGGCTGGTTCATCAGCCCCTATGTCTTCATCGCCAGCACGCTCATCATCATCGTGGCGTTGTTACGCCGCCAGTTCTTTTCCGAAGCACGGCGCGCCATTATGGAAGAAAACAGGCCTTGAAATAGCCGCACTTCAGGGGCCAAGCCGAGCGTGATACCGCCCCCCGAAAGCCGAAAACGGAAACCATGAACACGAACGCAGCCGCAAACGAAAACCGCCGCAAAGGCCGCATAGGCGGTCTCGACACCCTGCGCGGGCTGGCCCTCATCGCCATGGCGTCCTACCACTTCACATGGAATCTGGAATATTTCGGCTATCTGGAACCCGGCACGGCAACCACCGGCCTGTGGAAACTCTATGCGCGCGGCATCGCCAGCTCATTCCTGTTTCTGGCCGGTTTCAGCCTGTTTCTCGCCCATGGTAAGGGCGTCAACTGGCCGTCTTTCGGCAAACGTTTTGCGATGGTGGCCGGCTCGGCACTGCTCATTACCATCGCCACCTATTTCGCCTTTCCTGACAGCTTCATCTTCTTTGGCATATTGCACAATATCGCCGCGGCAAGCCTTGTCGGGTTGCTGTTCGTGCGAGCCCCCGCGGCCGTGACGTTGCTTTTTGCCGTGATCGCCTTCACCCTGCCTCACTATCTGCAGTCCGAACTGTTCAACGCAAAATGGTTGGCCTGGATTGGTTTTTCCACCACGCCGCCCCGTTCGAACGACTATGTGCCGCTTCTGCCCTGGCTTGCGCCCTTCCTTGCCGGGCTTGCGGTGTCGCAATTCGTCACGCCGCGCGACTGGCTCGACCGCTTTCGAAGCCCGAGTTCGCCTCGCAACCTGATCGCAGGCGCCGGCCGCCACAGCCTGGCATTCTACCTCATCCACCAGCCGGTGCTTATCGGCCTTGTCTATACCCTGTCGCTCATAGCCCCACCCTCGCCTGTCGATCAGGTCGAGCTTTACAAATCGAGCTGTGAAAAGAGCTGTGTCGAGCAGGCCAACGGGCTGGAACTGTGCCAGCGTTTCTGCGGCTGCACACTGGAGAAGCTGCAGGCGGAAAACCTGTTCGACACGATGATGGAAGGCAAGCTCAACGCCGATCAGCAGACGAAGGTCAGTGAGGTGGCGCAACAGTGCACGGTTGAGGCACAGTAGGGAGACGTCAGGGCTTGCCGCTTGTTTCTTCTCCCCGAGGAGGGAGAAGGTGGCCCGAAGGGTCGGATGAGGGGGCAACGTTGCCGAATATCTCTACCCTAGCCCCCTCATCCCGCTGCCGCGACCTTCTCCCCGGCGGGGAGAAGGCGACAAGCGGCACATACTCGCTCCAACGCGGCCCATCACCACTCTGGCGATCGTCCCCCAAAGGAATGCGGTAAAGATAGAAGGCTTAAGGCCTGTTTTCGGCATAAAATCACTGACGAATCAAGCAGCACGAGCTGCTTTCATGTCCCAACGCCGATTTCGGCAAGCCGCGTCAGACAGGCTTCTTCGACATTGTCGAGTTCCGCCAGCGTCTCTTCGATGTCCTTGCGTTTTTGCCGAAGCTCGGCACGCTTTTCATCGACCTTCTTCATCAGAAGCACCAATTGGCCCGATTCGCCCGGCGGTTCCTTGTAGACGTGAATGATCTCGCGAATTTCGGAGATCGTGAAACCGATACGGCGGCCGCGCAGGATTTCCTGAATGAGGCGGCGGTCTGCAGCCCTGAAAAGCCGTGTGCGCCCGCGACGTTCAGGGTGAATCAGTCCCTCGTCCTCGTAAAACCTCAAGGTGCGGGTGGAAACACCGAATTCGCGTGTCAGTTCGGTTATGCTATAATACTTGTCCAAGGGCCTATCCGATTCATCACCGGAAGATATTATTTGACCTTCACGTAAAAGTCAATTTTCGCCCGTCTGGCCCTATCCGGAAATACCGTACCACCAGGTCGCGATCCCCAGAAAGGCGAAGAAGCCGACAATATCGGTGACCGCCGTCACGAAAACTGCCGACGAGACCGCCGGGTCCGCGCCAAACTTGTCGAGCACCAGCGGAATGAGAATGCCCGCCAGCGCCGCCGCCAGCATGTTGAGGCACATGGCCGTGGCGATGATGCCGCCGATATGGATATCCTGAAACCAGATACCGGCAACGATGCCGATGGCGCAGCCGAACAGCATGCCATTCAGAATACCCACGCCCGCCTCGCGCCGGATGATGCGCGCAGCGTTGTGAATATCGAGGCTTTTGGTGGCGAGCGCCCGCACCGACACCGTCATGGTCTGCGATCCGGCATTGCCGCCCATACCGGCCACCGCCGGCATCAGGATCGCCAGCGCGACGATCTGCTGGATCGTTGCATCGAACAGGCTGATGACGGAAGCGGAGAGAAAGGCGGTGATGAGATTAACCGCAAGCCAAGGCACGCGCGAACGGGACGTGCTGGCGATCGAGTCCGACAGTTCTTCGTCACCGACACCGCCAAGGCGCAGCAAATCCTCCTCGGCCTCTTCCTGAATGACGTCCACCACATCATCGATGGTCAGCACGCCCACCAGTCGGCCGTTATCATCGACCACGGCGGCGGAGAGAAGGTCATATTGCTCGAAAAGCTGCGCGGCCTCTTCCTGGTCCATCTCCGCCGGAATGGAGTGGTTGGTCTCGTGCATGATCGTTTCGATCTTCACCTGACGTTTGGCGCGCAGAACCCTGTCGAGATCGAGCGCGCCGACCAGCTTGAAGGTGGGATCGATGACAAAAATCTGCGAGAAGGATTCCGGCAGCTCCTCCTCCTCGCGCAGGTAGTCGATGGTCTGCCCCACGGTCCAGAACGGCGGCACGGCGACGAATTCCGTCTGCATGCGGCGACCGGCCGAACTTTCTGGATAATCCAGCGCCCGCATCAGCCGCACGCGTTCAGTGAACGGCAGTTGCGAGAGAATATCCTCGCGGTCTTCGTCGTCGAGGTCCTCGAGAATATAGACGGCGTCGTCCGAATCCAGCTCGCCAATGCCGGCGGCAATCTGTTCATTCGACATCTGGTCAACGATATCGAGACGGATGCCCTCATCCACCTCGGTCAGCGCCGTCATGTCGAAATCGGAACCGAGAAGCCGCACCAGCGCATGGCGCTGTTCCGGCAGGATGGATTCCAGCAAGTCACCGAGTTCCGATTCGTGCAGCCGCGCCACATTCTTGCGCAGGAAAAGCAGATCGCGGTCAGCGATCGCCGCACCCACCATCGTCAGAAAATCGGAGCGTACCGAACCGTCTTCGGCGTAGATATCGGAGGGCGCTTCCGTCGGCTTCATGTCCTCGGGCGCGACAGGATCGTCGTCACGGTCTGTCATCTGGCGTCCCCTTGTATTCAAATATGGCAGTGCACGGATGCGCAGGCAGAATGGCGTTAAAAGGTATATTGTCAACAACCGGGTAGCAGCAAATACGCAAGCTCTCCGGCCGCGGCAAAAAATCCATTCGACATTCCTCTTCCTATTGGCCGGCAGGGTCTCAGCCAGCGGCCATAAGCATGTTTAGCCAATCTGCGCGGCTTGTTTTACGACAACGTCCACCCCCTTTACGCCGTTCCCGTTTTAAATGTCGAATGGGCGAACAAAGGTTTTGCCGCAATGCACAATTAAGACATTGACAGGCGGTGCGGATCAGCGCTTTTGAAGATGCTTTTGACAAACGGCAAGCGCCGTCGGGCGCGCACAAGAAGACACATCCCGGGAATCACAATCATGAGCAAGACGGATTTCATAGGCAAGGCATCCTCCGCCGCAGGTGGCTGGGGCGCACTCAAAAGCGTCGGCAAACGCCTCCTGGAATCCGGCGCCCCGATTTCCGGCGCCCGCACCCTTTTGAAGACCAACCAGCCGGATGGATTCGACTGCCCGGGCTGCGCCTGGGGAGACCCGGAACATGGCTCCTCTTTCGAGTTCTGCGAAAACGGCGTCAAGGCGGTGTCATGGGAAGCAACGGAAGCCCGGGTGCCGCCGGATTTCTTCGCCAGCCGCACCGTATCCGAACTGCGCAGCTGGTCTGATTACGATCTGGAAAAACAGGGCCGCCTCACCCATCCCATGCGTTATGACCGGGCGAGCGACAGATATCTGCCTGTCTCCTGGGACGATGCCTTCGCCGAAATCGGCCGTATCCTCAACAGCCTCGACAGTCCCGACCGGGCTGAGTTCTATACCTCCGGCCGCGCCTCCAACGAGGCGGCCTTCCTCTATCAGTTGATGGTCAGGCTTTACGGTACCAATAATTTCCCCGACTGCTCCAACATGTGTCACGAGGCGAGCGGCGTCGGCCTGAAAGAATCGATCGGCGTCGGCAAGGGCACGGTGCTGCTGGAGGATTTCGAGCAGACGGACGCCATTTTCGTCATCGGGCAAAATCCCGGCACCAACCATCCACGCATGCTTGGCGACTTGCGCCGCGCCGCCCTTCGCGGCGCCCGCATCGCTGTCTTTAATCCCATCCGGGAAAAGGGTCTCGAGCGTTTCGCCGACCCCCAGGACAAGATCGAAATGATCACCGGCAGCAGCACGAAAATCGCCACCAACTATTACCAGCCGCGTCAGGGTGGCGATATGGCAGCCGTGCGCGGCATGAGCAAGGCAGTCTTCGCCGCCGACGATGCAGCAAGGGCGGCGGGCGAGCCCGCCATCATCGACTACGACTTCATCGCCGAACATGCGGCCGAATTCGATGCCTATCGCGCCGCCGTCGATGCGACGAGCTGGGAGAGCATCCTCGACCAGTCCGGCCTCACCCGCGCGGAGATCGAGGAAGCCGCCCGCATCTACATGAACGCCGGTTCCGTCATCGCCACCTGGGCCATGGGTGTCACGCAGCACAGGCATTCGGTCATTATCGTTCGCGAGATCACCAATTTCATGCTGCTGCGTGGCAATATCGGCCGTCCGGGCGCCGGCCTTTGCCCCGTGCGCGGCCATTCCAACGTGCAGGGCGACCGCACCGTCGGCATCGATGAAAAAGCCCCGCCCGCGCTTCTCGATGCGCTGGAAAAGGAACTTGGCGTCCCCATGCCGCGCAAGCCCGGCCACAATACCGTCGAAGCCGTCGCCGCGATGCTGGACGGCAAGGCTCAGACTTTCATCGCGCTCGGCGGCAATTTCATGCGGGCGACGCCCGACAGCCCGCTGATCGTCAAGGCTTTCGAAAAGCAGAAGCTGACCGTCAACATCGCCACCAAGCTCAACCATTCGCACTTGGTGCCGGGCGAAACCTCCTTTGTGCTGCCCTGCCTCGGCCGAACGGAAATCGACCGCAATTCGGCCGGGCGCTCGCAGATCGTTACGGTGGAGGATTCCATGAGCATGGTGCACGGTTCCGGCGGCATCAATCCACCGGCCTCGGATGAGCTGCGCTCGGAAGTGGCCATCGTCGCTGGCATCGCCGAGGCGACGCTTGGCAATGCCCATGTCGACTGGAAGGCGCTTGCCGATGATTACGACCTCATCCGCGACATGATCGAGCGGGTCATTCCCGGTTTCGATAATTTCAACGAGCGCGTACGCGTGCCGCGCGGTTTTCATCTGCGCAACGCAGCAGCCGAACGGGAATGGAACACGCCGGCGAAAAAGGCCACCTTCTATAGCGGTCCGCTACCCGAACAGACCGAACACCAGCAGGCGCTCACGCGCGATGACCTGTTTGTCTTGCAGACCTTCCGCAGCCACGATCAATACAACACCACGATCTACGGCATGGACGACCGTTATCGCGGCGTCTATGGCGAGCGCCACGTCATCTTCATGAACCCGAAGGACATGGAAACGCTCGGCGCCCATTCCCGCCAGCGTGTCGATGTCATCGGCGAATATGGCGACGGCGTGGAACGCATTGCGCGGAATTTCCGGCTGGTGCCCTATAATATCCCGCAGGGCAGCGTCGGCGGTTATTATCCGGAACTGAACGTGCTGGTGCCGCTGTCGAGCTACGGCGAGGACAGTTTCACGCCGACATCGAAATCGGTGCTCGTCTCCGTTCGCCTGCGCCCGGACGCCTCCTGATGGACGAGGCGCAGTCCGCCGCCGCGTTCATGGCCGCGGTGGACCGGGTTCAGGAAAGCTCCTCACGGGCGCTGACAGCCACGGGCGCGGCGATCCTTCTTTCGCTTCGTCTCAACATCGCCGCTGACAGCCGCAGCATCGCCAATCGGCTGGGGCTTGCGCACGCCCTCATTCTGCGCGAAATCACTGCCCTGTCGCCACGTTTCGTGCGGGTGACAAAACGCGATGCCCGCACCCAGCGCAGCTTTCTGGAGGCAACCGAAGAAGGACAGGCCCTCGCGGCGGCGTCCCTGCGGATTTGAAACAAACGGAGCATTCCTTGGCAATCAGGCCGATCCCGCCCTACCCTCATCCCGGTTTGTCCGAAATCTGCGCGCCGGTCACGGCTTTCGACGGGCAATTGCAACAGCTGGTAACGGACCTGATCGACACGATGCGCGCTGCACCCGGCGTCGGCATCACCGCCGCCCACATCGGCATAAAACAGCGGGTTTTCGTGTTGGAACTGACACCGGGAACCGTCCTGACCTACATCAATCCCGAAATAATCAGCCAATCCACGCAGACCATGCGCCATATGGAGGGCAGCGTCTCCATGCCGGGCTTTACCGACGAGGTGGAGCGGCCTTGCAGTGTCGAGGTGAGGTTTCAGGACATATCCGGCGGCGAACACCGGCAGACCGCCGAGGGATTTCACGCCGTCTGCATCCAGCACGAGATCGACCAGCTGGATGGCATTTTCTGGCTGAAGCGCCTCTCGAAGCTCAAGCGCGACCGGCTGGTGAAAAAATGGGAAAAATCCCGGAAGCCTTGATCGTCAGCCGGTAACAGACATCGCGAATTCCGCATCGCCCTTCAGCGTGTTGCTGACAGTGCATATATCCTCGGCAAGATGGGCAATGGCGTTGCGGCTATTCTCATCGAAATCGCCGCTCACCGCGATGCCAATGTCGAAACGGACAATGCTGTACGGCTCCTCGGCGGATTTTTCGCCCGTGACCTCGACAACCACACCATTGAAGCGCTCCAGCAAACCTAGCCGACTGGCGGCGATCCGGGCGCTGACTGCAAGACAGGCGGCGAGTGACGAATACAGTAGATCAATCGGGTTGAATCCAGGCTCTGCAACGCCGGTCACGAGATCCAGTTTACCGCCTGTCACCGTCGAAATGGCGGGGCGACCGAGCCGCCCCACCGCGACCCTCGCCCCCACGGGACGCAACTTCACCTTCCCACCATCTGCCATTCAGCAAGTCCTAATTTTAATCGCGCGCAATCAACTGCATGGAACAAAAATCTATCTGGCGCTTTTTACTCCCACAACGGTGAACGACCGTTGAAGCCTTTATTTTACAGGGAGCTGGGACATATGGTTACATCTACGCTCGTCAGCATTCTGATCACCTTCCTGGTGATTGTGCTCGTCTTGTGGCTTATCGCGCGCCTGCCGGTCGGCGGCGGTGCGAAACAGATTGCGCAGGTGATCGTCATCATCATCGGCATTATTTCGCTGCTGAAATATCTTCACGTCTTCTGATGTCCAAGCACGGTGCAGACGAAAAAAGGCGGCGAAGGCCGCCTCTTTTTATGCGCGGTTTCAAAAGCCCGGATTGCTATTGCCGAGGCTCGAACTGATAGGTTTTTTTCAGGGTAATATCCCGAACGCTGCCAATGCCCAGAAACGGCGTATTGTCTGCATCAAAAATCGCCCTGCCCTTCGCCACGATCCATCGTTTCGATCCGTCCGGCAGATTGACCTTATAACGCTGGTCAAAAAAAACACCTGTCGTAATGCTCTCAAAAATGGCCTGCGCCACCTGATCGCGCATTTCGACATCTATTCTTTCGAGTATAGCCTCGATCGTCACCCCGCGTGACGCAACCGGTTCCGAAAAGCCATGACACTCCGCGGTGACGGCATCCATGATCAGCCTGTTGTCGGAAATACTCCACATGTAATAGCCAAGCGCATTGTCTGAATCCGTTTTGTCCCCCAGCACGACCCCCCCCGGACATTTTTCCTGACGAAAGCTAACATCAGACCTCTGATATTCCACCCCTCGTTTTTTAGGGTGAGGCCGATGTCCACCGGAGCGTGCATTGATATCCACCGAAATTTCACGCCGGTCAGATCGAGTACGGTCTCAAAGGAGCGATAAATTCCTCGGGGACATCGCAAAGCCGCCAACCTCGTCCTACATAACTGTGCGACGAAATTTCATAGGAGGCTAATATGCTGCGAACCGCTCTCACTTTCGGAGTGCTGACGGCAACTGCCGCTCTTGCCGGGTGCCAGACGTGGGAAAGCCCATATCGAGGGTCTCAATGGCGCATGGACCAAGTGATGGACGGTGACCCGTATCGCGTCGGAGATGGCAACCATCAGGGAAATGGTACCGCCTCAAATATCATTCGACGCTAGGTCGCGACGAGCATGCTGAAGTAGCGGCAGGTCGAGAGTTCTCCGAACCAAATTATAAAGCCCGGGTAGTGACGAAAATCACATCGAAGCCGCCCGAGCTCTGTTCCAACGAAACCGCGAGCAGAAAACAGAAAGCTATCTAAACGACTGGCTAAAAAAGAAAAAACCCGCCGAAGCGGGTTTCTTTGGTGCGGTCGAGAAGACTCGAACTTCCACGGGTTGCCCCACAGCGACCTCAACGCTGCGCGTCTACCAATTCCGCCACGACCGCATCGTGGTAGGCGTCGACTTGCGCCGACGGGGGTGCATGTAGCAAAAGGATTTTCGGTGCACAAGAGCGTCGTGACAGTTTTTTGAAATTAAAAATCGCACCGCACCATCCTATATGCAGGAAGCCCGGAAATGCTGGGGTTGCGGCCGTCTCGCCATTTTGCGAGAAGGCTGTGGAAAGGACTTTTTCATGCTCACACGCACCGATATAGAGACAAACATGCTGCCCGCTCCCGGTTCGCCGCCCGTTCGCTGGCGAATCTCGGAAGGCCTCGTGCCCTATGAGCAGGCGATTGAGGAAATGGAGCGTGAAGTCGCCGCCATCGCCAGCGGCGAGGCCGATGAACTCGTCTGGCTTCTGGAACATCCGCCGCTCTACACCGCCGGCACCAGCGCCGATGCCGCCGACCTTATAGAGCCGGAGCGTTTCCCCGTCTTCGCCACGGGTCGCGGCGGTGAATATACCTATCACGGGCCAGGCCAGCGGGTTGTCTACGTGATGCTCGATCTGAAACGACGGCGGCAGGATGTCCGCGCCTATGTGGCGGCGCTGGAGGATGTCATCATCCGCACGCTCGACAAGATGAATGTCCGTGGCGAGCGGCGCGAGGACCGCGTCGGCGTCTGGGTCAGGCGGCCGGAGAAACCACTGCTTCCCGATGGCGGCATGGCCGAGGATAAGATCGCGGCGCTTGGCATCAGGCTGCGCAAATGGGTGAGCTTCCACGGGCTCTCGATCAATGTCGATCCCGACCTATCGCATTTTTCCGGCATCGTTCCCTGTGGCATCAGCGCCTATGGCGTCACCAGCCTTGTCGATCTTGGATTGCCGGTTATGATCGGAGACGTCGACGTTCTGCTGCGCGAGGCCTTTGAGGAGGTGTTTGGCGAAGCAGCGCCCGAAACCGGCGCAAGCGGCTGATCCCACCGCAACCTTTGCCGCAGGCCGGTGTTTCCAGCATCGATCACCACAAGAGGAGGAACGATCATGTTCACAACATCCGCTTATGCCTGCGATGACGGTTCTTCGCCGATGAAGCTTGCGACCATCAAGCGTCGCGATCCCGGCCCGCGCGACGTCGAAATCGAGATCGAATTCTGTGGCGTCTGCCACTCCGATATCCACACGGCCCGCAGCGAATGGGCGGGCTCCCTCTACCCTTGCGTTCCCGGCCACGAAATCATCGGCCGCGTCGGCCGTGTCGGCTCGCAGGTCACCCGGTTCAAGGCGGGCGACCGCGTCGGCGTCGGCTGTATTGTCGATAGCTGCCGGGAATGCGCAAGCTGCGCCGAGGGTCTGGAGCAATATTGCGAAAACGGCATGACCGGCACCTATAATTCCCCCGACAAGGCGATGGGCGCCGGCGCGCATACGCTTGGCGGCTATTCCGCCCATGTGGTCGTCGATGACCGTTACGTCCTCAACATTCCCGAAGGCCTCGATCCGGCGGCAGCAGCACCCCTGCTCTGCGCGGGTATCACCACCTATTCGCCGCTGCGTCACTGGAACGCCGGACCCGGCAAACGTGTCGGCGTCGTCGGTCTTGGCGGTCTCGGCCATATGGCCGTCAAGCTCGCCAATGCCATGGGCGCAAAGGTGGTGATGATCACCACCTCGCCCGCCAAAGCGGAGGATGCGAAAAAGCTCGGCGCCCACGAGGTGATCGTCTCACGCGACGCCGAGCAGATGAAGAAGGCCGCTTCGAGCCTCGATCTCATCATCGATGCCGTGGCCGCCGACCATGACATCAACGCCTATCTGGCGCTGCTGAAACGTGACGGCGCGCTGGTCCAGGTGGGCGCGCCGGAAAAGCCGCTCTCGGTGATGGCCTTCAGCCTCATTCCCGGCCGCAAGACCTTTGCCGGCTCGATGATCGGCGGCATTCCCGAGACGCAGGAAATGCTCGATTTTTGCGCCGAAAAAGGCATCGCCGCCGAAATCGAGATGATCGATATTGATCAGATCAACGACGCTTATGAACGCATGATAAAAAGCGATGTGCGTTATCGCTTCGTCATTGATATGAAGAGCCTGCCGCGCCAGAAGGCCGCCTGACCCTGAAAGGGGGCGACCTTCTGGCGCCCCTTTCCCGTTGGACCTTTCGGTCGAAAGCGCAGCCTGCCCCATGACTTCCCGATCCATGACCAGCCAGACCGGTTTCAACGATATCGCCAGGGGCATGACCATCATGGCGGGTTGCATGCTGGTGCTGCCGGTCATGGATGCGATTGCCAAATACATGGCGGTAAGCGGTGGCATGTCGCCAGCGCAGGTGACCTTCTATCGCTTCTTTTTCCAGCTGCTCTGCACCCTGCCGCTGCTGATCGTGGTGTCGCCCAGGGCGCTGTTCAGCGCCAAGCGGCCATGGATGAACTGCCTGCGTGGCGTCCTGCACGCCTCGGCCAGCCTGATGTTCTTCGCCGCCGTCAAATACATGCCGCTCGCCGATGTCTTCGCAATCTATTTCGTCGAGCCCTTCATGCTGACCATGATGTCGGCCCTCTTCCTCGGCGACAAAGTGGGCTGGAAGCGCTGGACCGCGATTGCGGTGGGCTTCGGCGGCGCGCTGATCGTCATCCAGCCCAGCTTCGAAATCTTCGGCTGGACGTCGCTTCTGCCGGTTGCCTGCGCCTTTCTTTATACGCTCTACCTCTTTTTGAACCGCGCCATCGGCGATGCCGACAGCCCGTTGGTCATGCAGACCATGTCCGGCATCGCGGGGACAGTGTTCATGGGTGCCGCACTCTTCGCCGGTGATGCGCTAGGCGACAAGGATTTCGCCGTCTCGCTTCCGCAATCCGGCTTCGCCCTTGCCCTTCTCGTATTATTGGGATCGATATCCGGCTACATGCACCTGTTGATCGTCAGGGCCTTCCGGCTGGCGCCGCTTTCTCTGCTGGCGCCGTTCCAATATTTCGAGATCATCTCGGCGACGATCCTCGGTTATGCGCTGTTTTCAGATTTCCCGACGCCGTCGAAATGGCTTGGCATCGTC
Organism: Agrobacterium sp. 22-209-1; assembly: GCF_053522485.1. Classification (NCBI taxonomy): domain Bacteria; kingdom Pseudomonadati; phylum Pseudomonadota; class Alphaproteobacteria; order Hyphomicrobiales; family Rhizobiaceae; genus Agrobacterium; species Agrobacterium sp. 22-209-1. Next base: position 336,547 of record NZ_JBNWCH010000004.1, read on the forward strand.
ATTATCGTCGCATCCGGCCTGTTCATCATCTGGCGCGAGCGCCAGAAAGACGGCGCAAACCCGCCGCTTGACGGACAATGACAGCCGGCACAGTTATTTCTCAACTCTTCGAGGGCAGCGGCCCTTCGTCGTGGTGATCTTGCGCCTCCACGAGACTGCCAAGCAGCCAGAGGGAAACCTCGGCCGCCTCTCCGGCCGACTTGAACCGGTATGAGCCGCTATATTTCGGCATGTCAAAGAAGGTGACGACGAAACCGTCACCGCTCTCAAGACTTTCGACCCGGATGCGCTCGGGATCGATCATCACGCACACATAATGCGATCCCATATTGCGCATGAAGCCGGCCTTGTTGTCGTGCAGCCGCACGAAGGCACCACCACCATCCGCCGTCATATGCAGGCTTCTGATCGCCTCATTGGGAAAGGCGCGGGCGAAATCCATGATCGCCTGCCCCACATCATGACTGTTATCCTCATCCGTCGCCCGCGACATGCGCCAGGCGTAAACGGCAAAGACTGAAAGCAGCACGAAAACGATAATCCAGATCGCAATATTCATCCGGGGCGCTCCCTCAGTATAACAACATCAAGATTCGCGAATCGAAACGATGCGAACCGATTCAGGTTCATATAGACCGAGGCTTGTGTGAAGTGTGGCTAGCGGGATCGACCTCGATTCGCAGCCTGGCTCAGTCAGCGCCATTAGAAACGCTTGAGGAAGGAAGCCTTTGCCAGCAGCCATTGCCGGCGAAGCTGCGACAGTTGCAGGTCGCCGTCAAATACGCCGCTCCCCACCTTTCTCGCGGCTGCGATGACCGGACCGGACAGGGCGACGGGAAGATAGGCGGCAAAGACATTTTTCGAGATCTTCGCACGCCTCGCCTTCTCGATATGATCCAGCGCATGGGCCGCAAAAATTTCAATGGCGATACCGATGCGCTGCCTGTCCTGCCCTTCGAGAAATGTTTCGCGGTCTAGCCCGGCCGCAGCCAGCATATCGGCGGGAATATAGACCTGCCCGCGACGCCGGTGCAGCGGCATGAGCAGCAACATGCCGGCCATGGCCTGCGCCACGCCCGCGTGCCCTGCCGCCTCCGCGCTGGATGCGGCGTCTTCAGTGGAAAGCACGAGACTTGCAAGCTGGATCAATGCGGATGCGGTCTCTCCGGCATAGCCTTCCAGCGCATTGCGATCCTCGAACAGGTCGTCATAGAGATCGAAGATACGCGCCTCGATCATATTGGCCAGAACCGGACGCGGCAGGCGATAGTGCTCGATCGTCGTCAAAAGCGCTGCAGCCACCGGGTGGGATTGGCTGTCGCCGTGTGGATTGCCGTCTAGAAGATCGCGCCACCATTGCATGCGCACTTCGCCGGGCAGTGCTTCGCGCACGGAATCGCGGATGCGGGCGATTTCGGCGTTGAAAGCATATAGCGCGGCAAGGGCATTGCGCCTGTCTGCGGGCGACAGAAGAGACGCGAGATAGCGATCGCGATCGGTATCGCGCAGCGTCGCGAGGCAGACGTCGAGATTTTCTGTGGGTGCCATGGTTCCCCGCGCGAAACGTCCTGTCAGCCTTCGACGGCAATCAGCGCCGCAGCCACAGCGCGCGATTCCGACAGCATGATATTATAGGTGCGCACGGCGGCGCCCGTGCTCATCGGGTCAACGGCAATGCCTGCCTCCTTGAAGGCGGCGCGTAATTCCTTCGGCAGAACCCGCATGCCATCACCCGTTCCGATCAACAGCACTTCGATATCCTGCGCTTCCGCCAGAAGCTTTTCGAAATGTCCGACAGTCAATTCTTTCGCATCAACGGGCTCCCACCCATAGATACCCGAAGGCAGGAGCAGCAGCGAACCGCGATGCGACATGTCGGCAAAACGGAACCCGCCGTTGCCATAGGCATCGATGGGCGCCCGGCCGGGAAAATGGGCCGGGCGTATTTCGATCCCGCCAGCCATCAGACGGCAGGCTTGCCGCCGATGGCGTTACCGGACTTGTCGTCCTTCTCGTCTTCCGCATCCTTGCTTTCGGGGCGCAGCTTGAACGCAATCAGCACCGGAGCTGCGATATAGACCGAGGAGAACACCCCGATACCGACGCCGAACAGCATGGCGAAGGTGAATGAGCGGATGACCTCGCCGCCGAAGAGGTAGAGCGCGAGCAGCGCCAAAAGCACGGTCAGACCTGTAAGGATGGTACGCGACAGCGTCTGGTTTAGCGACGCGTCGATAATCATCGGCAACGGCATCTTCTTATAGCGCCTGAGGTTTTCGCGGATGCGGTCATAGATGACGACGGTGTCGTTCAACGAATAACCGATGATCGTCAAAATCGCCGCGATACTGGTCAGGTTGAATTCTATTCCGAGGAACACGAACAAGCCTATCGTGAAGACCACGTCGTGCACCATGGAGATGACCGCACCGAGCGCGAACTGCCACTCGAAACGAACCCAGATATAGACCATGATCGCCGCCATGGCGAGCACTACGCCGATAGTGGAGGACGTGGTCAGGTCGCCGGAAACGGCAGGGCCGACAACTTCTACACGGCGGAAGTCATATTTGTCCTCAAGCTCACCGCGCACCATGGTGATGGCGGACTGTTCGGCATTTTCCCCGCCGTCCTGCGCCTGGATGCGGATGAGAACATCCTGCGGCGTACCGAAATTCTGCGCCTGGATTTCACCGAGGTTCAGCTGGTTCAGACGATCGCGAATATCGGCAATATCGGCATCGCCCTGCTTGGCGCGCACTTCGATGACCGAGCCGCCCTGGAAATCGATACCGAGGTTAAGCCCCTTGGCGACGAAGCCGCCGACACAGGCGAGCATCACGGCGCCGGTGATCATGAAGACCACGCGACGGTAGCGCATGAAGGGGATATCGCGGCCGTCGAACATGGCGGTGCGGACACCCTTCGGCAAGTGTTTCGGGCGGCTGCGGCGAACCCAGTAGCCGAACATCCACGCCGTCAGCGTATAGGCCGTGAAGACGGTTGTGATGATACCGACGGCCAGCGTGACCGCGAAGCCCTTGACCGGACCGGTACCCATGTAGAACAACACGCTAGCCACGATCAGCGTCGTCAGGTTGGCGTCGACAATGGTCGCAAAGGCGCGGGTGAAGCCGTTATCCAGCGCCTGAATCAGCGGTTTCCCGCTCTTCACCTCTTCGCGTATGCGCTCGTAGATCAGAACGTTGGAATCCACGGCCATGCCGATGGTCAAGACGATACCGGCAATACCCGGTAGCGTCAGCGTCGATCCGATCACACTCAGCACCGCAATCAGCATCACGACGTTGACGATAAGGGCGATATTCGCCAGCAGGCCGAAGAAGCCGTAGAAGACGAACATGAAGATGAGGACGCCGACGGCGCCGATCGCGCTGGCCGTCAGGCCGGCGGTGATGGAGTCGCTACCGAGGCTCGGACCGACGGTGCGCTCTTCAACGACGGTCAGCGTGGCCGGAAGAGCACCCGCACGCAACAGGACTGCAAGGTCGTTGGCACCCTGAACCGAGAAGTTGCCGGAAATCTGTCCCGAACCGCCGATGATCGGCTCGCGGATGACAGGCGCGGAGATGACCTGGTTGTCGAGCACAATGGCAAAAGGTTTGCCGACATTCTGCTGCGTCGCCTGCGCAAAGCGCTGCGCACCGCGGCTGTCGAAACGGAAGGTAACGACCGGCTCGTTGGTCTGCTGGTTGAAGCTTGCCTGCGCGTCGACGAGATTGTCGCCGGAAACAAGCGCACGGCGTTCCACCAGATAGGGAACCGGGGGATCGTCCTGCGAATAGAGAACCTCGGAGGTCGCGGGCGGACGACCATTCATCGCTTCCTGTACCGGCATCGTCGTATCGACCATGCGGAAGGAAAGCTTTGCCGTCTGGTTCAAAAGCGATTTCAGGCGCTGCGGATCCTGAAGGCCGGGCACCTGCACGATGATGCGGTCCGAACCCTGACGCTGGATGAGAGGCTCGGTGGTGCCGACTTCGTCAACGCGGCGACGCACGACCTCGATGGACTGCGACACGGCGGACGACAGACGGTAGTCGATGCCTTCATCCGTCAGGTTGAGCCTGAGCAGATTGTCGCCGCCGTCATTCATCGTCACTTCGGTGATGGAGCCGCCAACCAGCGTGCCGGCGGACACCGGCTGCGTCAGTTCACGAAGTGCATTCTTTGCTGCTTCCACCTGAGCGGGGTCGCTGATGCGGACCTGGATCTGCTGCCCGTTGCCGGTAAGCCCCGAATAGCGGATGTTGGCGTCGCGAAGCTGCGTACGCACATCGCCCACGATCGTCTCAAGCCGTTCCTTGACGATGTCGGAACGCTCGATCTTGAGCATGATGTGCGAACCGCCCTGAAGGTCGAGACCGAGCGTTACCTTGTTGTCCTTGTACCAGGCAGGCATGCCTTCCAGTTGCTTGTCCGTAAACAGGTTGGGAGAGGCGATGACGACGCTTGCCAGCACAAGCAGCCAGATGAAGACTGTTTTCCAACGGGAAAAATGAAGCATTTCGATCTCGGTCAGGGTTGGGGTCGCGCTACGCGCAACCCGTCAAAATTCGCAATCGGGCATTCGATAATCCGGCAGGATCAGGAAGCGGCTTCCGTCTTGACCACTTCGCCCTTCACACGCACTTCGGCAATGTAGGCGCGGGCGGCACGGATTTTCACGCCTTCAGCGATTTCGACTTCGAGCTCATTGTCATCGATGACCTTGGTCACCTTGCCGACGATGCCTCCGCCGAGAACGACCTGATCGCCGCGGCGAATATTGGTCAACGTTTCCTGGCGCTTCTTCATCTGCGCACGCTGCGGGCGAATAAGGAAAAAGTACCAGACCACCATGAGCGGCGCAAACAGGAAAAGCATTTCAAGGCCGGAACCGAAGGCCGATGCGCCGCCTGCTGCGTCCTGGGCAAAAGCTTGACTAATGAACATATAAAACTCCTCAGAATTACGGCACGACCTTGGATGCCGCCCCAGCTTTCAAGCCGCCGGAATATAGTGGGGAACGCCGGGATTGCAACAGATGCAGGGCCCACGCCGTACCGATTCCGGACCTCTTAACCTTTATGGGCCTGAAACGCCATGCTAGGCCGGGCGCAAAACAGAGTTTTGAACACCAGACAAGCGGAAGAAACACCATGATTCGAGAAGAAACGGCCTCCCTGCTTCTTTCAGAACTGCGCCGGCTCACCATCGCCGTGGAACGTCTGGCCGGGCCGGCGCCCGCCGTAAACGACTGGAATGCGGCCGATTGTTTCGTCTGGGTCCCAGTCAACTCCTTCATCCAGCCGGTTCCCCGCCCCAACCGCATCGCGTTGAAACTCATTCGCGGTGTCGATCATGTGCGTGATATCCTCCACGAAAATACGCTGCGTTTCGCGGAAGGTTTTGCCGCCAATAACGTGCTCTTATGGGGCGCGCGCGGCATGGGTAAATCCTCGCTGGTCAAGGCCGTTCACGAAGATGTGCGCACGGCGAGCGGCGTTTCGCTCAAACTGGTGGAAGTGCACCGCGAGGACATCCACACCCTGCCCGCTTTGCTCGACATCCTGAAGACGTCAGGTCATCGCGTCATCGTCTTCTGCGATGATCTTTCCTTCGACCATGACGATACGGCCTACAAGTCGTTGAAGGCGGCGCTGGATGGCGGCATTGAAGGACGACCCGACAATGTGCTTTTTTATGCGACGTCCAACCGCCGCCATCTTCTGCCCCGCCACATGATGGAGAACGAGCAGTCCACCGCCATCAATCCATCCGAAGCGGTTGAGGAGAAAGTCTCGCTTTCGGACCGTTTCGGCCTGTGGCTCGGCTTCCATAAATGCGGCCAGGAAGACTATCTGACGATGATCGACAGCTATGCGACGCATTTCGATCTGGGTCTGGACCGTGAAACGCTGCATCACGAGGCGCTGGAATGGGCGACCACGCGCGGCGGCCGCTCGGGCCGTGTGGCCTGGCAATATATTCAGGACGCCGCCGGCCGCCTCAGAAAGCCACTCGAAAGATAACGCGCCCTGACATCGGGCGAAACACGGTGTCGTTACGACCACACCGCGTGTCGTATTCCCGAACGCCACATCTCCCCTCCCGTGGTTTGCTACACCCACCCAGTCATCCTGCCGCAGAGGAGCGGACAGGTACGGTGTTCGAACCATGGAGGAGATGGATATGAGCAGGAATAGAGGCGTCGTTTACATGCGGCCGGGTCAGGTCGAAGTCCGCGACATCGACGACCCCAAGCTTGAAGCGCCGGATGGCCGCCGCATCGAGCACGGCGTCATTCTCAAGGTGATTTCCACGAATATCTGCGGCTCCGACCAGCATATGGTGCGCGGTCGCACCACCGCGATGCCAGGCCTTGTTCTTGGCCATGAAATCACCGGCGAAGTCATCGAAAAAGGCATCGACGTCGAGATGCTGCAGGTCGGCGACATTGTCTCCGTGCCGTTCAACGTCGCCTGCGGCCGTTGCCGCTGCTGCAAGTCGCAGGATACCGGCGTCTGCCTGACCGTGAACCCTGCCCGCGCCGGCGGCGCCTACGGTTATGTCGATATGGGCGGCTGGATCGGCGGACAGGCCCGTTATGTCACGATCCCCTATGCCGATTTCAACCTGCTGAAATTCCCCGATCGCGACAAGGCGATGTCGAAGATCCGCGACCTCACCATGCTGTCCGACATTTTGCCGACCGGCTTCCATGGCGCGGTGAAGGCGGGCGTCGGCGTCGGCTCCACGGTTTATGTAGCGGGTGCCGGCCCGGTCGGCCTCGCCGCTGCCGCCTCCGCCCGCATTCTGGGAGCCGCCGTCGTCATGATTGGCGATTTCAACAAGGATCGCCTTGCGCACGCGGCGAAAGTCGGCTTCGAACCTGTGGATCTCTCCAAGGGCGATCGGCTGGGCGACATGATCGCGGAAATCGTCGGCACCAACGAGGTGGATAGCGCCATCGACGCCGTCGGCTTCGAAGCCCGCGGCCATTCCGGCGGCGAACAGCCAGCCATCGTTCTCAACCAGATGATGGAAATCACCCGCGCCGCCGGCTCCATCGGCATTCCCGGGCTTTACGTCACCGAAGACCCCGGCGCGGTTGACAACGCTGCAAAACAGGGCGCCCTGTCGCTGCGCTTCGGCCTCGGCTGGGCGAAGGCGCAATCCTTCCACACCGGCCAGACGCCGGTGCTGAAATATAACCGTCAGCTCATGCAGGCGATCCTGCACGACCGCCTGCCGATTGCCGATATCGTCAACGCCAAGATCATTGCGCTCGACGATGCCGTGCAGGGATATGAAAGCTTCGATCAGGGCGCGGCCACCAAGTTCGTGCTTGATCCGCATGGCGATCTGCTAAAGGCAGCCTGATATAGCCGACAATTCTTCCATGGAATGAACGCGCCCGCGGCAATCTCGCCGCGGGCGTTTTTTATCTCCATGTCTCCGAATGGAGATATTACGCTTCGTTTCTGGCAAGCGCTTCGAGCGCGGCAATGGCGTCCGCCGAGAGGTAAGGCCTGAACAGGCTGGAGACCTGCCGCAAGCCCCACTCTAGTTGCTGTGGTCCAAATTCGCTGACACCGTCCTGCAGAGTGAGATAGGCTGCCCAATAGGTCGAGACGATCCACAGATTGGTCAAAACCGCATCGCGCTCATTTTCGGGAATAATCACCAGCCCCGCTTTCTGCATGCGCCCGACGATGTCTCCAACGGCAAGCCGCATCTCAGCACTTATCGTCCTCACCGGCTCCACCAGTCCCGGCGCAAGCGCAAGCAGACCGACGAGATCGCGAAACAGAAAGCGGTAGTTCCACACCAGCGAGAACCATTGCCGCAGGAAACCGGCATAGGTTTCCGCCGCGCCCTCATCCGCCCCATCGACAGTTGCGACCAATGCCACCGCATCGGCCTCGAAGCGCGCAAACAGCGCAAGAACCAGCAATTCCTTTGTACGGAAATGATAATAGAGATTGCCCTCGTTGATCTTCACCGCTTCGGCAATCTCCGCCGTTGTCACACGGTCTGGCCCCCGCCCGTTGAAGAGGTCAAGAGCGGTATCCAGAATCCTGTCGCGCGTGGAGGATCGAGCACGCGCCGGTCGTTTCGCATCATTGCTCATTATCGAAATCGCATCCCGCTATTGAAAATTAAGGTGATCACCTTAAATTATTCAAAATAAGGTACACACCTTAACAGCAAGTTGCCATTGTTCAACGGGCATAAAGGACCAGCAGATGACCGAAACCGGCCTTCGCACCCCGTCCACCGATACGACCGGACCGCAATCCGTATCGAAACTCGCCACGGCGCGTCTCGCTCTTTCCCTTATCCGCAATCCGTTGAAGGCATTGCCGCCAGAGATTTTCAGCGAACCCGCGGTCTTTAGCCACCTCGGCGGCATCATGCGGGTTCATCTGGCCGATCCCGTGCTCATCCACGAGGCTCTAGTGAAGAATGCCGCTCGGCTCGGCAAGGGTGAAGATGTCCGCCGGGCACTCGGCCCCGCGCTTGGCCAAGGCCTTCTGACGGCCGACGGCGATCACTGGAGGTGGCAAAGGCAATCCGTCGCCGCCGCCTTCCGCCATGAAAAGCTGCTGGAATTGCTGCCCGTCATGATCGAAACGGCCCGCCGCACGCAAACACGCTGGCACTCGTCCTCCACCGCCGACATCGATATCGGCCATGAAATGATGCGGACCACCTTCGACATCATCGTCGAAACCATGATGTCAGGCGGATATGGCATCGATATCGCCCGCGTGGAGCAGAGCATCACCGATTACCTGAAACCGACCGGCTGGACCTTCGCACTTGCCATGCTGGGCGCACCGGAATGGCTGCCGCATCCCGGCCGGCGCAAAGCGCGCGCCGCGGTCGATTACCTGCGCACCAGCCTTGCAACGGTGATCGCCGGCCGGCGGCAGAATCCCACCGACAGGGCCGATCTCGTCTCCATGCTGCTTGAAGCCAGGGACCCGGAAACAGGCAGGACGATGAACGACACTGATATCATCGACAATCTGCTGACCTTCATAACCGCCGGCCATGAAACGACTGCCCTCGGCCTTGCCTGGACATTTCATCTTCTGTCGCAGAACCGGGAAATGGAAAGAAAAATTGCCGAGGAAATCGAGGCCGTCACCGCCGGCAAGCCGGTTGGAGCCGAACATATCGCCAATCTCACCTATATCAGACAGGTGTTTTCGGAGGCCATGCGGCTTTACCCGCCTGCCCCCGTCATCACGCGCACCGCGCTTCAAGACTTCAGGCTCGGCGAACATGACATTCCGGCCGGAACCGTGTTGTACGTACCGATTTATGCCGTACACCGGCACACGGCCCTTTGGGACGAACCCGAACGCTTCGATCCGTCACGTTTTGAACCCGAGAAGGTGAAGGCGCGCCACCGATACGCCTATATGCCATTCGGCGCCGGGCCGCGTGTCTGCATCGGCAATGCGTTCGCGATGATGGAGGCCGTGGCGATTCTTGCCGTCATCCTTCAGACGAACCATCTTGAAAACAAAACCACTGCGTCGGCGGAACCGCTGATGCGGGTGACATTGCGGCCGCAGGAGCGGCTGATGATGCAGATCACAGATCGTCAAAACAAATCGCCCGCGGTGTAACCACCACGGGCGACTGTTTTATTGAATGCGAAACTCATCCGTCACCGGATGGTGACGATCACAGATCGACGTCGAGGATCGCCATGGAGAAGTTGTAGGAACGGTCGCCGTCTTCGTCATCGATGTAGACGACGCCGAGAAACTCTTCGCCAAGATACACTTCGGCGGAATCGTCCTTGCGCGGACGCGCCTTCACAATCATCTTTTCATTGAAAGTGCGCTTGAAATAGGCGTCGAGTTTTTTGATTTCGTCGGCTTTCACCACTATTCTCCTGTGCGGTTCACGTTGGCCCGCTTTTGGCATGGGATAAAGGCCAAAGTAAAGTGAAAGCGGCACGTCATCCGCGTCTTCCACACGCACAACCGTGAAAATGCCGGCCCATCAGAGCGCGACAGGGCCGGTCAGATATCGGCCCCGATAAGCTGGTCCATCAGACGCGAGGGTTCCGAACACCCTGCTTCCCCCACCACGCGCGCCGGCACGCCGGCAACCGTCGTCTTCGGCGGAACCGGCTTCAGCACCACCGAACCGGCGGCAATGCGCGAGCAGCTGCCGATCTCGATATTGCCGAGGATTTTCGCCCCCGCACCGATCATCACGCCATTGGCGATCTTCGGGTGGCGGTCCGCCCCTTCCTTGCCCGTGCCGCCAAGCGTCACGCCATGCAGGATGGAAACATTGTCGCCGATGACGGCCGTCTCGCCGACCACCAGCCCCGTCGCGTGATCAAGGAAGATACCTTTGCCGATGCGCGCGGCCGGATTGATATCGGTCTGGAAGATACTCGATGAGCGGCTCTGCAGATAAAGCGCCAAATCCCTGCGGCCCTTCTGCAGCAGCCAATGGGCGAGCCTGTGGGTCTGGATGGCCTGGAACCCCTTGAAATAGAGGAGCGGCTCCATGAAGCGCGTGCAGGCGGGGTCGCGGTCGTAAACGGCCTGAATGTCGACGCGCAGCACGCTTCCCCATTCCGGCCAGTCATCCAGCATGTCCTGGAAGGTCTGGCGCAGCAGCACGGCCTGCATGTCGGGATGATCGAGGAGTTCGCAGATGCGGTAGATCACACATTCTTCGAGAGACCGGTGGTTGAGGATGGTCGAATAAAGAAAGGCCGACAGCAGCGGATCCTGTGCCGCAGCACTTCGAGCTTCATTGAGCAGGCTGCCCCAGATGGGATCGACGATCGCCAGCTGTTCCGGCTGACGGGCCTCGGTACGTGCGACCATGAATGGTCTCCTCGTTTGCAGTGGTCGTTCTTTATACAGAAAAAGACGTGCATTAGAAATGGGATTCGAATGACGACTTTAAAGGCGGCAAGGCTTCAGTTTTTCTTCATGCAGCATGAAAAAACGTTTCTTGCCGCGCCCGCTCAAAGCGAGCGGTAAAATTCCAGCACCGCCGCCTTGAACACCCGGTCGCCGACGGCCAGCATGTGGTCGCGGCCGGGAATGTCGATCGCCCGCGCATGCGGCATGATCGCGGCAAGCTCCGTACCGGAACCGGCAATATCGTCCTTCGTTCCAACCGCGATCAGCGTTGGCGCATCGATCTTTGCCGCCTGTTCGCGGGTGACGAGAACCCGGGACGTCTCGATACAGGCGGCAAGCGCAAGCCGGTCGCTTTTCGTCTGGTCAGCAAAAGCTCGGAACATGCGGCCGCGCTCATGGGTGACGACATCGAGCGAAGGTGCGAGAAGCGCCTCGGCAATCGGATCCCAGTCGCCAACGCCTTCGACCATGCCGATGCCAAGCCCGCCGAAGACCAGCGACCGCACGCGCTCCGGATGCGCCATGGCGAGAAATGCGGAAATGCGCGCGCCCATGGAATAGCCCATCACATGCGTCTCGGCGATACCGAGATGATTGAGCAGCGCCACCGCGTCCCCGGCCATGACGGGCGGATAATAGGCTTCGGAATCGTGCGGCTTGTCGCTTGCGCCATGGCCGCGATTATCGATGGCGATCACGCGGTAGCCCGCCTCGCCCAGCGTCTTCACCCAGCCGGGATGCACCCAGTTGACATTGGCGCTGGAGGCGAAGCCATGGATCAACAAGACCGGATCGCCCGCCGGATCACCCTCGTCGAAATAGGCAAGGCGAAGACCGTCATGGGAAAAATCGGAAAATTGCGGCGTGTTGAGATTCATCAAGGACATCCTTTTTGCCGGACCATATGGCAGGAAAGCACAAGATTGAACATGTTTTGCTGACGATTTTTATGGAGATGCAATGCGTTTGAGGCTACATATCCGCAACGACGAGCCGATGCGAGAAGACGGATTGCGGCTCGATAACGATATTGCATTTGGAGACGAACATGGCCGGGCATTCCATTCCCCACTTCCAGAACGATGGCGGACACAGCGTGATCGAGATCGGCGTCAAGGAATTCATGTGCACCGGCGCTTCCGTGCCTTACGATCACCCGCATATCTTCATCGATATGGGCGACGACAATGAGAAGGTCTGTTCCTACTGCTCCACCCTTTACCGGTACAATCCGTCGCTGAAGGCCGAGCAGACCAATCCTCCGGGCTGCGTCTTCCATGTGAAGGCCGCCTGACCTTCCACTTTTCCTGATCGGGGCGCACCAATGCCCATCAAATCCGTAGCCATTGTCGGTGCCGGCATCGCCGGTCTCACCGCTGCCCTGTCTTTTGCCCGTTACGGGATCGACTGTGACATCATCGAGCAGGCCGGTGAGCTGACGGAAGTGGGCGCCGGCCTGCAACTCTCGCCCAATGCCGCCCGCATTCTCGACACGCTTGGGGTACTGCCTGATATCGAGGCGCGCTGGACCGAACCTCTCAGCGTCGAACTCGCCTCCGGAAAATCGCTGGCCACGCTGCTCTCCCTGCCGATGGGCGCGGTGGCCCGCAGCCGCTGGGGCGCACCCTACGGCGTACTGCACCGCTCGACGCTGCAGAATGCACTTTTCCAGGCGGTGACACGAAACCCGCTCTGCCGCCTTCATCTCGGCAAGCGCATCGAAAACGCGACGGTGGACGTGATTGCCGCAACCACCTTCCGTGACCATGACCTGATCGTCGGCGCGGACGGCGTCTGGTCGGCGGCCCGTTTCGCGGTCCCTTCCGCCCCCGCAGCCACCTTCTCCGGCAATATTGCCTGGCGCTTCACGGTCGCCGCAAACGATGTGCCGTCAGCCATCAACAAAAGCGCCGTGACCGCCTATCTCGGCTCCGGCGGCCATATCGTCGCTTATCCGCTGAAGGAAGTCGGCGGCTTCAACATTGTCGCCATCGCGCTCGGCGCCGACCCGGGCGCAACCTGGCGGGCGGAATCGGGCGGGCGGCAGAAAGCCATGCTGCTGGAACAGTTTCGCGGCTTCAGCCCGGATATCGTCCGATTGCTCGATTCGTCTGAAAATCCGACCTTCTGGCCGCTCTATCAGGCCGGCCCCGGCCGCTGGCATAATGGCCGTGACACGGTGCTGATCGGCGATGCGGCGCATGCCATGATGCCCTTCGCCGCGCAGGGCGCCGCGATGGCGATAGAGGATGCGTTTGAACTTGCGTGGGCGACGGCAGGCGGCAATGCCGAAAAGCCCCTGCCCTTGTCGCAGGCCCTTGCCGGCTTTGAGGCCCTGCGCCTGCCGCGCATAGAAAAGGCCCGCAAGCGGGCCTCCCTCAATCGTTTTGCCTATCACGCCACAGGCCCGGTGCGTATTGCGCGGGACTTCGTGTTTTCCACGCGCCCCACCGACGCCTTCCTGAAGGATTTCGACTGGCTCTACGGCTACCGCGCCAAAGGCTGAGGTTAAATCCCGGCCGCAGCCGTAAACCCGGCCTCGAGGTCCTTCTTGAGATCGGCAATATCCTCGAGCCCGATCTGCAGGCGGATGACCGGCCCTTCCGAAGGGCCCTTGGCAATGGTTCTGTCGACAAGCGAGACCGAAACGGCAAGCGATTCGTACCCGCCCCAGGAATAGCCCAGCCCGAAGAAGGTCAGCGCATTGAGGAAAGCGGCCGCCGCCTGCTTGTATTTGCCTTCCTCCGCCTTCAGCACAAAGGAGAAAACACCGCTTGCGCCCTTGAAGTCGCGCTTCCAGAGTTCGTGCCCTGCAAAACTCGGCAGCGCCGGATGCAGTACACGAACGACGTCGTCACGGCTCTCCAGCCATGTGGCGATATCGAGCGCGCTTTTCTGATGGTGCGCCAGCCTGATTCCCATGGTGCGCATGCCGCGCAGGATCTGGTAGGCATCGTCAGAGGTAACGCAGATGCCCAGATTGGCATTGGCCTGATCAAGCGCCTTCCAGTGCTTTTCATTGGCCGAAACGAAACCCATCAGCACATCCGAATGGCCCGAAGGATATTTGGTGGCGGCGTGAATGGAGACATCGACGCCGAAATCGAGCGGCTTGAAATAAAGCGGCGTCGCCCAGGTATTGTCCATCGTCACCACACAATCATGCCGGTGAGCGATATCCGCGATCAGCCTGACATCCTGAATCTCGAAGGTGTTGGAGCCCGGCGCTTCCAGATGCACCAGCTTGGTGTTCGGCCGGATGAGAGCCTCTATGCCCTCCCCGATTGCCGGGTCGTAATATTCCACCTCGACACCCAGCTTTTTCAGCATCGTATTGCAGAAACGGCGCGTCGGGAAATAGACGGAATCGACGATCAGCGCATGGTCACCGGCGGCGAGATAGGCAAGGAATGGCACGGTAATGGCCGCAAGACCCGAAGGCACAAGGATAGTTCCGAACGAACCTTCCAGTTCGTTGACGAGATTGCACAAGGCATCCGTCGTCGGCGTGCCGTGGGTGCCATAGGTGTATTTCTGGTTTTCGGTCGAGAGCGTCTCCGCGTCGGGAAAAAGCACAGTCGAGCCACGCACGATGGGCGGATTGACGAAACCGAAACAGTCGGCGGGATCGTTGCCGCCGTGGGCCAGGCGCGTATTCACACCTGCGGCGGAAAGCAGGTCATTTGTCTTGGTCATTTCAGATCAACTTTCGAAGGAACATTGACGCGTTCGACAATGCTAAGAGTGCAACGCAAGGTCAAGCCCGGCAGGGACGCCAGAACGGGTCGGAGCGACCCGTCGCCAACCAGAATACAAGAAGTATGCAAATACTATGCAAGTGCAAATTTCCGCAAAAATATGCTTATATTTTCACCCTTTGCACACTTCCCGACCAAAATTTGGAAAATTCCGTTTTATAGGCACAATTATTGCCCGCACGTCTTGACCCCGCTGCCAATTGCGATTGTGATAGAAAGAGCGGATCGAAAAAGATCTCGCTGAAGGGGGAGCTGGGGAAAATAAATATGCCGGTCCTCTTCCAAGTGACGATAACAAACAAAGGTTGGGAAAAATGAAAAAGGCAATTCTGTCAGCCGCCATCGGCGCAGCAGTTTTGGGAGGAGCCTCGGTCGCTTCGGCTGCGACGCTTCAGGATGTCAAGTCGAAAGGTTTCGTCACGTGCGGCGTTAGTGCTGGCATTCCGGGATTTTCCAATCCCGATGACAAGGGTGAATGGTCCGGTATCGACGTTGACTATTGCCGTGGTATCGCCACCGCGGTTTTCGGTGATCCTTCGAAAGCCAAGTTTGTCGCCCTTTCGAGCAAGGACCGCTTCCCGGCTCTCCAGTCCGGTGAAGTCGATGTTCTGACCCGTAACACCACCTGGACGATCAGCCGCGATACGTCGCTGGGCTTCAACTTCCGCACCGTCAACTATTATGACGGCCAAGGCTTCATCGCCAAGAAGGGCCTCAACGTGAAGTCCGCTCTTGAACTCTCCGGCGCCGCCGTCTGCGTTCAGACCGGCACGACCACCGAGCTCAACCTGGCCGACTACTTCAAGACCAACAATCTGCAGTACAACCCGGTCGTTTTCGAAAAGGAATCCGACGCGACGTCTGCCTATGATTCCGGTCGTTGCGACGTCTACACCACCGACCAGTCGGGTCTTTACGCCATCCGTTTGAAGCTGAAGAACCCGGAAGAAAACATCGTTCTGCCGGAAGTCATCTCCAAGGAACCGCTTGGCCCGGCCGTTCGCCAGGGTGACGACCAGTGGTTCGACATCGTGACCTGGGTTCACTATGCGATGGTCAACGCCGAAGAGCTTGGCGTCACCTCCAAGAATGTCGATGAGCAGAAGAACAGCGCCAATCCGGACGTGAAGCGCCTGCTCGGCACGGAAGAAGGCACCAAGATCGGCACTGATCTCGGCGTGACCAACGACTGGGCCTACAACATCATCAAGCTGGTGGGCAACTACGGCGAAGTCTTCGACCGCAACGTCGGCGCAGGCTCTCCGCTGAAGATCGAGCGTGGCCAGAACGCGCTGTGGACCAAGGGCGGCCTGCAATACGCACCGCCGGTCCGTTGATCGGCCCCATTACCGGCCAGATCATATAAGGAGGCTGGGCAACGCCCGGCCTCCGCTTCAAATTATATAAATAAGCTCGCAAAGAGCATATAAAAGGGAAAGGTGCCTATGGCAGGCAACGCGGTCAGTTCGCAACGATCGCGCGCGCAAAGCGCGTCGTCATTTATCTACGATCCACGCATACGCGGCATTTTTTATCAGGTCCTGACAGTCGTCGTCCTGGCCGCCTTCGTCTGGATCATCGTGACGAATACGATCACCAATCTTCAACGGTCAAACATCTCGTCCGGCTTCGGTTTCCTCGATGGAAGAGCCGGTTTCGATATCGGCCAGTCGCTGATCGCTTATACCAGCGATGCGACCTATGGCCGGGCATTGCTCGTTGGCATTCTCAACACGATCCAGGTTGCGTTTTTCGGCATCATCGCCGCCTCGATCATCGGTTTCATCGTCGGCATCGCCCGGCTGTCCAACAACTGGCTGATTTCGAAACTCGCGCAGGCCTATGTGGAAATTTTCCGCAACATCCCGCCGCTGCTCGTCATCTTTTTCTGGTACAAGGGCGTCATCTCGGTTCTGCCGCAGGCGCGCGAATCGCTGGAACTTCCACTCGGAACCTACCTCAACAATCGCGGCTTCTTCTTTCCCAAGCCGTTGTGGGGAGAAGGCACCTGGCTCGTGCCGCTGGCCTTTCTCGTCGCCATTGTCCTCAGCTTCTTCGTTTATCGCTGGGCGAAAGCCAGACAGGAGAGAACCGGGCAGCAGTTCCGCACCGGAATAACGGCGACGCTTCTCATCATCGGCCTGCCGCTGGCCACATTTCTGGCGCTTGGCGCACCGCTGACATTCGACTATCCGATTGCCGGACGGTTCAATCTCACCGGGGGCGCGGTCGTCGCACCTGAATTCATGTCGCTGTTCCTGGCGCTCTCCTTCTATACCGCCTCCTTTATCGCCGAAATCGTTCGCGGCGGCATCAAGGCCGTGGCGAAGGGGCAGACGGAAGCTGCGGATGCACTGGGACTTCGTTCCAGCACCACGACGCGACTGATCGTCGTTCCGCAGGCGATGCGCATCATCATCCCGCCGCTGACGAGCCAGTATCTCAATCTGACCAAGAACTCGTCACTCGCAGTCGCCGTCGGTTTCGCCGACATCGTCTCCGTCGGCGGCACGATCCTGAACCAGACGGGTCAGGCGGTTGAAGTCGTTGCGATCTGGCTGGTCATCTATCTCTCGCTGTCCCTGCTCACGGCTGTGGTCATGAACTGGTTCAACGCGAAAATGGCCCTGGTGGAGAGATGACGATGACGATCAGCAACCACGCCTTCGTGCGACAGACCATTGAAGAAGCCCGCCCCGCGCCATCCAGCGCGGTCGGGGTAACGCATTGGCTGCGCACCAAACTCTTCGCCACGCCCAAGGATACGGTTTTCACCGTCATTGCCATCGCTCTGCTGGCCTATATTGTGCCACCGATTATCGATTGGCTGTTCATCGACGCGGTATGGACCGGCAGCGATCGTATCGCCTGCCTGACCGCTTCGCAGGGCGGCGCCCTGCCGGACGGCCAGTCCGGTGCGTGCTGGGCTTTCGTTTCGGCCAAGCTTGGCCAATTCGTCTTTGGCCGCTACCCCATCGATGAACGCTGGCGTCCGATCCTCGTCATGGTGATGTTCACCATCCTGTTGATCCCGATGCTCATTCCGAAGGCGCCGTTCAAGCGTCTCAATGCGCTGGCGCTCTTCATCATCCTGCCCTTCATTGCGTTTTTCCTGCTTATCGGCGGCGTCTTCGGCCTGCCTGTGGTCGAAACGCAGCTCTGGGGCGGCCTGATGGTCACGCTCATCCTGTCGTTTTTCGGGATCACGGTGTCGCTGCCCTTCGGCATCCTTCTGGCGCTCGGCAGACGCTCGAACCTGCCGGTGATCAAGATGCTCTGCGTACTCTTCATTGAGGTCATCAGAGGCATTCCGTTGATCACCGTGCTGTTCTTCGCCAGCATCATGCTGCCTTTGTTCCTGCCCGACGGCTGGACCTTCGACAAGTTCCTGCGCGCGCTCGTCGGCGTGTCGCTGTTCTCCTCGGCCTATATGGCGGAGGTGATCCGCGGCGGCCTGCAGGCCATTCCAAAGGGACAATATGAAGGTGCAGATTCACTCGGCCTGAACTATTGGCAGAAGACGAGACTGATCGTGCTGCCGCAGGCGCTGAAGCTCGTCATTCCGGGCATCGTCAACACCTTCATCGGGCTGTTCAAGGATACGTCGCTGGTCTCGATCATCGGCATGTTCGACCTGCTCGGTATTGTCACACTCAACCAATCGGATGCGAACTGGGCCACGCCCGTCACCGCCATGACTGGCTATATTTTCGCAGGCTTCGTATTCTGGATATTCTGCTTCGGCATGTCGCGTTATTCGCTGTTCATGGAACGGCACCTCGACACCGGGCATAAACGATAAGGGACGCTCAAATGGCAGAAACCCAAGCAAAAGAACTGGCCGTCTCGACTACGGACGTGGCGATAGAACTCATCGGCATGAACAAGTGGTATGGCGACTTCCACGTGCTGCGCGATATCAACCTGAAGGTCATGAAAGGCGAGCGCATCGTCATCGCCGGCCCTTCGGGCTCGGGCAAGTCCACCATGATCCGCTGCATCAACCGGCTGGAAGAACATCAGTCAGGTACGATCAATGTCGACGGAATAGAACTCACCAACGATCTCAAGAAGATCGATGAAGTGCGTCGTGAAGTCGGCATGGTGTTCCAGCACTTCAACCTCTTCCCGCATCTGACGATCCTTGAAAACTGCACGCTGGCGCCGATCTGGGTTCGCAAGATGCCCAAGAAGGAAGCCGAGGAAGTGGCTATGCACTATCTGACGCGCGTCAAGATCCCCGAGCAGGCGAATAAGTATCCCGGCCAGCTGTCCGGCGGCCAGCAGCAGCGCGTGGCGATTGCCCGTTCGCTCTGCATGAAGCCGAAGATCATGCTGTTTGACGAGCCGACCTCGGCGCTCGACCCGGAAATGGTGAAAGAAGTGCTCGACACCATGGTCAGCCTCGCCGAAGACGGTATGACCATGCTATGCGTAACCCACGAAATGGGCTTTGCCCGTCAGGTCGCAAACCGCGTCATCTTCATGGACCAGGGCCAGATCGTCGAACAGAATTCGCCCGCCGAATTCTTCGACAATCCGCAGCATGAGCGCACCCGGCTGTTCCTCAGCCAGATTTTGCACTGAGACTGCAATCGACACGTATATCGAGCGGGGCCGTTTCGGCCCCGTTTTCGTTTCTGGAGATCTGCTGAAATCTTTATCTCCATGCACGAGCGCGACGATTTCGATTTTGTGATTCCACCGCTCTCGAAGCGCCAAGAGCACAAAAATACGCTCGACATCGCAGTTTAACCAATTGTTACGAAACGAGAATCCTTGTTTTCCAGGGGTTCTGGTGGCCCATGTCATTTTTTTGTCAAATCATGCATTTTTCCGCTTGCAGACCTTCGGGAGCCTGACTATAAGGGCGCCACACCACAAGCGCACGCGCCCTTCGTCTATCGGTTAGGACGTCAGATTTTCATTCTGAAAAGAGGGGTTCGACTCCCCTAGGGCGTGCCACTTGCCTTCGTGTTTCCTCTTCAAAATGTAGATGCACCGCGTCAGTTCGCAAAATCGCTACGCGCGATCAATGCAGCGGAACCGATTCCCGCCGAGCACGTTAGAATGCTGTCCCCCCGATGGAAGGCAAGCTGGCCGAAACGCCAACAGGAAAATCGACCCGCTTGCCTTTCCCCTTCCAGCCAAATCACAGCGCGGTTCTGTTTGGCAGGCAGCAGATGCCAGCTAAGGGTTGGAAAAGCGCTCCCCGGGCCTTCCACGAGGCATGAAGGCATTGCCGACGCGCCGCGATAGCGGCGATATTTCAAGGCTTTGGCCGGTTCCAGCGCAGTTTTCCACAGCCTTTCCGTCCTCCATAAAAAAACTCGTCACGAAGCGAGAAAAATCGATTTTTCCGCTTGCGGAGCAACGGGAGCCTGACTATAAGGGCGCCACACCACAAGCGCACGCGCCCTTCGTCTATCGGTTAGGACGTCAGATTTTCATTCTGAAAAGAGGGGTTCGACTCCCCTAGGGCGTGCCACTTGCTTTTCCTTGAAAATCAGTGACCTGCATTAGAATCCTCACGCGATGCGTGAGAATGAAGACGCATACCGTTTTCGGCGGTCAGTAAGCTTTTCCCTAAAATGGAAGTTTGATCCGCAGCCCCGTCAGGGTGCGAAAGCCGCGTCCAGTACGCGCAGCTGCACACGCCTCTGGCCCTGCCAGAGATCGGCCCCCACCGTGCCTGCGACGTGAATGTTCCTGCCACGTGCATTCAGCAGCATCTGCCCCAGAGGCGCTTCTGCGGCGCGAAACGCGATGCCGTCCAGCCGCGAGCCATCCATGGCCTCCAGCGTGATTTTGACGTGCGCTGTGCCCACAAGCCTTACATCGCGCAGGCGATGCGCCGGCACGGCAAAAACCGGCTGCGAGTGGCCTGATCCGTAAGGACCGGCCTGTTCCAGCTGGTCGACAAGCTGCAATGTCGCGCCTGATGCGCCGATGGCGCCATCGATCTTCAGCACGCTGCTTTGCACCAGCTCGTTCACCGTCTTTGCGGCCGCTTCCTCGAAGAATGTCCTGAGCTTGCCGAGATTGGCGCGCTCCACCGTCAGTCCGGCCGCCATGGCATGGCCGCCGCCCTTGACCAGCAACCCAGCCTCCACGGCGGCGCGCACCATGCGCCCCATATCGAAGCCGTTGATCGAGCGACCCGAGCCGGTGCCCTTGCCGGAGGGATCGAAGGCAATGGCGAAGGCTGGACGACGGAAACGGTCCTTCAGACGCGAGGCAAGCAATCCGACAATACCCGGATGCCAGTTTTCCCGGGCGGTGACGATGACGCCCGCACCGGAGCCGTCGCCATATTCGAACAGCGCCTCGGCTTCGGCCTCCGCCAGCATCGCCGCTTCCATGGCCTGCCGCTCGCGGTTCAGCTCATCCAGCCGCTCGGCAATGACCTCGGCCTGCGAGGAATCATCAATCGTCAACAAACGACTGCCAAGCGCGGCATCGCCAATGCGGCCGCCGGCATTGATGCGCGGCCCGATCAGGAAACCGAAATGATAGGGGGTCACAGGCCCGCCGAGCCCCGCCTTCTTGAACAGCGCCGCAAGTCCCGCATTGTTCATGTGCCGTGCGGCAATCAGCCCCTTCACCACATAAGCGCGGTTCAGCCCCTTCAGCGGCACCACGTCGCAGACCGTCGCAAGCGCGACGATATCAAGCAGCGACAGCAGATCGAGCGTGAAGGCCTGCCGGTTGCGTCTGTCCTTCAGCAGCCGCAACGTGGCCACCAGCACCAGAAACACCACACCGGCGGCACAGAGATGCCCCTGCCCCGACAGATCGTCCTCGCGATTGGGATTGACCAGCGCCACCGCTGGCGGCAATTCCGTGCCGACCTGATGGTGGTCGATCACCACCACATCCGTTCCGGCGTCCTTTGCGGCCTGAAGCGACTCATGACTGGTGGAACCGCAGTCGACGGTGACGATCAGCGTCGCGCCATTGGCGGCCAGCTGCTGCATTGCCGCCGGGTTCGGCCCGTACCCTTCAAAAATGCGGTCGGGAATATAGATTTCCGGCATCAACTCGAAATGCGCGAGAAAGCGATACATCAGCGCCGAAGAGGCAGCGCCATCAACATCGTAATCGCCGAATATCGCCACCTTCTCGCCGGTCTCGATGGCACGCACCAGCCTTTCGGCGGCCTTTTCGCAATCGGTCAGCATATGCGGATCGGGCATCAGCGAACGAATGGTCGGATCGAGGAACGCCAAAGCGTCATCGACGCCCACGCCGCGCCCGGCCAGCACCCGCGCAATCAATTCGGGAATCCCATGGACCTGAGACATCGCCAGCGCGCGGTTCTGCCCGGCCTGATCCAGCCGCGATACCCAGCGCTGTTCTGTCGCCGACCGCTCCACGCTTAGAAATGCGCGGGCCACGGTATCGGCCGGCTCCAACATTGCCATCCTGTCCCTTCATCTTCTCATGCGCGTTCCGCGCCTTGGTTAGAACGGGCTAAATGGCGAAGGCGTGTTTTTCAAGCAAAAACGCGCCTTGACGGAGTCACACCGAAAAAATCGAGAAAAACGGGCTGACGATTGAGACGGCGCCGACCAGCAGCAGCAACGAAAAGACCGCGAGCGAACACCAATTGCGCTCATGCTCCCCCATGTCGAATTCCATGCTGCGAATATTGTCGTTGGCATTGTGAGGCCGCGCCCGGTGATGGGCGGCTGCAACACCTGCGCGCTTATTGTCCTTGAACAGGATGATCGATGTCACGGCCACGCCTCCCTCGCTTGGTGAACGGATTGACCATAGTGCCGAATCGCCTTGTTTTCCAGCGTTTCCGATGCCTTCCCCTCAAATTTTATGGGTGCCCGACGACCGGCGTGATGCCGGCTGCAATACAACGAAAAACCGCGCCTCCATCTGGAAGCGCGGCTTTTGATGTCATCAAAATAATGAAACGGCTCAGGTCCGCTCGATGCGGATGACCTGCGGCTCGCTGACGAGATATTTCTCGTTCTTGATCGCCTTCACCGCCTTGCGGATCGCATCCTCCATCGTCGCATGGGTGACGAGGATGATGGTCTGCGGCGCGCCTTCCACATGCACGCGCTGGCGCTGCACGATGGATTCGAGCGAGATGTTGTTATCCGCCATGCGGGTGGCGATGGAGGCGAAGACGCCAGCCTGATCCTTCACCGTCAGGCGAATGAAATAACCGCCCTCATGGCTTTTCATCTTGGCGCGACGATATTCCGTCAGCGATTTCGCCGGACGTCCGAGAACCGGCACCTGCTGGGCGCCCGGACGGCTCTTGGCGATATCGGCAATGTCGCCCAGTACGGCGGAGGCCGTGGCGTTGCCGCCCGCACCCGGGCCAACCATCAGCAATTCCCCGAGAATGTCGGATTCGATCGCCACCGCATTGGTGACGCCATCCACCTGGGCGATAACGGAATCGAGCGGCACCATGGTCGGATGCACGCGCTGTTCGATGCCGGATTCGGTCACCTGCGCCACGCCGAGAAGCTTGATGCGGTAACCGAGTTCGGCGGCCGCCTGAATGTCCTCGCTGGAAATATTGGTGATGCCTTCCAGATAGATATCGCCGGCCGAAATCTTGTTGCCGAAGGCAAGCGTTGTCAGAATGGCAAGCTTGTGGGCTGTGTCGTTACCCTCGATATCGAAAGCCGGATCGGCTTCGGCATAACCCAGCCGCTGCGCTTCTTTCAGGCACGCCTCAAAGGACAGCCCTTCCTTCTCCATCTTGGTCAGGATGTAGTTGCAGGTGCCGTTCATGATGCCGTAGATGCGCGACACATGGTTGCCGGTGAGAGACTCACGCAGCGCCTTGATGACGGGGATACCGCCGGCCACCGCTGCTTCGAAGTTTAGCAGCGCGCCCTTGTCTTCGGCAAGGGTCGCCAGTTCGACGCCGTGCTTGGCCAGCAGCGCCTTATTGGCCGTCACCACATGGAGACCGCGGGCGAGTGCGGCGCGCACCGCATTTTCCGCCTGGCCGGAAGCGCCGCCGACCAGTTCGACGAACACGTCGATATCGGCTTCGCTCGCCATCTGCTCCGGCGTGTCGAACCAGGTAATACCCTTGAGATCAATGCCGCGGTCGCGCGAACGATCGCGCGCGCTCACCGCAATAATCTCAATCGCGCGTCCGCAGGTAATCGCAAGTTCGTTGCTTCTCTGCTGGAGGATGCGCACGAGCGAAGCGCCGACAGTGCCGAGCCCCGCTATGCCGATTCTCAATGAATCTGCCATGGGTATGTTCCTGATTGCTGGTGATGGTGGCGGCCGAGGCCCGGCCGCCTTCGGTTGCCCTTATCTGTGGGCGTTCAGCGAAACGACATTGTGCATCGTTTCGTCTGCGCTCGACAGGAAACGCTTCAGATTGCGCGCTGCCTGACGAATTCGATGCTCGTTTTCCACGAGCGCGAGACGGACGTAATCATCGCCCATTTCGCCAAAGCCGATGCCGGGAGCAACGGCGATATCTGCCTTCTCGACCAGTAGCTTGGAGAATTCCAGGCTGCCGAGATGGCGGAATTTTTCCGGGATTTTCGCCCAGGCGAACATGGTCGCCGCCGGCGGCGGAACCTCGAAACCGGCCTTGCCGAACGTGTCGACCATGACGTCGCGGCGGCGGCGATAAACGCTGCGCACTTCCGCGATGTCGGAGCCGTCGCCATTCAGCGCATGCGTCGCCGCAACCTGGATCGGCGTGAAGGCGCCGTAATCGAGATAGGACTTCACCCGCGTCAGCGCCGCGATCAGACGCTCGTTGCCGACGGCAAAGCCCATGCGCCAGCCGGGCATGGAGAAGGTCTTCGACATGGAGGTGAACTCCACCGCGACATCGATGGCGCCGGGAACTTCGAGAACCGAAGGCGGCGGATTGTTGTCGTCGAAGTAGATTTCCGAATAGGCAAGGTCGGACAGCACGATGATCTCGTGCTTCTTCGCAAAAGCGATCACGTCCTTGTAGAAATCGAGCGAGGCGACATGCGCCGTCGGGTTTGACGGGTAGTTGACGATCAGCGCCAGCGGCTTCGGGATGGAGTGGCGCACGGCGCGCTCCAGCGGTCCGAAGAAGCTGTCGTCAGGCTCGACATTCATCGAGCGGATAACGCCGCCCGCCATCAGGAAGCCGAAGGCATGGATCGGATAGGTGGGGTTCGGACACAGGATCACGTCACCCGGCGCGGTAATGGCCTGCGCCATATTGGCGAAGCCTTCCTTGGAGCCGAGGGTCGCGACGACCTGCGTATCGGGGTTCAGCTTGACGCCGAAACGGCGGGCATAATAGGCGGCCTGCGCGCGGCGAAGGCCGGGAATGCCCTTGGACGAGGAATAACGATGGGTGCGCGGATCCTGGACGACCTCGCAAAGCTTGTCGACAATGGCCTTCGGAGTCGGAAGGTCGGGATTGCCCATGCCGAGATCGATGATATCGGCCCCGGCCGCTCGCGCGCTCGCTTTCAAACGGTTGACCTGTTCGAAGACGTATTGCGGCAGACGCCGGACCTTGTGAAACTCTTCCATCACTTTCCTCATGGGAATGGACCGGTTCCACCGGCCCATAACGAAGGTTCGTTTTTTGTTTTTAAACGCCGCCGACACGAACCGACCCGGCAGGCGTTATTCATTGTAGCGCAAAGAACGGGAAAACCTACAAGGCTTTTCTCGGCCCACGCTGCATAACGGTGATCCGCCCGTCCTTCCGGTTCGGCCTTCGCAGCCCTTCCCGCAAGGCAGATCGCGCACTATGATCAGGGAACTTGCATAACGCCAGATTCTTGGAAAATGCAAGGCAAGCCATGCTCAAGAACGGCCCTTCAGCCGCGCTCACCCTTCACAATTGCCGCACGGATGACCGAAAGTACGCGTTCCGGCTCGATATCCGTGCAGATAAGCTGGCTTGGATGCCCGTCCCAGTCGCCCGGCGGAAAAGCGCGGCCATCCGGTTTCTGGATCGTCTGGCCGTCGGCAAGTCCGCCGCAGACGACGCGCACCGGGCCGCTGCGGGTGGTAAACAGTTCCGGTGCAACGAGATAAACACAGGCGCAGCTATCATGCACCACCATGCCGTCGCCGGTCCGGGTCTTGTAGAAATCGATATAGAACTGCGACAGGTCGGAAAGCAACTGCACGGGCTTGCCGCCAGCCTCCGCCATCTCCGCCATGAAGGCGCTTGTCATCACGGTTTTTGTCGTCACGTCGAGACCGACGACGGTGACGCGCCAGGGCGCGGTAAAGACAAGGTCGGCCGCTTCCGGATCGCCATGAATATTCGCCTCGGCCGCCGGCGAGACATTGCCGTTCATGTCGAAGGCGCCGCCCATGACGATGACGTCCTTGACCAGCGCGGCGAAATCCGGTTCCTCACGCAGTGCCAGCGCCAGATTGGTCATGCGGCCGACCGCGATCAGCGTCACCTCACCGGGATAGGCCTTCACCGTCTCAATGATAAAGCGATGGGCCGGGCGCGGATCGAGCGGCAGATCGATGGTTTCAGGGATATCGATATCGCCGAGGCCGTTTTCGCCGTGGATGAAGGTCGGCCAATGGCCTTCCTTGCGGGCAGGATCGAAGGTCACCCCGGCGCCTCTCGCCACCGGTGCATTCATCTGCCATTCCCGTTTGAGAAAGAGTGCATTGCGGGTGGTGATATCGATGGGGGCGTTGCCGAAAACCGTGGTGACGCCGATCAGATCGATATCGGGGTGACGATGCAGGAACAGAAGCGCCATGGCGTCGTCCACACCGGGATCCGTATCGAATATCACTTTATGCATAATGTCCTCATCCATATGTCTCAAGCGCCATCCGCTTCTTCCGGCGACGCGCCACGGAAACATAACGATAAGCGGCAACACCGCAATCCCCCCGCAAGCGGCATGTCATGCAGAAAAATATTGCGTGGCAGTCTTTTCAGTGAAAGAAGAAGCCCTCTCCCGCCGCCTGCCCGGACATCCCCAGTGCAAGACATCGCCCTCAACGTTTTTCTCGTCCTTTTCTGCGTCGCCATCTTTGCCGGCTTTATCGATTCCATCGCCGGCGGCGGCGGTCTCATCGTCATTCCGGCAATGATGATCATGGGAATTGCCCCACTCGATACGCTCGGCACCAACAAGCTGCAGGCCCAGTTCGGTTCCGCCTCTGCGACACTGGCCTATGCGAGACGAGGCCACGTGAACCTCAAAGAGCAACTGCCTATGGCGCTGATGGCCATGGCCGGCGGAATGCTCGGTGCGCTGACAGCCGCCTTCGTGCCAGCCGATCTGATGCGCGCCGTCATGCCGTTCCTGTTGATTGCGATCGCGCTTTATTTCGCCTTCAAGCCGCAACTCAGCGATATCGACAGCCATCGCCGCATCACGCCCTTCGTGTTCGGGCTTGCGGTCGCACCGCTGATCGGTTTTTACGATGGTGTTTTCGGCCCCGGCGCAGGGTCTTTTTACATGCTGGCCTTTGTGAGCCTTGCCGGCTTCGGAATGCTGAAGGCGACCGCCCACACGAAGCTTCTCAACCTCGGTTCGAATTTCGGCGGTTTTCTCGTCTTTGCAATGGGTGGTGCGGTTTTGTGGAAGCTCGGTCTCGCCATGGGCGTCGGCCAGTTCATCGGCGCACAGATCGGCTCCCGCTTCGCGATGAAAAACGGTGCGAAGATCATCCGCCCGCTGCTGGTGCTTTCCTGCCTGGCCATGGCGATGAAGCTTCTTGTCGACGCTTCATCCGCGTGGTCCATCGCGACGATATGGGAAACGATATTCCCGAAATAAAAGGGATTGTCGTCAGAGACAGGCGTATAACGTCACGCCGTGGCGCGGCGTCTGCGGTCCTCGATTTCGCGGATGACGACCATGGCGCCGACAAGCTTGTAGGCAGATGAGTAACACGGCGACATTTCCAACGATTTCACGATCGTGCGACCGTTCTGGTCTTCCGCGTAGGTATACTTCGACGTATCGCCCTTGAAACAATTATCCAGCTTGTCTCTGAGGTCGTTCTGGAAACGGTGAACGCCAACCAGTTCAGCAATATGGCACCCCACAAGACCTTCCGGCGCATTGCGCTGAAATGCGTCGAGAGAATTGGCGAACGAGACGCGATAACCAGGCGTAACGATCACAACGGGATCATCCAGATCGTTCAGCATGTCTTCATCGAGGATCAGGTGGCGATGGTGCCACTCCAGCGTGTCCTCGTCCTCGTCACCAACGACTTTGGCCTTCGAAGGCATGCCGACGTAACGATCAACGAGCGTCCGCAGAAGCTCGGAGTTGCGCTGCACGCAGCCAAGGTCTTCCGCCTCGTGGTTGAGGAGATCGATGGCAAAACGGAACTGCTCGCGAATATCTTCGGAATTTTCTGTCTTGCGTCCGACAACCCGCTCGAGGAGCTGTTCCAGTTCACGCTCCAGCACGGCAATCTTGTCGGCTTCGTTTTTACCAACGGCAGATTGCAGTTCCGTATAACGCAGCCAGAACAACTCAATCAAATCTTTCAACCCAACTCTCCCTGAACGGGCATAACCCCCGCTACCTATGCGAACGGATTAACCCTTTGCCCCTCGATTATAGCGTCTTTGCGCTTAAAAATGACGTAACGAAACGCGGGAACGCCGCGGGGATTGTTGTCCAAAATATCACAGCAGCCGCTAATTTTTCAATTTCGATAATCCATGAACGAAAAATGAGGTTCCGCTAATATGGAAAAATATCGAAATGCATCATTCTCCGGCCGAATGTCGTAAAAATCGTACAAACTCCGGCCGCACCACAATGAACTCAAATCTGGTGCTTCACATCCCACCGGTCGTGATACCACAGCCATTGTCCGGGGTATTCGCGCACCCAGCTTTCCACCTTGTCGTTCAGAAGCTGCGCCGTCGCCTGAATATCGACATTGCCCTTCTCATCGCGCGGAATTTCAACCTTGGGCTCTATTTCCAGCCTGTAGCGATTGTCGGGAAGACGCACGCAACGGGCCGGATACACATCGCAGTTGAATTGCCGCACCAGCTTGGCAAGCAGCGGATTGGTGCGAACTTCAAGGCCGAAGAACTTCGTCGTCAGGCCCTTTCCGAATTTCTGGTCGACGAGCACGCCGACACCACCGCCCTTTTCCAGCTGCCGCGCAAGCGCGAAGGAGGAACCGGCATGCGAGGGCACAAGATTGCCCATGCGTTCCTTGCGGAAATTGAACACCTTGTCGGCCACGAAAGGATTGTTCGGCGGCCGGAACAGTACCGTTACATCGAGACCGAAAGCCGAGCCGGCAACCGGCAAGAGCTCGAAATTGCCGCTATGGGCGGTAAAGACGATGAAGGGCCGAGGATTGTCGCGCAGCTCGAGGAAGGTCGGAATGCCCTCGACCTCGATGCGGCCCGGCTTGTTCTTTTCCGGATCGAAATCGAACAGCCGGTCTAGGAATACATATTCCGCCGCAAGCCGGCCCATATTGGCCCAGCTATCCATGGCGATCTCAAGCCGCTCCTCCTCGGATTTCTCCGGGAAGGCGCGGGCCAGATTGTAAAGCATCAGTTTGTGGCGCCCGGTTTTCGGCCCCACCCAGCGCGCCAGCCGGTCGGCGGCGCGAATGCCGGCATCGGCGGGAAAAAGCTTCAGCAGGTTGAGGAGGCCAAAGGCGAGCGTCGCAATCAGCCACTGCCGGAAGTGGTCCAGTTTCAGGACAATCCGTGTCAGGAACAGCTTCAAGATGCTCAGTCCATTCGCAGAACGATCTTGCCGAATACCTGGCGCGTTTCCATGCGCTCCAGTGCCCGGTCGATATCGTCGAAGGTGACTTCCGTGTCGATGACGGGATGAACGATGCCGCGTGCCATCTTCTGCATGGCATTGGCCATGTTTTCCATGCGGCAGCCGAAGGAGCCGAGCAGCTTCAGCTGCTGCTGGAACAGCATCATCAGATTGATTTCGGTGGAAACGCCCGAGGTAGAGCCGCAGGTGACGAGACGGCCGCCACGCTTCAGCGAGAACATCGAGGCGACAAAAGTGTCTTTGCCAACATGTTCGAAGACAACATCGACACCCTTCTTTTTCGTCAGCTTGCGCACGACGCCTTCGAAACGGTCGGTCCGGTAGTTGATGACATGATCGGCCCCGAGCGCCTTCGCCCGTTCGATCTTGTCGTCGGAACCGACTGTGGTGATGACGGTGCAGCCCATCTTCTTGGCAAGCTGAATGGCCGCCGTGCCGATGCCGGAACCGCCGGCATGGATGAGAATGGTTTCGCCCGGCTCAAGCTTGGCATTGTCGAACAGCATGTGCTCCACGGTGCCGAAAGTGACCGGTGCGAGCGCCGCCGCAACGGCGTCAATGCCATGCGGTGCCGGCACGAGCTGGCGGGCTGGAATATTCATCTTTTCCTGCGCGAAACCATCGAGATGGAAACCGTGAACGCCCTGGACATGTTCGCACAGATTGTCGCGGCCTTCGCGGCAGGGCTTGCACAGCCCGCAGGTGCGCGCGCCATAGACCGAGACCAGCTGGCCCGGCAGCACGTTGGAAACGCCGGGGCCGATGGCCTCGACCACGCCGGAGGCTTCCGCACCGATGGTGAGCGGCATCTTGCGCTTGGCGAAAGCCATGCCGCGCCAGCCCCACACGTCGATATGATTGAGCGCCACGGCCTTGACGCGCAGCGTCACCTCGCCCGGGCCCGGAGCGTCCGGTTCGGGCAGGTCCACTTTTTCGAGCTTCCGGTCGTCGACGAGTTGAAGAGCGCGCATATATCAGTCCTTCGCCCGAAGGCGTTACCTAAAATCATTCCAGCAAAACTCTGTAACGGTTTTGCGGCTGGAATGCGAAATCAAAGAAACGGGCGCGTTTCCGCAAGTCATTCGGAAACGCCCCTGTTGTAACGGAACCGGTTAAGCCGGTTCGCGCGTCATGACAAGGCTTGCGTTCTGCCCGCCAAACCCGAAGGAGTTGGACAGAACCGCACCCACCTCAGCATCCCGCTTCACATTCGGCACCACGTCGAGCGTGATGGTTGGATCGGGATTGTTGTAGTTGATCGTCGGCGGCAGGGTGCCGGTCAGCATGGTCTGCAGTGAGAACACGGCTTCAACAGCACCTGCGGCGGTGAGCGTATGGCCGATCATCGACTTGTTGGAGGACAGCGGAATGTTCTTCAGGCCTTCACCGAAGACGGCCAGCATCGAACCGTATTCCATCTTGTCATTCTCAGGCGTCGAGGTGCCGTGGGCATTGATGTAACCAATGTCGCTTTCGGCCACGCCCGCATCGGCCAGTGCCGCACGGATCGTCGCAATCGCCGGACCGCCGTCGGGCGACGAGCGTGTGCGGTGGAAGCTGTCAGCTTTTTCGCCGGCGCCCTTGATGATGCCGAGAACCTTCGCGCCGCGAGCGACGGCGGCTTCGAGCGATTCCAGCACAAGCGTTGCCGCACCTTCGGCAATCACGAAACCGTCGCGGTCCTTGCTGAATGGCTTGGAGGCCTTTTCCGGCGGCTCGTTCTGGGTCGAAAGCGCAGACAGCAGCGAGAAGCGGATCAGCGCCTCGGCACTGACGGAACCGTCAGTCGCAACCGTCAGCGCCCGTTCGGTGCGACCCTGACGGATCGCCTCGACGCCGAGCTGGATCGCGGTCGCGCCGGATGCGCAGGCGGTGGAAAGCGTGACCGGCAGGCCGCGCGTGCCAAAGCGGTCGGAGAGGCGCTCGGAAATCGCGCCGAACAGGGCAGCTTCCTGGAATGCCGGGTCGGGACGCTGGCGGAACGCCGTCAGGAACCGTTCATAGGCGTCACCCGGCTGGGCGGCCGGCGGAGACCGGTCGGCAAGCTCGAAACGGGCGCTCCACTCCGGCTCGATCGGCGGCGCTGCGAGAAACAGCGGCCCATTGAAATCACCGGAGATACCGGCCTGCGCCAGCGCCTCGATGGTGGTTTCGCGCGCAAAGGCATAAGAACGCTCGACGGAATTCGGAACCGGGATATCGATGAAATCCACCGTGCCGCTGATGCGGGTCGAAAGCCCCTCCGTCGGGAAACGGGTGATCTTGTGAATGCCCGATTTGCCCGATGTCAACGCCGCCCAGTTATCGGCAAGCCCCTGCCCGAGCGAGGTGATAATGCCCATGCCGGTGACAGCGACGATGGGACGACCGAGATGATCCCTGAAGTTGGAAGCCATGGTCTTTTCTCCTCAAACGTCGCGGGACAGAACGGCGACACCTTCGCCGCGCACATGGCCGACGGTGGTGACAACGGCCTCGGTGGCCACCTCGCCCATTGGCTTTTCCGCAGCCGCATCGAAGGTAGGAACCTTCGCACCGCTTTCAAGCGTCAGCGCCGCCAGAGCGAGCCCGAGTGGAAACTGCGCCTCAAGTCCATGACCGGTGACACCGCCGAAACCACGAATGACCGAATTTGGCAGCACCTTGTCGAGAATGTCCTTCTCGCGGGCCGTTACGCCGTCATAACCGCTCGCGCCGGAAAATACGACGGTTGCCGCACTGTCCTTGGCGGGAGCAAGCAGCCGCTCCATGCGCTTTTCCATCTTGCCGTCATCGCGGCTGCCGCGGTCGCCCTCAATGGCGTCGATGCGGGCATAGATGCGCGCGCCACGCTCGCTGGCATGCTTGCGCGATTCCAGCACGAGGAAGGCGCCGAGCGAACCGGAAATCATGCCGCCGCCGTCCTGGTCGCCACGCGACCACAGCGGCTGCCAGCCACCCTGCGCGTGCGCGCCGATGGCTTCGAACAGCAGGATCATGTCGGGACGTTCGGCCGAGAAGGCGCCGCCGACAAGGGCGTGGCTCGATTCGCCGGAGCGGATGCGGTGAAACGCGGTTTCGACGGCGGAAATGCCGGCCGCCTCTTCGCCCATGAAGGTGCGGGAAGACCCGGTAACCTTGTGCACGATGGAGATATTGCCGGCCATCAGGTTGGAAAGCTGGGCGAGAAACAGCGTTGGCCGCAGTTCCGTCGTTAGCTTCTCGTTCAGCAGCTTTTCTCGGTCATTGCGCTTCAGCGCCTCATCGACGATCAGCGTATCGACATTGATGTCGCGCTCGCCGCCACCGGCGGCAACGATCATGTCCATGGTGGCGCAGGCTTCGGCATTTTCCTTCAGACCGGCATCGTCGAGCGCCAGACCGGCGGCAAAAACGCCGAGACGCTGCCAGTTTTCCATCTGGCGCTGGTCGCCGCGCTTGGCGATCTGCGCCGACCAGTCGATCTCCGGCATGGGATGGACCGGATAGGGCTTGAATTTTTCGGTCTCGACAATCGTCGCCGGCGCGGCGGCTCCAGAAAGAAGCGCCACATGCGCCTGGCTGCCAACGCCGTGACAGGTCACGATGCCGACCCCTGTTATCACCACATCATTGTCAGATTTCATCGTCTGTCATCCTTTGCAGCCGGCTCCGCCGAAACGGTCACGGCTATCCACAGCGGTTGCGAACAACCACTTCATGCGTTGCGGAATAAAGCGCGCGATGCGGATTGGCAATGGTGAAGGCCCGATCCACCGTCGCGAGCCCACGATTTTCATGTGTCAAAACCGGGCCGACGGGAAAAACGCTCCCCTTTTGAAACGGGCGGGAGCGCTTATTTCTGCGCATCCGCGGCAATCGCCGCCATCAGGCCGACTTCTTCGGCCCGCTTCTTGACGACAGGCCCAAGCGGAATTTCGCTGAACGGCATGGTACGCAGTTTCAGCTGCGCATCACAGACCTTCTTGCCGGCAGAGGTGATCTTCGCCTTGGTAACGGCAAAGCCCGAACCGTCATGCTCCAGCACCGCTTCGATATCAAGAACAGCGCCGGGCTCCACGAAGGTGCGCATCTTGGCGCCATCGACCGACATCAGGAACGGCATGGACGCGAAATCGGAAAATGCCAGAACCATCATGCCGGAGGCCTGCGCCATCGTCTCGATCAAGAGCACACCCGGAACCAGCGGCATGCCGGGAAAGTGGCCTTCGAAAACAGGGCTCTTGTCGGGAACGACGGACCGCGCCTTCAATGTGCGCGTCGCCATGTCCACGGCTTCGACCCTGTCGATCATCTGAAAATATTCAAGCAGCATCCGTCCGGCCCGTCTCTGGTCGGTTTAACCCGCCATGACGGCGGGCTTTAAAAAGAAATGCCCGCTTGATGCGGGCATTGTCAGATCAGCCCTTGGCAGCGCGCAATTCGTCGATCTTGGCGCAGAGGTTCTTCAGCACGAAGTATTCTTCGGTGGAAACCTTGCCTTCGTTGACTTCCTGCGTCCACTGCTCGAGCGGGATCTTGATGCCGAATTCCTTGTCGATGGCAAAAACGATATCGAGAAAGTCGAGGCTGTCGATGCCCAGATCGTCGATCGTGTGGCTCTCCGGCGTAATGGTTTCGCGGTCGATTTCGCTGGTTTCGGCGATAATGTCGGCAACCTTGTCGAATGTAGCTGTCACGCCCATAATCCTTATTGTCGTTCGTATGAATTATTCTTTCTGACGCACCACATAGGCAAGTCGCACAAAAAAGCCAATGGTTTCGTGACGTAACTTTGAAATTTGCCCCAAAACTGTTGCCTAAACAGCAACCGAATGACGGCCGCGTCCGTTACCGAGATAGGTGTCGAAGATTGCCGCGATGTTGCGCACGAACGGCTTTCCAGCCTCCGTCACGGCAAAAATATCGGCGTCCAGCCGCACCACGCCATCCCTGTCGCCTGCGGCAAACTGTTGCGCCTGGGCTCTCACGGAATGGCTCACCTTCCCGAAGCGGTGCTGCAAGTCCGAAAGATCGACAGAAAAATCGCACATCAGCCGCTCAATGACATGCGAACGCAGATGATCATCCCGCGATAACTCTATACCCTTCACGACGGCAAGGCCGCCCTCGCCCACCATGCGCTGATATTCGCCCGTCGCCACCATGTTCTGCACATAGCCCTGCGGCAATCGACCGATTGATGATGCACCAAGCCCGATCAGCGCATCGGCCGTGTCGGTCGTATAGCCCTGGAAATTCCGGCGCAGCGCACCCGCTTCGGCGGCCTGGCATAAGGTGTCCGCCGGCTTGGCGAAATGATCGATCCCGATCTCGCCGTATCCGGCCTGCCTCAGCATTTCGCCCGCCATCGTCATCTGACGATAACGCTCGGCAATGTCGGGCAGCGCGTGTTCGGGGATCAGCGACTGGTGTTTTTTCATCCACGGCACATGGGCATAACCGAAAAGCGCCACCCGGTCGGGATCGAGCGAGACGATCTGGTCCACGGTCTTCTTCAGCGTCTCGCAGGTCTGGAACGGCAACCCATAAAGAATGTCGCAATTGACGGAGTGAACACCCCTCGCCCGCACCGCATCAACGACGGATTTCGTCTGTTCGAAAGACTGGATGCGGTTGATGGTTTTTTGCACTTTGTCATCGAAGTCCTGAACCCCGAGGCTCGCCCGCGACATGCCGATGGCGGCAAGCGCATCGTAGCGGCTGTCATCCAGATCGTTGGGGTCCATCTCGACGCTGATTTCAGGTGCGAGCCCGAAAGTGAAATGACGCCGCAGACAGTCCATCAGGCTCTTTATGTCCTCCGGCTTCAGCATGGTGGGCGAGCCGCCGCCGAAATGCACGGCACTTACCACCACATCCGGCGAAACCAGCGCACCGACGGCTTCGATTTCCTGTTTAAGTGCTTCAAGATAAACGGCAATCGGCTCGTATTTCAGCGTGTGCTTGGTGTGGCAGGCGCAGAACCAGCACAGCCGGTCGCAATAGGGAATGTGCAGATAAAGCGACAGGCGATTCCTGTGACCGAGCGCGCCGAGCCAGCGGCGATAGATGCAATTATCGATTCCCTCGTGGAAATGCGGCGCGGTCGGATAGCTCGTGTAACGCGGCACTGCACCCGAATATTTGTGAAGAAGTTCGGTATTCATCGCCCGATTTGCCTTTTATCAAGAAAATGTCGATTTCCTCTCTCTCAGTAGCGGCTGCGACAGTTTGCAACTTTGACTTCAATCAAATTGCGCCGTAAGTTCTTGCTAAAGTAGACGCGGGGGCGACGGCTACGTGGCGAAAGCCTTGCATGAGACCGGATTTGACACCTACGGTCGCAATCGTCCTGAAAAAGCCAGCATTGGAAAAGGCTTATGGACACGCTGCAGAAGACCATCCACAATTCGGAAGAACCTGTCGTTTGTCGCTCCTGCGAGGCGCGCCATGGCGGGCTTTGCAGCAGCCTGACGCCGCAACAGCTTTGCGAGCTGAACCGCCATTCCAGCCGCAAGAAACTGGAAGCGGGCAATGAGCTTCTCGGTCAGGGCGAACTCGTCACCTCCTACGGCAATATTTTGAACGGCGTGGTGAAGCTGTCGAAAATGATGTCGGATGGCCGCCAGCAGATCGTCGGCCTGCAATTTGCACCGGACTTTCTCGGCCGCCCGTTCATGGCGGAAAGCAAGATGACGGCGGAAGCCGCAACCGATGTGGAGATTTGTCTCTTCCCGCGCCGCGTCGTCGACCGCATGGTTTCCGAAGTGCCCGATATGGAACGCAAGCTCCACAACCAGTCCCTGAAGGAACTGGACGAGGCGCGCGACTGGATGCTGACGCTCGGGCGCAAATCGGCGCAGGAAAAGGTTGCCAGCTTCCTTTATTTGATCGCCACCCATATCGACCCGGAAAACGACGACAAATCCTGCTTCGACCTGCCGCTCTCACGCGCCGATATCGCCGATTTCCTTGGCCTCACCATCGAAACAGTTAGCCGCCAAATGACCAAGCTGCGCAAGGAAGGCATTATCCGTATCGAGAACAATCGGCATATCACCGTGCCTCATCTCAACGCGCTGAGCGAAGCCGCGGGCAACGACTGACGGAATTCGTCCTCTCACCGGCCCTGAAGCACAGGTGTTCCGAAGTTGATGTCCGGTGCCCGCGCCTGAGCGGGTGCAAGCGCAAAACCGGCAAGAACCAGCAAAGCGGCGATGCATTTCATGATATTTCACCCCGTGCCCCGCTTTTTTAAGCGGCCTGTTTGTTATGGCTGCATCATAGCGGCAAACCGCATCCATCCGCTTAAGATCTTGGGTAAGCGGATAGTTCAAAGGCAGGGTAAAGAAGGGGTTAGGATTGCCGGACGGCGCGCGCCGTCTAATGTCTTTACGGAAGGCTGGGCATCGCCACAAGTTTCTTCTCCCCGCCGGGGAGAAGGTGGCCCGAAGGGTCGGATGAGGGGGCAAGCTCGCGGGTTATCACTACCCTCGCCCCTTCATCCCGCTGCCGCGACCTTCTCCCCGGCGGGGAGAAGAAACAAGCGGCAATCGTTCGTTCCATTGGGGGGATGTGAAGACGTTAAAGCGCAGTCTAGCGAACCGCGTCAAATGCCCGGCATGATCTCACTGCGAAGCGGCAGGTGTCGCAACCGGCTTCTGGTTTTCGGCGAGCGCCCGCAATTCGGCAACCCGGCGATTATATTCAGCTTCGGAAATCTGCCCGTTTTTCCGCGCCGCGCCGAGACGCGAGAGGTTTGCTTCCATGGTGGAAGCCTCATCCTCACCCATCTGGGTGCCGGCGGCCGTCAGCGGTTGGGCGAAAGTGGGATAGGTGCCGGTGTTGCGCTTCTGGCTGACCGCCGTGTCGCTGACCGGGCGCGGGCCGACGATTTCGGCCGTCGGGCGGCGCATATGGGCGGGCGCGACGATCGGCTCCGGAGCCTTGCAGGCGGCAAGCGTGGCGGCGAGCATTACGCCGGAGAGCGAAAGAACACCGATTCTTGCCGCATTTTCCGCATATGTTCCCCATGTCCCCATGTGCTTGCCCATCGTCATGTTCCGCCTGTAAGGATATCGCCGATATCGAATTCGACTGCGGTTCGGCCCTTTGCGGCCTCCCCTTGCTGGTGGAACTTGTATTCGTTTTCATGCAGAATGTGCAAACACAAATTTGGTGGAGGATGGCGCATGGCAGGTGTTGACGGCGGCGGTGAGAAAAAGGGCGGCAAAACGCCCGGCTTCGACGCCAGTTCCGCCGAGGCCTACCTGATCCGCGACCCGGAAACCTTCGCGATCAACATCGCCCGTGCGCTCGAAAATCTCGGCAAAGCCGCCTCAGAATGGCTGGCACC
This sequence comes from Agrobacterium sp. 22-209-1, assembly GCF_053522485.1. Lineage (NCBI taxonomy): Bacteria > Pseudomonadati > Pseudomonadota > Alphaproteobacteria > Hyphomicrobiales > Rhizobiaceae > Agrobacterium > Agrobacterium sp. 22-209-1. Next base: position 374,303 of record NZ_JBNWCH010000004.1, read on the forward strand.
GCGCGAACGCGGTGACATCCCCCAAACCAGCGCCGATCCTGTGACCGATCTGGTCAAGACGCTGTCCGATGTCGCCGAATATTGGATGGCCGAACCGAAGCGGTCACTGGAGGCGCAGACCCACCTGCTTTCCAGCTACTACGATCTGTGGACGAAATCGCTGGCGCAATTTTCCGGCAACGCCCATTCGCCCCCGGAAAATGTGGCCGAAAGCGGGCCTGCACAACGCAGAAGCAAGCGTTTTGCCGATGCCGACTGGCAGACGAATCCGTTCTTCGATTTCCTGCTGAAAGCCTACCAGACCACGGTCGGTTTCGCCGACCGGATGGTGACGGAAGCCGATGGGCTGGATGAGCATACCCGCACCAAGGCGCTGTTTTACATGCGGCAGGTGACGGAGGCGCTTTCGCCCGCCAATTTCGTCTTCACCAATCCGCAGGTCTTCCGCGAAACGGTCGCCTCCAGCGGTGCCAACCTCGTCAAGGGCATGGCGCAACTGGCCGAGGATGTCGCGGCCGGCAACGGTCACCTGAAACTGCGCCAGACCGACTACAGCAAATTTGTCATCGGCCAGAATATCGCCGTCACACCAGGCAAGGTGGTGGCAAAAAGCCCGCTCTGCGAAATCATCCATTATGCCCCGACAACGGAAAAGGTCTTCAAGCGGCCGCTGCTGATCGTCCCGCCCTGGATCAACAAATTCTACATTCTCGATCTCAACCCGCAGAAATCCTTCGTCGGCTGGTGCCTTGAACAGGGCCACAGTGTGTTCATGGTCTCCTGGATCAACCCGGATGCGCGACTCGCCGACAAGGGTTGGGATGATTACGTCCGCGAAGGCATCGATTTTGCGCTCGACACTATCGAGGAGCGGACCGGTGAAAAGGACATCAACGCCATCGGTTATTGCGTCGGCGGCACGCTGTTATCCTCGGCGCTGGCGCTGCATGCGCAGCAAGGCGATGAGCGCATCCGCAGCGCCACGCTACTGGCCGCCCAGACCGATTTCACCCATGCCGGCGATCTCAAGGTCTTCATCGATGAAGGCCAGCTGGCGGCGCTGGACAAGCACATGCAGGCGGTCGGTTATCTCGATGGCTCGATCATGGCGACCGTATTCAACATGCTGCGCGCCTCCGATCTCATTTGGCCCTATGTGGTCGATAACTACCTGCGCGGCGCCGAGCCCCTGCCCTTCGATCTGCTCTACTGGAACTCCGATTCGACCCGGGTGACCGCCGCCAGCCACTCGTTTTATCTGCGCAATTGTTATCTCGAGAACAATCTCGCCCGTGGGCTGATGCGGGTCGCCGGCAAGCGGATCAATCTCGGCGATATCAAAATCCCGGTCTATGATCTCGCCACCCGCGACGACCATATCGCGCCGGCGAAATCGATTTTCACGGGGGCCGCGCTGTTCGGCGGGCCGGTCAAATTCGTGCTCGGCGCATCCGGCCATATCGCAGGCGTTATCAATCCGCCGCAGCTTGAAAAGTACCAATATTGGACAGGCCCATCACCGGCCGGTGACTTCGACGCCTGGCAGGCCGCCGCCACCGCCCATAAGGGCTCCTGGTGGGTCCACTGGCAGAACTGGATCGAAAGCCAGAATGCCGAAAGGGTGAAGGCGCGAAAACCGGGGGACGGCAAGCGGCCCGTGCTCGGCGATGCGCCGGGAACCTACGTCCTTTCGTAGGATGACGGCGAAAAAGATGGCCACACACGACAGAAAGGTGTCTTCCCCCGGCGTTCACCTCATCCTCATTCCTGTAAAAAGCACAGGGATGAGGGATAAAAGACCCCGCAAACACACACGCTTATCTTCAAGGCATCATGTTCTTCACACCCCCGCTTATTCCCGCAACGTTGATTTCCCGCTACAAGCGTTTCCTCTTCGATGCCGTTCTGGAAGACGGCACGGCGATCACCGGCTCCTGCCCCAATACCGGCTCGATGCGCGGGCTGACGACACCGGGCTCCCGCATATGGCTTTCCGAACATGACAGCCCCACGCGCAAGTACCGGCACATGCTGGAAATGGTCGAGGCCGATGGCACTACGGTCGGCATCAATACCGGCATGCCGAACCGGCTGACGGAAGAGGCGATCCTGAACGGCCGAATCCCCGAACTTGCCGGCTATTCGACGATCCGGCGCGAACAGAAATACGGCCGCAATTCCCGCATCGATTTTCTCCTATCCGAACCCGGCCGTCCGGATGCCTATGTGGAAGTCAAGAACGTGCATTTCATGCGCGAGCAAGGCCTCGCCGAATTTCCCGATACCGCCACCAAACGCGGTGCCAAGCACCTGGACGAGCTGGGTGACGCAGCGGAAGCAGGTTACCGTTCGGTGATGCTCTATCTTATCCAGCGCGACGATTGCGACCGGATGCGCATCTGCGACGATCTCGATCCCGTTTATGCGCTGGCGTTTCAGCGGGCAATAGTGCGCGGCGTGGAGGCCTATGCGGTGAAATGCACGGTCTCGCCCTCACAAATTTCGGTCAGCGGAACGGTTAAGATGGACGAATGGCGTCCGGCTGTTTTATGAACAGGAACGTAAAGACACAGAAAGCACTATGATGGTCACCTATATCGACGCAGCCTCCGCCCCCCTCAAGAATACCGGCGTCATCCGCCTCTATACGCCTGAGGATTTCGACGGGATGCGCAAGGCGTGCCAGTTGACGGCCCGCTGCCTCGATGAACTGGCGGCCATCGTCAAGCCGGGTGTGACGACCGACGCCATCGACCGTTTCGTCTTCGAATTCGGCGCCGACCACGGTGCGCTGCCGGCGACGCTGAATTATCGCGGTTATACGAAGTCCGTCTGCACCTCGATCAACCACGTCGTCTGCCACGGTATTCCGGATGAAAAGCCGCTGCGTGAGGGCGATATCGTCAATATCGACGTGACCTATGTGCTGGACGGCTGGCATGGCGATTCGAGCCGCATGTATCCGGTCGGCCAGATCAAGCGTGCGGCAGAACGCCTGATGGAAGTGACCTATGAATGCCTGATGCGCGGTATCGCAGCTGTAAAGCCCGGTGCGCGCACCGGCGCCATCGGCGCGGCCATCCAGGCCTATGCGGAAGCGGAGCGCTGCTCTGTCGTGCGTGATTTCTGCGGCCATGGCGTCGGACGCCTGTTCCACGATACGCCCAACATCCTGCATTACGGCCAGCCGGAAGAAGGGCCGGAAATCCGCGAAGGCATGATCTTCACCATCGAGCCGATGATCAATCTCGGCAAACCGCATGTGAAGGTGCTTTCGGACGGCTGGACCGCGGTGACGCGTGACCGCTCCCTCTCCGCGCAATATGAACATGCCGTCGGCGTCACGGCCACCGGCTGCGAAATCTTCACGCTGTCACCGGGTGGTTTTGATCGTCCGGGCTTGCCGCCGCTTCCCCCCGCATAAGGCCAGACCCGCCCATGGCAAAACGCCCCGCCCCGCCTTCCGCCGATCTCTCCAAAACTCCCGGCTTTCAGGCGGGCGAAGGCGATCTGTTCGACGGAGCGGATGAGCGCGGCTTTTTTGCCGAACCGCGAAGCGGCGCGAAAAGGCCGGCAGCCATCGTCGAACAAGAAACCGATGCCGCCCACTATCACGGACATCGCGAGCGGCTGCGCGCGCGTTATCGCGATGGCGGTGACACAGCCCTTGCCGATTACGAATTGCTGGAGCTTCTTCTCTTCCGGCTGATCCCGAGGCGCGATACCAAACCCATTGCCAAGGCCCTGATCGCCCGTTTCGGAACGCTTGGCGGCGTGCTCGGCGCGCCCTTGCCGTTGTTGCAGGAGGTGAAGGGCGTGGGCGAAACCGTGGCGCTCGATCTGAAGCTCATCGCCTCCGTTTCCCAGCGTATGCTGAAAAGCGAGATCCGCAACAAGCAGGTGCTTAGCTCCTGGTCCTCGGTCATCGATTATTGCCACGCCGCCATGGCCCATGAAACGCGCGAACAGTTCCGCGTCCTGTTCCTCGACAAGCGCAACGTCCTGATCGCCGATGAGGTGCAGGGTCAAGGAACCGTGGATCATACACCAGTCTACCCGCGCGAAGTGGTGCGCCGCGCCCTTGAGCTTTCATCTACTGCTTTGATTTTAATACATAATCACCCAAGCGGAGACCCGACCCCTTCGCGCGCGGATATCGAGATGACCAAGACCATCGTCGATACGGCAAAGCCGCTCGGCATCACCGTCCACGACCACATCATCATCGGCAAGGACGGTCACGCCAGCTTCAAAGGCCTTCGGTTGATCTGAAGAAAACGCGAAAGTTTAACGCGAGCTGCAACCCATAGAGGCGACATCAACACAAAATTAACACCTATAAATTAGCATTTCCGAAAATAATAAATCAAGGCATCGAACCTTGATGCCAAAAGGAACGGGGGTGCTTTATGTTTAATGGAGTGCGTTTCTTTCGCGATAGATCTGGCTCGTCTGCTGTCGAGTTCGCCATCGTCGCACCGATATTCTTTCTCGTCCTGCTCACCATGATCGCCTATGGCATTTATCTTATGGCGGCCTATTCGGTGCAGCAGATCGCCGCCGACGCGGCGCGGACGGCGGTTGCCGGCCTCAATACGACCGAGCGCCAGCAGCTTGCCCGGGATTTCGTCACAAAAAGCGACCTCAGTTACGCCTTCATGGACAAGAGCCGCTTCACCGTCGATGTCGCCACCGATCCCGCCAATGCCAACCAGTTTACGGTGAAGGTTGAATATGACGCCCGCGATCTGCCGATCTGGAGCCTCTACAGCTACACCCTGCCCGAACCGGTCATCCGGCGTTTTTCCACCATCCGGATCGGAGGAGTATGACATGCGAGATATTCATTCACTGCTTCCGCGCTTCCTGAAAGATAGAACGGGCAATATCGCCATTTCGGCGGGGCTCACCGCACCGCTTTTCATTGGCATATTGGCGCTCGGTGTCGATTACGGTTATCTGACATTGCAGAAACGGCAATTGCAGCAAACCGCCGATCTCGCCGCCATCTCGGCGGCAGCCAACGCCACGGACGCCGAAAAGGCGGTCCAGCAATATTTCGCCCTCAACGGCATGGATCTCGGCGTCAAGACCGACAAGGGTCTTTTGACCGAAAAGGGCCTGCAACCCTTCGATCCCCAGAATGAATTCGCCAGCAGCAAGGGTTATGCCGAAGTCATCAAGGGGCACTACGAGCCGGATGCGACAGTCCCGGTCGGCCAGCGTTTCGTCGATAACGCCCTGCCCACCAATGCGATCAAGGTGAACATCGTCGAACAGGGGCAGATATTCTTCGCTTCCGCCTTCACCACGCCCCCGAAGGTTTCGGCGGTTGGAACGGCCTCAGCGCAGAAGATCGCGGCATTTTCAGTGGGATCGCGGCTGGCGAGCCTTGATGAGGGAATTCTCAACAGCCTGCTCGGCGGCCTTCTCGGCACCACGGTGTCGTTGAAGGTCATGGATTACCAGGCGCTTCTCGCCGCCGATGTCAATGCGCTGAAGATCGTTGAGGCGCTGGCCATCGATCTCAACCTCACCGCCGGCACCTATAAGGATGTGTTGCAGACGGAAATCAGCTACGGCAAATTCCTCGACGTGCTGACGAAAACCTCCGGCCTGCAGCCGGCGGTCGTCAACATTTTGAATACGCTGCAAAAAGCGGTCAACAAGAGCAACGTCAAGATCAAGCTCGAAGAAATCCTCAATCTCGGCCCCTTCTCCGACAAGCTGATCGGCACGGGTGAAAACCTCAAGGTCACCGCCGGCGTCTTCGATCTCATCAACGCCGCCGCCGTAGCGGGCAATGGCGGCAACCAGCTGGGCCTTAATCTCAACGCCAATCTTCTCGGCCTCGCCTCGGTCAAGGCAACGCTTGCCATCGGTGAACCGCCCGTCGAAACGCCATCGCTCGCCGTCGGTGGTCAGGGCACCATCGTGCGCACCGCGCAGACCCGGCTTGCGGTCAATGTCGTGGTCGATGGCCTGCAGGCCATTGCCGGTCTCAAGGTCAATCTCCCGCTTTATGTGGAAGTCGCCCATGCCGAAGCCCGGCTCGCCGATATCAGATGCACCGGCGGCGGACAGGGCACGGTGGACGTGGAAGTCGTTCCCGGCGTTGCGGAAATCGCACTCGGCAATGTCGATACCTCGGCCTTTGCCAATTTCGGCAGGGATCCGCGCGTGACCAAGGCAGCCATCGTGGATTCGGCACTGCTTGCCATTAACGGCAGCGCCCTCATCAATGCCACCAATATGACAAAGACGAAGCTAACCTTCACGCAGTCGGATATTACACAGGCCAAGATCAAGAGCGTCTCGACCAAAGACACCGTCACGACGCTGGTCAGTTCGCTGTTGAAGAACCTCAACCTCGATATCAGGCTTTTTTTCATCAACCTTGATCTGGGGGGCCTCGCGGTCATCCAGTCGGCGCTGGCCAACACGCTGGCGACGGTCACAGCGCCGGTCGATCAACTGCTCTACAATGTGCTTCTGGTTCTCGGCGTCAAGATCGGCGAAGCGGACGTTCGGGTGACCGATGTCCGCTGCCAGCAGCCCGCGTTGGTTCAGTAATCTGGCACCACGCACGAAAAAGCCGCCGGATGGTCTCCCGGCGGCTTTTTTGTTTTATGTGCTCATTGCCTGGATCAGGCGTTGGCAATCGCCAGACGCTTCTCGTCGCGGCCGCTCTTCATGCGCTCGGATAGCAGGAATGCCAGTTCCAGCGCCTGATCGGCGTTGAGGCGCGGGTCGCAATGGGTGTGGTAACGGTCGGACAGCGAATCCGCCGTCACGGCGCGCGCGCCACCGGTGCATTCCGTCACGTCCTTGCCGGTCATCTCGATGTGGATGCCGCCCGGATGTGTGCCTTCGGCGCGATGGATCTGGAAGAAGCTTTCGACTTCCGAAAGGATCCGCTCGAACGGACGCGTCTTGTAGTGATTGAGCGTGATGGTGTTGCCATGCATCGGATCGCAGGACCACACGACCTTGCGGCCCTCCTTCTCCACCGTACGGATGAGCTTCGGCAGGCTGTCCGCCACCTTGTCATGGCCGAAACGGCAGATCAGCGTCAGGCGGCCGGCCTCGTTCGCCGGGTTCAGCGCGTCGATCAGTTCGATCAGATTGTCAGGCGTCAGCGACGGACCGCATTTCAGACCGATCGGGTTCTTGATGCCGCGGAAATATTCCACATGCGCATGGTCGAGCTGACGTGTGCGGTCGCCGATCCAAAGCATGTGTCCAGAGGTCGCGTACCAGTCGCCGGACGTTGAATCGACACGGGTAAGCGCCTCTTCGTAACCGAGAAGCAGCGCTTCATGGCTGGTGAAGAAGTCGGTCTCGCGCAGGCTCGGATTGCTGTCCGCGCTAATGCCGATCGCCTTCATGAAATCCATGGTTTCGGAAATCCGGTCGGCCAGTTTGCGGTAACGATCCGCCTGCGGGCTGTCCTTGATGAAGCCGAGCATCCACTGGTGAACGTTTTCGAGATTGGCATAACCGCCCATCGCGAAAGCGCGCAGCAGGTTCAGCGTCGCAGCGGACTGGCGATAGGCGTCGAGCTGGCGCTCCGGGCTCGGAATGCGCGAGGCTTCGTTGAATTCGATACCGTTGATGATGTCACCGCGGTAGGACGGCAGCGAAACGCCATCCTGCACTTCAACATTGGAAGAGCGCGGCTTGGCGAACTGACCGGCAATGCGGCCGACCTTCACGACGGGCAGCTGCGCGCCATAGGTCAGCACGACGGCCATCTGCAGGAACGCGCGGAAGAAGTCGCGGATGTTGTCTGCACCGTGCTCGAGGAAGCTTTCGGCGCAATCGCCGCCCTGCAGCAGGAAAGCGTTGCCTTCGGCCACATTGGCGAGCTGTTTCTTCAGGCGGCGGGCTTCGCCGGCAAACACCAACGGCGGGTAAGTCGCAAGCGTGGCTTCCGTTGCCGCAAGCGCTGCCGCATCCGGATATTCGGGAACCTGCTGGATCGGTTTCTGCCGCCAGCTGCCGGGGGTCCAATTCTGTGCCATGTTCTTAACCCTTTTTTCGCCCGCGCGACGTCGCGCGGCCGCCTCGAAAAATTGAGCGGCTTATAGCTCCAAGCATCGGCTTTGCATAGCCGATGTCAGGGCTAACAGGCTCATTCTGCCCGTTTTGGGCGCTCCAGACGCACAAAAGTCAATTCAAACGATTTAACAACCCCGCCGCCATTCGAAAACTTCGCTTTCAAAGGGCGGCAGGCTGATGGGGGCGGCGATTATGTCACGCCTGTACCGGCGTTACACACGCTCGCCATTCACCACGCGGTAGCTCGGCGAATACATCGTCACCAGCTCTTCGGCGGCCGTCGGATGAACCGCCATGGTGCGGTCGAAATCATCCTTGGTGCAGCCGGCTTTCAGCGTGATGCCGAGAAGCTGCGCCATCTCTCCCGCCTCATGGCCGAGAATATGCGCGCCGACGACTTTACGGTCGCTAGCATTGACGATCAGCTTCATGATCGTCTTTTCCTGACGGCCGGACAACGTCGCCTTCATCGGCCGGAACTGTGCGCGATAAACTTCCAGTTCCGGATATTTCTTGCCCGCTTCCTCTTCCGAAAGACCGACGGTGCCGATCTCCGGCTGCGAGAACACCGCCGTTGCGATCAGCTCGTGATCCGGCTTCGTGGGGTTGTTCTTGTATTCGGTCTCGATGAAGCACATGGCCTCGTGGATCGCCACCGGCGTCAGTTGTACCCGGTCGGTGACGTCGCCCAGCGCGAAGATACCAGGCACGTTGGTGCGCGAGTAATCATCAACGATGATCGCGCCCCGCGCATCCAGCTTCACACCGGCGTTTTCGAGACCGAGGCCCTTGGTGTTCGGATCTCGCCCGAGCGCCAGCATCACCAGACCGACATGCAGCGAGCTACCCTGTTTGGTGCGCGCCACGAAACCGCCCGCACCATCCTTGCTGACTTCCTCGATGATGTCTTCGAGAATGATGCGGATGCCCTTGGCCTCCATCGCCTCATGCAGACCCTTGCACATGTCGTGATCGAACCGCGAGAGGATTTCCTTGCCGCGGTAAATCAGTGTCGTTTCAACGCCGAGCCCATGGAAGATATTGGCGAATTCGACAGCGATATAACCGCCGCCGGCAATCAGGATCGATTTCGGCAGTTCTTCCAGATCGAAGGCCTCGTTGGAGGAGATCGTCAGCTCATGGCCAGGCAGCGCCTTGTGCTCGTTCGGCGTGCCGCCGACAGCGATCAGGATACGCTCGGCGGTGAAGGTCTCGCCGGTTTTTGTCAGCTTCACGGTATGGGCGTCGACCAATTCCGCCCGGCTGTCGAAAATATCGGCCTTGGCGTTTTCCAGACCCTTGCGGTAGAGCCCCTCGAGACGGGTGATTTCCTTGTCCTTGGCAGCGATAAGCTTCTTCCAGTCGAAGCTGCGCTCGCCGACGCTCCAGCCAAATCCTTCCGAGTCCTCGAAATGCTCCGGAAATTGCGAGGCATAAACGAACAGCTTCTTCGGCACGCAGCCGCGGATGACGCAGGTTCCGCCATAGCGATATTCCTCGGCGATCGCCACGCGCTTGCCGAGCGAGGCCGCCACACGGCCGCTGCGCACGCCGCCGGAACCGCCACCGATGACGAAAAGATCGTAGTCATAAGCTGTCATAGTCAAAACCCCTGATCAAAACCGCCGTCCTCAGCCTCGAGACGGGCGGCGGCGCATTCACGGCACATATAGGTGCTGCGACGCACAAATGAAAAGCCCGGTCTTGCGGCCGGGCTTTGAATATTTCTGAATTGTCCGTTCACCCAATCAGGGCTTGGGAGCCGCCGGAGCGCCGCCCGTGGCGTTCTGATCGGCCGGAAGCGGCTTCAGATCGGCGCCGGCAACCTTCTGCAGTTCCGACATGCTGGAAGCGTTGAGGTCGCGGTTGATGCCGGCGGCCCAGATATCGGCGGCCTTCATCAGTTCGCGCGTGGCGATCGGGCCATCCTTCAGGAGCTTCTTGCCGGCTTCGCTGCTGTAGAAGGTGGAAATGGCGTTCAGCTCTTCAACGGTGAAGGCGCGCGCATAGGTGAGCGCTGCTTCGCGCTCCAGATCGGCGCGGCGCGGCGCAAGCTCGAGAGCCTTCGCGTCAACAGTCTCGGTGATCGCATCCTGAACGTTCGGCGAAGCCTGAATGAGTTCGGCCTTCAGACGCTCCGCCAGACCCGGCAGAATGTCGTCGAAACGGTCGGTAACGCCAAGAGAAGTGATCGCCTGCCGTGCGGCGGCGATATGCGCTTCCGAAATTTCCTGGGCGCGTGCGGCAGTACCGAACGCGATGCCGGAAATGAGGATCGAAGCAGCGGCAGCTTTGCCCAGTCCCGCTAGTTTGACCATGAAAATCTCGCTCCTGTTATACTGCCTGCATCACGCGGGCGCCTTCAGGACCCGCGATAATGGCAAGCGATGCCAAATTTATGAAAAGTCCGTGCTCGACGACACCGGGAATCGTGTTCAGCTCGCGTGCTAGCGCTTCTGCATCAGGAATACGGCCAAAAGATGCGTCGAGGATAAGGTGCCCGCCATCGGTCATGAAGGCGCCGTCGCCGGAAGAGCGCAGCGCAAGCGTGCCGGAAAGCCCGGAACGCGACGCCAGTTTTTCGATGGCGATACGCGTCGCCACCTGGCCGAAAGGGTTGATTTCGATGGGAAGCGGAAAAGCGCCCAGCGTCTCCACCACCTTGCTCTGGTCGGCGATCACAATCATGCGGGCGGATGCCGCCGCAACGATCTTTTCGCGCAGAAGCGCGCCGCCGCCGCCCTTGACGAGGCGCAGCGCATGATCGACCTCATCCGCACCGTCGATGGTCAAATCCAGTTCCGGCAATTCATCCAGCGATTTCAGCGGAACGCCAAGCTCGACGCACAGGCGCGCGGTGCGCTCGGATGTCGGCACGCCCTCGACCTTGAGCCCTGCCGCGACCTTCTCGGCCAAAAGCCTGACGAATTCCTCGGCCGTCGAGCCCGTGCCGATACCGAGCCGCATCCCATCCTGTACATGGGACAATGCGGCCTCGGCGGCCTTGATCTTCATCTGGCGGGCATCCATGTGCCTGAAACTCCGGTAGCTTTATCGTCGCCGTGCTGTTTACACGGGTCGAAAGCCAAACGAAAGCCTTTTTCAAGGCAACGAACAGAACGTTGTCGTGTGCTTGCAAAGACAGGTCCATTTGCCTAGGCTTGACCCCAATGAAAGAATAAAAAGTTCAGCCCCGCGTTCCCCAAGAGGTCGTTTCCTTGACACCCCGCCCGCTCTCCCCGCTCGCCATTTTCGATCTCGACGGCACGCTGGTCGACACCGCCGCCGATCTTATTGCCAGCCTCAACCACACGATTGCCATCGCAGGGCTTGCGCCGGTCACTTATGAGGACATCACTCATCTCGTCGGCCAGGGTGCACGCGTAACGATCAAACGCGCCTTCGCTCTGCGGGAAAAGGAACTGCCGGAGGCAGGACTGGAACCGCTCTACGAACGGCTGATAGAGCATTACCGCGCAGAGATGCCCGGAAAAAGCCGCCCCTATCCGGGCATTGTCGAGACGCTGGACGCACTCTCGCAAGCCGGCATCACGCTTGCCGTCTGCACCAACAAGACCGAAGTTCTCGCCCGTCCGCTGCTCGAAGAACTTGATCTTATGAAGTACTTTGCCGCGCTTACCTGTGGCGACAGTTTCGAATTCCGAAAGCCTGACGCGCGCCATATCCTGGGCACCATCGAAAGAGCCGGCGGCGACCCTGAGCGCACGATCATGGTCGGCGACAGCATCAACGACATCCTGGCCGCTAGGAACGCCAGTATCCCCTCCATCGGTGTTACCTTCGGCTACACGGACGTGCCGATGGCCGAGCTCGAACCGGATGTCGTGATCGACAATTTCGCAGCTCTGACACCAGCGCTCTTTGAAAAGCTGGTCGCCAAGGGGGCAGCGGCGGCTTGAGGGAGCGGCAGGAGAAACCGGACGACATAAAAGCAGACAGCGCTGAATGAGGATGATGCCCCCCTCACCCTCGACGTCATCCTCGGCCTTGTGCCGAGGATCTAATTGCGTCCTATAAATTGAGGCGTTGCAGATGCTCGGGACAAGCCCGAGCATGACGGAAGAGAGAATTGAGCACCGTCGCCTGCGCTTTTTCTCTCGGTGATATTTCCATCAGATCGACGCAGCCCGCGCCTTGGTCGTCACGGCAAAGGCCTTCTGCACATAGCTGTCACGATCATAGACATCGTCAAAGAACTGCACCTTGCCGTCCTTGTCCGGCCACGCGGTGAAATAGGCCACGTAGACCGGAATCTTCTCCGGCACCTGAACGGCGCGGTTCTTGCCCGACGCGATCTGCTCGCCGACCTTGTCGACGCTGGTGCCAAGAACGGCAGCGGCCATGCGGCGCGGATCGACGAGGCGGATACAGCCGTGGCTCAGCGCCCGCATGTCGCGGTTGAAGAAGCTCTTGGCAGGCGTGTCATGCATGTAGATGGCATGTGCATTGGGGAACAGGATTTTCAGATCGCCCAACGCATTGTCGCTGCTCGGCGGCTGGCGCACGGAAACGGCGTTGGTGGAGCCATACCAGTTGACGCTGGTGGAAGAGACCGCACGGCCGCCCACCTGCACTTCGTAACCGAGCCGGTCGAGATAGGACGGATCGCGGCGTAGCTTCGGCAGCATCTCGTTGACGATGATCGACTGCGGCACACCCCAATAGGGGTTGAACTCGACAGTCTGGATCTGGTCCTGAAAGAAATAGGTCTGGTTGGCCTTGGAGCCGACGACCACCTTCATACCGAACTGCTCCACGCCGTCATTGTGGTAGTAGGCCATGAACGCCGGCTGGTTGATGAAGACATAGCGCTGGCCGAGATCGGCCGGAAGCCAGCGGATCTGCTCCATGGCCACCTGCACCTTGGCGATCTTCGCGTCATTGCTTTCGCCGACCATGGCGCGCACGGTCGCGCGGCCGATAACGCCGTCCGGCTTCAGGCCGTTTTCGCTCTGGAACGCCTTCACCAGATCGACGAGATCGGGCGTATAGTCCGGCGTTTGCTGGTAAGCGGAAATGATTGCCGCATGCTCGGCCTTGAAGGCGGGCGAAGCGCGATGTTCGATGGCCATGACGACATTGGCCATATCCGCGCTGCTATTGCCCGGCTTTAGCAACAGATCGGCAGGAACGCGGACGACATGCGCTGCATCGCCCTCGTCGCGCAGGCGCGCAAGTTCAGACTTCAGCGCCAGATATTCGGCGCTCGACGGTTCGCGGCTGCGCAGATACGCGGCAACATCGGGGCTCAGGCCGGCAAGCTTCAGCACCGGTGCGAGGTTCACCGTCTTGCGCTTGAAATCGTGGTAGCCGGAAAGCCGGTTCGGATCGACACGGCCGCGGGTCGTATCCTGAACATAGGCCAGAACCTTGGCGGAAAGCGCCAGCTCGAACTGCATCTGGGCCCGCTGATAGGCGTCGGACACGGGCGCCGAGGCCATCTCCACCGTCGTAGCGGTTGCAGCCGCGCCGGAAGCATTGGTGATGCTGGCCGTCACATCCTTTGCCGGTGGCGAAATGCTGTAATCGGCCGGATCGAGGCCGCTTTCATCGACCGTCTCGAGAAAGGCGATGACAGCGTTGGCGCGCGCGGTCAGCTCGCCTTCCGAAACCCACAGCGTCTTGCCGCCGGCGCCGTAATAGGCTTCCAGTGCCTTGGCGATCTCAGGGGTGGCGCTGAACTTCAGATTGGCAAGGCCTTCACCGAAATTCGCCGTGTTTACCGCACGGGCCGAATCCGCCTTGTAGTTGTAATAGCGCGGGCCTGAAACACGCGGCAATGGCTCGGGATCGGAAGCATCGGCGCTTTGGCCCGCACTCGATCCGGAGGGTGAGGTAACGATGCCGGCCGGCGGCAACTCGCCGCGATCCCGCGCGATCTTACCGGGGCCACCGCGCAGGAGGTCCATCAACGTTACCGCCCCGGCACTGCCGGGAAGAGCGGTGGAAACGGAAAGACCGAGAGCCAGCACCAGTGCTGCCGATGTTTTTCCAGATGTGACTTGCAATTTGATCCTCGTAGCACCCAGCACCGCCAGCAAAAGGCGGGCATCAGTTTCATGCCTGTCTAGCCGATAGACGGCCAGTTGAAAAGAAAACGCGAAAAAGCCCACAACCGTGCCGAAATGAACCTTATAATACAGCCAAAGCCATAAAAACGTAATTTCCAGAATTGGCGAGAATGGTTAAATTTCTATTTATTTCATTCACTTTGCCCTGCCCCATCAGCCCATCACGGCACCCCGGAAAGCCCTGTTCGCCGGCCATTTCGCGTCGTAGTAAAAATGACACGCCGGCACCTTTTTCGCCCCGCGCCGCGCCATACGGCGAAATCGCTTTTGCACGGCGGGAAATATCTGCCTGCGCCGCATTGCAGCGCTTTCATTGCCGGCGCGATGATTCTATATATCGGCCGCGCAAGGCGGGCGAAGGCGCCGTTTTGGCGGAGGAAAACGAGGAAAAAGGCAAGATTGATGACAGCCACACGGACGGAAACCGATACATTTGGACCCATTGAAGTTCAGGCCGATCGCTATTGGGGCGCCCAGGCGCAGCGCTCGCTCGGCAACTTCAAGATCGGCTGGGAAAAGCAGCCCGCCTCTGTCGTTCGCGCGCTCGGCATCGTCAAGCAGGCCGCAGCCCGCGCCAATATGGCGCTTGCCGGCCTCGACCCGAAGATCGGTGAGGCCATCATCGCCGCCGCGCAGGAAGTGATCGACGGCAAGCTGACCGAGCATTTTCCGCTCGTCGTCTGGCAGACCGGCTCCGGCACCCAGTCCAACATGAACGCCAATGAGGTGATTTCCAACCGCGCAATCGAAATGCTCGGCGGCGAAATGGGCAGCAAGAAGCCCGTGCACCCCAACGACCACGTCAATATGAGCCAGTCCTCGAACGACACCTACCCCACTGCGATGCATATCGCCTGCGTGGAAGAGATCGTTCATCACTTGCTGCCGAGCCTCAAGCACCTGCACAAGGCGTTGGAAGCCAAGGTCAAGCAGTTTGCGAAGATCATCAAGATTGGCCGCACCCACACGCAGGATGCAACGCCGCTGACGCTGGGCCAGGAATTCTCCGGTTACGCCGCGCAGGTCGCCTCCGCCATCGCCAACATCGAAACCACCCTGCCCGCGCTTTCCAAGCTCGCCCAAGGCGGCACCGCCGTCGGCACGGGCCTCAATGCTCCGGTTGGTTTTGCCGAAAAGGTCGCAGAGGAAATTTCCAAGATCACCGGCCTGCCCTTCGTCACCGCGCCGAACAAGTTCGAAGCGCTCGCCTCGCATGATTCCATGGTCTTCTCCCATGGCGCGATCAATGCGGCTGCGGCTGCGCTCTTCAAGATCGCCAACGACATCCGCTTCCTCGGCTCCGGCCCGCGCGCCGGTCTCGGCGAACTCTCGCTGCCGGAAAACGAGCCCGGCTCGTCGATCATGCCTGGCAAGGTCAACCCCACCCAGTCGGAAGCGCTGACGCAGGTTTGCGCCCACATCTTCGGCAACAATGCAGCACTGTCCTTCGCCGGTTCGCAGGGTCACTTCGAGCTCAACGTCTATAACCCGATGATGGCCTACAACTTCCTGCAGTCGGTCCAGCTTCTGGGCGATGCGGCCGTCTCCTTCACCGACAATTGCGTCGTCGGCATCGAGGCCCGCGAAGACAACATCAAAAAGGGCGTCGAAAACTCGCTGATGCTGGTGACGGCGCTGAACGGCAAGCTCGGCTACGACATCTGCGCCAAGATCGCCAAGACCGCGCACAAGAACGGCACGACGCTGCGCGACGAGGCCGTTGGCGGCGGATACCTCACCAACGAGGAGTTCGACCAGTATGTGCGCCCGGAGAACATGATCGGGCCGAAGTAATCGGTTTGGATTTTGATGGAATGCAGAACGGGCCTTCGGGCCCGTTTTTTGTTTGCTGTAAGCGCATGACACTACCTCGCACAGCTGACAAGCCTTTCCCCCATACTCGACGTCATCCTCGGGCTTGACCCGAGGATGACGGAGGGAAGGTATCACCCAACAAAAAAGGGCCGCTGTCGCGGCCCTCTTCATCTCATTCAAACCGTCAAACCAGCCGGCTCTGCTCCACCGCCGCCTCAACGAAGCTGGCAAACAGCGGATGCGGGTCAAGCGGGCGGCTCTTCAGTTCCGGATGGTACTGAACGCCGATGAACCACGGATGGTCAGGATATTCCACCGTTTCCGGCAGGACACCGTCAGGAGACATGCCAGAGAAGACGAGGCCGCATTCTTCCAGACGGTCCTTGTAGTCCACATTCACCTCATAGCGGTGACGGTGGCGCTCGGAAATATCCGTGGAGCCGTAAATCTCGGCGATCTTGGTGTCTTTCTTCAGCGCCGCCTTGTAGGCGCCGAGGCGCATCGTGCCGCCGAGATCGCCCTTGGAGGAGCGTTTCTCCAACTCGTTGCCCTTCACCCATTCGGTCATCAGACCAACGACCGGCTCGGACGTCGGCCCGAATTCGGTGGAGGAGGCATGTTCGATGCCGGCCAGATGACGGGCCGCTTCAACGACCGCCATCTGCATGCCAAAGCAGATGCCGAAATAGGGCACGTTGCGCTCACGCGCGAACTGTGCCGCCATGATCTTGCCTTCCGAACCGCGCTCGCCAAAACCGCCCGGCACCAGAATGCCGTTGACCTTTTCGAGATAGGGCGTCGGATCTTCCTTTTCGAAGACTTCCGACTCGATCCACTCAAGCTTGACCTTGACGCGGTTCGCAAAGCCGCCGTGATGCAGCGCCTCGATCAGCGACTTATACGCGTCCTTGAGACCGGTATATTTGCCGACAATCGCAATCGTCACTTCGCCTTCCGGCGTGCGGATGCGGTTGCAAACCTCTTCCCACTGTTCCAGACGCGGCTTCGGCGCCGGCTCAATGCCGAAAGCGGCCAGCACTTCCGAATCGAGGCCTTCCTTGTGGTAGGCAATCGGAACGTCATAGATATTCGCCACATCCAGCGCCTGGATGACGGCGGAAGGACGCACGTTGCAAAATAGCGAAAGCTTGCGGCGTTCGGCTTCCGGGATTTCCCGGTCGGCGCGCACCAAGAGGATGTCGGGATGAATACCGAGCGCCTGCAGCTCCTTGACGGAATGCTGGGTCGGCTTGGTCTTCAGCTCGCCGGCTGCCGGAATATAGGGCATCAGCGTCAGGTGAAGATAGATTGCGGTGCCGCGCGGCAGGTCGTTGCCGAGCTGACGGATCGCCTCCATGAACGGCATCGCCTCGATATCACCCACCGTGCCGCCGATTTCGCAGATGACGAAGTCGTAATCGTCATTACCTTCGGTGACGAAATCCTTGATCTCGTTGGTGACATGCGGAATGACCTGAACGGTCGCGCCGAGATAATCGCCGCGCCGTTCCTTGTCGATGATGTTCTTGTAGATGCGGCCGGTCGTGATGTTGTCGGTCTTGGTGGCTGAACGCCCGGTAAAGCGTTCATAGTGGCCAAGGTCGAGGTCCGTCTCGGCACCGTCATCCGTCACGAACACTTCGCCGTGCTGTGTCGGGCTCATGGTGCCGGGATCGACGTTCAAATAGGGGTCAAGTTTGCGAAGCCGCACCCGATAACCACGGGATTGCAACAAAGCTCCGAGTGCTGCCGCGGCGATGCCCTTGCCTAGAGAGGAGACCACGCCGCCTGTGATGAATACATATCGCGCCATGGGATTCACCGGATACCTTTTTACCTCTGATTCCGCCAGCCCAAATTTCATGCTTTCGAAAATTCGCTGTTGACGAATTTGCGATGGGTCACAGGCCGGAATGCGAACAAAAGAAAACCGGCAGGCTTTTGGCCTGCCGGAGCGTTAAATCAAAACCGGGCTTATTGACCGGTCGGAACTGCGTTCGGATCGGCTGGCTGCGCCGGGGCCGGCGCGGCCGTGCCGGAAGCGGCCGGAGCCGGGGTCGTCTGAGCCGGTGCGGCTGCACCATTGGTCGGAACGCCATTCTCAGCCGGAGCGGGCGTCGACGGCGTCGTTGACGGGCCGAGCGTATCGAGAATGCCGTTACCCTGGCCCTGCGTGGCCGGAATACGGTTCAGAATGTCGGTCGGGCGCGATTCGTAGCGCGTCAGGAGACCGAGGCCGAGCGAGGTCGCGAAGAACAGCGCGGCAAGGATCGCCGTGGTACGCGTCAGCGCATTGGCCGTTCCGCGCGCGGACATGAAGCCCGAACCGCCGCCGATACCGAGGCCACCGCCTTCGGAACGCTGGATCAGGACCACGCCGACAAGCGCCAGCACGATCATGAGGTGAATAACAATCAAAACGGTCTGCATGACAATCCATTCCATGCCCCGCGCGGAGCACTACAAAGAAGGTTTCGCGGCTCTTTACATGAGGCGAAGGCTTATTCCAAGCCCCTTTCCCGCTCCACTCGCAGGAAAGCTCCGATCAAGCCGTCAGTTGCTCGTATGCCGCATAGATGGACAGGAAGTCGGAGGCTTTCAAGCTCGCACCGCCGATCAGCGCGCCGTCGACGTTTTCAACACCCATCAACTCCAGCGCATTGGCGGGCTTCACCGAGCCGCCATAGAGGATGCGCATGGTCTTGCCGGCGTCGCCGAAGCGCTTGACGAGTTCGTCGCGCATGAAGGCATGGGCCTCGCGCACATCGTCCACGGTGGGTGTCAGACCCGTGCCGATCGCCCACACGGGCTCATAGGCGATGACGGTATTTTCCGCCGTCGCCTCATCCGGCAGGGAGCCGGCGAGCTGGCGCTTGAGAATATCGAGCGTCTGACCCGCCTTGCGCTCATCCGCCGTTTCGCCGATGCAGACGATTGCGATGAGATCGGCCTGATGGGCGGCGGATGCCTTGGCGCGCACCAGATGATCGGTCTCGGCATGGTCAGTGCGGCGCTCCGAATGACCAACGATGACATGGGTGCCGAAGCAGTCGGCGATCATCTCAGCGGAAATATCGCCGGTGTGCGCGCCGGAGGCGTTCTGGTGGCAATCCTGAGCGCCGATCATCAGCGGGCTGTCATCGCAGAGCGCGGTGGCGACATAAAGCAAGGTCGAAGGCGGGCAGATCAGCGCATCCACCTTCTGGGAAAGCGCGCCCTTGACGCCCTCTGCCATGGCCTTGATCTGATCGAGCGAGGCACGCGTGCCGTTCATCTTCCAGTTTCCGGCTACAAGCGGTCGAACATTCGGCGTCATGCGTATCCCATTCCCTTTGTCTAGCAGCGCCGCTCGCGGCGCTCCAACCCTCGGCCTCCAGAGGCCCTTGATCACGACAGAAGCTCTGCCGGAATTTTCCCGGATATTCCTTTAGCCGCAGGCAGCGACAATTGGTACAAAAAAGCGGTGCAAGGGTTAAAACCAGCGGCGAATTTGAAAAATTTGTCGTGAGGACGCCCTGAATGCTCCCCTAACGGCTCAAAATCCAGTTCAAGACCGCCCGCCAGTCGGTCATGCGCACCGGCGTTCCGTGGCTGCCGGTCTCGTAACGCGTGAACCGCGCCGGCTCGCCAGCCTTCAACAACGTGCGGAAGATCGTCGCCTGCTGATCGGCCGAATAAACCTTGTCGGCGCTGCCGTGGGTAAACCAGACCGGCTTCTTCGCCTTTGCAAAGGCGCTTTTCGGAAAATCCGGATCGACCGCCCCGCCGAGGATCGCCATGCCCTTGAGATTGGCGACGGCCGCCTTGTCACGGCTGATGCCATAGCAGATGAAACTACCCATGGAGGCGCAGGTCAGAATAACAGGCTTACCGCCCGACTTTCCGGCCGCATCCGCAATCAGCGCCGCGATATCGGCAACGCCGTTCTCATCGAAGGAACGAACGCTGGGCGCATAATAGGTGCCTCCATTGGCGACAGCCAGATTTTTCAGCCTGTTGAAGTTGCCGCCGAAGGTGTAGTCGTTCATGCCGAGCCGCCGGTCACCGCCGCGCCCGTGGATGAAGATGACGGTGAAGGCCTGGCCGCTCGCCGGCCCGACGCGACCGACCTCAAGCGCCCTGCCCCCGGCGGAAACGGTTTCGAGCGCCTGCGCCTTCTTCGGCGTCATATCGACATATTGTCGTTTCACCCGGCGTTCCGGCACCTCGTCGCGACCGTTGATATCGCGCATTTCCTGATAGTCGATGATCTCGGACGCGCCGCCATCGCCGCTGGAAAGCACCGTATGGGCGGAAAACAGCTCATCCTTGAAGGGACGCAGCGGCCCATCAGCGGCAGAGGCCGCAACCGGCATTGCCGCCACAGTCAGGCTAAAAAGAGTACAAAACGTGAAATGAGCTGTGGACATGCCTTGGCTAACCGTTCATTCGTGGCTGCGAGACTTGCCATCGCAAAGCCGGCAGCGCAATCCTCCTGTTGCGAAACCCTGACACAATCGTGGCATAGGATGCGCCGCGTTTGCCAGACGGACCCTTGAATCGGACGGGAACCGCGTTTGGCGTTATGATTGACGCTACTGGCATAATGATTCGCATGGCGAAATTCTGACACACGCTTTTGAACTTTGGACATGATGGACGACAGCAACGATCTCTTCTCCGGTCTTCCGGCAGCACGAAACAGCGATACGGAAACGAACGGGGATGCCGCAAAGACGCCGGTGACCGCGGCCGCCAACGTGCCCGCCAACGCGAATGTGCAGCCGAAACCCGCAGCCGTTGCGGCCGTGACGCCGCCCGCCCCTGTATCACCGACCGGTGACGACTACGGCGCGTCCTCGATCCGCGTGCTCGAGGGGCTTGAGCCCGTGCGCATGCGCCCGGGCATGTATATCGGCGGCACGGACGAAAAGGCGCTGCACCACCTTTTTGCCGAAGTCATCGACAACTCCATGGACGAGGCCGTCGCCGGCCACGCCAATTTCATCGAGGTCCATCTCGATACGGAAGGTTTCCTGACCGTCACCGATAACGGCCGTGGTATCCCCGTGGAAAACCATCCGCAGGTGCCGGGCAAGTCGACGCTCGAAGTCATCATGACCAAGCTGCATGCCGGCGGCAAGTTCGATGGCAAGGCCTATGAGACATCGGGCGGCCTGCACGGCGTCGGTGTTTCCGTGGTCAATGCGCTCTCCGATCTTCTGGAAGTGGAAGTGGCGCGTAACCGCAAGCTTTACCGCCAGCGTTTCTCGCGCGGTCTGCCGATCGGTCCGTTGGAAGAGCTGGGCGACGTGCACAACCGTCGCGGCACCCGCGTGCGTTTCCATCCCGATCCGCAAATTTTCGGCGATCACGCGAAATTCGAGGCGGCCCGCATCTTCCGCATGGCCCGCTCCAAGGCCTATCTGTTCGGCGGCGTTGAAATCCGCTGGAGCTGCGATCCCGGCATGGTGCCGGCCGGTGGTGAAATCCCCGAAAAGGCCGTGTTCCATTTCCCCGGCGGCCTGAAGGACTATCTCGCCGCCACGCTCGGCAAGGAATTCACCGTCACCCGCGAAATTTTCTCGGGCCGCACGGAAAAGACCGGCGGCCACGGTGCGCTGGAATGGGCAGTCACCTGGTATGGCGGCGACACGCAGATCCATTCCTATTGTAACACCATCCCGACCCCGGAAGGCGGCACGCATGAGGCGGGCTTCCGCATCGCGCTCACCAAGGGCCTGAAGAATTATGCGGACCTGACGCAGAACAAGCGCGCCAAGGACATCACCACCGATGACGTGATGATCTCGGCCGCCGGCATGCTCTCCGTCTTCATCCGCGAGCCTGAATTCGTCGGCCAGACCAAGGACAAGCTCGCAACCGTCGAGGCCCAGCGCATCGTCGAAAACGCGCTGCGCGATCCCTTCGACCATTATCTCGCCGGCAATCCGGGCGAAGCGGCAAAGCTGCTCGACTGGGTGATCGAGCGCGCCGAAGAACGCCTGCGCCGCCGCAAGGAAAAGGAAGTCAATCGCAAGACCGCCGTGCGAAAGCTGCGCCTGCCCGGCAAGCTGGCGGATTGCGCCCAGAACACCGCAGAAGGCGCTGAGCTTTTCATCGTCGAGGGCGACTCGGCCGGTGGCTCGGCCAAGCAGGCGCGCAACCGCGCCAACCAAGCCATCCTGCCGCTGCGCGGTAAAATCCTCAACGTCGGCAGCGCCAGCCGCGAAAAGCTCTCCGCCAACCAGCAGATCGCCGATCTCATCCAGGCGCTGGGCTGCGGCACGCGCACAAAGTACCGCGAAGAGGATTTGCGGTACGAGCGCATCATCATCATGACCGATGCCGATGTCGACGGCGCCCATATCGCCTCGCTGCTCATCACCTTCTTCTATCAGGAAATGCCGGAACTCATTCGCGGCAACCATCTCTATCTGGCCGTGCCGCCGCTCTACAAGATCGCGCAAGGTGCGAAATCCGCCTACGCCCGCGACGACGCCCACCGCACTGAGCTGATGGAAACCATGTTCAAGGGCAAGAAGGTGGAAATCAGCCGCTTCAAAGGCCTCGGCGAAATGATGGCCGCGCAACTTAAGGAAACCACCATGGATCCCGAAAAGCGCACCCTGCTGCGCGTCGAGATCGACGACGTGGATTTCGAAGGAACCCGCGAGGCCGTCGACAATCTGATGGGCACCAAGGCGGATGCCCGTTTCCGCTTCATTCAGGAACGGGCGGCCTTTGCGGATAATCTGGATATCTGATGAGAAACCGAACCAAGTATTGGCCAATCACACCGAAAACTGGCCATTTTGGAAGCTGAAAATGGCCAACGGCTGATCAATGCATTTCCGGGCACCGAAAAGTGCCCGGAAAGTTGCCTTCAGAACAAAGTGAATACCAAGAGGAGCCGAGGCACACTTATTGATACCTGCTGATCATCGCCTTAATAAAAGCAACGGTGTGCAGCTTCAATTCTAAAGGTCGCAAGTTAAAATCCTGCCGGGTGCGCCATAGATCGAACGAGATGGACTGCTTATCCCTTTGGCTTAGTAGTCGATCCTTGTTGGTTTGCGCCTAGAGCCGCAGGTTTTGCAACTTGTTCGCGTTAGGAATGAGCCTGAAGCACAGAGAACCTGCCTCCACTTGATGAGGCTCGGAGTCGGCCCGAATCAATTTCCCTCGCCGGCATCGCTCCCATTCGACGCCAAGATCGGCATGTTTGTCCGGACACGCCAGCGTAGCCAAATTGCCTATTCCGCAATGGCCCGGATACGTTCGGCATTTGTCGTCGGCGTGAAGTGGTCTCATAGTCGACATTCAGGTGAGGAAGGAAACCCTGTGACGATTATGGCCAAGACTCGATTTCAAGGCGCTTCAGAAGAAGGCATAGCACTAATAGACACTTGGATACTCGAAAGCAGGCATCTGACTGCGGATCTGCTCCGGTCTGCGACTGCAAGGCGGAACGAGACCTTGTTTTACATCGTTGCGAGTTCGGATGGAGCTTTCGGGAAGCAATGGGCGCATTTCCACGAACTGAGGGCCATAAGCGTACTTAGGTCTCGTGAGAGAGTCGTTTACTGGGGGGCAAACCTCGCAATCTTTGCAATGATCTTATCGGCGATCGCCTGGCTCGCGCCGAGTAGTCTGGGCGCACGCGCTGGCGATATGATACGGTATGTGGCCGGTCTCGGTATGGCCGCGCTGGTCGCCGGAGGCGGGATGGCCTGGGGGGCGATGCTCAGGCGCTATCTCAAATCTCGTAGCCTGGGGTACGCCGACCTATTCACCAGAGATAACGGGCTTACATTGAAGGCTTGGGGAGTCTGTGATGCGGCTACATATGTTGTAGAGGTAGAAGAAACTTCCAGAAGTTGCCGCGTAAGGCGCATCTCCGCATCCGATATTGCGGGATACAAACAGGATGTCACGCCCCTCGGGACCAAGCTTACACTGATCGAGAAAAACGGCCGTCACCATGATCTCTACGAACCGTGCCGCAACGATCAAGGCGAAGACCAGAGATGGCTGGCATCTTCCTCGGTGCGACATTGCCCCTGAAGCGTATTATCGCTCTGGCTTGATATAGAGTGATATCCGTCGCGCGTATTATTCTATTCTAAAAATCACTGCTCAACGCGGCTGCTACAAGGAGCCCCGACTTCCAAACAATGAACGCACTAAGTAAGCTGCCTGCTATCGCCACTGTGAACCAGAAGACATGCTTGGCGGCTGACTGCCTAACGGGGAGCGGTGGCGGAAGATGCCTGTCGTCGTGCGGTCCCGTAGCAGGCTGACTATAACTTCTATATTCCCGGATAGCGATTTCCCACGCCCATTTCGTGAAAAAGCCTACGATAACGAGGAACATGATGACTAGGGCAATAT
This sequence comes from Agrobacterium sp. 22-209-1, assembly GCF_053522485.1. Classification (NCBI taxonomy): domain Bacteria; kingdom Pseudomonadati; phylum Pseudomonadota; class Alphaproteobacteria; order Hyphomicrobiales; family Rhizobiaceae; genus Agrobacterium; species Agrobacterium sp. 22-209-1. The sequence continues at coordinate 398,644 of NZ_JBNWCH010000004.1, forward strand.
TCATCCGGGCACCTGCGGTAGAACCTGATTAGATGCCGGCGTCGTAGAGCATTGAGACTTAACACTCAGTGAAGAGCTAGTATCCGGGCCATGTGGTCTCACCACGTTGCAAGCGACATCAAACTGCTTCCACCCCTTCCTGCCGGATCCTCGAGACGCGCGAGCTGCCAAACGATCGATGCGCGATATCGCCTGCGCTGGAACGGGGAACTCAACGATCAGCAAGTGCGAAGAATATTTTGACTAAAAGCCAAATCAGGCTACCCGCATGGGCGCATAGCCAGCCAATCATTTTACCATTCGCGTCATGCGAGGGCCGCCTTGCAGGACGACCTCGCCTTTTGTATCGAAAATGAGAAAAGGGGCTCAAGGATCACGATGACACATTTCGACTGGCGGCAAAGAATCGGCAAGGCGGGAGAGCGCAGGGTTGAGCAATTTGTAGAAGAGACACTGAAGCTTGCTTACCGCAAGGTTGGAGATCCTGACATTGGGGTCGATGGAATGATCGAATTTGCAGATCACGACGAAGTCTCGTCCGGAGGGCTCCTCGCGGTGCAGGTAAAAGCCACAGAGGAGTCCTTGAACCGCACCGGATTTACCGGAGACCGTTTGGTTTAAGTTATGCGGCCAATGCTGGTGCGTCCAGCATGGCGTAGTATCGTTCCTCGGCCTCTGCAGG
>NZ_JBNWCH010000005.1:0-379746 GCF_053522485.1 Agrobacterium sp. 22-209-1
TGATTTTCTTAGAACGAAAGACTTCGTCGCCAGCAGCGCCGCCGCCCTCGTTCAGTGAGCGGACTTATAAGAGAACCTCACCAAACAAGTCAACACACCTATCGTCAAAAAACTGACATTTTTATCAAATTATTGATTTTATTAGGTAGTTTCATAAAGCGAAGCGAAAACAAGCGAAAGAGACGGAATCTTCCGACATTTCGCCACGCGCCCAATGCCTGCTCTCCGGTCCTGACTGCAAATAGCGCGCAAGGAACCGTGACTTTAACGACGGAGCATTTGCCTGCTCCTTACATACGGCTGTCAAAGTGCGGGACCGTGCATTAGAAACGGCATATGAGACGCTTAAACACCACCCCAGAGCCGCAGGCCTGTTTGCATGACTAGAATGCCCGTTCCTATAAAGACCGAGTTGCCCGAACTTCCCGTGAGTGCCGTTCTCGGCGATATCGCCGAGGCTCTGGCCGGGGCGAAGCGCGCAGTTCTTTCGGCTCCACCGGGCGCGGGTAAAACGACGCTGGTGCCGCTTCATCTTTTGCAGCAGGACTGGCGGGGTGACGGCAAGATCATTCTTCTCGAACCGCGCCGGCTCGCCGCGCGTGCCGCAGCCGGGCGCATGGCCGAACTGCTTTACGAGGATGTCGGGCAAACCGTCGGCTACCGCATGCGGCTCGACAATCGCATCTCCTCGAAAACACGCATCGAAGTGGTGACCGAAGGCGTGTTTGCCCGCATGGTCCTGGACGATCCTGAACTTGCCGGCGTTTCGACGGTGATTTTCGACGAGTTTCACGAGCGTTCGCTCGACGGCGATTTCGGACTGGCGCTAGCGCTTGATGTGCAGGGTGGGTTGCGCGACGATCTGCGTATCCTCGTCATGTCCGCCACGCTCGATGTCGAACGCATCAGCACGCTCATGGCAGACGCCCCGATCATTCAGAGCCTTGGGCGGACGTTTCCAATCGACGTCCGTTATGAGGATCGTTGGCAGGGCGTGCCTATTGAAGAGAAAGTCACCAAGGCGATCACTGAAGCCTATGGGTCGGAAACCGGCTCCATCCTCGCCTTTCTACCAGGACAGGCGGAAATTACCCGAACGGCCGTACGGCTGGAGGGGCGTTTTCCCGACGATACGGATATCATCCCGCTTTACGGCAACCTTTCGCAGAAGGAGCAGGATGCGGCGATAAAGCCGGCGCCGGCTGGGCGGCGCAAGATCGTGCTCGCCACCTCGATTGCGGAGACCTCGATTACCATCGATGGCGTGCGTGTGGTGATCGACAGCGGATTGCAGCGACTACCTGTCTTCGAGCCCGCAACGGGAATCACGAGGCTGGAGACGTTGCGGGTGTCGCGCGCTTCCGCCGACCAGCGGGCGGGACGCGCCGGGCGAACGGAACCCGGTGTTGCGATCCGCCTGTGGCATCCGGGGCAGACGGCGGCGCTCAACGCCTTCACGCCACCGCAAATTCTGGCAAGCGATCTTGCCGGCCTTGTGCTCGATCTCGCCCATTGGGGTGTTCAGGATCCCTCTTCTCTTGCCTTTCTGGATATGCCCCCCGAAGCCGCACTTAAAGAATCGATGGCGCTTCTCAAAAATCTGGGCGCGCTCGACAAAGTCGGAGCGCTGACGCAGCGCGGCCATCTGATGCGCGGCCTTTCGTTGCCGCCACGGCTGGCGGCCATGGTGATTGCGGCGGCAAGCGAAGGCGCGGGGAAGAAGGCGGCGATGCTCGCCGTCATGCTGACGGAACAGGGGCTCGGCGGAAACGACATCGATCTAGATGAAAGGCTGCGGCGCTTTCTTTCCGACAGGAGCGAAAGGGCGCAGGCGGCGCGCAAGCTGGCATCGAGGCTGTTTGACGCGATCGGCGACAAAACGGCGGCAGCCGAATTGCCGAGCGGGGCCGGTCCGCTGCTGCTGCACGCCTATCCGGACAGGATCGCGCTTCAGCGCGGCGCGCGGGGACGGTATGTGATGGCCAACGGGCGTGGCGCAGAGCTTGCAGAGACAGAACGGCTGGCGGCGAGCAAAATGCTGGTGGTTGCCGATATTACCGGACGAGCGGCGCAGCCGCGCATCCTTGCCGCGGCAGGCATAGACAGGACCGATATAGAGGAGCGAATGCCGCACCTCATCGTTCAGCAGGACCAGCTGCTTTTCGACAAGGCGAGCGGCCAGGCCCGCGCGCGAAAGGTGACACGGCTTGGCGCCATCATCCTCGATGAGACACCCCTCCCCCGTCCCGAGGGTGAACAGGCGGCACAGGCGCTCGCCAATGGCGTTCGGGAATTCGGCATCGGCATCCTTCCTTTTTCGAAAGAGACGCTGCAGTTGCGCGACAGGATCGGTTTTCTGAACGCCAGTATCGGGGAGCCCTGGCCAGATGTCAGCGACGAGGCGTTGCTTTCGCGGCTGGAAGAGTGGTTCGTCCCTTTTCAGAACGGCGCGCGTAGCCTGCAGGACATTCGACCCGGCAGCCTCTCCGAAGGGATCCTGTCTCTGGTGCCGCATGAGGTAGCGCGCGATCTCGCCAAGTTGGCGCCGACGCATTTCGAAGCCCCGACGGGCCAGCGGCATCCCATCCGTTACGACGCCAGCGAACCGACGCTTTCCATTCGCGTGCAGGAACTTTTCGGCTTGAGAGCTCACCCGACCATTGCGCAGGGGCGGTTGCCGCTGCTCTTGGAATTGACCTCGCCGGCGCACAGGCCGATACAGACGACACGCGATCTTCCGGGCTTCTGGTCGGGGTCCTGGAAGGATGTGCGGGCGGATATGCGTGGGCGTTATCCACGCCATCCATGGCCGGAGGACCCGGCATTGGCCCTGCCGACTAGCCGCGCGAAACCGCGCGGAACGTGATGATGAGGGACAGGGTAAAGGAGATGACGGTGGCTGGCCATTCTATCGAAACCACGAGGCTCGGCCGCGCCAGCCGCAGGATAAGGTTGCAGACAATCGTCTGGCTGCGCTGGCTGGCGGTTGCGGGACAGACGGCGACGATCCTGCTTGTCGCCTTCGGATTCAATTTTCCCCTGCCGCTTTTGGCCTGCAGCCTATTGATTGCGGCGCTCGCTCTTGCAAATCTGTTTCTCACCGCTCGTTTTCCCTCCACCTATCGTCTGGAGCCCTGGGAAGCGACATTGCTTCTGGCCTTCGACCTGCTGCAATTGACGGCGCTCATTTACATCACCGGCGGACTTTCCAATCCCTTCGCGCCGCTGATCTGCGTGCAGGTCATCATTGCGTTTGCCTCCCAGCCGTTACGGCATTCGCTTATTCTTCTTGGCTTTGCCATCATCTGCTCGACCGCAATCGCCTTTTCACCCTTTCCGGTTCCGTGGTATCCCGGCGAGGTTTTGCCGATCCAGCTTCTGCTGCATGTCGGCACCTGGGTCGCGATCATCGCCACAACCTCTTTTGCGGCCTTTTATGCCTATCGCGTTTCGCATGAGGCAAACCAGCTGGCGGATGCGCTGGCTGCAACGGAGCTGGTGCTGGAGCGGGAAAAACATCTCTCGCAGCTGGACGGGCTGGCGGCGGCGGCGGCGCACGAGCTCGGCACGCCGCTCGCAACAATCAGCGTTGTCGCGAAGGAGATGGAGCGGGAACTTGGACACGACGAAAAATTTGGCGAAGATATAGCGCTGCTGCGCAGCCAGAGCGAAAGATGCCGCGATATTCTGCGCCGGCTCACCTCTCTTTCCACCGACAACGAAGAACATATGCGCCGCCTGCCGCTCTCCTCGCTGATCGAGGAGGTGATGGCGCCGCACCGGGAATTCGGCATCCGCCTCGAACTCGTTGAAAAGAACAATCGCGCCGACGAACCTGTCGGTATCCGTAATGCCGGTATCATCTACGGTCTTGGCAACCTCATTGAAAACGGCGTGGATTATGCGCGGGAAAAGGTGACCGTAACCGTGGATTACGATCAGCAGAACGTCGCCGTCATCATTGAAGACGACGGGCCCGGTTACGCCCATGACGTGCTTGCGCGCATCGGCGAACCCTATGTGACCGAACGTCACAACGACACACGGGCGGGCGGGCTCGGGCTTGGGCTTTTCATCGCCAAGACCCTGCTGGAGCGCTCCGGCGCCAGTGTCACTTTTGAAAATCGTGGCACAAGCGAAAAGGGAGCAAGGGTGACAATCGTCTGGCCTCGAGCGCTTATGGACGATAAAAGAAACCGTTGACTTTACCATCCACGTTGAAGCGGCGATAAGAAGAAGAAAACAAAGCCGACGAAGTTGCCGGAAGGCCGCAAACATGAAGACAGACGACGAGAACAACTCTACCAGCGCGCCAACGGACGACGGCGATCCGATCGGACCCGACAGATCGCTGCTGATTGTCGATGATGACGGCCCGTTTTTGCGCCGGCTTGCCCGGGCAATGGAAACACGCGGCTTTGCCGTCGATACGGCCGAGACGGTGAGCGACGGCATTGCCCGCTCCAGGGCTGCGCCGCCGAAGTATGCGGTGGTCGATCTGAGGCTTGCGGATGGCAACGGTCTGGAAGTCATCGAGGCGATCAGGCAGAACCGGGACGATACGCAGATCGTGGTTCTGACCGGCTATGGCAATATTGCAACCGCCGTTACCGCCGTGAAACTCGGAGCGCTGGACTATCTGGCAAAGCCCGCGGATGCGGACGATGTGTTCAATGCGCTGACGCAGCGCAAGGGTGAAAAGACCGAAGTTCCCGAAAACCCCATGTCGGCAGACCGGGTTCGGTGGGAGCATATTCAGCGCGTTTATGAAATGTGCGAGCGAAACGTTTCGGAAACAGCGCGCCGGCTCAACATGCACCGGCGCACCTTGCAGCGCATTCTCGCGAAACGCGCCCCAAAGTAACGGTATTATTCGCCGAAGCTGCGCCCGGTTGTCCATTCCGCCAGCATCAGCCGGGTCGCAGCGGTTCTCGAAAAATCCAACATCACCGATTTGCGGGTCGCCGGCGGCAATTTATGTTCCGGCGCATCGCGCAGCACGTGGGCACCATATCCATCCGACAGGATCAGCCCGCATTCCTCCGGGAATATATCGGTCGGAACCTCTGGATGGGTGGCGAAGAACAGTCGGTCGGAATGCAGGCGATAGTCCGGCCATTTGCGATCCACACGGAAATCCTCGATGGAGGATTTGATTTCGATGATCCAGATTTCACCCTTGACCGACAGACTGATGAGATCGGCCCGTCGCCCGCTTGCAAGCGGCAACTCCGGCAGCACCGAATGGCGCATTTCGTGCAGAAGCACCTGAACGCCGCGGCGCACCAGCATCGCCTTGTCCGACTGGCGGCCGTCGATTAACGGATTATTGTTGGTAACGGAAAGAATAGTCATGGATAAAGGCTGCTGAAGCGTTTGGCCCATTGTTGCAAAAAGGCAATCAACCGGCAATTTTAAAGGCGCAACCACCTCGCGGCGGCGCAACGGCTTGCCAAGAGCGGCTGAATGGAAAATAACCGATTTATCCAATTAAGCCTACTCCTTCGCACAATTTGGCGAATTTTCCGCGAGAACAACATGCGCATCCGTACCCCATTGACCGCACTCGGTCTGACGGCAGCACTGGCTCTGGCCGGCTGCGCCGAAACGACCTCCCAATCCTCCACTCCGACCTCCGGCAAGATCGCAGCGTCAGTACCGGTTGCCGATCCCGTTCCGGCGAAGGTCGAAACGGTCCAGATCTTCAACGATGTGTACGGTCCCGTGACCGATGCGGGCTATGCGCTGCCGGCCATTCCGATCAATCGCGTGAATGAGAAGTACCGTCGCCAGATCGTCGAGTTCCAGACTTCGGAGCGCCCTGGCACCATCATCGTCAATACGCGCGATCGCTACCTCTATTACATCCTGTCCGGCAACCGTGCGGTTCGTTACGGCATCGGCGTCGGCAAGGCGGGTTTTGCCTGGGCCGGTGAAGCCTATGTCGCTTGGAAGCAGGAATGGCCGATGTGGCATCCGCCGAAGGAAATGGCCGACCGCAAGCCGGAAGTGGCGAAATATGTCGAGGCCGGCATGGGCCCGGGCCTTTCCAACCCGCTCGGCGCGCGCGCCATGTATCTCTTCAACGAAAAGGGACAGGACACGCTGTTCCGCATCCATGGTTCGCCCGAGTGGGCTTCTATCGGCACCGCGGCCTCTTCCGGCTGCATCCGCATGATCAACCAGGATGTGATCGATCTCTATAGCCGCGTCCGTCCCGGCCGCAGCACGAAAGTGGTCGTGATCCAGTAAAGATCAGATACCGGATAAGAAAAAGCCGCCGTGGATATCCCCGGCGGCTTTTTTGTTTCTCAGGACTGCTGACGGTTTCAGGCTGCCTGTTTGGCCTTCAGTTCCAGGCGACGGCGGTGCAGAACAGGTTCGGTGTAACCATTAGGCTGTTCGCGACCCTTCAGCACCAGTTCGACAGCCGCCTGAAATGCCACCGATCCATCGAAGTCGGATGCCATCGGCAGATAGGCCGGATCACCCGCATTCTGCGTATCGACCACGGCAGCCATGCGCTTCATCGTCTCGACGATCTGCCCCTCTGTCACCACACCATGGCGCAGCCAGTTCGCCATGTGCTGCGCGGAAATTCGAAGCGTGGCGCGGTCCTCCATCAGCCCGATATCGTTGATATCGGGCACCTTGGAGCAGCCGACGCCCTGATCGACCCAGCGCACGACATAGCCGAGAATACCCTGCGCATTGTTGTCGAGTTCGCGCTGGATTTCTTCCGGTGTCCAGTTGGGACGCGGCGCGACCGGCACCGACAGAATATCGGAGAGCTTTGCACGGCCGCGGCTTTTCAACCCCTCCTGCACCGAAGCGACATCGACCTTGTGATAGTGCGTGGCGTGCAGAGTCGCCGCCGTCGGCGAAGGCACCCAGGCGGTATTGGCGCCAGCCTTGGGGTGCGCGATCTTCTGCTCCAGCATGGCCGCCATCAGATCCGGCATGGCCCACATGCCCTTGCCGATCTGCGCATGGCCGGAAAGGCCACATTCGAGGCCGATATCAACGTTCCAGTTCTCGTAAGCGGCGATCCACGCCGCCTGCTTCATATCGCCCTTGCGGATCATCGGACCTGCTTCCATCGAGGTGTGGATTTCGTCGCCCGTGCGGTCGAGAAAGCCCGTATTGATGAAGACGACGCGATCCTTTGCGGCGCGGATGCTTTCCTTGAGGTTGACCGTGGTGCGGCGCTCCTCATCCATGATGCCCATTTTCATGGTGTTCGGCGCCATGCCGACAAGCTGTTCGACCCGGCTGAAGATTTCGTTGGCGAAGGCCACTTCCTCCGGCCCGTGCATCTTCGGCTTGACGACATACATCGAGCCGGCGCGGGAATTCTGACGCCGCCCGGATGGACCGACATCATAAAGGGCGATCAGCGCCGTGACGACAGCGTCCATGATGCCTTCAGGAACCTCCCGACCACCCCGGTCGAGGATCGCCGGATTGGTCATCAGATGACCGACATTGCGCACCAGCATCAGGGACCGGCCCGGCAAGGTCAGCGCGGCACCATTGGGAGCCGTGTAATAACGATCCGGGTTGAGGCTGCGGATGAAGGTCTTTCCGCCCTTGGATACTTCTTCGGTCAGGTCGCCGCGCATCAGGCCAAGCCAGTTGCCATAAACCAGCACCTTGTCTTCGGCGTCGACGGCGGCAACCGAATCCTCACAATCCATGATGGTCGTGAGGGCGGATTCGAGAATGACATCTGAGATTCCCGCCTTGTCACCCTTGCCGATTTCGGTCGTGGGATCGATGACGATTTCGGTGTGCAAACCATTCTTGCCGAGCAGGATCGTTGCAGGCTTTGCCGCTTCGCCGCTGAAACCCTTGAACTGGGTTGCATCCTTGAGGCCAGTCCTGGCGTCGCCGATGGCAAGCTGCAACAAGCCATCCTCGGTCTTGAAACCGGTCACCTCGGACCAGCTTCCCGTCTCCAGCGGAGCGGATTCATCGAGGAAATTTCGCGCCCAGGCAATGACCTTTTCACCGCGCTTCGGATTGTACCCCCTGCCCTTCTCCGCACCGTCGGCGTCAGAAATGGCATCCGTGCCGTAAAGCGCATCATAAAGCGAACCCCAGCGGGCATTGGCCGCATTCAGCGCATAACGCGCATTCATAACCGGAACGACGAGCTGCGGGCCGGCAACGGCGGCTATTTCTGGGTCGACATTGCTGGTTTCCACCTGGAAGCCCGGGCCTTCCGGCAGCAGATAGCCGATGTCCTTCAGAAAGCCCTCATACGCGTCAAAGTCTGCCGACGCGCCATTCTGCCGATACCAGCCATCCAGCTTTTCCTGCAGGGCGTCGCGCTTTGCAAGCAATTCGCGGTTCTTCGGAGAAAGCTCGTGAACAATGGTCGAAAAACCTTCAAAGAACGCTTCGTTGTCCAGACCCGTGCCTGGCAGAACATCGTCTGTCAAAAAGGCATAAAGCCTGTCATCGATGGAAAGACCGAATTTATTCGTGCGGCTCACATGCGCCTCCTTTATTCTGAAGGCACAGATTGGACGCGGAGGCGGTCGCTCGTCAATTGCGGCGGACAGCCAAATATTATTTCCATTTTGGAAACAATGTGGGCGATCGTCGCCTTTTTCTACAAAAGCGCCTGCAAATCCTTGATGCGATCATTCACCAACCAGCCATAATAATTTTCTTCCGGCAACAGGGGCTGCTCCCCGCCTGAAGCGCGCTGGCGATTTTTCTGGGCAAGGATGGCAGCGCGCTGCTGAGATCCGCCGACATTATAAAGCGTCGAGGTCACACCCGGATTCTTCGAAATATCCATGTCGGCAATCGATCTATAGTCGTCGATAGACTTGCGGATGGACGCCGCCATGAAAGCGAGCGACCGGTCAGGGTCCATGATGGCGGTATAGACGGCAGCGGCGTCGTTCTCATCCAGCTTCTCATAGCCGGACGTTCTCGACACCATATCGGACAACATCAGCGCCGTCAGCGGGTTGATCTGGCCGAGGCCGAAGGTCTGGCCGGCATAGAAGGGCTGGAAAAACACGGCGCTGAAGCGATTGTTCGGGTAGGCGACGCCATCAACCGTCCTGCCGCGGAAGCTGTCTTCCCAGACATCTTCCCGACAGTTCCAGAGGCTGTAGGAATCCCTTTTCGACTGGCATTTTGCAAATTGCGAATGCGTGAGGAACTGCGCGATGGTTTCGTCCTTGTAGCCGAAACGAAAGCTGTTGCCCGCATAAGAAGCAGCCTTGACGTAATAGGACTGCAGTCGGTCATAAGCGTCGACATTATAGGTATGTTCGCCAACGATCGCGCCGATCATATGGATCGGATCGATGCCGTAGCGCCCGGCCGTCGACTTGATCTTGGCGATTAGAGCTTTGTCGGAGGACAAGAGGTCGATGACCTTCTGGTATTTGCGCTCGAAAGAGGTGTTGGACGCTTTTGTTCTTTTTGCAGAAGCGCCGGGAACGCCGGGCTGTTCGGCATTGCGATTGCCTGGCGGAACGACCGTCGCAGCTTCGACGTAAGAAGACGCGGTGACGGTGAACGTCAAAGCAGCGGCAAATGCCAGAAGAGTTTTGCGCACGAGCGAATGCCTTTTCTCAAGCCTGCGGCTTCCGCCAGCGAAAGGTGCTGGGAAAACCGGACCATTCCACGAAAGCGGTTCCAACCGGAATGCAGCCCTTCCCATAAACAAAATGCGGGCTGAATGCGAGACAAGGCGGATAAAATAAAAGAGTGCGGCAAATATGGCCGCACTCTTCTTTCTTGGATCCCTGAAATCTTCAGAGAATATAACGGGACAAATCCGTATCGGCGGCGAGATCGCCGACATGCTTGCGGACATATTCCTGATCGATCTTGACGGCGGAACCGCCGCGATCCGGCGCATTGAAGGAAATCTCGTCCAGAACACGCTCCATGACCGTCTGCAAACGGCGGGCGCCGATGTTCTCGACCGACGAATTGAGATGAACGGCCACATCGGCCAGCGCATCGATTGCATCATCGGTGAAATCGAGATCGAGTTCTTCCGTCGCCATCAGCGCCTTATACTGGCGGATGAGGCTTGCTTCCGTCTCGGTCAGGATACGGCGGAAATCCTCCTTCGTCAGCGGCTTCAGCTCGACGCGGATCGGCAGGCGGCCCTGAAGTTCGGGAAGGAGGTCCGAAGGCTTTGCCACATGGAAGGCGCCCGAGGCGATGAAGAGAACATGGTCGGTTTTGACAGGCCCGTATTTCGTCGAAACCGTCGTGCCTTCGACAAGCGGCAGCAAATCGCGCTGCACACCTTCGCGGGACACGCCGGCGCCCATGCCGCCATCGCGGGCGGCGATCTTGTCGATCTCGTCAAGGAAGACAATGCCGTCATTTTCGACCGATTTCACCGCCTCGCGCTGGATCATTTCATTGTCGAGCAGCTTGTCGGATTCGTCGCGGATAAGATCGGCATAGGATTTGGACACCGTCGTGCGCACCTTCTTGGTGCGTCCGCCCATGGCCTTGCCGAACATTTCCGACAGGTTGAGCACGCCGATATTGGCGCCCGGCATGCCGGGAATTTCGAAACCGGGCATGCCCGATCCGCTATCCGTCACCTCGATATCGATTTCCTTGTCGTCCAATTCGCCGTCGCGCAGCTTCTTGCGGAAGTTCTCACGGGTGCCCGGCGATGCCGTTGCGCCCACCAGTGCGTCAAGCACGCGCTCTTCGGCGCTCTGATGCGCCTTGGCCTGGACTTCGGCGCGCTTCTTTTCGCGCACAAGGCCAATGCCGATCTCGACCAGATCACGGATGATCTGCTCGACATCGCGGCCGACATAGCCTACTTCGGTGAATTTGGTGGCTTCAACCTTGATGAAAGGCGCACCGGCCAACTTGGCGAGGCGACGGGAAATTTCCGTCTTGCCGACACCGGTCGGCCCGATCATCAAAATGTTCTTCGGCATGACTTCGTCGCGCAGGCTCTCATCGAGCTGCTGGCGGCGCCAACGGTTGCGCAGTGCAATCGCGACCGCACGTTTCGCATCATGCTGACCGATGATGTGGCGGTCGAGTTCCGAGACGATCTCCCGGGGAGAAAAAGTGGTCATTCTATCCTCTCGGCTTTCCTGTTCCGGCCGGCCATTTGGCCCGGCCCACAGGACCCTCGGTGAGTAATTGCTTATTCGGCGTCGAGGGTTTCGACGACGAGACTGTGGTTGGTATAAACGCAGATATCGGCGGCGATATCGAGCGACTGGCGCGCCACCTCTTCAGCCGATTTGTCCGTATCCATCATGGCGCGTGCGGCGGCAAAGGCATAATTGCCACCGGAACCGATAGCGATCGCGCCGTGTTCCGGCTCCAGCACGTCCCCATTGCCGGTAATGGCAAGTGTGGTCGATTTATCGGCCACCAGCATCATGGCTTCGAGATTGCGCAGATATTTATCCGTGCGCCAGTCCTTCGCGAGCTCCACGGCGGCGCGCATCAGCTGGCCGGGATATTGCTCGAGTTTCTTTTCGAGACGGTCGAGCAATGTAAAAGCATCCGCCGTCGCGCCGGCAAAACCGGCAATCACTTCGCCCTTGCCGATGCGGCGAACCTTGCGGGCATTGCCCTTCATGACGGTCTGGCCAAGGCTTACCTGCCCGTCGCCAGCCATGACGACCTTGCCGCCCTTTCTGACTATAATGATTGTTGTCATCAAACACCTGTCTGCCCTGCCGGGCCTGGGGTTAACGGGCCGGGTTACGGCCCTTTTCGGGTTCTATGTAAGTCTGGTTTTTCCGATTGCAATCACCGGGATCACACCGAGTTTTCCGCAAGTCGGCCAAGACGATGGAACAACTGGATATTTGTGTCCCGTGCTGATAAGGAACGGCGACATTTTCACGGAGCGGCCAAAATGGCAGAACGTAAAGGCGAGATTATCCGCAAGACCAACGAAACCTCGGTTTCGGTCCGTGTGGATATCAACGGCACCGGCAAATCGAAAATTTCCACCGGCGTGGGATTTTTCGACCATATGCTGGAGCAGTTGAGCCGCCATTCGCTTATAGACATGGAGATCGAGGTTCAGGGCGACCTGCATATCGATGACCACCACACCGTGGAAGATACCGGCATCGCCATCGGCCAGGCTATTGCCAAGGCCTTGGGCGACCGGCGCGGCATTACCCGTTACGCCTCGCTCGATCTTGCCATGGACGAGACGATGACCAAGGCCGCCGTCGATATTTCCGGCCGGCCCTTCCTGGTCTGGAACGTCAATTTTTCTGCGCCGAAGATCGGCACGTTCGATACCGAACTGGTGCGCGAGTTCTTCCAGGCGCTCGCGCAGAATGCCGGCATTACGCTGCATATCCTGAACCATTACGGCGCCAACAACCATCATATCGCCGAAACGTGCTTCAAGGCCGTTGCCCGCGTTCTTCGTACGGCAACCGAGATCGACCCCCGGCAGACAGGCCGCGTTCCCTCGACGAAGGGTATGCTGGCCTGACGCCAAAGCGTCAGGAAGCCCATGACAAGCTATCTCGTTCTGGAAGCCCCCAACGGGCCGGACAGGAACCACAAGACGACCCGCTTCATTGCCGATCGTTTCGTCTGGCTGGCTCTCATTGCGCCATGGTTATGGCTTGCGATTAACCGGCTGTGGCTGGCGGCGGCTCTCGTTGTCATCGCCCTCGTCGCGGCCGGGCAGGCCTCGATGTTAGCCGGATTCGAACCAATCGGCATTCTGTGCAATTTTGCCATCGGGATTATCACGGCGTTGGAGGGTCGCGATTTTCTCGTCCGGCACCTGATGCGCAAAGGCTGGACGCTGACGTCAGTCGTTTCCGCCCCTGATCTTTCGAGTGCCGAAGACATATATTTCTCCGGTCTATCCGAGAATCCTGGCGTGACAGAACAGCTGTCCCAGCCGGTCTGGACCCCTTCGCCGCAAAAGAGCGGCGGCAAAAACTTCGTCAACGATCCCGCCGGATCGTTTCTTTTCGACTTGAATGGAAGGCGCTGACATGCGTGTCGCGATTATCGACTACGGTTCGGGCAATTTGCGTTCGGCCACCAAAGCTTTCGAGCGTGCCGCCCGCGAAGCCGGCATCGATGCAACTATCGACCTGACCGACAGGCCGGATCATGTCGCCTCGGCGGACCGCATCGTGCTGCCGGGTGTCGGCGCCTATGCGGATTGCCGCGCCGGTCTTGACGCCGTTCCCGGAATGCATGACGCACTCATCGAAGCCGTGGAGAAAAAGGCCCATCCCTTCCTCGGCATCTGCGTCGGCATGCAGCTGATGTCCTCACGCGGGCTGGAAAAGACGGTCAGCACCGGGCTCGGCTGGATCGAAGGTGACGTCGTGGAAATGACGCCGTCCGATCCCACTCTTAAAATCCCGCAGATCGGCTGGAACACGCTGGAAATTCGCCACGCCCACCCGTTGTTCGACGGCATCAAGACCGGCGCGGATGGCCTGCACGCCTATTTCGTGCATTCCTATCATCTGGCGGCCAAGCACGCGACTGACGTCATCGCCACCACCAATTACGGTGGCGCGATGACGGCTTTCGTCGGCCGCGACAATATGGCGGGCGCGCAGTTCCATCCGGAAAAAAGCCAGACGCTCGGCCTTGCCCTGATTTCCAATTTCCTGCGCTGGAAGCCCTGACATGATTCTTTTCCCCGCAATCGATCTCAAAGACGGTGAGTGCGTTCGCCTGAAACTCGGCGATATGGACCAGGCAACCGTCTACAATACCGATCCCGGCGCACAGGCCAAGGCCTTCGAGGATCAGGGTTTTGAATGGCTGCATGTGGTTGATCTCAACGGCGCCTTTGCTGGTGAAACAGTCAACGGTGCAGCGGTTGATGCCATTCTGAAAGCCACGAAAAACCCGGTGCAGCTGGGCGGCGGCATCCGCACGCTGGATCATATCGAGGCCTGGCTGAGCCGTGGTCTTGCGCGCGTCATTCTCGGCACGGTGGCAGTTCGCGATCCGGTTCTGGTCATTGAGGCTTGCAAACGTTTCCCCGGCCAGGTCGCCGTCGGCATCGACGCCAAAGGCGGCAAGGTGGCGGTGGAAGGCTGGGCGGAAGCCTCCGAACTCGGTGTCATCGAACTTGCCAAACGTTTTGAAGGCGCTGGCGTTGCCGCCATCATCTATACCGATATCGATCGTGACGGCATTCTAGCCGGCATCAACTGGGCCTCGACGCTGGAACTGGCGGATGCCGTATCGATCCCGGTCATCGCGTCCGGCGGACTTGCCTCCATCGATGATATCAAGCGCATGCTGCAGCCGGATGCCGCAAAGCTTGAGGGTGCGATTTCCGGTCGCGCGCTTTATGACGGTCGCATCGACCCCGCCGAGGCGCTTACCCTCATCAAGGCTGCAAAGGAGGTAAACGTATGACCCTCAAAGCCCGCGTTATTCCCTGCCTGGATGTGAAGGACGGTCGTGTCGTCAAGGGCGTGAACTTTGTCGACCTGATCGACGCTGGCGATCCCGTCGAGGCGGCGAAAGCCTATGATGCGGCCGGAGCGGACGAACTCTGCTTCCTCGACATTACCGCCTCTTCGGATAATCGTGACACGATCTTCGATGTCGTCTCGCGTACCGCCGACCATTGCTTCATGCCGCTGACCGTTGGCGGCGGGGTTCGCAGCGTCGCCGACATCCGCAAGCTGCTTCTGTGCGGGGCCGACAAGGTCTCGATCAATTCCGCAGCCGTCAAGGATCCGGATTTTGTGGCGCAGGCCGCCGATAAATTTGGCAACCAGTGCATCGTCGTTTCCATCGACGCCAAGCGCGTTTCGAAGGACGGAGAAGAAGGTCGCTGGGAAATCTTCACCCATGGCGGGCGCCAGCCGACCGGGATCGACGCCGTCGAATTCGCCATCAAGATGGTCGAACGCGGCGCCGGCGAATTGCTTGTAACCTCGATGGATCGCGACGGCACCAAGAGCGGATATGATATCGGTCTGACACGCACCATTGCCGATCAGGTTCGCGTGCCCGTCATCGCCTCGGGCGGCGTTGGAACTCTGGACGATCTGGTGGCGGGCGTGCGCGATGGCCATGCGACTGCGGTGCTTGCAGCCTCCATCTTCCACTTCGGCACCTATTCGATCGGGCAAGCCAAGACCTACATGGCCGAGCATGGTATCGCCATGCGTCTCGACTGATTGCAGGATTTCCCCATGAGCGCATTTTCCCTTTCCGATCTGGAGCGTATCGTCGCGACACGCGCCGCCGCCTCTCCTGATGAATCCTGGACAGCCAAGCTGGTTGCTGCCGGCCAGGAGCGCGCGGCGAAAAAACTCGGCGAAGAGGCGGTGGAGACCGTTATCGCGGCCATTGCGAAAGATCGCGAGGGGCTGAAAAACGAGGCCGCCGACCTGCTTTACCATCTGCTGGTGGTGCTGAAGATCGCCGAGATTCCCTTGAGTGACGTCTTTGCCGAACTGGAGCGCCGGACCGGGCAGACCGGCCTTGCGGAAAAGGCGGCGAGGCCGACATCATGAATGTCACGGCAGGCAGCGGGGAGAGAGGCATGCCAGGCACACTCGATCATTTCCGACCGGATGAATATTCGCCATACCACTTCTTCAGTTCGGAAGAATGGGCGAAGTTTCGCGCCGATACGCCACTGACCCTTTCCGCCGACGAGGTCAAACGGCTACGTTCGCTTGATGATCCGATCGATCTGGATGAAGTGCGGCGCATCTATCTCTCGCTATCGCGCCTGTTGTCCTCCCATGTAGAAGCCTCGCAGCTGCTATTCGAACAGCGCAACCGCTTCCTCAACATGGGTGACGTCAACAAGACGCCCTTTGTCATCGGCATTGCCGGATCGGTGGCCGTTGGCAAGTCCACAACGGCGCGTATCCTGAAGGAGCTTCTGGCCCGCTGGCCCTCCAGCCCGAAGGTCGATCTCATCACGACTGATGGATTTCTCTATCCAAACGAGGTCCTGCGGCGGGAAAACCTGATGGAGCGCAAGGGCTTTCCCGAAAGTTACGATATCGGCGCGCTCCTGCGTTTCCTATCGGCGATAAAGGCGGGCCAGCCGAATGTGAAGGCGCCGCGTTATTCGCACCTGACCTACGACGTTCTGCCGAACGAATTCACTGTCATAGACCAGCCGGATATCCTGATCTTCGAAGGCATCAACGTACTGCAATCGCGCGACCTGCCGGCGGGTGGGCGGATCGTGCCGATCGTTTCCGACTTTTTCGATTTTTCGATTTATATCGATGCCGACGAGGACTTCATTCACAACTGGTATGTGAACCGGTTCATGAATCTGAGACAGACTGCCTTCCGCGACCCGAATTCATTCTTCAACCGTTATGCGTCGATCAGCGAAGAGGCAGCGCTCAGCATTGCCGAAGGGCTCTGGCAGAACATCAACCTGAAGAACCTGCGCCAGAACATCGTGCCGACGCGCCCGCGCGCCGATCTCATCCTTCGCAAGGGCAAGAACCACCTGATCGACACGGTAGCGCTTCGCAAGCTGTGAAGATGCCGCGCATGGCGGCACCTTCGGCGGTTAAAATCCGCTATTATGCACGCTCAGGAATACGCAGGACCTGTCCGGGATAAATCTTGTCGGGATGCGTCAGCATCGGCTTGTTGGCTTCGAAGATGATGTTGTTCTTCGCGCCATTTGCCTTGCCATACTGGGCTTCCGCAATCTTCCAGAGATTGTCGCCCTTCTTGACCGTGTAGAAGACGGGTTCTTTCGCGGGCGCGTCAGTCACTTTCAGCTCGCCAGCCTCGACCTTGGAAATGCCGAGCGTATTGCCGACCGCGATGACCGCCTTTTCGAAAACCGACTGATCGGCTACTTCGCCCTTCAGAACGACCTTGTCGTCCACCACTTCGACCTGAACCTTGTCCGTGCCGAGATCGTGGGAAGCGAGTTCCTTCTTGACAGCTTCGACATCAGGGGCATCGTCACCGCCGATACCGAGCTTCTTTGCCGCTTCCTTGATGAAATTGAACAGACCCATAGCACCCTCCTTGGTTGTAGGGAGGCTTACCAGACGATATTTGAAGCTCTATGACAAGGGCGAAACATTTGGCCCTTATTCGCCCGAGGGCTTGCCGCGCATTTTCTTGATATCGGAGCGGCCAGACTTCGCCTTGAGGCGGCGCTCAACCGACCCCTTGGTGGGCTTGGTGGCCTTGCGCACCGGCGGCGGAGGGGCGGCAGCTTCGAGAATCATTTCCTTCAGCCGCTCGCGGGCGTCTTCGCGATTGCGTTCCTGACTGCGAAACCGGCTTGCCTCGATCATCAGCACACCATCTTTCGACACACGCCTGCCACCGAGGCGCAGTGCATTGGTCTTTACCCGATCCGGAAGGGAGGGCGAATTGGCAATGTCGAAAAACAGCTGAACCGCCGTCGAGACCTTGTTGACGTTCTGGCCGCCCGGCCCGCCGGCCAGCACGAATTGCTCCGTCAGTTCCCAGCCGGCAATGGTGATGCGGTTATTGATGTAAAGCGGGTCGCTGGCCATGTTTTCTCTCCGCGCCGGTGATGCCACAGATCGCGAAAAATGAAAACAGCGGAGCAAACGAAAGAACCCGGCACAAGGCCGGGTCCGCTCCTCCTCACAAATGAGGCCTTATTATTCAGCCGCGAGCAAAAGGCCCGGCGCTGCGTCGCGCACCTTGCTGTCGACATGGTCTTCGAACTTGGTGAAGTTCGTGACGAACATCGACACCAGCTTCTTAGCTTGCGCGTCGTAAGCTGCGCCATCGGCCCAGGTGGAACGCGGATCGAGGATTGCGCTGTCGACGCCATCAAGCGACTGAGGGACAGCGAAGCCGAAATTCGCATCGGTGCGGAACTGTGCGTTCTTCAGATCGCCGGCCAGTGCGGCGGTCAGAAGCGCGCGGGTCGCCTTGATGGGCATGCGCTTGCCGATGCCGTAAGCACCGCCGGTCCAGCCGGTGTTGACCAGCCAGCAATCAACGCCGTGCTTGCCGATCAGTTCACGCAGCAGGTTGCCGTATTCCGCTGGGTGGCGCGGCATGAAAGGCGCGCCGAAGCAGGTGGAGAAGGTCGCTTCCGGCTCGGTCACGCCCTTTTCCGTGCCGGCAACCTTAGCGGTGTATCCGGAGAGGAAGTGGTACATGGCCTGTTCCGGCGTCAGACGCGCGATCGGCGGCAGGACACCGAAGGCATCCGCCGTCAGCATGATGATCGTCTTCGGATGACCGGCAATGCCCCTTTCCGATGCATTCGGAATGAAGTGTAATGGATAGGCGCTGCGGGTGTTTTCCGTCAGCGAATTGTCGTTGAAATCGGGAACCCGATTTTCATCCAGCACGACGTTTTCAAGAACCGTACCGAAACGGTTGGTCGCGGCATAGATTTCCGGCTCGGCTTCCGCCGAAAGCTTGATCGCCTTGGCATAGCAGCCGCCTTCGAAATTGAAGATGCCGTGCTCGCCCCAGCCATGTTCGTCATCGCCGATCAGCGTGCGCGACGGATCGGCGGACAGCGTGGTCTTGCCGGTACCGGAGAGGCCAAAGAAAACGGCGGAATCACCCTGCGGACCGACATTGGCCGAGCAATGCATGGGCATGACGCCCTTGGCCGGCAGCAGGTAGTTCAGCACCGTGAAGACCGACTTCTTGTTTTCACCGGCATAGGAGGTGCCGCCGATGAGGACGAGGCCGTTGGTCAGATCGCAGGCAATGACGGTTTCCGAACGAACACCGTGACGCGCCGGATCGGCCTTGAAGCTCGGCAGGTTGATGATGGTGAGCTTCTGCTTGAAGCCCGCCAGTTTTTCCTGCTTCGGACGGATCAACAGATTGCGGATGAACAGCGAATGCCAGGCAAGCTCGGTGACGACGCGGGTCGGCAGCGCATTTTCTTCATCGGCGCCGCCGATCAGGTCCTGCACGTAAAGCGTCTTGCCGGCGGCGTGGGCCAGCATGTCCTGACGCAGCAGCTCGAAATTTTCCGGCGACAGCGGCTTGTTGTTGTCCCACCAGATGGTGTTCTCGGTGGAAGCATCACGAACGACGAATTTATCCTTCGGCGAGCGGCCCGTATGCTGGCCGGTGACGGCGCGCAGCGCACCGTCGATGGTCAGTTCGGCTTCGCCGTTACGGATCGCGAGCTCGTATAATTCGCTCTCATTGAGGTTATAAAAGACGCGGGAGGCCTCGCCCAGTCCGAGTTCCGCAACTCCATTGGCAGGATTATGAACCCCAAGCTCGTTCATGACGCGTTCCTTGTTGATGACGATAAGGCCGTTGAAATTTTCACGGAAAATACGTGGCAGCTTTTAGAAACGCAAGAGCCAAACTTTAAAAAACTTAGTAATTTCAATATATTAATCGATTTAAAAGATTTTATTTCTTTTTAAATCGGTTGAAGACGCATTAAAATCCAGCTGCGGCCTTTTTGCAAAATCCGCTCCCGCCTCACTGGCGATTTCGGGGCGAGTTTTCCTTTGCCACAATTTGTTCCACCTTTATACTCAAGAGAGTGGCTCGCGGCGCACAACCTTGGCTGGGTGAATGTCGGGAGTTACGAGAAAATGACGATGGAGACCAACTACATGCAGACGATCGCGCTTGTCGACGACGACCGGAATATTCTGACTTCGGTATCGATCGCGCTCGAAGCCGAAGGCTACCGGGTCGAAACGTATACGGACGGCGCCTCCGCGCTTGACGGGCTGATCGCCCGCCCGCCGCAGCTCGCCATTTTCGATATTAAGATGCCACGCATGGACGGCATGGAGCTTCTGCGGCGTCTTCGCCAGAAGTCGGATCTGCCGGTTATCTTCCTCACCTCCAAGGATGAAGAGATCGACGAATTGTTCGGCCTGAAGATGGGCGCTGACGACTTCATCACGAAACCCTTCTCGCAGCGTCTTCTGGTGGAACGCGTCAAAGCCATCCTGCGCCGCGCCAGCAGCCGCGAAGCGTCTGCTGCAACCGGCAGCGTGCTGAAGCCGACCGCCGATCAGCAGGCGCGCACGCTGGAGCGCGGGCAGCTCGCCATGGACCAGGAACGCCACACCTGCACCTGGAAGGGTGAGCCGGTGACGCTCACGGTCACCGAATTCCTCATCCTGCATTCGCTGGCGCAGCGACCGGGCGTGGTGAAAAGCCGCGACGCGCTGATGGATGCCGCCTATGACGAACAGGTCTATGTGGACGACCGCACCATCGACAGCCATATCAAGCGCCTTCGCAAGAAGTTCAAACTGGTCGATGGCGACTTCGATATGATTGAAACGCTTTATGGCGTAGGATATCGCTTCCGCGAAGCGGCTTGAAGAGCCGACTCACGCAGAAGGGACCGCCCGATAAGGGGCGGTGAGGACTTGAATACGTGTTGAAGAAAACGCCGGAAACCGTCTCGGACAGTGACGATGCCGAAGAACGCGGCAGCGAACGCCGCCATCGTATCCATCCGTTGACGATCATCCGGCGCATCTTCGGCAATGCGGTGTTTTCCAGCCTCACGCGCCGCATCCTTTTTTTCAACGTCGCGGCGACGGTGGTTCTGGTCGGCGGCATTCTCTATCTCAACCAGTTCCGCGAGGGGCTGATCGACGCGCGCGTGGAAAGCCTGTTGACGCAGGGCGAGATCATCGCCGGCGCTGTCTCCGCTTCCGCCTCGGTCGATACCAACTCGATCACCATCAATCCGGAAAAGCTGCTCGAATTGCAGGCGGGACAGAGCATCACCCCTGCCCCCAATGACGAGGACTTGAGTTTCCCGATCAATCCGGAGCGGGTCGCACCTGTGCTGCGGCGGCTGATTTCGCCGACGCGCACCCGTGCGCGGCTGTTCGATGCCGACGCCAACCTCCTGCTCGATTCCCGTCATCTTTATTCGCGCGGTCAGGTGCTGCGTTTCGACCTGCCGCCGGTAACACCGGAGACGCAAAGCTGGGGCGACTGGTTCACCAGCATGTTCAACCGCATGCTGCAGCCGAGCAGCCTGCCGCAATATAAGGAAGCGCCCGGCGGCGACGGTTCGATCTATCCCGAAGTGATGAATGCGTTGACCGGCGTGCGCGGCGCGGTCGTGCGTGTCACGGAAAAGGGCGAGCTGATTGTTTCCGTGGCCGTACCGGTGCAGCGCTTCCGGGCCGTGCTCGGCGTTCTGCTGCTTTCTACGCAAGCGGGCGACATCGACAAGATCGTGCATGCGGAGCGCCTTGCCATCATGCGCGTCTTCGGCATCGCGACGCTGGTCAATATCGTCCTGTCGCTGCTCCTCTCCTCCACCATCGCCACGCCGCTTCGGCGGCTTTCGGCGGCTGCAATCCGCGTGCGCCGCGGGGCGAGAACCCGCGAGGAAATACCGGATTTCTCGGCGCGTCAGGATGAGATCGGCAATCTTTCGATTGCGTTGCGTGAAATGACGACGGCGCTTTACGACCGTATCGACGCCATCGAAAGCTTCGCCGCCGATGTCAGCCATGAGCTCAAGAACCCGCTGACCTCGCTGCGCAGCGCCGTGGAGACCCTGCCGCGCGCCAAGACCGAAGAGTCCAAACAGCGCCTGACCGAAATCATCTTCCACGATGTGCGCCGTCTCGACCGCCTGATCAGCGACATTTCGGATGCGTCGCGGCTCGATGCCGAACTGGCGCGCGCCGACGCCTCTCCGCTCGATCTCGATGTGCTGATGAAGGGTCTGGTGGATATATCCCGCCAGATAAGCACCAAGAAGAAAAGTGTGACGATCGACTATGTCATCGACCGGAAAGCAGGCGCAAAGACCTCCTTCGTGGTGAATGGTCACGATCTGCGTATCGGTCAGATCGTCACCAACCTCATCGAGAATGCGCGATCCTTCGTTGCCGAGGAAAGCGGCCGCATCACCGTGCGCCTCTCCCGTCACAAGGATCGTTGCATCGTGCAGGTGGAGGACAACGGGCCCGGCATTCAGGCAGAAGACATCGACCGGATTTTCGAGCGCTTCTACACAGACCGGCCGGCGAGCGAAGGGTTCGGACAGAATTCCGGCCTTGGCCTTTCCATCAGCCGCCAGATCGCGGAAGCCCATGGCGGCAGTCTGCGGGCGGAGAACGTAGTCGACAAATATGGCGTGATTTCCGGCGCGCGCTTCACCCTGTCGCTGCCGGCGGCCGAAACCCATGACCGCTGAACGCTTCAACCTGCACGCCACCGCCATCACCGTTCAAAACACCGGCATTCTTTTCGTCGGACCGTCGGGCAGCGGCAAAAGCGAACTTGCCTTCAGCTTTCTAACGGAGGCCGAACGCTGCGGATTGCCGGCGGCGCTGATCGCGGACGATCAGATTTTCGTGTATCGCGATGGCGACAACATCATTGCCGAGCGGCCGGACGCCATCGCCGGCCTGCTGGAATTGCGCGGCAGCGGCATCGTTTCCATCAGAAGCGTTGCGCGCGCTCCACTACATTTTGCCGTCACGACAGTTCTTTCAGGGACAAATCCAAGACTTCCCGAAGATGACGAGAGGTTTTCCCTGCCCTGCGGCGGGCATATCCGGCTTCTGCGCATTCCGCTTTCCAGCCTGACGCCCTATGGAAAATTTGCTGCACTTGCTCAGAATCTTTTTAAAACGAATGTGAAGTGACGATGATTCGGGCGATTTTAGGCTTGCGATTCGCATTTTCCTCATCAAGATGAAATCCCACCGATGGACAGGATTGCCGCGTTGCGATAGTCGGCAATGAGAGTGCGTGTGCAAGGGAGCATTTCATGATCGGACTAGTGCTTGTCACCCATGGCAAGCTGGCTGAGGAGTTTCGCCATGCGTTGGAGCATGTCGTCGGTCCCCAGAAATTGATCGAGACGGTTTGTATCGGTCCCGAAGACGACATGGATCAGCGCCGGCAGGATATCATCGACGCTGTTGCGCGCGCCAATGACGGCAACGGCGTCATCATCCTGACGGACATGTTCGGCGGCACGCCCTCCAATCTTGCGATTTCCGTCATGAATAACGGCAATGTCGAAGTCATCGCAGGGGTCAATCTTCCCATGCTGATCAAGCTTGCCGGCGTTCGCAGCGAAGATAATATGGACAAGGCACTTCAGGATGCATCCGATGCCGGCCGCAAATATATCAACGTCGCCAGCCGCGTTTTAAGCGGCAAGTGAGAAGTCAGCCCATGTCGCCATTCTCCCGGGAACTACCGATCATCAATAAACGCGGCCTCCACGCCCGGGCTTCTGCCAAATTCGTACAGATGGTTGAAGGTTTCGACGCGACGATCACGGTTTCCAAGGATGGCATGACCGTTGGCGGCACCTCCATCATGGGCCTGATGATGCTGGCGGCCAGCCCCGGCTGCAGCGTTTATGTCGAGGCAAGCGGCAATCAGGCGAAAGAAGCGCTGGAAGCACTGGAGGCGCTGGTCGCCGACCGCTTCGGCGAAGAAGCCTGAGCCGGCACATATAAAGACATAAAGACTTCTTTATATCATCATTGCCAGATCGTTCGTGGCCTGCTAAACCGCAGCTACGTTTAAAAGCCGGGCTGTGAGGCGCGGCGTTTCTGATCTGGAGAACCTTATGAGCCTTGAGAAGGACTACATCGTCGCCGATATCAACCTTGCCGCATTCGGCCGCAAGGAGCTGGACATCGCCGAAACCGAAATGCCGGGCCTGATGTCCTGCCGCAAGGAATTCGGTGAAAGCAAGCCCCTGAAGGGCGCACGTATTACCGGTTCTCTTCACATGACAATCCAGACCGGCGTTCTCATCGAGACGCTGAAGGAACTGGGCGCGGAGATTCGCTGGGCCTCTTGCAACATCTTCTCGACGCAAGACCATGCGGCGGCAGCCATTGCAGCAGCCGGCATTCCGGTATTCGCCGTCAAGGGTGAAAGCCTGACGGAATATTGGGAATATACCGACAAGATCTTCCAGTGGACCGACGGCGGTCTTTCTAACATGATCCTCGATGACGGCGGCGACGCCACCATGTACATCCTGCTCGGCGCACGCGCCGAAGCCGGTGAGGATGTTCTGTCCAATCCCGGTTCGGAAGAAGAGGAAATCCTCTTCGCGCAGATCAACAAGCGCCTCAAGGCTTCGCCCGGCTGGTTCACCAAGCAGCGCGACGCGCTGAAGGGTGTCACCGAAGAAACGACGACCGGCGTTCACCGTCTCTACGATCTCAGCAAGAAGGGCCTGCTGCCGTTCCCGGCGATCAACGTCAATGACAGCGTCACCAAGTCGAAGTTCGACAACAAGTATGGCTGCAAGGAATCTCTCGTCGACGGCATTCGCCGCGCGACCGATGTGATGATGGCCGGCAAGGTTGCCGTGGTCTGCGGTTATGGCGACGTTGGCAAGGGTTCCGCAGCCTCGTTGCAGGGCGCTGGCGCCCGCGTGAAGGTGACCGAAATCGACCCGATCTGCGCGCTTCAGGCCGCCATGGACGGTTTTGAGGTCGTTCGCCTGGAAGACGTCGTCTCTTCCGCTGACATCTTCATCACCACGACAGGCAATAAGGACGTGATCCGAATCGAGCATATGCGCGAGATGAAGGACATGGCGATCGTCGGCAATATCGGCCACTTCGACAATGAAATTCAGGTCGCATCGCTGCGTAACCTGAAGTGGACGAACATCAAGCCGCAGGTCGACATGATCGAGTTCCCGAAGGGCAACCGCATCATTCTTCTGTCCGAAGGCCGCCTGCTGAACCTCGGCAACGCCACCGGTCACCCGTCCTTCGTCATGTCGGCCTCCTTCACCAACCAGGTGCTGGGCCAGATTGAGCTCTTCACCAAGCAGGGCGAATACAAGAATGAAGTTTACGTGCTTCCCAAGCACCTCGACGAGAAGGTCGCGCGCCTTCATCTCGAGAAGCTTGGCGTGCGCCTGACCGAACTTTCCGACCTTCAGGCAGATTATATCGGCATCTCGAAGGAAGGTCCGTTCAAGGCGGAACACTACAGATATTAATTTCATAGTTAATATCCACTGAAATTACACAATATCTAGATGCCGTGCGCTTGACAAAGCGCACGGCATCTTTTTTGCGCGCTCACTTCCCGCAGATTTATGAAGACGGTATTGTCATCAGACTTGATTCGGACACGCCAAAGGGCGGCGGGGACGAAATGGGATGTCTTGTCGAAGATGCGGCACATAGGACGGAGACAGACCGGGGATGACGGTTCAAAATTCGGATCTGCGCAAGCAGACAGTTCAACGCCTTGAAAACACGCATGCGGGCGTGGCATTGAGTGCGGCTCTTGCGCGTTGCCGGCAGGTCGTCAGTGCGGTTCAGACAGGCTTTGCGAGGCTGCCTGTCCTGCTTTCGGGCACGGTTCTCGCCGGCTCGACAACCGTTGCGATGGCGCAGGACGGCCTTGTGGCAAAGACCGGCGCGCGGCTGTTCTCATCCGGAGAAACCATCACCTATTCGCTTTTCGTCGGCATGCTTTCGGCAACGCTGTTTTCTGTTGTCTGGCTGGTGCGCCAGCGCGGTAATATCGAGGCGGAAAGCAGCGAATACCGACAGGCGCTTGCGCAGTCCCACCACAAGATCGCGAAATACGAGGCGCTGATTTCCGACAAGAGCCGCCGCATCGTCATCTGGGACGGCGCGGACAAACGTCCGGAATTTCTGGGCCAGCTGCCGGCCGAGACCGGTGTGCCGCAGGCGGACCAGGATTTTCTGGCATTCGGCCGCTGGCTGAAACCGGCATCAGCAAGCCAGCTTGAAAAATCCATCGAAAAACTCCGCAGCCATGCCCAGAGTTTCGACCTGACCATCGAGACGCAGCGCGGCGAAGTCATTGAAGTTCAGGGCCGGGTTTCCGGCGGAAACGCCTTTGCGCGTTTCATAGCTCTCAACAATCTGCGCGCTGAACTCGCGGAATTGCAGGTCGAGCGTGAACGTCTGCTTGCCTCCGTATCGACATTTCAGGAACTTCTCGATTCCATCGAACAGCCCGTCTGGCGTCGTAATGGCGAAGGTGAACTCACCTGGGTCAACCACGCTTACGCCCATGCGGTGGATGCGCGTGATGCCGGGCAGGCCGTTCAGGAAAAGCGCGAACTTCTGAACACGGTTACACGACAGAAGATACGCGCGGCTGCGACACCGGAATCGCCCTATCATGATCGCATTTCGACCGTCGTTTCCGGTAACCGCAGCTTCTTCGACGTCGTCGACATAAAAACGGCGGGCGGGTCTGCCGGGATCGCCATCGATGCCACCGAAGCGGAAACCATCAGCGAGGAACTCAAGCGAGTTTTGAAAAGCCACGCCGAAACGCTCGATCATCTGGCGACGCCCGTCGCCATTTTCGACGGCCGGCAGCGGCTGCAATTCTACAATCAGGCTTTCGCGGCTCTGTGGGGTCTCGATCTCGTTTTCCTCGAATCCAGCCCTGATAATTCCGAACTTCTGGACAGGCTGCGTACCGCCGGCAAATTGCCGGAGCAGCTGAACTGGAAGAATTGGAAGGAGACGGCGCTTTCCGTCTACCGTTCGCTCGATACCAAGACGGATCTGTGGCACCTGCCCAATGGCCAGACCTTGCGGGTCATCGCCACCGCGCATCCGCAGGGTGGCGCGACCTGGGTTTTCGAGAACCTGACCGAGCAGGTCGATCTTCAGATGCGCTACAACACCTTGGTCAAGGTGCAGGGCGAAACCATCGACCATCTGGCAGAAGGTGTCGCCGTATTCGGTGCAGACGGGCGCATTCGCCTGTCCAACCCGGCATTCCGGGCGCTTTGGGGCGTGACGGCCGATGAGGCGGAAACGGGCACGCATATTCGCGCCATAGAAACCGCCTGCGCCCAATCCTATGACGGACCGGACGGCTGGCGCGCCTTCAGCCAGTTCATCACCAGCTTCGATGACGAACGGCCGTCGCGGCAGGGAACGCTGGAACTGCTTTCCGGCCTCGTGCTCGATTATGCGATCATTCCGCTGCCGGATGCGCAGACAATGCTGACCTTCGTCAACATGACGGACAGCGTGCGCGCCGAGCGGGCGCTCAAGGAAAAGAACGACGCGCTTCTGAAGGCGGACGAGCTGAAGAACGATTTCGTGCAGCATGTTTCCTACGAGTTGCGCTCGCCACTGACCAATATCATCGGCTTCACTGATCTCCTGAAGACCCCCGGCATCGGCCAATTGACGGAACGGCAGGCGGAGTATCTCGATCATATTTCCACCTCGTCCTCGGTTCTCCTGACCATCGTCAACGATATTCTCGATCTCGCGACCGTCGACGCCGGCATCATGCAGCTCAACTATTCGGATAATGATCTGAACGAGTTGCTCGACGATGTTTCGGTGCAGATCGCCGACCGGCTGCAGGAAAGCGGTATTTCGCTCGAGATCGTCGCGCCTGCCCATCTCGGCAGTCTCGTGGCCGACCACCAGCGGTTGAAGCAGATTCTCATCAAGCTCCTGACCAATGCGATCAACTTCGCACCCGAAGGTTCCTCCGTGCAGCTCTCCTGCCAGCGCAGCGAAGGCGACTTCGTATTCTCCGTTGCGGATAAGGGGCCGGGCATTCCCGAAGACATGCTGAAAACGGTGTTCGACCGCTTTTCGACGCGTGGCAATGGCGGACGGCGGACCGGTGCGGGGCTTGGCCTTTCCATCGTCGAAAGCTTCGTCAGCCTGCATCATGGCACCGTCAGCATCGACAGCCGCCCCGGCAACGGCACCATCGTCACCTGCCGCATTCCCTCCGCCACACGGCCGCACTCCATCGCCGCAGAATGAGCCAAGACATCTTGCCGATCACCATTTCGCTGGCGGGAGAAAGAGACACCATAAGGCTCGGTGAAGACCTTGCCTTGGCCCTGAAGCCCGGCGATTGCCTGGCGCTGATCGGTGATCTCGGCGCCGGCAAATCCACGCTCGCCCGCGCCTTCATCCGGGCGATGGCGGATGAACCCGATCTTGAGGTCCCAAGCCCCACCTTCACCATCATCCAGACTTATGACGCCCGCATCCCCGTCGCCCATCTCGATCTCTACCGGCTTTCGGATGTTTCGGAGCTGGATGAACTCGGCATCGATGAAATGCTGGAGGAGGGCGTCTGCCTGATCGAGTGGCCTGACATCGCCGCAGAGGTTCTGCCGCCGGAGCAGACGATCACCCTGCGGGTAACGCATTCGGGCGAAGGCCGCGTGGCCGTAATAGAGGCTCCCGCACAACAAAAAGCACGGCTTGACCGTGTTTTCGCCATTCGTGAATTCCTGGCGAAAAATGACAGAGGGGGTGCGACCCGCCGTTTTCTGAGTGGCGATGCCTCCACACGCGCCTACGAGACGATTTCCACCGATGGTCCCGAGCTTATTCTGATGGACTGGCGCCGCCCCATGAGAGGCGCGATCGTTGCGGATGGCAAGACCTATGCGGAAATCGCCCATCTTGCCCAGGATGCCCGCTCCTTTGTGGCGATCGGCGACTATCTGCGAAACACTGGTTTCTGCGCGCCGGAGATTCTGGCTGCGGATATCGATCAGGGCATTCTCCTTCTGGAGGACCTCGGACGGGAGGGCGTGCTGGCTGCCGACGGCACACCGATAGAAGAGCGTTATCTTCAAAGTGTCGCCTGTCTCGCCGCCCTTCACCAGACACCACCCCCGGCATTGCTGCCGATGCGCGATGGCAGCACCTACGACATTCCTCCCTTCGACCGGCAGGCGATGAAGATCGAAGTCTCGCTGCTGGTGGAATGGTATCTGCCCCATAAACGCGGCGGAGCGCTTACCGATGGCGAGAAACAGGACTATTACGCCATCTGGGACGGCCTGATCGATGCGCTGGCCGGCTGTGAAACGGGGCTTCTGCTGCGTGACTTCCATTCGCCGAACATTCTCTGGCAGGCGCAGAACAGCGGCATCCGTCAGGTCGGCCTGATCGATTTTCAGGATGCGATGATTGGCCCCACCGCCTATGATCTCGCTTCCATCGTACAGGATGCGCGGGTTACCATCTCTCCCGAATTGCAGACACGCCTGCTTTCGCATTATCTCGACAGCAGAAAAGCGACGCCCGCTTTCGATGAGGCCACATTCCTCAAGGCTTTCGCCATCATGTCGGCGCAGCGCAACTGCAAGCTTGCAGGCATCTGGGTAAGGCTGTTGGAACGGGACAAGAAACCCGGTTATATGAAACATATGCCGAGGACGTTCCGCTATCTGGCCGCTGCACTTTCCCATCCGCAGCTGGCACCGCTCAAAGAATGGTGTGTCCGCATGGGCATGGACTTTAACGACGAACACGGTTGACCACGATGACGATCAAAAACGCGATGGTGCTGGCCGCCGGGCTTGGCACACGGATGCGCCCGATCACCGATACGATCCCGAAGCCGCTTGTGAAAATTGCCGGCAAACCGATGATCGATTACGCGCTCGACGCCCTTGTCGAAGCCGGGGCTGAAACCATCGTCGTCAATGTGCATCACCATGCCGAACAGATGATCGCCCATCTCGAAAACCGCGCAGACGCCGAAATCCTGATTTCCGACGAACGGTCGGAGCTGATGAATTCCGGCGGCGGGCTGGCCAAGGGCCTGAAGCTTCTGAAGCCCGGCCCGGTTTTTGTCATGAACGCCGATCTCTTCTGGATCGGCGAGCAATTGAACGCCGTCAGCAATCTGCGAAAGCTTGCGCAATTCTTTGACACGGCCCGCATGGACATGGCCCTGCTCTGTGTCGACATGGATCGCACCACCGGCCACAACGGCAAGAGGGATTTCGACCTAGCCGACGACGGAAAGCTGGCTCGCTATCGCGACGGTGACGCTAACCCGGTGGTTTATGCCGGCGCCATCGCCATGGATTCGCGCCTTCTTGACGATGCGCCGGCGGACGCTTTCAACCTCAATATCTATTTCGACCGCGCCATTGAAAAAGGTCGGCTTTTCGGGCTGTCGCTGGATGGCCACTGGATCACCGTGGGCACGCCTGACGCGATTGACGATGCGGAAAGCATCATCCGGCAATTCAGGGAAAAACGTTTCGCATGACGCTCACCCATCACGCAAAGCGCGTCCTGACGATCGCTGCGGGAACACCGTTCCTCAAAACGCTCGCGGAAACGCTGTGTGACGGGCGGCTGACATCAGGCTATAGATATGATCCGACCGATCCTCTTTCGCTTGCGAGCGTGACGATCTATGTGCCGACGCGGCGCTCTGCGCGCGTGCTGCGCTCCGAATTCGTCGATCTTCTGGGCGGCCGATCCGCCATTCTGCCGCTGATCCGACCTCTTGGTGAAACGGATGACGATAGCGGTTTCTTCGATATCGAAAATCCTGAGATCATGGATCTGGCGCCGCCGATTTCCGGCACCGGCCGGCTGATCGAACTGGCGCGCCTCATCCTCGCCTGGCGCAACAGCCTGCCTGACGCCATCCGGGCGATCCATTCGGATTCGCCGCTCGTCGCTCCCGCAAGCCCCGCGGATGCCATCTGGCTCGCGCGGGCGCTCGGCGAGGTGATCGATGCGATGGATACCGAAGAAAAGGACTGGGAGACGCTTCAGCATCTCGATACCGGCGAACATGCGCAATGGTGGCAGCTGACGGCGGATTTCCTGAAGATCGCCAGCGTCTTCTGGCCGGCGCGGCTTGCAGAACTCAACCGTTCCTCCGCAGGCCGGCATCGCAACGCCATCCTGCGGGCGGAAGCGGACCGGCTTGCCAATTTGCCGGACACGGGGCCGATCATCGTGGCGGGCTCCACGGGCTCCATTCCGGCCGCCGCCGATCTCATCGCCGCTGTTGCCGCCCTGCCGCAAGGTACGGTCGTGCTGCCGGGACTCGATCTTGCCATGCCCGAAGAGCAATGGCAGGCGATTGCCGAGGACCCCACCGATCCTTCGAGCCGCACGCACTCGCAATATGGGCTTTATATGCTGCTGCAGAAGCTCGGCATGCTCAGGGACGAGGTGGTTCAGATCGGCGCTCTTGATCGTGATCTGGAAAAACGGGCGGCGGTGTTTTCGACCGCACTCGCGCCCGCGAAATCCACAAGCGACTGGAACCGTTGGCGCGAAGACAGGGAACCCGGCTTTTTCGACGAAGCCTTCGCGGCGGCCACATTGATCGAGGCCGCCAATGAGCGTGAAGAGGCAACCGCCATCGCGGTGGCGCTCCGGCTGGCGCTGGAGGCTCCGGGGCCTGAACGCCCCTCTCAGGCGGCGCTGATAACGCCCGACCGCGGACTGGCGCGGCGGGTCGCGACAGAGTTGCAACGTTTTGGCATCGAGGCAGACGATTCGGCCGGAACGCCGCTTTCGGCCACGCCGCAGGCAGGACTGACGCAACTCGCGCTGGAAGCCATTCTCAGGCCCGGAGATCCGGTGCCGATCATTTCGCTTCTAAAGCATCCCCTCGCCCGCTTCGGGCTTTCCGGCGATGCTTTTATCAGAGCCTCCAAAGCGCTGGAGCTGATCGCGCTGCGCGGCGGCCGTGTCGAAACCGAGATAGGCAATCTCGAGGTGGTTCTCGATACGCAACTCCTTGCACAGCGTGATGACCGGCACCCGCCCGCATGGCGGGTGGCGCTGCCGGAGGGAAGTGTCGATACGGCCCGTGATCTCGCGCGGCGGATCGCCATTGCCACGGAGCCACTCGGCTCCGCCTTCATTCGTCGTGACCGCTCCGGCCGCGCCTTCACCGATAAATTGCCGCTTTCCGATTGGGCCGGGCGGACAGGTCGGGTGATCGAGGCCATCTGTGCCGATGACGGCAATGATCTGGCCGCATTGTGGTCCGGCGAAGCGGGAGACAAGCTCTCCAGCCTATTTGCCGAACTGATGGAGAGCGGCGACATCCTCGATGCGGACGGGCCGCAATGGATCGATATTTTTGCAGCGCTGGTGGCAGGCGAATCGATCAAGCCGCGATCCATGCGCCATCCACGCATTTTCATCTTCGGCGCGCTGGAGGCGCGACTGCAAAGCGTCGACACCGTCATCATCGGCGGTCTCAACGAAGGGCTCTGGCCGGGCCAGACAGCGAACAATCCATTCCTGTCCCGCAGCATGAAGACCGCCATCGGGCTGGAGCCGCCGGAACGGCGCATCGGACAGCTCGCGCATGACTTCGAGATGGCGAACGGTACCCGGCAAATCTTTTACACCCGGGCGCTGAGGCAGGGCTCCACCCCGGCCGTCGCCTCCCGCTGGCTGCAACGGCTGCTGGCGCTGGGCGGCGAAAATTTCGCCGAACAACTGAGGAAGCGCGGCGAGACCTATCGCCATTGGGCGGGTCTGATGGATGAAAACATCAATCAGGAAACGGCAAAGCGCCCTGCCCCCAAACCGCCGGCCGATCTGCAGCCGAAGAGCTACTCCTTCAGCGAAGTGGGACGTCTGCGCCGCGATCCCTATGCGATCTATGCGCGGCGTATTCTGAAGCTCGATCCGCTCGACCCTTTCAACCGCGACCCGAACGCTGCCGATCGCGGCACGCTTTATCACGGGATTATCGAGCGCTATTCCCGTGAAGGGCATATCCCCGGCACACCGGCCTCGCTTGAGGCGATGCAGCGCATTCTCGACTACTGTTTCGACGCGGAAAACCTGCCTGTGCATGTGGATGTCATCTGGCGTCCGCGTTTTGCGGCGGTGGCCCGCGCTTTCATCGATTGGGAAAAAGAACGTCATCCATCCATTCGCCACAGCTTCTACGAGGCTCGCGCCGGGCAGGAAATTGCCGAAGCGGGCATAAGGCTGACTGGGATCGCCGACCGCATCGACATCAAGACAAACGGTCAGGCGGATATTATCGACTACAAGACAGGACTTGCGCCTTCCGTCAATCAGGCGCGCGCGCTGCTCGACCCGCAGCTGGCGCTGGAAGCGGCGGCACTGATGCGCGGTGCCTTCCGCGAAACGGGTTCGCCCACGCCCGAAAACCTCATCTATGTACGCCTACGACCGGGAGACCGATTTTTTGCCGATCAGGTGAATAACGAACATTCCAGCCGAAGCGGCAAAAGACCACCGAAATCCGCTATCGAACTGGCAACGGAATCGATCGACCAGCTCGCGAAATTCGTGCGCTCTCTGCGCGAAGGTGAAAACGGTTTCGCCTCACGGCTGGTGCCGGAAGAGCAGCAATCCTATGGCGGGGAATATGACCACCTCGCGCGGGTTTCGGAGTGGTCGACGGCGGAACCGGGAGACGGCGATGACGATTGATCCCTTCGACGCCGGCCCTTTCGCCGATACGCCTGAAAGCTGGATCGACTGGACCAGCGCCCGTCAGCGGCTTGCCTCCGATCCCGCAAGTTCCGCCTGGGTGTCGGCGAATGCCGGCTCCGGCAAGACCCATGTTTTGACCCAGCGCGTCATTCGCCTGCTTCTGGCCGGGTGCCGCCCTTCGGCGATTTTGTGCCTCACCTATACCAAGGCCGCAGCATCGGAAATGTCGAGCCGCGTGTTCGACCGGCTGGCGGAATGGGCAACTTTGCCGGATTCCGATCTCAAGGACCGCATCGCCGCCATCGAAGGCAAGGTACCGGATCGCATCAAGCTTGCCGAAGCGCGCAGGCTGTTCGCCAAGGCGCTGGAAACACCGGGCGGGCTGAAAATCCAGACCATCCACGCATTCTGCGAAGCCCTGCTGCACCAGTTCCCGCTGGAGGCCAATGTCGCCGGCCATTTCTCCGTTCTTGACGACCGCGCCGCAACAACGCTGCTCGCCGAAGCACGCCGTTCGCTTCTGACGGCGGTTTCGACGGAGCGGGACGAGGAGCTGGCGCAATCGCTCGCTTACGTGCTCGATCTGGCTGACGAAAGCGGGCTGGAATCGCTGCTTTCCGCCATCATCGCCAATCGCAGTGCCCTTCGTGGCTTTCTGCTCGATGCCAAACAGTCGGGCGGCATTGATGCGCGGTTGCGGCAGGCGATGCAGATCGCAGATGGGGAAACCGAAGAAACCGCTGCGGCCGCCTTCTGGCCTCTGCCCGGCCTCTCGGGCCTTGCGCTCGATACGTATCTAACCCTTGCTGACGAGGTGGGAGGATCACGCGTCATAGAGGTCGCTTATGCGCTCCGGGAGGCAAAACGGCAGTCGGACCCGGTGCGGCGGATGGAATTCATCGAAGCGGCGCTTCTGACAGCCAAAGGCGAAAAGAAATCGGATGCCTACGTCATCAACAAGGGCATGCAGAAATCCGCGCCTGATCTCGTCGATGCGCTGACGCTGGCGCGCGACCATGTCGTGGCCTGCCGCAATCGCTATCGTCTGGTGCGCATGCTAGCGGCGACAAAAAGCGCCCTTGTGCTGGCCGAACGGTTGATCGGCGATTTCGAAGACCTGAAAAAGCAGCGCAGCCAGCTAGATTTCGAAGACTTGATCGAGCGCGCCGCCAATCTGCTCAACCGCGATACGGCGGGTGCGTGGGTGCATTACAAGCTGGATCAGGGCATCGACCATATTCTGGTCGACGAGGCGCAGGATACCAGCCCGGTGCAATGGTCGATCATACAGTCGCTGGCGGCGGATTTCTTCACCGGAGAAAGCGCCCGCATGGGACGCCGGACGCTGTTTGCTGTGGGTGACGAAAAACAGTCGATCTATTCCTTTCAGGGCGCCCGGCCGGAACGGTTCTCGCAGGAGCGTGACGAGACCCAAAGGCGTGTCGATCAGGTGGAGCAGGCCTTTCATCGCATCCGCCTGCCGCTCTCGTTCCGTTCCACTGAAGATGTGCTGGCCGCCGTCGATCAGGTCTTCTCGATCCCGCAAAATGCGAGCGGCCTCAGTGCCGATAATGAGCCAGTCGAACATCGTTCCAACCGCGCCGGCCATCCCGGCACCGTTGAAGTGTGGGATATGGTGGCGCCGGAAACCACAGAGGATGAAGAAGACTGGACGGCCCCCTTCGATGCGCTGCGGGAAAGCGCGCCGGCCACGATCGTCGCCCGCCGTATCGCCGCGCGCATTGCCGACATGATCGGAAACGAAACTATCATCGAAAAAGGCGTGGAGCGCGCTATCGAGGCCGGCGACATTCTCGTGCTTGTCAGAAAACGCGCCGCCTTCGTCAACGCGCTGACCCGCGAGTTGAAGCGGCGCAAGAACATTCCCGTCGCCGGTGCCGACCGCCTCCGTCTGACCGACCATATCGCCGTACAGGACCTTCTGGCGCTTGGCCGGTTCGTGGTGCTGCCGGAAGATGATCTTTCGCTGGCGGCGCTGCTGAAAAGCCCGCTCTTCAACCTGACGGAAGACGATGTCTTCGAGATCGCCGCCACGCGATCCGAGACGGAGAGCGTGTGGCAGAGGCTGCAAGTCCTTTCGGGCCAAGAAACCAGCCGTTTATCCATCGTCACCGACAAACTTCGGCATTTTGTTTCACTGTCGAAAACCGCCACAGTGCATGATTTTTTCGCGGCTGTTCTGACCCTGCATGACGGACGCAAAAAATTCCTTGGACGGCTTGGCAACGAAGCGAGCGACGTTCTCGACGAGTTCCTGTCCTTTGCGCTGGATTACGAAAGAACTGGCCTGCCCGGCCTTCAGGCCTTTCTTTCCGTCCTGGAAACCGATTCACCGGAAGTGAAGCGCGAGCAGGACAAGGATCGCGGCGAAGTGCGTATCATGACCGTGCACGCCTCCAAGGGGCTGGAAGCACCGGTGGTTTTTGTGGTGGATGGCGGCTCGAAAGCCTTCAACCACAGCCATGTGCCAAAGCTGCGCTTCGTGGAAACGGGTGGTGATGCCTTTCCGGTCTGGCTGCCCGGCAGCGGTTTTTCCAATCATCTCATTCGCTCGGATGAGGAACGCCTGAAAACGGCCGCCGAAGATGAATATCGCCGGCTGCTTTATGTGGCGATGACCCGCGCTGCCGATCATCTTGTCGTCTGTGGTTATCGCGGCCAGAAAGAAAACCCTGAATGTTGGCACGCCATCGTCAAGGCGGCGCTTGCGGAGAATCAGGATCATTGCCAGCCGCAACTGTTCAGTGCCGATGCAGAGGAATGGCAGGGGCTTGTCTGGCACAAGTCTGAAGCACGCCCGGCACTTGCACCGCACAAGCCGGCGGAAACCCAGCAGGAAGAAGACCACAAGCTTCCGCCAGGCCTTCTTGCACCCCTGCCTGCCCTGCCCTCCCTGCCAAGGCCGCTCAGCCCATCGGGTGCGGGGACCATCATTGATGACGGTGCGGACGATCTGGCCGTGCGTTCACCGCTGTTCGGGGAAAAAACGGAGGCTTCCAGCCTTGCCCTGCAACGGGGCAAGCTGGTGCATCGCATGCTGCAAGCCCTGCCGGATTTTGCGGAAAGCGAGCGGGAAGAGGCGGCCCGGCGTTATGCCGAACGTGCAGCGCGTTTCTGGCCTGCCAGTGAGCGCGAACATTTGATCCAGGCGGTTTTGCGGGTTCTCTCCGAACCGGCGGTGCAGCCGGCCTTTTCCGCCAACAGCCGTGCGGAAGTGTCGATCATGGGCACGATGACCCTCGGCCGGCAGCACTATGCCGTCTCCGGCCGCATCGACAGGCTGGCGGTAGACGGTGATCGGGTCATTCTGGTCGACTACAAGACAAACCGGGTTCCGCCGCGCACGTCACGCGAGATACCTTTCTCCCACACCGCGCAGCTTGCGATCTATCGCGAAATTCTTGCACCGCTTTATCCCGGCAAGGAATTTGTCTGTGCGCTGATCTATACGGAAAATGCCGCTTTCGTGCGGGTTGGTGACGATGCCATGGCGGAGGCACTTGCCGCAATAAAGACAAAGTGAGATACCGGGGCATTGAAATTTCGACGCGCCCGCATCACATCGATAGCGGAAAAGATTTACTGAAAGGAGAGCCAGATATGGCTACCGTAAAAGTCGATGCCGCCAACTTCCAGTCCGAAGTCCTCGAATCCGCCGAACCCGTCGTGGTGGATTTCTGGGCTGAATGGTGCGGCCCGTGCAAGATGATCGCGCCGAGCCTTGAGGAAATTTCGTCCGAGCTGGCCGGCAAGGTCAAGGTCGCAAAGCTGAACATCGACGAAAACCCGGAACTCGCGGCCCAGTTCGGCGTGCGTTCCATACCGACGCTCGCCATGTTCAAGGGCGGCGAAGTGGCCGACATCAAGGTTGGCGCTGCCCCCAAGACAGCGCTCTCAGCCTGGATTTCCGGCGCCGCATAAGCAATATCAATGGAATGAGAAAGCCCGGCATCGCTGCCGGGCTTTCTTTATTGGGGAACCGTGCCGTTAAGGGCAAGCGCGTTGCCGGCAAGATAAAGCGAGCCCCCGATCAGGATGCGCGGCGCTGGTCCTTCGGCATTAAAACGGCGCGACAGCTCTTCCAGCGCATGCATCAACGACGACGTGGGCGCAGCCACCAGCCCGGCATCAAAAGCGGCATGGGCAAGCACGACGGGGTCGATCGCCGCATCCGTGCCGCCGATGGGCACGGTGAAGACATATTCGGCTATATCGGCGAAAGCCTTGAAATACCCCACCGGATCCTTGGTATTGATCATGCCCGCGATGATGAAGAGCGGGCGCGGCGTCTTTTCCTCAAAGCCGGCCATGGCCTCGGCAATCACTTCACCCGCACCGGGGTTATGACCGCCATCGATCCAGATTTCCGAATCCTTCGGGGTCATTTCAGCGATTTTGCCGGTCAGGATGCGCTGAAGACGGCCGGGCCATTCCACGGAGGTCATGGCCTTTTCAATCATCCGTTCCGTCACCTCAAAACCGGCTGCTTTCACAGCGCGGATCGCTGCGGCGGCATTGGCGAGCTGATGGCGGCCGGGAAGCCTTGGCAACGGCGCATCCGTCAGGCCGAACTCATCCTGATAGACCATGCGGCCGAATTCTTCATGGGCGGAAAAATCCTGCCCATAAACGGAGACCGGGCAACCAATACGTTCGGCCGTCGCGACAAGCGTGTCTAGCGCCGCGTCATATTCCTGGTGGCCAATGACGACAGGCGAGCCCTTTTTCATGATACCGGCCTTTTCGGCAGCGATCAGTTCCACGCGGTCGCCGAGATAAGCCTGGTGATCAAGCGAGATTGGCATAATGACGGAAACCGCCGGGTTATTGATGACATTGGTCGCATCGAAACGGCCGCCCAAGCCAACCTCAACGACCGCAGCATCGGCGGGCTGTTCCGCAAAAAGCACGAACATAGCCGCAGTCAGGATTTCGAAAACCGTGATTGTCTGACCAGCATTGGCAGCTTCAATGCGGCGCAGCGCATCCGCAAATATCTCGTCTTCGACGTAACGGCCTTTATCGCCCGCCACGCCAATACGATATCGTTCGTGCCAATTTACCAGATGCGGCGAGGTATGAACGTGGACAGAGAGCCCTGCAGCCTCGAGCAAAGCCCGGCAAAAGGCGCTGACGGAGCCCTTGCCATTGGTGCCCGCCACGTGGATCACTGGCGGCATTCTGTTTTGCGGATTGCCGAGTTTTTCGAGAAGACGGGAAATTCTGTCGAGTGAAAGATCAAACCCCTTGGGGTGGAGCTGCATCAGCTCTTCAATGATCTTTTCGGCCTCACCGATCGCGGGCTTCGTCATGTCTTCCGTTCGCCTTTCAGGCGTTTTGCTTGCCATTTGTCCGCCGCCCCAAAAATGAAATCAGGCAACGTATAGCATCATCCCGAAGGCAATTTATGCCTCCGGGCGACATATTTTTTTCCTCAGGCCGAAGCGGCCAGCGGGACGACGGCGTTTGCGTTGTCGGCAGGCGCCTTGGTCATGATTTTGAGCATATTGGCAAGCGTGTCGGGGATTTCGCGGCGGTCAATCACCATGTCCACCATGCCGTGTTCAAGCAGATATTCCGAGGTCTGGAAGCCTTCGGGAAGTTTTTCGCGAATGGTCTGCTCAATCACACGCTTGCCTGCGAAGCAAATCTCGGCGCCCGGCTCGGCGATATGCACATCGCCCAGCATGGCGTAGGAGGCCGTGACGCCGCCGGTCGTCGGGTTCGTCAGAACCACGATATAGGGCATGCCGGCTTCCTTCAGCATGTTCACGGCAACCGTGGTACGTGGCAGCTGCATCAGCGAAAGAATGCCTTCCTGCATGCGCGCGCCGCCCGAGGCCGGGAACATCACCAGCGGGCAGCGCTCGGAAATGGCGCGCTCGAAGGCTTTGACGATGGCTTCGCCGGCGGCAATGCCGAGCGATCCGCCCATGAACTGGAATTCGTGCACGACGGCGACGATCTTCAGGCCTTTCAAGAGGCCCACACCGGCAAGGATCGTATCTTCCTGTTCGGTCTTCGTGCGGCTGTCGCGCAGACGGTCGGTGTATTTTTTGGAATCGCGGAACTTCAAGGGGTCCTGCGCGACCTTCGGCTGGACCAAGGCCTCATAGACGCCATCATCGAAAAGATCGGCAAGGCGTGCCTTGGCCGGCATCTTCATATGGTAACCGGAAGCCGGGATGACCCACTTATTGTCTTCCAGATCCTTGTGGAAGACCATCTCGCCCGTTTCCGGGCACTTGATCCATAGGTTCTCCGGAACCTCCGGGCGGCGGCCAAGCATGGAATTGATCCGCGGCCGAACGTAATTGGTGATCCAGTTCAACTGTCTACTCCTGACTGGGCCGCGCACTTATTCCGCAGCGGCAAGGCGCGATGCACGCACGCCCGTTGAAAGTCCTTTTACCAGCGTCGTAACAGCCGGCACGGTATCGGCGGTCGCCTGCCCGTCCTTGGTCAGGCTGCCCGCAATCTGGTTGACGATGGCGGAACCCACCACCACGCCATCCGCCACGGCGCCGATCGCTTTTGCATGATCGGCCGTCTTGACACCGAAACCGACACAGACCGGCAGTTCCGTATGCGCCTTGATACGACCGACAGCGCCCGAGATCAACGAGGGATCGGGAAGCGCTGAACCGGTGATACCGTTCATCGAGACATAATAGACGAAACCTGAGGTATTTTTAAGGACGGCAGGCAGGCGCTTGCCATCGGTCGTGGGTGTCGCCAGACGGATGAAATTGATGCCGCGCGCGAGTGCCGGGATGCAGAGTTCATCGTCCATTTCCGGCGGCAGATCGACCACGATCAAGCCATCGACGCCAGCCGCCAGCGCGTCGTCCAGGAACTTTTCAACGCCGTAGATGTAGATCGGATTATAGTATCCCATCATCACGATCGGCGTTGCATCGTCTTGCCTGCGGAATTCGCGGGCGAGATCGAGCGTGGTTTTCAGCGTCTGTCCGCCCTTCAGCGCGCGCTGGCCGGCCAGCTGAATGGCCGGGCCATCCGCCATCGGGTCGGAAAAGGGCATGCCGAGTTCGATGACGTCAGCGCCCGCTTCCGGCAGCGCCTTCATGATGCCGAGCGAGGTTTCGAAATCCGGGTCGCCGCCCATGAAATAGGTAATCAGAGCCGGGCGGTTTTCAGCGCGCAGATCGGCAAAGCGCTTGTCCATACGTGCAGTCATGATCTTATACATCCATTCCAAGGAACTTGCTGACGGTGTGGACATCCTTGTCGCCACGGCCGGAGAGGTTCATCAGGATGATCTCATCCTTCCCCATCTTCGGCGCGCGCTTGATGACCTCGGCCAAGGCATGGCTCGGCTCGAGAGCCGGGATGATACCTTC
This sequence comes from Agrobacterium sp. 22-209-1, assembly GCF_053522485.1. NCBI lineage: Bacteria > Pseudomonadati > Pseudomonadota > Alphaproteobacteria > Hyphomicrobiales > Rhizobiaceae > Agrobacterium > Agrobacterium sp. 22-209-1. The sequence goes on from NZ_JBNWCH010000005.1 coordinate 40,559, forward strand.
AAGGCGGGTCAGCATCTGGAAGGCGTCCAGCGCCTCATGGTCCATGATCGGCACATATTCCACGCGGCCGATATCACTCAACCAGGAGTGCTCGGGGCCGATGCCGGGATAATCGAGGCCGGCGGAAATGGAATGGCCTTCCTTGATCTGGCCATCCTCATCCTGCAGCAGATAGGTGCGGTTGCCATGCAGCACGCCGGGGGAGCCGGCCGTGATCGAGGCACAGTGTTCTTCGCCCGACAGGCCTTTGCCGCCAGCTTCGACGCCGACGATGCGCACGCTTTTGTCATCGAGGAAAGGATGGAAGATGCCGATGGCGTTCGAGCCGCCGCCAACTGCCGCGATGACCATATCCGGCAGGCGGCCCTCCGCTTCCAGCATCTGTGCCTTGGCTTCCTCGCCGATAACCGCCTGGAAATCACGGACCATTTCCGGATAGGGATGCGGGCCGGCCGCGGTGCCGATCAGGTAATAGGTATCTTCAACATTGGTGACCCAGTCGCGCAGGGCCTCGTTCATGGCGTCCTTGAGTGTGCCATGACCGGCCGTCACCGGCTTCACCTCGGCACCCAGAAGCTTCATGCGGAACACATTCGGGGCCTGACGGGCGACATCGGTCGCGCCCATGTAAACGACGCAAGGCAGGCCGAAGCGCGCCGCAACGGTTGCCGAGGCAACGCCGTGCTGGCCGGCACCGGTTTCGGCAATGATGCGGGTCTTGCCCATGCGCTTGGCAAGCAGAATCTGGCCGAGGCAATTATTGATCTTGTGCGAACCCGTGTGGTTCAGCTCTTCGCGCTTGAAATAAATCTTCGCGCCGCCAAGTTCCGCCGTCAGGCGCTCCGCAAAATAAAGCGGGCTCGGGCGGCCGGTATAGTGCGCGCCAAGATGCTTGAGTTCCGCCTGAAACGCGGGATCGGTCTTGGCCTTATCCCATTCCGCCTGCAAATCCAGAATGAGCGGCATGAGCGTTTCGGCAACGAAGCGACCTCCGTAAATGCCAAAACGTCCGTCCTCATCAGGACCAGCGCGAAAAGAATTGGGTGTTGGCGCGTCGTTCACTTCAAGCTCCCTTTGGGCCTTTCGACCAATCATTCACCACATCAAAAAACGCATCTATCATGGACAAATCCTTGACGCCCGGCGCGCTTTCGACGCCGGACGACAAATCTAGTCCGCCTGCCTTGGTTTCCGCCAGAGCCTCGGCGACATTGTCCTTATTCAGCCCACCGGAAAGCATGTAATCTACACTTTCGTCAAGTGAGCGCAGAATCGTCCAGTCAAACGAGATGCCGTTTCCACCCGGCAGGTCAGAACCGGCAGGCGCCTTGGCATCCAGCAGGAAACGGTCGGCAATGCCAATATAAGGCTCGATTTTGGCGAGATCACCGGCATCGCGAATGGAAATCGCCTTCATGACAGGCAGACCGTAAAGCGCCTTGATGTTCAGCAGCCGCTCCGGGCTTTCGCTGCCATGCAGTTGCAGAATGTCCGGCCTTACGAGATCGATAATTTCATCGAGATAATCATTGTCGGCATCGACGGTGACGGCAACCACCTTGGCGGCGCCACGGGCGGCTTCGGCCAGCCTACCGGCAAGATCCGGCTCAATGTAGCGCGGGCTTTTTTCAAAGAAAATAAAACCGACATGGGACGCACCGCGCCTGATGGCGCGCTCCAGCGTTTCCGGTGTCTTCAATCCGCAAATCTTGATATCCGGTTTCATACCCGCGACCTGACATGAAATGCGACAAGAGTCGAGCCAAATCGCATCCCTTTTTGATGGAATGTTTCACGTGAATCCAGATGGCGATGCCCGCCGCCAGTTTCAATCGAAATCGATGGCGTGAAGTCGGGAGCCATGGCGTTTCAGCCAGTCCTTGGCTTCATTGGTGTGGGGGCAGAGCTTTTCGCACAGCGCCCAGAATTTCGGGCCATGGTTCATTTCGCTCAGATGCGCGACCTCATGGGCTGCGAGATAATCGATGACGTTTTCCGGGGCCATGACGATGCGCCAGGAGAAACTCAAGTTTCCATCATGGGAACAGGAGCCCCAGCGGCTGCGTGTATCCTTCATGCTGATGGATCGCACCGGCCTGCCGGCGGCGCGGGCGTGAATGGCAACCAACCGTTCCAAATCAGCCTTTGCTTCCTTTTTCAGGAAAGTCGCGATCCGCCGTCTCAGATGCTCGGGCGCGCCGCTGACTTTCAGAACAGCCGCACCATCAGCGTCTTTCGCGACGTGGGTCAGGCCCCTCAGGCTGCCGGTGTGTTCGATGCGATGGGAGGTGCCTCTGATATCGATGGTCGCACCGGGACGCAGACCGTCATCAGGGCTGAACTTCTGAAGCTTGCCCTCCAGCCAGCCCTGATGCCTTTCGAGAAAATCGTCGACCTGACGGTGATGCAGGCCCATCGGGATCGTCAGCTTCAGCGCCCGGCCGCCCGGCTCGATGCGCAAGGTGATGCGCGTGGCCCGCGGGTTTTCCCTGACCGTGATCGGCACCTGCCGGCCCGCAACCGCGACGGTGCGCTGGCTCGGCACGATCTTCTTTGCCGCCGGCGACTTCAGGGACTTTCTGAGGAGCGAAAACATGAAGCCTTCATAACCGATTCGTCCATCCCTTGGCCACGCAAATGCGCGGCGTCACCTGCCGTTTTGCCTTAGGCTGTCTGGTGTTTGCCAATGAAATCCAGCATGCGCGGCACTATTTCCTTGCGGAAGCGCGAACCGTTGAAGACGCCGTAATGCCCTACATCCGGTTGCATGTAGTGTGCGCGTTTATCTTCAGGGATGTTACGGCAGAGATCATGGGCCGCCTTCGTCTGGCCAACGCCGGAAATATCGTCATTCTCCCCTTCGACAGTGAACAATGCGACCTTGCGAATAGCAGCCGGATCGACCGCCCTACCCCGATGCCGCATGTTCCCCTTCGGAAGCGCATGGTCGATGAAGACGGTTTCCACCGTCTGCAGATAGAATTCCGCCGTCAGGTCCATGACGGCCAGATATTCATCGTAAAATTCGCGGTGTTTTTCTGCGGAATCGCCGTCATTCTTGATCAGGTTGAGGTAAAAATCCTTATGCGCCGTCATGTGCTTGTCGAGGTTCATCGACATGAAACCGGAGAGTTGCAGAAAGCCGGGATAGACATTGCGGCCGAAGGCGGGCTGGGGCCACGGCACCTGCATGACGACATTATCGCGGAACCATTCGATTGGCTTCGCCGTGGCCAGGCCATTGACGGCTGTGGGATTGATGCGCGTATCGATAGGACCGCCCATCAGCGTCATGGATGCCGGTGCAAATTTATCGCCATCGGCCTCCATAAGCGAAACGGCGGCCAGAACAGGCACGGACGGTTGACAGACGGCGACCACATGCGCGCCTGGACCAATCTCGCGCAGCATGTCGATGACATAACTGATGTAATCGTCAAGATCGAAGGTCCCATCACTCACCGGCACCATGCGGGCATCGATCCAATCGGTAATGTAAATATCTGCCGAAGGCAGCAAGGCCTCCACGGTGCCGCGCAGCAATGTGGCATAATGGCCGGACATCGGCGCAACCAGCAGCACCTTCGGCTCGGGCCGGCGGGCAGGATCGACCTCTTTTTTGAAATGAACGAGATTGCAGAACGGACGCGACCAGACGGTCTCTTCGGCAACGGCGATGGTCTCACCATCGACAATAGTCGTGGCAAGTCCGAATTCCGGTTTGACATAACGGCGCGTCAGGCGTTCGAAAACCTCGAAGCCAGCATCGAGGCTTCTTCCGAAAGCCGTGCTGGAAAGCGGGTTCATAGGATTGTTGCAGGCCTGGCGCATCATATCGGCACCGGCGCGCAGCGGCGCCATGGCTGCATGGTTCATTTCATAGAGGTGGTAGAACACTGATGACGCCTCCCTCGCGATCACGCTCTTTTTTTCAACCATAGCAGCTTTTCGCAGGTGCACAAAATTTAAGGCGCCGGCGGTTTCCCGCCAGCGCCTCACTTTCCGTTGAACGCCGTAGCGATCAGATATCGGCGACGAAAGTCTGCTTCTGGGAACCGAGGCCCTCGATACCGAGTTCCACGACGTCACCAGCCTTCAGGTAACGCGGCGGCTTCAGGCCCATGCCGACGCCGGGGGGGGTGCCGGTGGAAATGACATCGCCGGGATGCAGCGACATGAACTGGCTGAGATAGGAGACAACGTGGGCAACGCCGTAAACCATGGTTTTGCTGGAGCCATCCTGCATGGTCTGGCCGTTCACCTTCAGCCACATGCCGAGGTTCTGCGGATCGGTGATTTCGTCCTTCGTCACCAGCCATGGGCCGATGGGGCCGAAAGTGTCGCAGGACTTACCCTTGGTCCACTGACCGGCACGCTCCGTCTGGAAGGCGCGCTCGGAAACATCGTGCGAAACGCAATAACCGGCGACATAGTCGAGAGCATCGGCTTCCGAGACATATTTCGCGGTCTTGCCGATGACGACGCCGAGCTCGACTTCCCAGTCGGTCTTCTCAGAACCGCGCGGAATGGTGACGTTATCGTTCGGACCGACAATGGCCGAGGTCGCCTTCATGAAAATGACCGGTTCCGGCGGTACGGTCGCACCTGTTTCGGCGGCGTGGTCGGAGAAATTGAGGCCGATGCAGATGAATTTTCCCGTTCCGGCAACGCAGGCGCCGATGCGCTCTTCGTTCAGCACCGGAAGTGTGCCGAGGTCGATCGCGGCGATCTTCTTGAGACCCTCTGTAGAAATGGCATCGCCGCCAATGTCTTTGACATGGGCGGACAGATCGCGGACTTTTCCTTCCGCGTCGAGAATGGCTGGTTTTTCCTGGCCGGGCTGGCCAACACGCATCAATTTCATGGAACTCTCTCCCGGTTGTCAGACAAGGTGATGCATATATGAACGATGCATTCATACTTGTCACCCCTTGACTGAGCCAAGTTTCGAAAAATACCTTTTCCTTCCCTTCAATCATAAGGACATGGCTCGTGACGAACAGTAATTCCCGGCAATCAGAATATCCCGTCGATCCCCTCTTCCTCGATCGCTGGTCTCCACGCGCCTTCGATGGCCACGCCATGCCGCAAGAGCATCTGATGACCATTCTGGATGCCGCGCACTGGGCGCCGTCTGCCTCCAACTATCAGCCATGGCGGTTTGTCTATGCGCACAAGGATAGCGAAGACTGGCCGCTCTTCGTGGAACTGCTGATGGAGGGAAACCAGCGCTGGGCAAAAAATGCCTCCGTGCTGCTCTTCGTCACTTCTCGCGACCACAACATCTCGCGTGAAGGCGAGAAAAAGCCATCCGCTACCCATTCCTTTGATGCGGGTGCCGCCTGGTTTTCGCTTGCCATGCAGGCACATCTGCTCGGTTACCACGCGCACGGCATGGGTGGCATATTGAAGGATAAAATCGTTGAAAAACTGAACATTCCGGAAGGCTACAAGGTTGAGGCCGCGGTCGCCATCGGCACGCTGACCGACAAGTCTGTTCTCCCTGATGATCTAGCGGAGCGGGAAGTGCCGAGCAAGCGTCTGCCCCTTTCGGATGTGGCCTTCGAAGGTCGCTTCACCGGCAAGGTTGATTGATGTTCTCAGAACGACAAAAGGCCCGGCGGAATTGACCACCGGGCCTTTTGTTAAAGTTTCGTTTCACGTGAATCGTTCCGCGAAACGCTCCACAGGATTAGATATCGAGGTTCGCGACGCTAAGCGCGTTTTCCTGGATGAAGTCGCGACGCGGCTCCACTTCGTCGCCCATCAGGCGGGCAAACAGGCCGTCGGCATCGGTGGCGTCGTTGACCTTGACCTGGAGAAGCGAGCGAACATTGGCGTCAAGCGTCGTTTCCCACAGCTGCTCGGCATTCATTTCGCCGAGACCCTTATAACGCTGCATGGAAAGACCCTTGCGGCCAGCGGCAAAAATTGCATCCAGAAGCGCGCGCGGACCGGCCAGTTCCATCGTGCCGTCCTTGCGTTGCAGGACCGGCGGCGTGGCGTAGATATCGCGCATACGAGCTGCGAGCTGATCGATATGGCGGGCATCGGCCGAACCGAGCAGGCCCATATCCAGCGTCGAGACTTCCTTGACGCCGCGCACCATGCGCTCGAAGCGCAAGCCGCCATCCTGCAGCACCGTGCCGGACCAGCCACGTTCGGTTTCTTCCGCGATCATGTCGAGACGCCGCGCCACTTCAGCAACGGTCTCCTCGGCGCGGGCGGCATCGGCCGAAAGCTCGGGGTTCAGTGCGCCGGCTATCGCCGCCTGTTCCACGATCGAGCGGCTGTAACGGGAATGAAGCCCGTCGATCAGCGAACGCATGCGCAGCGCATCGAGAATGACTTCGCGAAGATCGGCGCCGACGCGAACCTCACCGGTGCCGAGGGTCAGCGATGCTTCCTCAAGACCCATCGAAATGAGGTATTCTTCCAGCGCCTTCTCATCCTTGAGGTACTGCACGGATTTGCCACGCGTGACCTTATAAAGCGGCGGCTGAGCGATATAGAGATGGCCGCGCTCGATCAGTTCCGGCATCTGGCGGAAGAAGAAGGTCAAGAGCAGGGTACGGATGTGAGCGCCGTCGACGTCAGCATCCGTCATGATGATGATCTTGTGGTAACGCAGCTTGTCGGCGTTGAACTCATCCTTGCCGATGGAGGTGCCGAGCGCTGTAATCAGCGTGCCGATTTCCTGGCTGGACAACATCTTGTCGAAACGGGCGCGTTCTACATTGAGGATCTTGCCGCGCAGCGGCAGGATGGCCTGAGTCTCGCGCGAGCGGCCCTGCTTGGCCGAACCGCCAGCGGAGTCACCCTCGACGAGGAAAAGTTCGGATTTCGCCGGATCGCGCTCTGAGCAATCGGCAAGCTTGCCGGGCAAAGAGGCGATATCGAGAGCGCCCTTGCGGCGCGTCAGTTCGCGTGCCTTGCGGGCAGCTTCGCGGGCAACCGCCGCTTCCACCACCTTGCCGACCAGAATTCGTGCGTCGGAAGGATGTTCTTCCAGCCAGGTGGAGAGCGCTTCGTTGACAAGGCTTTCCACGACCGGACGCACTTCGGACGAAACGAGCTTGTCTTTCGTCTGCGAGGAAAATTTGGGGTCGGGAACCTTGACGGAAAGAATGGCCGTCAGACCTTCACGGCAGTCCTCGCCCTGCAGGCTCACCTTTTCCTTTTTCAGTATGCCCGAGGTTTCCGCATAGGAGGTTACCTGACGGGTCAGCGCCGCGCGGAAACCGGCCATATGGGTGCCGCCGTCGCGCTGGGGAATGTTGTTGGTGAAGCAGAGCACATTCTCGTGGTAGCTGTCGTTCCACCACAGCGCGACCTCAACCGTAATGCCGTCCTTTTCACCCTTGATGGCGACTGGCTTGTCAACCAGCGGCTTCTTGGCGCGGTCGAGATAACGGACGAAGGCTTCGAGACCGCCATCATACAGCAGCTCTTCCTGCTTGACGTCGGAATGGCGCTTGTCTGTCAGCAGAATGCGCACGCCGGAATTCAGGAATGCGAGTTCGCGCAGGCGATGCTCCAGCGTTCCATAATCATAGTCCGTCATGGTGAAGGTCTGCGGGCTTGCCAGGAAGGTCACTTCCGTGCCCGAGCGGCCTTCATATTCGCCAATGACGGAAAGCGGCGCATCGGCGACACCATGGGTGAAGCCGATTTCATGCACCTTGCCATTGCGGCGGATTCTGAGCTTCAGCCAGACGGAAAGCGCGTTCACCACCGAGACGCCCACGCCGTGCAGACCACCGGAAACCTTATAGGAGTTCTGGTCGAATTTGCCGCCCGCGTGAAGCTGGGTCATGATGACTTCGGCGGCGGAAACGCCTTCGGAAGAATGGATGTCGGTTGGAATGCCGCGCCCGTTATCCGTCACCGTCACCGATCCGTCAGCGTTCAGCGTCACCGTCACCAGATCGGCATGGCCGGCAAGCGCTTCATCGATGGCGTTGTCGACGACCTCATAGACCATGTGGTGCAGGCCGGAACCATCATCGGTATCGCCGATATACATGCCGGGCCGTTTGCGCACGGCATCAAGGCCCTTGAGGACCTTGATCGAATCGGCTCCATATTCCGCGTTCGCGCCGACTTCGCTTGACGATGTTTCGGTCATAAATACTCTTTCCAAAGTTTTCTCGGGCCAGGTTTCCAGTGAGAGGGCCTGAAGCCAGCGAATCACTCAAATCCGACATGCGACTATAGAAATTCTACACCCAATCCCAAAGGCCGCATGCTTCAGGATGCTGCATAAAGCAGGGGATAGAGGGGTTTCAATCGCAAGAACGGCTTTTTTGCAGCACGGCTGACAGTTCCTCTACCACACTCGGCGGCAGCTTGCGAATATCCCGTGCCAGCCGGTTGGCGAAAGCCGTATATTGCGGCGGCAGGCCGATGGTGTCGATAACCACTTTCGGGTCGGACGAGCCGGCCAGAAAGAACAATTCCTCCGCCTCGTCCCAGATGATGTTGAAATATCCGGCAATGCGCTGCAACAGATCAAAGCTCGGCTTTCCACGCTTGCCGTGCTCCAGCGCCGAAAGATAGGCGGGCGACACGCCGATGGCGGCGGCCATTTCCTTCTGCGTCACGCCCTTGCGCTCGCGAAGCTGCCGCACGGCCTCCGCAAAAGGTGTCATGACTTTTCACCGCGCCGACGCGCCAGCCGCACATAAAGCGCGCCGTCGCCGCCGTGATTGGCGGATGCATCCTCATAGGATGAAATCAGGTGGCGATATTCCGGCTTGGAAAACCACATGGGCACCGCCCTTTTCAGCGCACCGTCGCTGCCGATGGAACGGCCCTTGCCCGTTATGACGAGCACATGCCTCAGACCGCGTTCATGCGCGCGCAACAGAAAATCAAGCAGCACCGCATGAGCTTCGCTCTGGAACATACCGTGCAGATCGATCCGCCCTTCCAGCGGTAGCCGGCCACGGGTGAGTTTGCGCTTGACCGGTTTTTCCATCGGCTGATGAATTTTCGGCTTTTTATCCGGAGCCGCTGATGGCGGCTCGGCCGGCTCCGCAAGCATGCGCGGAAAGCTGCTTTTTCCGGTCTGGGAAACCTCGGGTTCAACCAGAGGCTCCTCCATGTCCTCGAAAGCCAGCAAATCTTCCAGCCTGCCGGAGATCGGCCGCGTGGTTTTTGCAACCTTTCCCCACAGAATGCGCTCTTCCTTGCCGAGCTTGCGACTGGTCTTCATCACCGATACCTCTGCGCAGCCACCTGCGGTATCAGTATATAAAAGTCGGCCTCATTGCGCACCGTACCGGCAAGCTCTCCTGCTTCGAAACCGGAGCCAGTGAAGATATCGCCACGGGCCGGGCCGACAATGGCTGAACCCGTATCGAGCGCCAGCATCAGCCGCGCAAAAGGTTTTCCGTCATCGAGATGCGTAAGCGACGGTGAATGGATGAAGAAGGGAAGCCCGAACGTGTGGATGAGCCTGTCCACCGCAAGCGCGCGCCCCGCGACCAACGGAACCTTCGCAGCCGCAATCGGCCCCATATCCTGACCGGCGACATCCGCCTCCCGGAAAAAAATATAGGAGCGGTTATGCCATAGTACCCCATCCACCTTGTCGGGATGGTCAGCGAGCCATTTGCGGATCGCCTGCATCGACACGGTTTTCGGATCAAGTTCCCCGCGATCGATAAGCAGACGGCCAATCGGTGAAAAAGCATGCCCGGCCTTTGCCGCATAGGTGATGCGCTTTACCGCGCCATCGCGAAACACCAGACGCGCCGCACCCTGCACATGGACGAAAAACACGTCGACCTTCGATCTTGCCCAGGCAATCTCAAGGCCCCTGCCCTCCAGATACCCTTCATCGATCTCCCGCCGGTCGGGAAAATAGGAAATCCCGTTTTCATCCGCTCTGCCGAAAGCATAGGACGTATCGAAACCGGCGGGCCGATTGGCGTCGTCGATATCCACCAGCTCGGGCGGACGGCGGTAAATCGGATAACGCCAGATGTCGTCGGCTTCAGATGACACTTCTAGTTCGGGTTCGTAAAAAGCGGTCACGAAACCGCTTTTTCCCGGAGCCGAAGAAATCCTGAAAGGCACGCAATTGGTTTCGAAAAACCGGCGCGCCTGCTCCGGGCTGTCTATTGGGTTTTTCTCTGCGCTTTCCAGAAGCGAAACCAGTTCCGCCGCCGTGACCCCGAGCGCGCCTGTCCTGTAGGGTTTTGCGATCCGAAGGTGCGACAGGATTGTCGCCATCGCCGGAAAAAGCTTGCCCGGATCGTCTTGCCGCCATCCGGGCAGGTCGCTGAAAGAAACTTCTTCGATCGAAAAGGGCGCGGTCATTGCTCGGATTCGGTGGCGATCAGCTTCCAGTTCGGATCGCGCGAGCGGATATCGCGCGAGAAGGTCCAGATGTCGTCCACCTCCGCAACCGCATCCGGATCGCCATCCACCAGCTTGCCATCCTTGTCATAGGTCGCCGAAATCAGCTGGCTGACGATCCTCAGGGTGATCTGCACTTCGGAATCACGCACACTGGCCTGCGTGATATCTGCTTTCTCGATACCCACGAAGGTGGACTTCACCACCTCGCCACGACCTTCCCTCTCGGAAATGGCCGCCTCGAAACCGTCAAAAACCTCCTTCGACAGAAGGTTCTTGAGCGTCTTGCGGTCGCCATCGGCAAAGCCCATGACGATCATTTCATAGGCCATGCGGGCGCCGTTCAGGAATTCCTTCGGCCCGAAGGACGGGTCCCTGGTCATCACCTCACGCAGAGACGCATTGAGCGGCGTATCGACGGGCGCAAGCGCGTCCGCCTCGGCAAAACGGTTTTCGTCGTCCCCCTCGCTGCGCTTTGGCAAGGTCACGACCTTGTTATCATCTGCAACCGGGCCCTTCACCGCATCTCGCGGGCTATAGGGGTCGAATGGCGGCTTCTCATTGCCCGTGCGGCGGCCGAGGACACTGCGCAGCTGAAAAAAGATCAGCACCGCTGCAACGAGAAAAAACAATGTGATAAAGTCGCTAAAGCCCATCTTTTACCAAAACCGCCATTTAAATTCGAAAACTACACCATCATATAGTCTGCATCTTATCATCATTCAAATGCGCAGATTCAATCATCGGTGTCCCGGGAACCGGCAATCTGCCAGAGATGCACACGCAAGGCTAGAAGATGCGTTTTCCCTTTCTCCCCATCGCCATCCTGATGATGCCCATCCTCGAAATTGCCGGTTTCATCATTGTTGGCAAGGCAATCGGTTTGTGGCTGACATTGGCGCTTGTCCTGTTCACCTCGTTTCTGGGGTTGCTCATCCTGCGGCTCGGAGGCATCGGCATGGTGAGAAACCTCCAGGACGCGGGGCGTACCGGCGCGCAGCCGGCGGATGAGTTGGTGAATGGCGCCATGCGCGTCGTTGCCGGGATCCTGCTTTTCATTCCCGGTTTCATTACCGACATTCTCGGCCTTCTGCTTCTGTCGCCCACCGTACGGCGCTTTTTCTGGAAGGCCTTCGGGCCGCGCGTCGTCGTTGCTGGTTCCTTTCGGCACTCCGGCCAGCAATCTGGTTCTCAGCCCGGAGATTTTTCCGGCTTTCGGAATGACCCGGGACATACGGGCAATTCGAAGGTAGTGGATCTCGACGAGGAAGAGTTTCATCGCGACGAGCCAAAGGATGATTCCCCATGGTCGCGCAAACCGGACAATCGCGACCTGCCAAAACCCTGATCCCGGGCGGAACGGATCGCGGTGACCCGATCACGAAGGGTTGTAAGCCCCCGGTCGAAATGGTAGACCGCCTTCCACGAATTCATGCCGTGAGGAAATGTAATGACCGCTGAAAATGGTGCACAGGACGCAGTAAGTCCTTCCCTCAACATTCTTGCCCAGTACATCAAGGATCTTTCCTTCGAAAATCCGGGTGCTCCTCGCTCGCTTCAGGCACGTGACAATGCGCCGTCGATTAATATCAATGTCAACGTCAACGCAAACCCGATCTCCGGTTCGGATTTCGATGTTGTTCTGACGCTGAACGCGGAAGCCAAGGATGGCGACAAGGTGTTGTTCGCGGCCGAACTGGTTTACGGCGGCGTGTTCCGCATTGCCGGCTTCCCGCAGGAACATATGCTGCCGGTGCTGTTCATCGAATGCCCGCGCCTGTTGTTCCCCTTCGCGCGCCAGATCATTGCGGACGTTACCCGCAATGGCGGTTTCCCGCCGCTGATGATCGATCCAATCGATTTCGCGCAGATGTTCGCCCAGCGCGTTGCCGAGGAACAGGCCAAGGCCAAGGTTCAAGCGGTACCGAACTAAGTGACGCGGCTCTGCGCTGCAGAATTCAGACAAAACAAAACCCGGGTTCATGCCCGGGTTTTTCTTTGACGGCATTCACCGTTTACAGTGCCTGGACAGGTATCAATTCTGGTAACGGTTCCAGATCGCCTTGTCGCCCATGCCGAGAACAAGTTTACCGTGGGCCGCGACCGTTTCCGCATCCAGCCTGGAGGGCAAAGCCCGCGGCCTTTGCAGCGGCTCAAGCGGTACATCGTCCTCGACGATGATGGTTTCCTGCTTGGCGGCGGAACCGAAACCGAGCGCCGTCTGGCGCCCGCCAATCATTTCAATATAAACCTCGGCGAGCAGTTCGGAGTCAAGAAGCGCGCCGTGCTTGGTGCGATGGGAATTGTCGATGCCGTAACGACGGCAAAGCGCGTCCAGCGAGTTCGGTCCCATCGGGTGCTTGCGACGGGCAAGCGAAAGCGTATCCGTCACCAACTCTGCAGAAACCGGTTCAATACCGAGACGGGCAAATTCGGCGTTGATGAAGCCCATGTCGAACGTGGCGTTGTGCGCCACCCAGCGCGCACCCTCGAAGAAGTCACGAATCTGGTCGACGACCTCAGCGAATTTTGGTTTATCCTTCAGAAACTCATCGGTAATCCCGTGAACGGCAAGTGCGTCGGGGTGAACCTTGCGATCTTCCGGGCTGATGTACAGATGCAGAGTTCGACCGGTGGGAAAGTGGTTGATCAACTCGATGCCGCCGATTTCAATCACGCGGTCCAGCTTCGATTCGAGCCCCGTAGTTTCCGTATCGAAAATGATCTCACGCATTCATATCTCCACGGCGCGACTCAGCGGCCAGTTTCTGCAGAATCTCTTTTACCTGATCCCTTGCCGCTTCGACACCATTTCCGGAATCGACGATAAAGTCGGCACGCCGGCGCTTTTCCACATCGGGCATCTGGCGGGCGAGGATCATTTCGAATTTCTCCTCCGTCATTCCCGGTCGGGACAAAACTCGCTCTCGCTGAATCTCCGGCGCGCAACTGACGACAACGACTTTATCGACGCGGCTTTCCGCCCCGGTTTCGAACAGCAGCGGAATATCGAGGAGGGCGAATTGCCGATCCTCTTTCCTTGCTTGAGCCAGAAAAGCCTCCTGCCTTCCACGCACCAGCGGATGTACGATCTCTTCCAGTCTGCTAAAATTAGCCGGATTCTGCCGCAAGATCTCACCGAGTTTCTGCCTGTCCACCGCACCGGAAACGGTCGTGCCCGGAAAGGCAGCTTCGATCAGCGGGGCGGCTTCCGCCCGGTAAAGCCCGTGCACGACCTCATCGGAATCGAGAACCGGAACGCCTTCTCCCGCGAACAACCTCGCCGTCGTCGTTTTTCCCATTCCAATCGAGCCGGTGAGACCGATGACGATCATCAATGTTTCTCCATATCCTCGATGATGAGAGAACGCAGGGCCTCATCGACCTCCGGCGTTTTGCCGAACCACCGCTCGAAGCCGGGTTTTGCCTGGTGAAGCAGCATGCCGAGCCCGTCGACGGTAGCCATGCCCTGCTCTTCCGCCATTTTGAGGATCGGGGTTTTCAGCGGCACATAGACGATATCGGTTACGACGGCCTGGGCGGCCAACAGCGAAAAATCAAGATGCGGCGCTTCCGTCCCGTCCATGCCGAGCGACGTCGTATTCACGAAAAGTCCGGCACCCTGCATGACCTCATAAAGCGCTACCTGGGGATGGGAAAAAACCCGCGGTCCAAAACGGTCGGCCAGTTCGCGGGCCCGTTCGACGGTACGGTTGAGGACGTGGATTTCGGCAATGCCGCGATCACGAAGCGATTGGATGACCGCCCGGCTTGCACCGCCAGCGCCTAGAACCACGGCCCGCTCGGCCCTGTCCCAACCCGGATGTCGCTCATCGAGATTGGAGACAAAACCATAACCATCCGTATTCGTAGCGTGGAGTTCGCCCTCCTCCATCCAGACCGTGTTGGCGGCACCGAGTTCTTCCGCCAGCGCATCGGGCCTGTCTGCCAGCTGATAAGCCGCTTGCTTATGGGGAATAGTGACATTGCCACCGACGGCCGTGCCCGGTTTACCTTGCTTCAGCGTTGCAATGAAATTCGCAAAATCATCCGGGGAGACTTCCACAGCCTTGTAGGAACCGGCAATGCCGAATTTCTTCAGCCAATAAGAATGGATGATGGGCGATCGGGAATGCTTGATCGGATAGCCGACAACGAATGCGTTTATGGTTAATGTTTCACGTGAATCAGCCATCGACAACGTCCATGTCGCGCAGTTTGGATAAAAGCGGCAGAAGCGGCAAGCCGAGAATCGTGAAGTAGTCGCCCTCGATTGAGGTGAATAGCTGGATTCCTTCTCCTTCGAGCTGGTACGCACCGACACTGCTCAAGGCCTTTTCTCCCACGCGTTGCAGGTGGCGGGAGACAAATTCGGCGCTCAAAGTCCGAACGGTCAACTCAGCGCTGGAAACAATCTGCCACACCACCTCACCATGTTGTACGAGAACGGCGGCGCTGTTCAGGCGGTGAACCTTGCCGGACAATGACAGGAGATGCGATTCGGCCTCCGCCATGGTTTTTGGCTTGTGATAGACGCGGGCACCGAGCGCCATGGTCTGGTCGCAGCCGAGAACCAATGCTCCGGGATAGAGCCTACTGACGGCAAGAGCCTTGGCCCTGGCGAGTTCCAGTGCCACCTCTTCCGGGCTGGCTCCGTCTCGTTCCAGCTGTTCATCGAGCGCGCGCTCGTCAATATCCGCCGGGATGGCTAAAAATGTCAGCCCCGCATTGCGCATCAACATCTGGCGGGATGCGCTGGACGAGGCGAGGATCAGTTCCTGTTTCATCGACTGTCTGCTCCGAATGATGCGATTCGGATTATCGTGTCCTCGAACGAAGGGCAAGGATGGCCGCCGCCGTTTCCTCGATGGAGCGGCGCGTAACGTCGATCAGCGGCCAATTGTTGTGGGCGCAGAGCGCTCGCGCATATTTCAGCTCTTCCATGATGGTGGCGCGATCCGTGTAGCGACCGCTGTCAAATCCGCCCGTCGCGCCGAGTTCGCGGTTTTCCCGCACCTGCGATATGCGGTCCGATGTCGCGACCAGGCCCACAATCAGCGGCCGGGTGGCGGCATACAGGCTTTCGGGTAGCGGTACATTGGGAACAACAGGAATATTGGCGGTCTTTATTCCCCTGTTGGCGAGATAGATGCTGGTTGGTGTTTTCGATGTGCGGCTGATGCCGATAATGACGATATCGGCCTCGTCATAGGTTTCCGGCATTTGCCCGTCATCATGATCCATAGCGAAATTAAGCGCCTCGATCCGGGCGAAATAATCCGCATTCAAGGCATGTTGCGCACCCACCCGCCGTCTGGACGGCGCACCGAGGTAGGTCTGGAAGATGCCGATGATAGGTTCAAGAACATTCACGCAGGGTACGCCAATCGCGTGGCATCGCAAATCCAGAAACTCCGCCAGCTGCTGGTCGACGATCGTATAGAGAACAATGCCCGGTTCCTTGTCGATGAGATCGACGACCTGCGCGAGCTGCTTCTGGTTTCGAATCATCGGATAGACATGTTCCACAGGCATGGAAGCATGGAACTGGGCCGAGACGGCCCGACCAGCCGACATTAGAGTCTCCCCCGTTGAGTCCGAAATCAGGTGCAGATGGAAGAAGCTTTTTTTGTTCTCCACGCTGTTTTTCTCCCGCTGTTGATAAACCGGGACAAATCTCCGAATTGTCCTGCGGGTCGAACCGCGACGTGAATAAAGTGGTGTTTTTCCACAATCCGCAAGTGGCTTAAGTCGTCTCCGACGTGCTTGTGGATTGTTGGAAGAATGCGCAACTGTTCAAAATTTTCCACAAATTATCCACAATCGCTCTGTTATTTTGTTCTGACATAAACAACTGAAATCATTTATAAAATTCAGATTCTACGGATTATTACAGAACAAACGGACCTATAATATTCGCAGGCACGCTTGAAACTTGGTGGCTGCGGCATTTCGACTGGAATGATTTTAATCCTTGCTACCCACAGACTCTAAGAAATAGAAAATCTTTTAAATCTCTTTGATTTTATTTTTTAGAAGCTGGTGCCATGAGCGAACGCAAGGTTATGACGGTGTTGAACGGGCAGACGGTCACACCACCACCCATATGGCTGATGCGACAGGCTGGGCGTTATCTTCCCGAGTACAGGGAAACGCGAAAGAGCGCCGGTAGTTTCCTCGATCTCTGTTATAATCCCGAACTGGCGACGGAGGTTACTCTCCAACCCATTCGCCGGTTTGGGCTGGATGCCGCCATTCTTTTTTCCGATATTCTGGTGATTCCGGATGCGCTTCATCGCAACGTGTCTTTCAGCGAAGGAAAAGGTCCGGCCATGGACCCGATCAATGTCAGCGGTATCGAGAAGCTGGACGGCGCAAATGTCATGGCGCATCTTTCGCCCGTTTTCGAAACCGTTTCCCGTCTGCGCACCTCTTTGCCGGATGAAACGACACTTCTCGGTTTTTGCGGTGCTCCATGGACGGTTGCGACCTACATGATCGCGGGACACGGAACGCCGGATCAGGCCCCGGCGCGGTTGTTCGGTTATCAGGAGCCGGCCGCCATGGAAAAGCTGTTGGCTTTTCTGGCCGAGGTTTCCGCCGATTATCTGGTGGCGCAGATCGATGCCGGTGCCGATGCGGTTCAAATCTTCGATTCCTGGGCCGGTGTGCTCGGTGAGAAGGAATTCGAGGACTATGCGATAAAGCCGGTCGCCCGCATTATCGCATCGGTGCGCGCCCGCCGGCCCTCGGCAAAGATCATCGCCTTCGCGAAAGGAGCTGGTTATCTTCTCAAAGATTATCGCCGCAAGACGGGCGCCGACGCCATCGGGCTCGACTGGTCGGTGCCGCTCGGTTTTGCCAGAGACTTGCAGAAGGAAGGCCCGGTGCAGGGCAATCTCGATCCCATGCTGATGGTGGCGGGCGGCAAGGCCTTGCAGGATGGCATCGATGCCGTGCTGCAGGCGCTGGGACAGGGTCCGCTGATCTTCAATCTGGGCCATGGCATTACCCCCCAGGCTGACCCGGAAAACGTGACCCGGCTGGTGCAGCGCGTGCGCGGCGGAGCCGGGGCATGAGTGACGAAAAACAAACCTCCGCCCGTTCCGGTAACCGGGCAGCTTTGCGCGCGGGCATCGCAATTGGTGTCTTTGCCGCTTTCGTCGCCCTGTTATTTTATGCCGATCCGGCCGATCTTTATCTCTGGATCAAGGCGCTACATATCATCGCTGTGATTTCCTGGATGGCGGCAATTTTTTACCTGCCGCGGCTCTTCATCTACCACACCGATGCACCCCCGGGTTCGCAGCAGTCCGAAACCTTCAAGGTCATGGAACAGCGGCTGATCAAGGTGATTATGAACCCGGCGATGATGATATCCTGGATATTGGGACTTTATCTCGCCTGGTCGGTTTATGGTTTTTCCGGCGGCTGGCTGCATGCCAAGATCGCGCTGGTGGTGCTTCTGACCGCGACCCATGTTTATTTCACGCGCAGCGCAAAACGTTTCGCGCGGGATGAAAATACGCGGCCTGCCCGTCACTGGCGGTTGATGAACGAGGTTCCGACGGTGCTGATGATCGCCATCGTCATACTTGTGGTTGTGAAACCCTTCGGTTAGGGCGGTGCAACGATAAATTTCGCGGAATTCGTGCTTTCCTCTTGCAGCGGCCGTGCACAATCGCTATTTTCGGGCCACTCATCTTCGTGGCATGTGAATTATTCAGTCATCTGCGGCATTTCCCACAGCATCTGATTCGCGAACACGCCCTCCCCCGACATTACATTATCAAACGGTCTTCTCTTCATGGCTGAAATGAAGCTTCAGGAACTTAAGAGCAAATCGCCTACCGACTTGCTGACTTTTGCCGAATCCCTGGAAGTTGAAAATGCGAGCACCATGCGCAAGCAGGAACTCATGTTCGCAATCCTCAAGGTTCTCGCGAGCCAGGACATCGAAATCATCGGCGAGGGCGTCGTCGAAGTCCTGCAGGACGGTTTCGGGTTCCTGCGATCCGCAAATGCAAACTATCTGCCCGGTCCGGACGATATCTATATCTCGCCGTCGCAGATCCGCCGCTTCTCGCTGAAAACCGGCGATACCGTTGAAGGCCCGATCCGCGGCCCCAAGGAAGGCGAACGTTATTTCGCGCTTCTCAAGGTCAATACGATCAATTTCGACGATCCGGAAAAGATCCGCCATAAGGTTCACTTTGACAATCTAACGCCGCTTTACCCGAATGAGCGCTTCAAGATGGAACTGGACGTTCCGACTTCGAAAGACCTGTCGTCGCGTGTGATCGATCTCGTCGCACCGCTCGGCAAAGGTCAACGCGGATTGATCGTAGCGCCGCCGCGCACGGGTAAGACCGTTCTGCTGCAGAACATTGCTCATTCCATCACGGCAAACCATCCGGAATGCTATCTGATCGTTCTCCTTATCGATGAGCGTCCGGAAGAAGTGACCGACATGCAGCGTTCCGTGAAGGGCGAGGTTGTGTCGTCGACCTTTGACGAACCAGCCGTCCGTCACGTGCAGGTCGCCGAGATGGTCATCGAAAAGGCCAAGCGCCTGGTCGAACACGGTCGCGACGTCGTCATCCTGCTCGATTCCATCACCCGCCTCGGCCGTGCCTACAATACGGTTGTTCCCTCCTCCGGCAAGGTTCTCACGGGTGGTGTCGATGCCAACGCCCTGCAGCGTCCGAAGCGTTTCTTCGGGGCCGCGCGTAACATCGAAGAAGGTGGTTCACTGACCATTATCGCGACCGCGCTGATCGATACCGGCAGCCGCATGGATGAGGTCATCTTCGAAGAATTCAAGGGTACGGGTAACTCGGAAATCGTGCTTGACCGCAAGGTTGCTGACAAGCGCATCTTCCCGGCACTGGATATTCTGAAATCCGGTACGCGTAAGGAAGACCTGCTGGTGCCGCGTCAGGATCTGCAGAAGATTTTCGTTCTTCGCCGTATTCTCGCGCCGATGGGTACGATGGACGCCATCGAATTCCTGATCGACAAGCTGAAGCAGACCAAGAACAATTCGGATTTCTTCGAATCGATGAATACCTGATCCGGACTTTAGCCGGATTCATCGTGAGAGCTTCAAAGCCGCGTCCGTTTATTCGGATGCGGCTTGCCTGTTTTAGACTGAGGTGAATGATGCCAGCTTCCACCGATACGATCTACGCGCTTTCCAGCGGTGCCTTGCCGGCGGGTGTGGCTGTTTTCAGGATTAGCGGCTCCAGAGCTTTCGATGCGTTGAAGATGCTGACGGGACGGGAACTTCCGTCACCACGAAAGGCCATGTTGTGCTCGATTCGGAGTCGAAACGACGATGTCATCGACCAGGCGCTGGTAATCGCCTTTCCAGCTCCAAATTCCTTCACGGGTGAGCATTGCGTTGAAATTCATAGCCATGGCAGTCGTGCGGTCATGGCTTCGATTTTTGCCGAGCTCGAAAATCTTGAGGGTCTTCGGCCGGCGGATGCCGGTGAATTCTCTCGTAGAGCCTTCGAGAATGGGAAGATGGATCTCCTTGAGGTCGAAGGCCTCGCTGATCTGTTGCAGGCTGAAACGGAGATGCAGCGGCGCTTGGCGGTGGAACAGAGCACTGGCAAATTGTCGGCGCTTTATGACGATTGGGCCAGCCGCCTGACGCGAGCCCGCGCTCTCATCGAAGCGGAACTGGATTTTGCCGACGAGGAGGACGTTCCAGATTCCGTGGCGGCTCAGGTTTGGGAGGCCATGGCGCTTCTCAAAACGGAAATCCGTCATCATCTCCAGCGTGGTAACGGCGGTGAAATCATTCGCGACGGGTTCAAGGTGGCGCTGGTCGGTGAACCAAATGCAGGCAAGTCCACTCTTTTGAACGCTCTTAGCGGTCGGGATGTTGCGATCGTTACTGATATTGCCGGTACAACACGAGACGTTCTAAGCGTCGATATCAATCTGGAAGGATATTTGGTTCGGCTATTTGATACGGCAGGAATAAGAGAAACACAGGATATCGTTGAGCTTGAAGGCGTGCGGCGCGCGGTTTTGACAGCCGAGACGGCAGATCTCGTTCTATTGCTTCAGGATAATGATTCGTTCCCGAAACAACCCGTTGAATCGCTCGGGAGCCAGAGCTATTTGCGAGTGAGAACGAAAACAGCGCTCCATTCCCCTACTTTGAATGATGGATTTGATCTGTCTATCTCAGCCCAGGAAGGAATAGGCTTGAATGAACTGCGGTCGATGCTGAAGCAGGAAATAGAAAAACGCGTCGGTGCCGGCCAGACTTTGGTTCCCGCGCGCGCTCGGCATAAAAAACGACTTGAAGAGACGCTGAACTATGTTAGTGATGCACTCGATTCCGAGACCCTGGACCTTGCGATAAGGTCGGAATATTTAAGACTCGCTGCAACATCGCTCGGACGGATTACCGGCCGCGTTGATGTGGAAGATTTGCTCGGCGTGATCTTCTCGGAATTCTGCATAGGAAAATGATTCACGTGAAACATCGACGGCCGAAGCGGTGATGTCGATGTTGGTAGAACAGGGCGCAGGGATATGCACCAGTCATTTGATGTCATTGTTATTGGCGGTGGCCACGCGGGCAGCGAAGCCGCGGCTGCTGCCGCAAGGCATGGTGCAAAAACCGCCCTTGTTACCCATAAGCGTGAGACGATTGGTGTCATGTCGTGTAATCCCGCCATAGGCGGTCTGGGAAAGGGACACCTCGTTCGGGAAATCGATGCGCTGGATGGTTTGATGGGCCGGGTTGCCGATGCGGCAGGTATTCAGTTCCGCATGCTCAACCGTAAGAAGGGTCCGGCTGTCCGTGGTCCGCGAACCCAAGCCGACCGCCGGCTCTACCGCGATGCCATGCAGCGGGAGATCGATGCGATTGAAAACCTGACCATTATTGAAGGCGATGCTTTCGATATTGAGATGGCGCATGATCGTGTCGCGGCAGTTATCATGAAGAATGGTAGCCGGATTCCGTGTGGCGCAGTGGTGCTGACGAGCGGTACCTTCCTACGTGGCCTCATTCATATCGGTTCCGAAAAGATTCCTGCGGGACGCGTTGGAGAAATGCCGTCAGTTGGCCTCTCTGATACGCTCTCGCGATTGGGTCTCGTTATGGGGCGCCTTAAAACCGGCACCCCTGCCCGACTGGACGGACGCACGATCGACTGGAATGCGGTGGATCGGCAGGCTGCCGATGAGGATCCTGTCCCCTTTTCCTTCATGACGGATCGTATTCTCAATCCCCAAATTGAATGTGGTGTAACTCGAACCACGCCAGCTGGCCACAAGATCATTCAGGACAATATTCATCTGTCGGCGATGTATTCGGGACAGATCGAAGGGGTCGGTCCGCGTTATTGCCCGTCGATTGAGGATAAAATCACCCGTTTCGGTGAAAGGGACGGTCATCAGATATTCCTCGAGCCGGAAGGTCTCGACGATCACACCATTTATCCAAATGGTATATCAACGTCCCTTCCCGCTGCCGTGCAGGAACAATTTATCCGAACGATACCGGGCCTTGAACAGGTGACGATTCTGCAGCCGGGTTATGCGATCGAATATGACTATGTCGATCCACGCGAGCTGAAACCCTCGCTGGAATGCCGTAAGATTGCGGGATTGTTTCTAGCCGGCCAGATCAATGGAACGACGGGTTATGAAGAGGCGGGTGCTCAAGGTCTTGTTGCCGGCTTGAATGCCTCGCTTTATGCAGGCAATGCCG
Source organism: Agrobacterium sp. 22-209-1 (assembly GCF_053522485.1). Classification (NCBI taxonomy): domain Bacteria; kingdom Pseudomonadati; phylum Pseudomonadota; class Alphaproteobacteria; order Hyphomicrobiales; family Rhizobiaceae; genus Agrobacterium; species Agrobacterium sp. 22-209-1. Next base: position 62,664 of record NZ_JBNWCH010000005.1, read on the forward strand.
ATCCGGTCTATTTTAGCCGAACCGAGTCCTATATTGGGGTCATGATTGATGACCTGACATCGAAGGGCGTCAGTGAACCCTACCGCATGTTTACCTCCAGAGCGGAGTATCGCCTTTCGCTGCGCGTGGACAATGCGGATCTGCGGCTTACACCAGTTGGCCAGATTGCTGGCATTGTCGGCCGCGAGCGGCAGGAACGCTTCGCGAATTTCATTTCCGATTTGGATCGTACTCGAGAGCTGCTGAAGACTATTTCCATCAGCCCATCCCAGGCGGCAAAGCAAGGGTTGAAACTTAATCAGGACGGTCAACGCAGGTCTGTTTATGAATTGCTCGCCTATCCGGATATGTCTCTCGAAGTCCTTGCCAAGCATTGGCCAGAACTGGGCGCCCTCCATGGGAAAGTGGCCGAGGCCTTGCAGATTGAGGCGAGTTATGCGGTCTACATGCAAAGGCAGAGTGCTGATATCATCGATATCAAACGGGACGAAGACAGGAAAATCCCTCATGACTTTGATTTTAAGAGCCTAGCCGGCCTCTCCAACGAGCTTAAACAAAAGCTGGAAAAAGCCCGTCCTGAGAATATCGCCCAAGCCGCTCGTGTTGACGGCATGACACCGGCTGCGATATCGCTGCTGCTCGCACTTCTGCGGAAGGATTCCGCAACGCGAAGTGAAAAATTACGCATGCACCAATAGCGAGTCGGATTATGAAGATAAACGGCCAGAGTGTTTCACGTGAAACACAGGAAAGACTCGAATATTTTGTCGAGCTTTTTAAGAAGTGGAACAGAACCACAAATCTGGTAGCGCCTTCCACTCTCGCGGAGCTTTGGAACCGGCACGTTGCCGATAGTGCCCAAATATTCCAACTCTCGCCGCAGCCAAAAAAATGGATTGATCTTGGAAGCGGCGGCGGATTCCCCGGTGTTGTCACCGCGATTTTTCTTGCTGATCTTGGCGACGGCTGGGTTGATCTGGTCGAAAGCAACAATAAAAAGGCGGCATTCCTGCGAATTGCACTGAAGGAAACCGGTGCGAGAGGTGCAGTTCACCCTGTCAGGATCGAGACAGCACCGGAGATCATCAAAAACTGCGAGGCTGTTTCGGCTCGCGCGCTCGCCGAACTGGATTTGCTTTTCGATTATATTCATCCCTGGGCGCAGAATAACCCAAATCTCAAGGCCTATTTTAATAAAGGCCGGGATTATGATTCTGAAGTGCAGAAAGCACATGGTCGCTGGAAGTTTGATCTGGTAAAACATCAGAGTGCCATTGAGGCAGATTCTGTTGTTCTTGAAATCAGCAACCTTGCTTTGAGGCGCTGACGAACTGGCCAGGTGCGGCATGACTTTTGAAAAAAACCGGATTATCGCAGTTGCTAACCAGAAAGGCGGCGTCGGTAAAACAACAACCGCCATCAATCTGGCTACCGCACTGGCGGCTATTGGTGAGCGTGTGCTGATCGTGGATCTGGACCCGCAGGGTAATGCGAGTACCGGGCTTGGCATTGACCGCAAGGAGCGCAAGCTTTCTTCCTATGATCTTCTCCTGGGGGATCATGGGGTAGCGGACGTTGCTGTTCCCACGGCCGTTCCAAATCTCGATATCGTGCCTTCCACGATGGATTTGCTCGGTTTCGAAATGCAGGTCGCGAATGTTTCCAACCGCGTTTTCCTGCTGCGTGCGGCCATGGAGACGATGGAAGCCAAGGGCTACTCCTACATTCTTGTTGATTGCCCGCCCTCTTTCAATCTCTTGACGATGAATGCGATGACGGCCGCCCATTCGGTGCTGGTGCCGCTGCAATGTGAGTTCTTTGCCCTGGAAGGTCTCAGCCAGCTGCTGGATACGGTCAGCCAGATACGTGGATCGGTCAATCCGCAGCTTGATATACAGGGTATCGTTTTGACGATGTTCGATGCGCGTAACAATCTTGCGCAACAGGTCGTTTCGGATGTGAGAAGCCATCTTGGCGAGAAGGTTTACCATACCCTCATTCCACGCAACGTTCGTGTTTCGGAAGCACCGTCCTATGGTAAACCGGCCATTCTTTATGACCTGAAATGCGCCGGCAGTCAGGCCTATTTGCAACTTGCATCCGAAGTGATCCAGAGAGAGCGCCTGCGCAAAGCTGCCTGACATTTGCGGACTGTATGGAGTAATATCTTATGAGTGATGATCTTTCCAAGCGTCGGTTGGGGCGCGGTCTTGCCGCATTGATCGGTGAAATGGATCAGCCCGTACCGGTCGGCGAGCCTCAACGCGCGGTTAACGCTGATCGCACCATTCCCATTGAATTCATCGCTCGCAGCCAAAGAAACCCGCGGCGTCATTTTGATGAAAACGAGCTGCAGGACCTTGCTGCCTCTATCCGTCAGCATGGAATTGTTCAGCCAGTGGTGGTGAGAACGGTAGGAGTCAACCGCTACGAGATTATCGCCGGTGAGCGCCGCTGGCGCGCGGCGCAGCTGGCGGGCTTTACCGATGTTCCCGTCATTGTTCGCGACGTCGATGATCGCACGGCGCTGGAACTGGCGATTGTCGAAAACGTACAGCGTTCCGATCTCAATCCGCTCGAAGAAGCGATGGGGTATGAGCAGCTCATCGCCGAACATGGCTATACGCAGAATGATCTCGGTGAAATCATCGGCAAGAGCCGAAGCCACGTTGCCAACAGCCTGCGGCTTTTGAAGCTTCCCGATCCGGTAAGGGATATGCTGGCGGATGGTTCGCTCTCCGCAGGTCATGCGCGCGCGCTTGTTTCCACTTCCGATCCGGCGACGCTCGCGAAAACAATCGTATCCAAGGGACTTTCGGTTCGTGATGCCGAGCGCCTGGCGCAGAATGACATCAAATCGCAGGGCGATGTTGCGGAGAAGCGACCTGCTGCGGAAAAGGATTCCGATACCATTGCGCTCGAACGCAGCCTGTCCGATGCTCTTGGGCTGGATGTAAAGATCAGCCACAAGGGCGGATCTGGGCAAATCCGTATCGGTTACCGGACATTGGAACAGCTTGAAGCGGTATGCCGGCTTCTGGAGCAGAAATAAGTACCTATTTGTTTTAAAATATAAAATACCCGCCTTTGGCGGGTATTTTTATTTATGGGCTCAAAAATCGATGGCCCGGCCTTTTATTTCGTAATCGCCGAAACGCACGGGTTCTGCACCGCCGCGGCCGCCGGTTTCCGGCGGCAACTTGAGATCGGCCTGTTGCCTGCGCCGTTCTTCCGCTTCTTTCAACGCTCGCTGCGCCGCCGGCGAAAGTCGCTTTACACCTTCCGCGCCGCTGTCTGTGGCGTTGTCATTATTCGCATTCTGCATGAAATCCTCCCTATGACGGGATATTGAAATACGTTTGCCGTTTACCAGATGATATATAATCCGAGGGGCTTTATAAACCCCGGAATATTCCCGGTGAGTGACAAGGAGAGTTAAACGGATGAACATGATGCGCACGGCAATGCTTCTGGCCTTCATGACCGCATTGTTCATGGGTGTCGGTTTTCTGATCGGCGGCAAGGGCGGCATGATGATTGCTCTGGTCATCGCAGCCGGTATGAATATTTTTTCCTACTGGAACTCTGACAAGATGGTTCTCTCCGCCTATCATGCGCGGGAGATCGACGAGGCGAATGCGCCCGAATTTTTTCACATGATCCGCGACCTGTCGCAAAATGCCGGTCTGCCGATGCCGAAGGTCTATATTTACGATAGCCCGCAACCCAACGCCTTCGCGACCGGGCGTAATCCGCAGAACGCCGCCGTTGCCGCTTCGACAGGATTGCTGGAGCGTCTGACACCGGAGGAAGTGGCCGGTGTCATGGCGCATGAGCTTGCGCATGTGCAGAACCGGGATACGCTGACCATGACAATCACCGCCACGCTGGCGGGCGCCATATCCATGCTCGGCAATTTTGCCTTCTTCTTCGGCGGCAACCGGGAGAACAACAATAATCCGCTCGGCTTTATCGGCGTGCTGGTGGCGATGATCGTCGCGCCGCTGGCCGCGATGCTGGTGCAGATGGCGATCAGCCGCGCACGGGAATATTCCGCCGACCGGCGCGGCGCGGAAATCTGCGGCAACCCGCTCTGGCTTGCTTCCGCATTGCAGAAGATTTCGGGCATGGCGCAGCGTATCCACAATGACGATGCCGAGCGTAACCCGGCAACGGCGCATATGTTCATCATCAATCCGCTTTCCGGCGAGCGCATGGACAATCTCTTCTCCACGCATCCGAATACGGAAAATCGCGTGGCCGCACTGCACGCCATGGCGCAGGAGTTTTCCCCGCGAGGATCGACGCCGCCGCCATCGGGTGATAGACCTCTGCGCAAATCAAGCTCCGTTCCCAAAACAGGCTGGGGACGAGGCAATGAAAACGAGCGCAAGGGGCCGTGGTCTTGACATCCGATATTCAGAATAAGCCGGCGCGGTCCAGAAAACCGAGACCGGCTAATGGGAAGGGCCGTGAAGACGGCCCTTCGTCTTTCCAGGATAAGCCGGGTCTCGCCGCGCGCATTGCCGCCACTCGCATTCTGGCCGCCGTTCTGGAAAAAAAGACCTCGCTCGATGGGATGCTCGACAGCGAGAACGGCAATCCCGTCTATCGAGCCCTGTCGCTTGCCGACCGAGCGCTGGTGAGGGCGATCGTCAACAGCGCGCTTCGCCACCTTCCCCGGATTGAAACGGCTTTGTCGATGCTGCTCGATGGTCCGCTGCCGCAGGGCGCGCGATCGCTGCATCATGTTCTTGTCGTCGGTGCGGCGCAGATGCTTTACCTCGATGTGCCGGATCATTCCGCTGTCGATCTCGCCGTGGAGCAGGCTCACCGCGATCCGCGCAACCGGCGTTTCGTCAAACTGGTGAACGCTGTTCTTCGACGGCTCGGTCGTGAAAAGATGGAGATCGAAAAGGCTGTCGCCGACGTTCCCGTGCTGCCGGACTGGTTCTACGAGCGGCTTGTTTCGGCTTACGGAATTGAGGCGGCTCAGAGGATTTCGCAAGCGCAGCTGACGCCTTCCTCCATCGATCTCACGATCAAGGTTGATCCCGCTCTGTGGGCGGAAAAACTGGGCGGTACGCTGATGCCGAACGGCAGCGTGCGTCTGGGTGAATTCGAGGGGCAGATCCCCTCGCTCGAAGGCTTCGCCGAGGGTGCATGGTGGGTGCAGGATCTTGCCGCCAGCATGCCGGTTCGGCTTATGGGTAACATTGCGGGCAAACGTGTTGCCGATCTCTGTGCGGCCCCGGGCGGCAAGACCGCGCAGCTTGCGCTGGCGGGCGCCAAGGTGACGGCGCTGGATCAGTCCGGAAACCGTCTTCGTCGCCTCAGGGAAAACCTCGACCGGCTTGGTCTCCGTGCCGAAACGGTGGAGGCCAATATGCTGAAGTATCAGCCGGAACAGCTCTTTGACGCGGTCCTCCTCGATGCGCCCTGTTCTTCCACCGGGACACTTCGCAAACATCCCGATGTCTGCTGGACCAAGGGTGAGAACGATATTGCCAAACTCGCTGCCCTTCAGGGCCAGATGCTGCGGCATGCGCTGACCCTTGTTGGACCGGGCGGTCTCGTTGTCTTCTCCAATTGCTCGCTGGATCCTTCTGAAGGAGAAGCGATGATTGCCGAGGTTCTGGCGGAAAATCCCGACGTGGAGCGTGTTGCCGTCAGCCGCGAGGATTGGCCCGGAATGGAAGCGGCCATCAGTCCCGATGGCGATCTTCGCACAACGCCGGATATGTTCGGCGGCGTCGATGGGTTTTTTAGCAGTGTCTTGCGTAAGAAGTAGAAAAAAGCCAAGCTCTCGCGAATCATTAGATATTTATCGAAAACGTTCCGGTCGTCGCGGTTCACTGATAAAAACAAAACATGTGAAACGGGAAACACAGCTTGTTAGGGTCCTTTGCAGGCAGCATGAATGCCGCCGGTCTTCTGTCGCGGATGGCGTATCGTCATCTGTGTGTCGGACTCACTCCTTTGCGCCTGCATATGTCGCGATTTGCCACTCGTGCGCCAGACGGTCTGGTGGCGGCGCCGACCGATCTTAGAGCCATCGATCCCTATTTCGCCGAGGAACTGTTGCGGGGCCGCATCGCGCTGGCCGGGCGTGTCGTCGAAACCGGCGGAGCTTCGCCATTTCAGATGGAATATCCCTCGGTGGTCTTTGAAGAACGGCTGCATGCATTTAGTTGGCTACGGCATATTCGCTCCGATAAATCGAGCGAGGCCTGCAAACGAGCGCGCCGCATTGTTGCGGAGTGGATGGTGCTTCATGGCAAACGGCTTGCAGGTATTGCTTGGTCACCGGAAATCGCCGCACAAAGGCTCATTGCCTGGCTTTCGCACTCTCCCGTCGTTTTATACGAGGCCGATGCCGGCTTTTATCGCCGGTTTCTGAAAAGCCTCGCCTTTCATGTGCGGTATCTCGAAAGAATTGTCAGACACGCGCCCGATGGCGAAGCGCGGCTGAGGATCAGGATTGCATTGGCCATGGCTTCCATTGCCATGCCAACGCGCCTTTCACGGATCACGCGGAATGGAATGAAGCTGGCTCAGGAAATGGAACGCCAGATTCTGCCCGATGGCGGACATGTTTCCCGTAATCCACGCGTCATGCTGGATCTGTTGCTCGATCTCCTGCCGCTTCGGCAAAGTTATATCAATCTTGGCCATGATCTGCCGTCAGGTCTGGTGCCGGCGATAGACCGCATGTTCCCGGCGATCCGGTTCTTCCGGCATCAGGGCGGCGATCTCGCGCTGTTCAACGGCGCCACGGCCACGCTCGCCAATGAGCTTGTTTCCGTATTGCGCTATGATGAAACGGCCGGCCGGCCTTCAAAGGTCCTGCCGGATGTGAACTATCACCGGCTTGCGACGGACGATACGGTCATCATCGTCGATACAGGGTATCCCGGCTCGGCGGAGCTTTCACGGAGTGCTCATTCGGGTTGCCTGTCTTTCGAAATGTCCTGCGGCAAGAACCGCTTCATCGTCAATTCCGGCTTTCCACGTAACGCCGCGCCGGAATATCAGCGCGCCAGCCGTTCCACGGCGGCGCATTCCACCGTCACGCTTGCGGATACCTCATCCTGTAGACTGTCGCGCTCGCGGCTACTTGGTCCGATTATGGTGTCAGGCGTTAGCCACGTCGACAGCAGGCGCGGGGCGGATGCTAACGGTAATGATGTTCTCTGGGCATCACATGACGGTTATTTACAGAATTTCGGTTGTTACCATGAGCGGGAAATAGAACTGAATGCGGTCGGCACCAAGATAAAGGGGCGGGATCTGCTGCGGCGCGACGAAAATGCGGCGAAAGCGCAATCGCAGTCGGTCACAGCGGTTTCACGTTTCCATATTCATCCCCACATTCAGCTACATCAGCGGGATGAGGAGTCGGTCTATCTGGAGGCAGCGGATGGAATCGTCTGGCTGTTTTCCGCACCCGGGCTGGAGCTTTTCGTCACCGAAGATGTCTTCATGGCCGACGCATCCGGTATGCGCCCGTCGCAGCAGATTGAACTCCCCTTCAATCTTGCGAATACGCGGGAAATCCGCTGGCTGATCGAACGCCAAGCCTAGGCAAATTTCCGGCAATGCCGGTCAAAAACCACCATAGTTGTCATCGTTCGGCATCCCCGCTGTTTATTAATCCGGTAAGCTGTGTTAACGCGGCGGCAATTGCTGGATCAATTCCATTCCAGCCTGTCCTCCCCGTTAAACGGAGTATGCCTGATGGCCGTCGTGTCCAAGAAAATTCCCGCCCCCGATAAGGTAAAAATCCGCACGGCGCTTCTCTCCGTGTCTGACAAGACGGACATTATCGAATTGGCGACGGTGCTTTCCAAGCTTGGCGTCAAGCTGCTTTCGACCGGCGGTACGGCAAAGGCCATTGCTGAGGCAGGCCTGCCGGTTACGGATGTCTCAGACGTCACGAATTTTCCCGAGATCATGGATGGTCGCGTGAAGACGCTGCATCCCAGCGTTCATGGCGGCTTGCTGGCGATCCGGGATGATGCCGATCATGTCGAGGCGATGAAGGCGCACGGCATCGAGGCGATCGATCTATCGGTCATCAATCTCTATCCCTTCGAAGAAGTTCGCGCCAAGGGCGGCGATTATCCGACGACGGTGGAAAACATCGATATTGGCGGCCCGGCCATGATCCGCGCTTCCGCCAAGAACCACGCCTATGTCACTGTGGTTACCGATCCGTCTGACTATCCCGATCTGGTTGAGGCCCTGCAGGCCGATGACGGCCAGACGTCCTATACGCTGCGCCAGCGATTTGCCGCCAAGGCTTATGCCCGCACCGCTGCCTATGATGCGGTGATTTCCAACTGGTTCGCAGAGGCGCTTGCAATCGAAACGCCGGATTACCGCGCTATCGGCGGCGCGCTGAAGGAAAAGATGCGGTATGGCGAAAACCCGCACCAGAGCGCTGGTTTTTACCTCACCGGCGAAAAGCGTCCTGGCGTTGCGACCGCGACGCTTCTTCAGGGCAAGCAGCTTTCCTACAACAACATCAATGACACCGATGCAGCTTACGAGCTCGTGGCGGAATTCTTGCCGGAAAATGCGCCGGCAGTCGCTATCATCAAGCACGCCAATCCCTGCGGCGTGGCGACGGGGCCGACACTTGCCGAAGCTTACCGGCGGGCGCTGGCATGCGATTCCGTTTCCGCTTTTGGTGGCGTGATTGCCCTGAACCGCACGCTCGATGCGGAAACGGCGGAAGAGATCGTCAAGCTCTTCACCGAAGTCATCATCGCGCCTGATGTCACCGAAGAAGCCAAGTCCATCATCGCCCGCAAGCCGAACCTGCGCCTTCTTGCCGCTGGCGGTTTGCCTGATCCGCGCGCGGCTGGCCTCACTGCGAAGACCGTCTCGGGCGGCCTGCTGGTGCAGAGCCGCGACAATGGCATGGTCGAGGATCTGGACCTCAAGGTCGTCACCAAGCGAGCGCCGACACCGCAGGAACTTGAAGACATGAAGTTTGCCTTCAAGATCGCCAAGCATGTGAAGTCCAATGCCGTCATTTACGCCAAGGACGGGCAGACCGCGGGTATCGGCGCAGGCCAGATGAGCCGTGTGGATTCCGCGCGTATCGCTGCCCAGAAGGCGGAAGATGCCGCCAAGGCTCTTGGTCTTGCCGAACCGTTGACGCGCGGCTCCGCCGTCGCTTCGGAAGCATTTTATCCCTTTGCCGATGGTTTGCTCGCCGCGATTGCTGCTGGCGCTACCGCTGTCATCCAGCCGGGCGGCTCCATGCGCGATCAGGAAGTGATTGACGCTGCGAATGAGCATAATGTGGCAATGGTCTTTACCGGCATGCGCCACTTCCGCCATTAAGCGCGGAAATAATCAGGAATAAAGAAGGCCCGGAAATTGATTTCCGGGCCTTTTGTTTCACGTGGGACAGTCTTGGCGCCGCAGTGTTCAGGTCACGGCTCCAACCTGCCACGGCACAAATTCATTATCGCCGTAGTCGTATATTTCGCTGACGGTCTTGTCGCCGGACGCTACCGCCAGAATATGCTCGAAAATTCGTTTGCCGGATTCTTCGATGGTTTCAGCGCCGGTGACGATCTCACCGCAATTGATATCCATGTCTTCCTTCATGTGTTCATACATTTCGGAATTGGTGGCGATCTTGATGCACGGCGACGGCTTGAAACCGGAAACCGAGCCGCGACCGGTGGTGAAACAGATGACGTTGCAGCCGCCCGCGACCTGGCCGGTGACGGCAACGGGGTCATAGCCGGGTGTATCCATGAAGACGAAACCCTGTTCCGTCACGGTTTCAGCAAACTCATAAACCGCCTTCAGCGGCATGGAGCCGCCCTTGGCGACCGCGCCCAGCGATTTTTCCAGAATCGTGGTCAGGCCGCCAAGCTTGTTACCGTGGGAGGGGTTGTTATTGAGTTCGTCGCCATTGCGGGCGGTATAATCACGCCACCAGTCTATACGCTGTAGGAGCTTCTCGGCGACGGCAGGGGTGACGGCGCGCTTCGTCAGGAGATGCTCGGCGCCGTAAATCTCCGGCGTCTCCGAGAGGACTGTGGTGCCGCCGTTACGGACGATGAGGTCGGAGGCGTAACCCAGAGCCGGGTTGGCGGAAATGCCGGAATAACCATCCGAACCGCCGCATTCCAGCGCCACCTTCAGCTTGGAAAGCGGTTGTTCCGTGCGGCGGGCGGCATTGACCATAGGCAGCATGGCCTTGATCTCGGCGATCGCCGCATCGATTGTCTTGCGGGTGCCGCCATGCTGCTGGATCGTCATGGTGCGCAGCCGCTCACCCTCTTCCATCTTGTAATGTTCGAGAATGGGCGCGATCTGGTTGGTTTCACAACCGAGGCCGATCAGCAGAATGCCGCCAAAATTCGGGTGGCGGGCATAACCCTGAATGGTGCGGATCAGCAGGCGGTAACCTTCCGATTTCGTATTCAGCGCACAGCCGCCGCCATGGGTCAGCGCCACGACGCCATCGACATTGTCGAAACCATCAAGGCCGCCCTGCTTGTTGAAATAATCCGCGATGTAACGCGACACCGTGGCGGAACAGTTCACCGAAGCGATGACGCCGATATAGTTTCTCGTTCCAACACCACCGAGACCGCGGTCATAACCCCTAAACGTCCGGCGTTCGGCTTCCGGCACCATGCCCTTTTCTTCGATATCAACACTGAACTGATGTGCGTGTTCGGAAGGCACCATGGCGAGATTGTGCAGGTGCACGTGCCGGCCGGGCTCAATATCCTGGGTGGCGATACCAATGACCTGTCCGTATTTCAGCACCTCATCGCCCGATTTGATGAACTTCAGGGCCACCTTGTGCCCTCGCCCGATCAGCTCGAGCGCCGCCAGATCGCCCCTGCCCGTCGCGCCGCCGGCCGGAATGGACCGACGTGCCACCGCGACATTGTCGTTGGCGTTCAGCAAAATGGTTGCCTCGGAATTCTCACTCACGGGTTATCCTCCTCCCGTTATATTGCCTGCTATGTTTCTAGATCAATTTTCGACCCAGCGTCTCTTCGAACCTTCCAGATGCGTATGCATGGCGGCCTGCGCCAGCAGTGGGTCTTTCAGTTCAAGCGCCGCCAGAATGGCCTCGTGCTCCTGAAGGGCTTGGGTCCAGGTATCGCGGTCTTCAAATTTCACGCGAAGCTGGGCCGAAATGGGGCTGTGGCGCTCGTCGAAGAGGTTCGCCACCATTCGGGCCAAAACGCTGTTACCGGATTGCTCGGCGATGGTGACGTGAAACAGTCGATCCTGATCCAGAGGCTTGCGGCCGGCTTCGATTTCCCGCTGCATGGTATTGAGTATCTGGCGGAGGGTCGCGATTGTCTCATCGGTCATCCGGCTTGCCGCCAACACGATGGTGGCACCCTCCAGAGCGGCGCGCGCCTGCATCAGTTCGGACGGGCTGTCACCCAGCGACTTGGTGTGATGGGTCGTCTGAAGCGCTTCGGTAGATACGTAGACGCCGGAACCCATGCGAATTTCGACGGTGTTGTCGATCTCAAGCGCAATCAGCGCCTCCCGCAATGACGGTCTCGACACGCCGAGTTTCTGTGCCAGTTCCCGCTCAGCAGGAAGCCGCGTCCCAGGCAGGAATTCACCCATGTCGATGAGTTCGCGTATCTGATCCGCAATCTGTTGATACAGCCTGCGCGGTTCCGCTATTTTGGCCTGACCACTCATGAGTTTTTTGACGAGTCCTGTCTGAAAACTTTATTTGGCCTTACCGTAACGCCAAGCGTATCAATACGCAAGGAATTACTTAAGTATATGAAAATAAGTGATTATTGTCGATTTCTTTCTAGCGCGCTGCCTCTGTTCTTAAATGTGGTTTCGTAGATTTTGGCATAATTGGCTTGACCATTTTGAAAAACCGGCCTAACCATTTGGCCTGTTCATGATCCGGTGGAGCGGGGATACGGGTGGGAGGTTTCCAGATGTCGCAAGGCGCATCGACAATTCGGGGCGATTTTTCGTCTGAACAGATGGCGCACGGACAGCGCGGGGTGCTCCTGCGCCTCGATAATATCAGCAAGGAATTTCCAGGCGTCAAAGCACTTTCGAACGTGCATTTCGATCTGCGCGCAGGCGAGGTGCATGCCGTCTGCGGCGAAAATGGCGCGGGAAAATCGACGCTGATGAAGATCGTCAGCGGCGTCTATCAGCCGAGCGACGGCACCATCCTTCATAAAGGTGCGAAGGTGCAATATGCATCGCCGCTGGAATCCGAAGCCGCCGGCATCGCCATCATCCACCAGGAACTCAACCTCGTTCCGCATCTTTCCGTCGCTGAAAACATCTATCTTGCGCGCGAACCACGTCGTGGTTTCCTCGTCGACCGCAAGAAGCTGCGTCTCGATGCCAAGCGTTGTCTCGACCGGCTGGGTGTGGATATCGATCCGGACCAGATTGTCCGCGGCCTTTCGGTCGCTCAGTGTCAGATGGTGGAAATCGCCAAGGCGCTTTCTCTTGACGCTGAAGTGCTCATCATGGATGAGCCGACCTCTTCGCTGACCGAGCAGGAGACCCGGCTCCTGTTCAAGGTCATCCGCGATCTCAAGGCATCCGGTGTCGGGATCGTTTATATTTCCCATCGTCTCGATGAAATGGCCGAAATCGTCGATCGCGTGACGGTTCTGCGCGACGGACGTTATATTTCAACCGACGATTTTGCCTCGATCACCGTTGATGACATTGTCACGCGCATGGTGGGGCGTTCGCTGGAAGACAAATTCCCCGAGCGGACATCGCGCCCCACGGAAGACGTTATTTTTTCCGTGGAGGGCCTGACGCGCAGCGGCGTGTTCCACGACGTCGGTTTTTCGCTGCGCCGTGGTGAAATCCTCGGTTTTGCCGGGTTGATGGGTGCCGGCCGCACCGAAGTCGCCCGGGCTGTCTTCGGCGCCGATCCGCTCGATGCGGGCAGGATCGTTTTCAACGGGCGCGAGCTTTCGATCGGCTCACCGCAGGACGCCATCGAAGAAGGCATCGCCTATCTCTCGGAAGATCGCAAAAGCGATGGCCTCGCCATCAAGATGTCAGTGGCGGCCAATACGACGCTTGCCAATCTCGGCGAGGTTTCCAACCGTTTCGGGCTCATCGACTTCAAAAAGCATGACGATGTGGCAAAGCGCTACGTCGATCTCCTGAATATCCGTACTCCCTCCATCGGGCAGACGGTGCGACTGCTTTCCGGCGGCAATCAGCAGAAAATCATTATCGGCAAATGGTTGTTCCGGCAGTCGCGCGTGCTGTTCTTCGACGAGCCGACACGCGGCATCGATGTCGGCGCGAAATTCGCGATCTACAAGATCATGGACGAGCTCGCCGCGCAGGGTATCGGCGTCATTCTCATCAGTTCGGAACTGCCGGAAATTCTTGGGCTGACGGATCGTATCGCCGTTTTCCATCAGGGCCGAATTACGGGTGTGCTCGAAACCGCCAAGACCAATCAGGAAGAAATCATGCGGTATGCGTCCGGTTACGGCCGGGCCGCGCAGTGAGGAACGACATGGCCAATATTGCAGAACCCAAAAAGGGCTTCGCTGTCAGCGATCGCCAGAAGGACATCATCCAGAAGTTTGCCGCGCTCGGCAGCCTGTTCGCCCTCGTCGCGGTGTTCTCCGCCACCAGCAGCGCCTTCTTCACCGTCAATAACGGTATGACGATTGCCTTGCAGGTCACGTCCATCGCGCTGCTCGGCATCGGGGCTACCTGCGTCATCATCACCGGTGGTATCGATCTTTCTGTCGGTTCGGTGCTGGCGCTCGCCGGTGTCGTCGCCGCTCTTGCGGTGAAGGAACTCGGTATGCCGGTGCCGGTCGGCATGTTGCTCGGCATTCTGACGGGATCGCTCTGCGGCTTCATTAACGGTCTTCTGGTCACCCGTTTCAAGCTGCCGCCCTTCATCGCCACCCTAGGCATGATGTTGATCGCCCGCGGCGTGGCCCTGCAAATCACCGGCGCGCGCGCCGTTTCGGGCCTCGGCGAATCCTTTGGCGAACTTGGCAACGGCGCCCTCTTTCGCATCGTCACTATCGGTGACGACGGCTTTCCTAATGTGGTGTTTCCCGGTATCCCCTACCCCGTCATCCTGATGGTGGTGATTGCGTTTGCGGTTTCCTTCATGCTCAACCGCTCGATCCTTGGCCGTCACATTTACGCTGTCGGTTCCAACGACGAAGCAGCGCGCCTTTCCGGCGTCAATGTCGCTCGTGTCACCAATTTCACCTACATCCTGTCCGGCACGCTCGCCGGGCTCACGGGCTGCGTGCTGATGTCGCGTCTCGTTACCGCCCAGCCAAACGAAGGTGTGATGTATGAGCTGGACGCAATCGCCAGCGCCGTTATCGGCGGCACATCGCTGATCGGCGGCGTCGGCACCATTTCCGGCACGGCCATTGGCGCCTTCGTCATCGGCATCCTGCGCAACGGTCTCAATATGAATGGCGTGTCCGCCTTCACGCAACAGATCATCATCGGCCTCGTCATTCTGGTCACCGTCTGGATCGACCAGCTGCGCAACCGCCGCTGACCAAAGGGCTGCGGACCCTTTCCGCAAAAAAGATCGGCAGGGGAGGCCCGGTATGCCGACATCACGGAGGAAGAAATGAAGAAAATTGCGACTGCCCTTCTGACATCCGCAATCGCGCTGTGGAGCGTTTCCACCGTGCAGGCCGGTGAGATCGCCGTCATCGTCAAGACCGTCAACTCCACCTTCTGGCAGAATGTTCAGAAGGGTGCTGATGCGGCGATGAAGAACTCTTCCGGCAATACCATGACCTTCCAGGGTCCGGCTGCCGAGTCCGCCATTGCCGACCAGGTCAACATGGTCGAAAACGCCATCAATCGTAAGGTCGCGGGCATTGTCCTGGCACCTTCCGACCCGGACGCGCTAGTGCCGGCCGTCAAGAAGGCCTGGGAAGCCCGTATTCCCGTCGTTTTGATCGACTCGCAGCTCGCCAAGGGTTCGGAGCAATATTACCAGTCGTTCCTGGCAACCGATAACAAGAAGGCCGGCGAACTGGCGGCCCAGGCGCTGATCGACAAGGTTGGCACGGAAGGCAAGATTGCCGTCATGTCCTATGTCGCCGGTGCCGGTTCCGAAATCGGCCGTGTCGGCGGTTTTACCGACTACATCCAGATGCACTCGAAGCTTCAGATCGTTGGTCCGTTCTATTCGCAGTCGCAGATGGCGACCGCGCTGAACCAGACCACCGACGTGCTGGCCGCCAATTCCGACCTGAAGGGCATTTTCGGCGCCAATGAGCCGACGGCCATCGGTGTCGGCCGCGCGCTTGCCCAGTCCGGCAAGGCCGGCAAGGTCGTTGCCATCGGCTTTGACGGTAACCAGGATTTGCAGAGCTTCGTCAAGGACGGCACGCTTGCCGGCATCGTGGTTCAGGGTTCGTATCAGATGGGTGAAAAGGGCGTGGAAACCGTGACCAAGCTCATCAACAAGGAAAAGGTTGAGAAGTTCGTCGATACCGGCGTTGTTGTTGTCACCAAGGACAATATCGAGAAGCCTGAAGCCAAGAACGTGCTTTACTAATGCTAACGGCGCGCCGCCTTGCGGCGGCGCGTCCTTCCAAAGACGAGCTGGAAAGTCCCTACGATGAAAGTCTCCGATACACGTAAATTGCCGCGCCGCGCCGTCGACGTCACCGTCATGGGCCTCGGTTGCGCCCAGATGGGCAATCTCTACCGCGTCACGCCCTATGAGGAATCCAAGGGCGCGTTCGACAAGGCATGGGAAAGCGGCATGCGTTATTTTGATACCGCGCCGTTCTACGGCTATACGCGGTCGGAGCGCCGCCTCGGCACCATGGTGACGGAGCATGACCGGAACGAATACACGCTGAGCACCAAGGTCGGCCGTGTGATGGTGCCGGACGAGACCGTCGGTCCGGAGGAGGATGCCTATATAGCGCCCCTGCCGTTCCGCCCGGTCTATGATTATTCCTATGACGGTATTCTGCGCTCCTTCGAGGCAAGCCAGCAACGGCTAGGCGTTCTGAAGCCGGATATTCTTTATGTGCATGATATCGGCTCCTTCACCCATGGCGAAAAGCATCAGCACTACTGGGAGCAGTTGACCACCGGCGGCGGCTTCCGGGCGCTTGGCAAGCTGCGCGAGGAGGGATCGACTGGGGCCGTCGGCCTTGGTGTCAATGAGTGGGAAATCGTCAGCGACGCCATGGATGTCTTCGATATAGACGTCGCCATGCTTGCCGGCCGTTATACGCTGCTGGAGCAGCAGAGCCTTGCTTTCATGAACCGTTGCGCTGAAAGCGGTGTCGCCATCGTTGTCGCCGGTGCATTCAATTCCGGCATTCTGGCCGGCAACCGCAAATTCAATTATGCCGACGCGCCTGCCGATATTCTTACGCGTGTCGATGCGCTGCAGGGTGTTTGCGAGGAACTCGGCGTATCGCTGCAGGCGGCCGCACTGCAATTTCCGCTTGCCCATCCGGCATCGGTCACGGTCGTTTCGGGTGCGCGCAATGCGCAGCAGCTCGCCTCCAATATAGAGTGGTTCGAGCAGTCGATCCCGGATGAATTCTGGTCCGAACTGCACAGGCGCGGCCTGGTCGCCGAAGGTGCGCCCGTACCGGGCGGAAAGGCCTGAGGCGATGCTCATCGACGCCCACCAGCATTTCTGGCTGATGAAGGATCGCGCCGGGCAGTGGCCGCCGCCGTCGCTCGCCGCCATCTACCGGGATTTTCTCCCCGCCGACCTGTCGCCTTTGCTGGCCGCTGCCGGAGTTTCCGGCACCGTGCTGGTTCAGACGATGGAGACGGCGGCCGACACGGATTTCATGCTGGAACTGGCGGAAAGGACCGATTTCATCAGGGGCGTTGTCGGCTGGGTGGATATGAAATCCGCCGATGCGGCGAGTGAAATCGCCCGTCGGGCAAAACATCCGGCGTTCAAGGGTGTGCGTCCGATGTTGCAGAGCATCGAGGATGTCGCCTGGATCGATGATCCGGCACTCGATCCCGCCGTGGCGACGCTGGTAGAGCACGGTCTGGCGTTCGATGCGCTGGTCCTGCCGCCCAATCTGCCGCATCTCCTCGCCTTTGCTCGCCGCCATCCGCAATTGCCTGTCGTCATCGATCATGGCGCGAAGCCGCTGATTGCCACCGGACACTACAGCGACTGGCGCAAGGATATGGCCGCTCTGGCGGCTCTTCCGAATGTCCATTGCAAGCTTTCCGGTCTGCTGACCGAGCGCGGCGATCAGCGGCCGGAAGCGATACGGCCTTATGCCGAGACCATTCTGGAACTCTTTGGCGGCAACCGCGTGATTTTCGGCAGTGATTGGCCGGTGTTGCGGCTGGCGGGCGACTATCAGGTGTGGCTGGATTTCTGCCGCGATATCGTGCCGGCAAAGGACCATGCGGCAGTCTTTGGCGGTAACGCCATTCGTTTTTATTCCCTTTCCCACAGGTGATACATGCTGGCGATTTTCTGCGAAACCCCAGGTCAACTCGTTTCCAAGGAACTGCCGACACCAGTGCGTGGCGAAGGCGAAGTGCTGGTGCGTATTCGCCGCATCGGGGTTTGCGGCACGGATCTGCACATCTTCACCGGCAACCAGCCTTATCTCTCTTATCCGCGCATCATGGGCCATGAGCTTTCCGGCACGGTGGAAGAGGCGCCGGAAGGCAGCCATCTGTCCGCAGGCGACGTGGTCACCGTCATTCCCTATATCTCTTGCGGCAAATGCAGCGCCTGCCTGAAGGGCAAGAGCAATTGCTGCCGCAATATTGGTGTGCTGGGCGTTCATCGCGATGGCGGCATGGTCGAATATCTGAGCGTGCCGCAACAATTCGTGCTGAAGGCGGAGGGGTTGAGCCTCGATCAGGCGGCGATGACCGAATTTCTGGCTATCGGTGCGCATGCGGTGCGCCGTGGCGCAGTCGAGAAGGGGCAGAAGGTTCTGATCGTCGGCGCCGGCCCGATCGGCATGGCGGTTGCGGTTTTCGCGGTTCTCGATGGCGGCGAAGTGACCATGATCGATGGGCGCACCGACCGGCTGGATTTCTGCAGAGAGCATCTCGGCGTCGCACACACGGTGGCGCTCGGCGAGGGCGACAGGGATCGCCTTTCCGACATCACCGGCGGCGATTTTTTCGATGCGGTCTTCGATGCGACCGGCAATCCGAAAGCCATGGAGCGCGGCTTTTCCTTTGTCGGCCATGGCGGTTCCTATGTGCTGGTCTCCATCGTCGCCAGCGATATCAGCTTCAACGATCCGGAGTTCCACAAGAGGGAAACGACGCTGCTCGGCAGTCGCAATGCTACGCCTGAGAATTTCGAGCGCGTCCTGCAGGCGCTGCGGGAGGGCAAGGTACCGGAAGCACTGATCACCCATCGCATGACGCTTGCCGATGTGCCCTCACGATTCGCCGGTCTGACCGATCCGAAAGCCGGAGTCATCAAGGGCATGGTGGAGGTCGTATGACGCCCGATACGCCCATCCTGCAATTCGGCACCAGCCGCTTTCTTCTCGCCCATGCGGATCTGTTCGTTTCGCAGGCCCTGGACAAGGGAGAAGCGCTGGGGCGCATCGCAATCGTTCAGACGACCGGCAATGCGGAGAGCCTAAAACGTGTTGCGGCGCTGAACAGCGGCGCACCCTACCCCGTGCGCATTCGCGGTATCAGCGATGGGCAGGAAGTGGACGAGGAGATTGACGGCAAAGGTATCGCGCGGGCTCTGACTGCCGCGACCGACTGGGCCGAGATACGCCGTCTCGCCTGCGTGGCCGAGGTCATTTTGTCCAACACGGGTGATCGCGGTTATGAGCTGGATTCGACAGATGGAGCCGGGCTTGCTGCCGATTTCACGATTGTGCCGAAAAGCTTTCCGGCGAAGCTGTGCATGCTGCTGCTGGAGCGTTTTCAGCGCAATCCGGAAGCGCCCGTTTCGATCTTCCCCTGCGAGCTCCTGCCGCGCAACGGCGAAAAGCTGAGCCAAGTCATTCGCCGGCTTGCAGACGAATGGCAATTGCCGGCGGGTTTTGCCTTCTATCTGAATGAGAAGTGCCGTTTCGCCAATAGTCTGGTGGACCGCATCGTTTCTGAGCCGATCGATCCCGTCGGCGCCGTGGCGGAACCCTATGCACTCTGGGCGATCGAGAAACAGGAAGGGCTTGTCCTTCCCTGTACGCACCCTGCTGTGGTGCTGACTGACGATCTCGATCACTATGAAAAACTGAAGCTGTTCCTGCTCAATCTCGGCCATTCCTATCTGGCCGAGCGCTGGTTGCGGGATGTGCGTGCGAAAGATGAAACGGTGCGTCAGGCAATGGCGGACGATGGCCTCGTTTCCGATCTCGAAACACTCTGGCGCGACGAGGTTTTGCCGGTCTTTGCGGCTGAAGGCATGGGAGACCAGGCACAAACCTATATTGGCGTGTTGCGAGAGCGTTTGCGCAATCCCTTTCTCGCGCATCGGCTGGCCGATATCGCCGGCAACCATGACGAAAAGAAGCGTCGTCGCTTTGCGCCGGTCATTGCCGCCGCTGAAAGGCTGGAATTGAAATTGCCGCAGTCGAAGTTGCGTGCGGCGCTTGGCACCATCAAGCAATAACGGAGTTTTTCATGCAGCGCATGGGCATGGTCATCGGCGTCAAACCGGAAATGATCGCGGAATATAAAAGGCTGCATGCCGCCGTCTGGCCTGAAATTCTGGCGCTCATTAGCGACTGCAATATCCGCAATTATACGATCTTCCTGCGCGATCCGGAAAATCTGCTCTTCGGCTATTGGGAATATCACGGCAGCGATATCAGCGCCGACATGGCGAAGATGGCTGCAAGCCCGAAGAACCAGGAGTGGTGGTCTTTCACCATTCCCTGTCAGCAACCGCTCGAAAGCCGCAAGGAAGGCGAGTGGTGGGCGATGATGGAAGAAACCTTCCACCTCGACTGAACGATTTCCTTTGACACTGACCGCGAGTGAACGGCCATGACCAAAATTACTGATCTGCGTGTTTTCGACCTGCGTTTTCCGACGTCCCAAAGTCTCGACGGCTCGGACGCGATGAACCCCGACCCGGATTATTCGGCGGCTTATGTCATTCTCGATACCGATGAGCCGGGTCTTAAAGGCCACGGGCTGACCTTCACCATCGGCCGCGGCAATGACATCTGCTGCATGGCCATCGAAGCGATGCGTCATCTGGTGGTTGGCACCGATCTTGCCACCGTCACCGAGAACCCCGGCAAATATTGGCGACATCTGACGAGCGACAGCCAGTTGCGCTGGATCGGCCCGGACAAGGGCGCGATGCATCTCGCCACCGGCGCCGTTGTGAATGCGGTATGGGATTTGCTGGCCAAGAAGGCCGGCAAGCCGGTGTGGCAGCTCGTTGCCGATATGAGCCCGGAAGAAATTGCCGATATCGTCGATTACCGCTATCTGACCGACGTGCTGACCCGGGACGAAGCGCTTGCGATCCTCAAAAAAGCCGAAAGCGGCAAGAACGAACGTATCGAGACGCTGAAGAACGAAGGGTATGCCTGCTACACGACGTCGGCCGGCTGGCTGGGTTACGACGACGCCAAGCTGCGTCGTCTTTGCCAGGAAGCCATCGATGCCGGATTCAACCATGTGAAGATGAAGGTTGGCCGCGATCTGGAAGACGATATTCGCCGTCTTACCATTGCCCGTGAGGTGATCGGTCCCGACCGTTACCTGATGATTGACGCCAATCAGGTCTGGGAAGTCGATCAGGCCATCGAGTGGGTCAACAAGCTTGCCTTCTGCAACCCCTTCTTCATTGAAGAGCCGACGAGCCCGGACGACGTCGCCGGCCATCGCAAGATCCGCGCGGCCATCGGTCCGGTTAAGGTGGCGACGGGTGAAATGTGTCAGAACCGTATCATGTTCAAGCAGTTCATCGCCGAGGGCGCCATCGATGTGGTGCAGATCGACAGCTGCCGCATGGGCGGTCTGAACGAGGTGCTGGCGGTGCTGCTGATCGCCGCCAAATACAATCTGCCGGTCTGGCCGCATGCCGGTGGCGTCGGCCTCTGCGAATATGTGCAGCATCTGTCGATGATCGACTATCTCGTGGTATCTGGCACGAAGGAAGGCCGCGTGATCGAGTATGTCGACCACCTGCACGAGCATTTCATCGAACCCTGCGATATCAGAAACGCCGCTTACATGCCGCCGAAATTGCCGGGCTTCTCCATCGAAATGAAGCCGGAGTCGATTGAGACCTACACCTTCGAGGAATAGTCAAAGGATGACAGCGCCTCCTCAAAGCGCTGCCACTCCGTTTCGCTACCGGGAAGGCCGAAACGCATGTCGTTCGGCCTCTCATCAAAAATGCGGACCAGAATGCCGTGTCGGCCAAGATGGCTGGACAGGTTTGTGGTGCGGGGATCCCGCACCAGAGTAAACAGCGACGTGCCGCCGGCAATTGCCAGCCCCGCTTTTTCCAGCATGGCGTTCATGCGCCGAGCGTCTTCGGCAAGGTGCAGACGCATGGACGATTGCCATTCCCCGTCCGCCAGAGCCTGCGTCGCGATATGCAGCGCCGGGCCGGAAACCGCCCAGGGGCCGAGCCTTGCCTCCAGTTCAGCAGCGATATCGGGCTGCGCAATCGCGAAACCCAGCCGAACGCCTGCCATGCCGTAAAATTTACCGAAAGAGCGCAGGACCACCAGTGCATCCTGACAGGCGGCATTTGCGAGGCTTTCGGCACCTCCTGTCTCGATGAAGGCTTCGTCCACGACGAGCAGCCCACCCTTGCGGTGCATGGCGGCGGCCAGCGACAACAAGGCGGTGCGATCCGTGATGCGGCCATCGGGATTATTGGGATTGACCACGACGCCATAGTCATGAGCCGACATCGCGCTGATGTTTTCCGCCTCGGTCACAGCCAGTCCGGCCATGCGTGCGGTTCGGGCATGTTCCGCATAGGCGGGGGAAAGGACGGCGCCGCTTTTTGCCCCGCGGGCGATAGCGATCTGAGCCAGTAATGGCATCAGCATCTGCGTGCCGGGGGAAAGCGCTACATGCCGGGCGGAAGGCGCATTGAAATGCGTTGCCGCCAGACGTTTCAATTCTTCGGCGGCGTCCGGTTCCGGCAGGCGGGCGAATGCGCTGGCGGGGATCGGCGAATGCGGGTAGGAGTGCGGATTGATCCCAGTCGAAAGGTCGATCCACGGTTCAGGCGCTTCAGGAAACAGCAGACGCGCCCTGCCGAGATTGCCACCGTGACGGATCGCAGCTTTCGCCTTTTCTGGTACTGTTTCGCCCATGTTTTTTGCTCTCGCTTTCCTGTCGCTCGTGATCGAACGCCTGACCGGCTATCCGGTATGGCTGTTCAAACGTATCGGCCATCCCGTCACCTGGATCGGTTCGCTTATCGCGCTGCTGGACAAAAAATGGAACCGGGAGAGTGCGTCATTTTCACAGCGCAAGGGGGCCGGTGTCGCGGCTCTCCTCGTTTTCGTCGGGCTGACGCTGCTTGTTGCATGGCTTGCGCAATCCACCCTGCTTTTTCTGCCCTTCGGCAACTTACTGGTTGCTGTGCTGGGAGCTTCGCTTCCGGCGCAGAAAAGTCTTGAGCAGCATGTGGAGGCTGTCGCCATTGCTCTGGAGCGTGAGGGTGTGGAAGGCGGCCGCGAGGCGGTATCGATGATCGTCGGGCGCGATCCTCAAAAGCTGGACGAAGCGGCGATCTGCCGGGCGGCGGTTGAAAGTCTGGCCGAAAATTTTTCCGACGGCATCGTCGCTCCCGCCTTCTGGCTCGGCATCCTGGGCCTGCCGGGCGGCGCGGCTTACAAGGCGATCAATACGGCTGACAGCATGATCGGCCATCGCTCACCCCGCCATGAGGCCTTCGGCTGGGCCTCCGCCCGGCTGGACGATCTGGTCAATCTGCCGGCCTCACGGTTGAGCGGCGGTCTTTTCGTGGTTGCCGCGTTTTTTGTTAAGGGCGCATCACCCGGCAGGGCTGTGGCCGCGATACGTCGCGATGCCCATCATCACCGTTCTCCCAACGCTGGTTGGCCGGAGGCGGCGTTGGCCGGTGCTCTCGGCTTTGCGCTCGCAGGGCCGCGCTCCTATGGCGGTCAGATGATTGAGGCGCGTTTCATGGGGGAAGGTGGCAGGGCGGCGCTGGTTGCCGGCGATATTCGCAGGGCGCTGCGGCTTGTGCGGATTGCCGACCTGCTATTGATCGGCCTGTTCGGACTTCTGGCGATCCTTATCGCGCTATAGCAAGCAGACGGTCGAGATCGAGGTGCTTTTCCATATGTGCAGCGAGACGGTCGAGAACCGTATGCACCTGCTCATCATAGTTCAGCTCCGTGCCCTGCCCGCCGAGACGTTCCAGCCACGCGCTCCGCTGGCTGTTATCCGCGAAGAGGCCGTGAATATAGGTGCCGAAGACGCGACCGTCGGGTGAAATGCTTCCATCGCTATGCCCGTCGATCGTCGAAAACGCCAGATTGCCCGCTGCTCCCGTGGTTTCCCCGACATGCATTTCGTAGCCGGATAAACCAATACCATCAAAGCTCACGCCTGTAACGGAAACCAGCCTTTTGTCGCCCGTCAAAACCGTGTCGACATCAAGCAGACCGAGCCCATCGACAGTTGCCGGCGATCCCTCGATGCCGTCAGGATCGGCAACGGTTTTTCCGAGCATCTGGTATCCGCCGCAAAGGCCGAGAACGTAGCCGCCGCGCCGCACATGCGCCTTTATATCGATGTCTAGGCCCGCATCTTTCAGCACGGCAAGATCGGCGATGGTGGCTTTCGATCCGCAAAGCAGCACCAGCCGGCAATCGGCCGGAATGGTTTCGCCCGGCCGCACGCGGATCAGTTCGACATCCGGTTCCATATCCAGCGGATCGAGATCGTCGAAATTGGAAATATGCGGCAGGATCGGCACAGCGATGCGGATCTTTGCGCCAGGCTTCTGTTGGGCCGGGCCGGAGAGCCCCAGCGCATCTTCCGCCGGCAGTTTGGCGGCATCTGAGAAATGTGGCAGAAGCCCGATAGAGGCCCAGCCGGTCTGTTCCGCAATTATCCGCATGCCGTCTGAAAACAGGGCCGGATCACCGCGAAAGCGATTGACGATGAAACCTTCGATCATCGCCGCGTCTTCAGCTTCGAGCACGGCTTTCGTGCCGACGAGGCTGGCGATGACGCCGCCCCGGTCGATATCGCCGATCAGGATCACAGGCGCGTCCGCAGCTCTGGCAAAACCCATATTGGCGATGTCATTGGTACGCAGGTTGATTTCGGAGGCGCTGCCCGCGCCTTCCACCAGCACCAGATCGGCCCGTTGTTTCAGGCGGTTGAAGCTCTCGAGCACGCGCGGCATCAGCCCGGCCTTCATGTGCTGATAATCGGCCGCCCTGGCATTGCCGGCGATCTTGCCCTGCACCACCACCTGTGCGCCGGTCTCGCTCTGCGGCTTCAGGAGCACCGGGTTCATGTGCACGGAAAGCGGCACGCCCGCCGCCCGTGCCTGCAGCGCCTGTGCGCGGCCGATCTCGCCGCCATCGGCGGTCACGGCCGCATTGTTTGACATGTTCTGCGGCTTGAACGGCATGACGGACAGGCCGCGCCGGGTGAAGGCACGGGCAAGGCCGGCCACCATCAGCGATTTACCGACATCCGAGCCGGTTCCCTGAAACATCAGCACGCGCGCAGTCATATCAGAATTCTATCCCTGCCTGCGCCTTTACGCCCGCCTTGAAGTGATGTTTCACGAGGGTCATTTCCGTCACCATATCGGCCGCGTCGATGAGCGGTTGCTTGGCGTTGCGGCCGGTAACGATGACGTGCAGATCGGGCCTTCGGCTGGACAGCGTTTCGACCACCTCCTCCAGTGGCAGGTAATCGTAACGGAGCGCGATGTTCAGCTCATCGAGGATCAGCAGGCCGACGGTCTCGTCGGCCATCAGGACCTTGGCTTCTTCCCAGGCCTTTGCCGCCGCCGCGACGTCGCGCTTCAAATCCTGCGTGTCCCACGTGAACCCTTCGCCCATGGTGCGCCACACCACCCTGTCGCCGAACAGATTCAGCGCCTGCTGTTCTCCCGTTGACCATGCACCCTTGATGAATTGCACCACGCCGACCCGCCGCCCAGTGCCGAGCATGCGCAGGGCAAGGCCGAAAGCGGCGGTGGATTTGCCCTTGCCCGGGCCGGTATTGATCATCAGCAGACCTTTTTCGATGGTCTTTTCCGCAACCTCGGCGTCCTGCACCGTTTTGCGGTTGACCATTTTCTGCCGGTGACGTTCGGCTTCGCTGTCGCTGATGTCGCGTGTCATCGCGTTTTCCTTTTCATCCAGCGGCGTGGGACCCGGTGCCCCGCCATTCGGAGCGGCGACTATACCCAATTTGCCGCACCCGGCAATGTGCGGGCCACAGGGTCGCGGCATTGACCCCCACGCCCGTTCAGCCTAAGGGTAACGGACTGACGGTCTTTTCCCGGCAACGGGAAAAGCTAAGAGGGAACACGGTTCCAACCCGATTACCGGGTCATTCCGTGGCTGCCCCCGCAACTGTAAGCGGTAAGCCCGCACCGTAAAGCCACTGGACGCCTTAACGGGTTCGGGAAGGCGGTGTCAGGATGTAAAGCCGCGAGCCAGGAGACCTGCCGTTTCAGGAAAAACGTCTGCCGGGCGGGGTGCTCCGGTCAGTCGGTTAGATCGAACACCCGGCTTGCGTCTGTCCGCATGCCGTATTCGGCATCCGCACCCCCGAGATTTTTTGTAAGGCGCGGGAAACGATACGGTTTGGATATTTCAGCGACATCTTCATGTGCAGGCGGAAACACGCAGAACGAAACAGCGTCCGGCGTGACCGTCTTCGTTTGCAGAAGCTGCCGCGATGAAACCGATCCCAATGCCGAACCGCGCCCCGGTTCACGTCTCGCCGATGCCGTCATCGCAAAGGCGCAGGAAACCGGTGTCACCGTTCGTTCCGTCAACTGCCTCGCCAATTGCAAGCGCGGGCTTAGCGCCGTGCTGCGCAGCGCCAATGGCTGGTCCTATGTCTTCGGCGGGCTGACGACCGGTGATGCGGAAGATTTGCTGACCGGTGCGCAGCTGCTGGCGGCCGCCCCCGACGGCCTGATGCCCTGGCGCGGCCGCCCCGAACCCTTAAAGCGCGGCATGGTGGCGCGCATTCCCCCATTCGATTTTACCGAGGAGAGATCATGAGCACCCTTCTGGACCGCGTTCCCTGCACCATCGTCACCGGCTTTCTGGGGGCTGGCAAAACCACGCTGCTGCGCGGCCTTCTCGAAAAGCTGGACGGCAAGCGGCTGGCGATCATCGTCAACGAGTTCGGCGATATCGGCATCGATGGCGAGATTCTCAAAGGTTGCGGTATTGAAAGCTGCCCGGAAGAAAACATCGTCGAACTGGCCAATGGCTGCATCTGCTGCACGGTGGCGGATGATTTCCAGCCCGCCATCGAACAGATTCTGAGCCGTCAGCCGAAGGTGGAGCATATCCTCATCGAGACCTCGGGCCTTGCCCTGCCGAAGCCCTTGGTGCAGGCTTTCCAATGGCCGGCGATCAAGAGCCGTGTGACGGTGGACGCCGTCGTAGCCGTAGTGGATGGCGCCGCCCTTGCCGAGGGTCAGGTGGCGCACGACATGGAAGCGCTCGCCACCCAACGGGCAAATGACGAGGCGCTCGATCACGATGACCCGGTCGAAGAGGTTTTCGAGGATCAGGTCGCCTGTGCCGATCTTATCGTGCTGACCAAGGCCGATCTGCTGGATGACGCCGGTCTGGACAAGGCCAAGGCGCATGTTCTCGAACATCTGCCGAAGGCGGCAAAGATCGTTGTGGCCTCCAATGGCGCCATCGACCCCGCCGTGCTGATCGGTCTTGGCCTTGCGGTGGAAGAGGATATCGAAAACCGCCGCACCCACCATGATGGCGAACTCGACCACGAGCATGACGATTTCGACAGCTTCGTCATCGATCTGCCGACTGTTACCGATCCGGAAGCGCTGGCGGCCCGTATCGCCAAGACGGCCGCTGCCGAAAATGTCCTGCGCATCAAGGGCTTCATCGAAATTGCCGCAAAGCCGATGCGCCTGCAGGTGCAGGCTGTCGGCAGCCGAGTCAACCATTATTACGACCGGCCCTGGGCTGCGGGTGAGGAACGCCGCAGCCGCCTCGTCGTCATCGGCGAAAAGGGCATCAACCGCGAAAAGATCGAACAGATGCTGGCCGCCTGACGATGCACATCCTCGCTACCACATCCTCGTCTCTGGACGATCTGATCGAGCCGGTTGATCTCAACCAGCCCCGGTCTGATGTGGTGATACTGTCTTTTTCGGCAAGCGATCTTGCCGGGCTGGAACAGGCCTGGCGGCGAACAGGGGGGGCGCTCCCCTCCCTGTCAGCCGCCAACCTCTCCGAGCTTCGGCATCCCATGTCGGTCGATCTCTGGGTCGAAAAGACGGCGGAACATGCCAAGGTTATTCTTATCCGGATTCTCGGCGGCGCGGAACGCTGGCGTTACGGCGTCGATCAGCTTTCCATTCTTGCGCACGGGCGTGGCATCAAGCTTCTGCTTTTGCCGGGTGAGTGCAGCGAAAGGGACGAGAAACTGGAAGCGGCCTCGACCGTCGATCGGCGGATTTTGGCCTCGGTCCTCTCCTTCTTCCGTGAGGGTGGGCAAGAGAATATGGATCGGCTTGCCCTTGGTCTCGCCGCTCTTGCAAGGGCCGAGGCATGGCCGGATATCGAAGCCGAGCCGCTACCAAAAGCCGGTTTCTACCGGCCCGGCAGGGGCGTTGTGGATAGGGCGGAAGCCTGCGCGGGTTTTCCCGAAGGTGTGCCCGTTCTGCCCATTCTGTTTTACCGCTCCATGCTTCTGGCGGCAGATGCCGCACCGGTGGACGCGCTTTTTAAGGCGCTCTCGCAGCGCGGCTTTGCGCCATTGCCGATTTTTGTCAGTGGTCTGAAGGATGGCGAGGCGATCCGTTTCCTCGAAACGGCGCTGCCCGATCTGAAGCCCGCCGCCATCATTGCCGCCACCGCCTTCGCCAGTCAGACGGATGATGACGGGGCAACCTTGTTTGACCGGATGGGCGTTCCGGTGTTTCAGGTGGTGATGGCGACGACGCGGAGGGACGGATGGGCGGAAAATGCGCGCGGTCTCAATCCTTCCGATCTCGCCATGCATGTCGTCCTGCCGGAGCTGGATGGCCGGATTCTCGTCGGTGCGATCTCATTCAAACAGGCGCGTGTGGATGGCGGCGCGAGTTTGCTCAATGTACCCGAGGCTGATCGCATCGAGCAGACGGCAAATCGCATCGCCGCTTTCCTGCGGCTGCGGAATGCCGCTCCAAGGGATCGGCGGATCGTTATTCTGATGCCGGACTATCCCGGTGCGGCGCCCGGGCGAACCGGTTATGCCGTCGGTCTCGATGTGCCGCAAAGCGTTCTCGAAATGATGCAGGATCTCGCCGGGGCTGGCTATACGGTCGAGGATATTCCTGAGACTGCGCGGGCGTTGCTCGACTGCGTCGAACAACAGGAAGCGGCAATTGATCTTTCCACCTACGAGGTTTTTTTCTCCGCGTTGCCGTCGGCATCTGCCGCATCCGTGAACGCGACATGGGGCGCGGCAATCGATGACGACGCATTCGTCGATGGCGCGTTCCGGTTCCGCGCCGCACGTTTCGGCGAAGTGTTCGTGGCGCTCGCGCCGGACCGGGGCCGCAATGAGGATCGTCGGGTGGACTACCACGACCCCGCCCTGCCGCCACGTCACGCGCTTGTTGCCTTCGGCGCATGGATGCAGCGGATTGCGGGTGCGCATGCCATCGTGCATGTGGGCGCGCATGGAACGCTGGAATGGCTGCCCGGAAAGACGGTAGCGCTTTCCTGCAATTGTTTTCCCGAAATTGTCACCGGCTCACTGCCGGTGGTCTATCCGTTCATCGTTTCCAATCCGGGCGAGGCGGCGGTCGCCAAGCGGCGCATCGCAGCCGTGACCATCGGCCATGTTCCGCCAGTACTCGTGAATGCCGGGCTTTCGCCGGAGCAGTCGGCGTTGGAGCAACTGGTCGATGAATATGCGCAGGCGGATGGGCTGGATCGCCGCCGGCGTGACCGACTGGCGAAACTGATCGTTGAAAAGGCGCTGGAGACCGGGCTTGCGGCGGAAGCGGGCGTGGTGGAGAAAGATGATCCAGATGCGGCGCTGTCGCGCATCGATGCTTTTCTCTGCGACCTCAAGGATTTTGCGATCAAGGACGGCCAGCATGTTTTTGGCCGCAGTGCCGAGGGTGAGACCGACCTTCTGAGGCTTGAAAGCGCCAAATCGGAAAAAGCCGCCCTGATTGCCGCGCTCAATGGCCTGCATATCGTTCCCGGCCCTTCCGGCGCACCTGCGCGCGGGCGGCTCGATGTGCTGCCCACTGGTCGCAACCTTTATGCCGCCGATCCCCGTACCATGCCGACGCCGACGGCATTTGAACTCGGCAAAATGGCAGCTGAAGAAGTATTGCGCCATCATCTACAGAGCCATGGCGACTGGCCGAAGCACCTGGTCTTCGATCTCTGGGGCAGCGCCAGCCTGCGCAATGGCGGTGAGGATGTGGCGCAGGCGCTGCATCTGATGGGGACAAGGCCGATGCATGACCCCGCTACCGGTCGTGTCACCGGTATCGAGGTTTTGCCGCCCGCCAGCCTCGGGCGACCGCGTGTTGATGTGACGTTCCGCATCTCCGGGCTGTTCCGCGACATGTTTCCGGCGCTGATCGCGCTTCTCGACGCCGCCACCAAAGCCGTCGCGCGCAGGGATGAAGCGCCGGGCGACAATCCGCTTGCGGAGGAGGCCGCAGCGCTCGGGCATATCCCGGCGCGCATCTTCGGTTCTGCGCCCGGCACCTATGGCGCGGGTATCGAGGAAAAGCTGGCGGGCGGTACCTGGGAGGAACGCGAGGAGCTGGGGCGGGCATATCTCGAGGCTGCAAACCATGCTTTTGGCGGCGCCGATGGACTCGACATCGTTGAGGATGCCGGCTTTACCGAACTTGTGCGCCGGGCGGATCTTCTCGTTCATACCGGCGATGATCCCGGTCGGGATTTGCTCGACGGTTCGTCTGATGTCGCCTTCATTGGCGGTTTTTCCGCTGCGAAGGCTGCGCTCGGGGATATTGCCGATATCGTTGCCTTGGATACGACCGATCCGGCCCGCCCGCGTGCGCGGACGATCTCGCAGGCGCTGACGCGTGTGGTGCGGGCACGCGCCGTCAACCCGCGCTTCATCGCCGGCCAGATGCGGCATGGGCCGCGTGGTGCCGCGGAACTG
The DNA here is from genome assembly GCF_053522485.1 of Agrobacterium sp. 22-209-1. Classification (NCBI taxonomy): domain Bacteria; kingdom Pseudomonadati; phylum Pseudomonadota; class Alphaproteobacteria; order Hyphomicrobiales; family Rhizobiaceae; genus Agrobacterium; species Agrobacterium sp. 22-209-1. Next base: position 93,015 of record NZ_JBNWCH010000005.1, read on the forward strand.
CTTGAAACCGTTGACCGCCTGATCGGATTTGCGGAGACGACGCATGTCGTGTCCTCATCTCTGATCGAATGCCTCTACGACGCCTATTTGGGCGACGAGGCCGTGCGCGACTTTCTTCTGCGGGAAAACCCGACAGCGGCGCGGGTGATGGCCGAACGCTTTTTATCCGCGCGCCGTCGCGGGCTGTGGCATAGCCGCCGCAACGCGGTTGATGCCGAACTGGAAATGCTGATCCTGCCGTTTTCCGAAAGGAGAAAGGCGTGATGGTCGCTGCCGTTGATACCGTTCAGCCGTTTGGCCGCCGTGGCGTCTGCCCCGCCCTTTCCGCCCCCATGCGGACAGGCGACGGGTTTTTGTCGCGAATTGCTTTTGAGGCTGATATATCGCCGCGCGAGATGGTGGCGCTTTGCCATCTTGCTGAGCGGCATGGCAACGGATTGATCGACATCACCGCCCGCGGCGGGGTGCAGTTTCGCGGTCTGACGCCCGACAGTGCGATTGCGCTGGAGAAGGAGGTACTGGCGCTGGACCTGCCGCTTCGTCACGGACTTGCGATAGAGACCTCGCCTCTCGCCGGTCGGGATGATACGGAAATTGCCGATGCCCGCCCGCTTGCCGCAGCAATTCGGCGAGAAGCCGACAGGCTTCGACTTCATGAAAAACTCGCCGCCAAGATGTCGGTCGTCATTGATGGTGGCGGTCGCCTGTCTCTGGATGGTTTGCTGGCCGATATTCGCCTGAAGGCGGCGTCTCTGGGTGGCAGAACCCTTTGGCAATTGATGCTTGGCGGGCCGCAGCCGAAGGCGCTGAGGGCAGGGTTGATCGAGACGCACGCGGCGCCGGATATAGTTGTCTCTCTGCTCGTCCATCTGGCTGCTCAAGGACCGCTTGCCCGCGGCCGCGATCTGGATGTTGCAGCGACGAGGTCGATCTGCGGAGATCGTCTGCTGGCTGGAGAGATTGCCGATGAACTTACGGACACGTCTCTGCCATTGGGGCTGATGACGACGGGAGAGGATCGCTTTGCTGTCGGCATCGCCCCTGCTTTCGGGCAACTCCCTGCTTCCGATCTGGCGAAGCTCTGCGAGCAGGCCGATGCGCTCGGTATCGAAACGTTGCGGCCATCGCCAAATCATAGCTTGCTATTTTTCGGTCCTTCTACGGTCTGCCGCGATTTGCTTGCGGTGGCGGGTGAGACGGGTGTTATCACTGCTTTCGGGGACGCGCGCTCTTCCGTTGCCGTGTGCTCGGGCGCGCCACGTTGTGGGTCGGCCTTCTTTGCCACCCATGAGTTGGCCGCCTTTGCGGCTGAAGAATGCCCTTCCCTGCTGGATGGATCTTTCACGCTTCATATTTCCGGCTGTGGCAAGGGATGTGCCCATCCAGGACCGGCGCTTCTGACGTTTTCCGGCACTGCTGAAGGCCTGGCATTTTCTATTTCGGGCCGCGCCGGCGACGCGCCCAATGGCATTTTACCTTTTCAGCATCGCAGGACGGCGCTTTCGCGGCTTGCCCGTCTTTACGAAAAAGAACATAAGCCCGGAGAAAACGCTGCCACCTTTCTTGTCCGTCTGGGCACGGGAGTAATCGGCGCGGCGCTTCGACAGGATGACTGATGACCGACTATGACTATATTCGCGATGGCAATGCGATCTATGAACGCTCCTTCGCCATCATCCGTGAAGAAGCGGATCTGTCCGCCTTCAGCGATGAACAGGCAGATATCGCCATTCGTATGATCCATGCCTGTGGCCAGGTGGAGGCGGCAAGCCACTTCCGCTTTTCGCCCGATTTCGTTGGCGCTGCGCGTTCCGCCCTCCTCACTGGCAAGCCTATCCTCTGCGATGCTGAGATGGTGGCGCATGGCGTGACGCGCGCGCGCCTTCCGGCCGGCAATGAGGTTATCTGCACCCTTCGCGATGCTCGCACGCCCGATATTGCGAAACGGATAGGCAACACACGGTCCGCCGCCGCCCTTGATCTGTGGGCGGACAAGCTGGATGGCGCGCTTGTCGCGATCGGCAATGCACCAACCGCCTTGTTCTATCTCCTCGAAATACTGGAAAAAGGCGATGCCCGCCCGGCGGCCATCATTGGCATGCCCGTTGGCTTTGTGGGTGCGGCGGAATCGAAAGACGCCCTAGAGGCAAGTTCGCTCGCTATTCCCTACGCCATCGTCAAGGGGCGTCTCGGCGGCTCGGCCATGACCGCCGCTGCGATCAACGCGGTTGCGAGGGCGGGCCTTTGAGCGCGGCACTCCTTGAACATCCCAAGGGCAAGCTTGTTGGCGTCGGCACCGGTCCCGGCGATCCGGAGCTTTTGACGCTGAAAGCCGTGCGTGCCATCGAAAGTGCCGATGTTCTCGCCTTCTTCTGCAAGAAGGGAAGCAGCGGCAACGGTCGCGGTATTGTCGAAGCCTTCATTCGTCCGGGCACGCTGGAAATGCCGCTGGTTTACCCGGTAACCGTCGAAAGCGACAAAAACGGCGATGAATACAAAGATGCCATCGCGGGTTTTTTCGATCAGTCGGCGAAGGATATTGCCGTGCATCTCGAGGCTGGGCGAAATGTTGCCGTGCTCTCCGAAGGCGATCCGCTGTTTTATGGCTCCTATATGCACCTGCATCTGCGGTTGGCGCCGTCTTATCCCGCCGAGGTCGTGGCTGGCATCACCGCCATGTCGGGATGCTGGTCCATGGCTGGCCTGCCGCTGGTGCAAGGCGACGATATTTTAAGCGTGCTTCCCGGTACACTTGGAGAAGATATTTTGACGGACCGCCTTTCCGGAACGGATGGGGCGGTCATCATGAAGGTCGGGCGCAACCTGCCGAAAATCCGCCGGGCGCTGGAAAAGGCTGGCAAGCTTGAAGACGCGCTTTATGTCGAGCGCGGCACCATGGCCAACAGCCATGCGGTGCGGCTTGTCGATCGCGATGCGTCGCCTGCTCCATATTTTTCGCTGGTTCTGGTTCCCGGCTGGAAAACAAGACCCTTGGCTGGTGAAAAGTCATGACGGGCAGGCTCGTCGTCGTCGGTCTTGGCCCGGGCAGTCAGGCCCAGATAACGCCGGAAGCGCTCGCTGCCGTTGAAGCTTCGGACGATTTTTTCGGTTATTTCCCTTACATTGACCGGCTGTCGCTTCGGCCGGACCAGCGTCGCCACGCTTCGGACAATCGCGAGGAGATTTCCCGCGCCGAGCAGGCTCTGCGGCTTGCAGCTTCCGGCGGCAAGGTGTGCGTGGTGTCCGGCGGCGATCCCGGCGTTTTCGCCATGGCGGCGGCAGTTTGCGAGGCGATCGAAAGCGGCCCCGCCGAATGGCGCGATATCGATTTCTCCTTCGTGCCGGGTGTGACAGCCATGCTGGCGGTCGCTGCGAGAGCCGGCGCGCCGCTTGGCCATGATTTCTGCGCCATTTCGCTATCGGATAATCTGAAACCCTGGGGCATCATTGAAAAACGACTGATCGCGGCGGCAGAAGCAGGCTTTGTAATGGCGTTCTATAATCCCGTCAGCAGGGCACGGCCGCACCAGCTCGGGACCGCTTTTGATCTGTTGCGGGCGCATTTGCCCGGTTCGGTGCCGGTGATCTTCGGTCGCGCGGCAGGCCGGACGGATGAGCGTATCCGGGTTGTGCCTCTTTCGGAAGCTTCGAGCGATATGGCGGATATGGCTACCTGCATCATCGTCGGCTCGGTTGAAACCCGTCTGATTGAACGTTCCGGCAAGGAACCGCTGGTTTATTCGCCGCGTTTTTCGAGAAGAGAGAGCTGATGGCGAATGGCGGTGAGCGCAGCGGCAATGTCCGGCACCGTCACGTCATTCAGGGGCGCGTCGTTTTGCTGTCGCGGCCGGTCGATCATGATGACCGGAAGGCCGAGCCGTCGCGCCGCTTCGATCTTACCATAGCTCGCGCTGCCACCGGAGTTTTTCGAGACCACCGTCTCGATGCGGTTTTCGTCCAGCATGCGGATTTCGTCGTCCAGCGCAAAGGGGCCGCGCGCGGTAATATAGCGCGCATGCGGCAGTTTCAGTGGCGGCTCCACCGGGTCGACGCTGCGGATGAGATAGTTGTGCTGGGGCGCGGTTTCGAAAGGAAGAAGCTCCTGCCGTCCCAAAGCCAGAAACACGCGTCTGCCTTCGCTGCCGAGCGCGGCGACAGCCTGTTCGACAGTGTCGACATCATGCCACCTGTCACCCGGCTGGCGCTGCCAGGCAGGACGCGAAAGGACGACCAGCGGAACTCTGGCGAGCCGCGCCGCCTCAATGGCATTGGCGGAAATTTTCGCCGCATAGGGATGGGTGGCGTCCACGAGAATATCGAAATCCCCGGTGCGAATGAAATCCGCAAGACCGCTAGCTCCACCGAAGCCGCCACTACGCATCGGCACTGGCTGTTCCACCGGCGAGAGCGTCCTGCCGGCCATGGAGAGGAGAATACGGTCGCAGGATTCCTGCGCCAGCCTGCCCGCCAGTATCCGGGCATCCGCCGTGCCGCCAAGGATGAGTATGGAGCGTGTCATGACGTCTGAATATTCCGGAACGGGCCAGGCTTCTACAAAAAATGAGGCTTCCACCGAAAAGAAAGAAAAGCCGTGGCTCTCCATCGTCGGCATAGGTGAGGACGGGCTGCAAGGGCTGGGCAGCAAGGCAATTGAGGCAATTGAAGCGGCCGAAGTGGTTTTTGGCGGCAAACGCCATCTGGAGTTGGCGGCTGCGGCCATTCGCGGTGACGCCCAGCGCTGGCCGGTGCCCTTTGACACCGAGATGAGCGATGTCGTGGCGCTGCGTGGCAGGCGCGTTTGTGTGCTGGCGTCAGGCGATCCGTTTTTTTACGGCGTCGGCGTCACGCTTTTGCGGCAAATCGAGGCGGACGAGACGGTTTGTCATCCCTCGCCCTCCGCCTTTTCGCTTGCCGCCTCGCGGCTTGGCTGGGCGCTGCAATCAACCGAGTGCGTTTCGTTGCATGGCCGTTCCGTCGATCTTCTGCGCCCGCATCTCCATGGGGGTGCGCGCATCATCGCCCTGACGTCTGACGCGCATGCGCCGGCTTTGATTGCAAATCTGCTGTCTGATCTCGGTTTAGGCCAGTCGGAATTCATTTTGCTCGAAGCCCTGGGCGGAGAGCGGGAGAGGCGGCGGCAGGTCAGGGCGGCCGATTTCTCGTTTGAAGACATCGACCCGCTGAATGTGGTGGGGATTGACGTCGTCGCGGCCGATGGCGCCCGCGTTCTGCCTTTCACATGTGGGCTTGATGACAGCCTGTTCGAACATGACGGGCAGATCACCAAACGTGAAATCCGCGCCGTGACACTTTCCTCTCTTGGCCCACGGCGGGGCGAGTTGCTGTGGGATATAGGTGCCGGTTCGGGTTCGATCGGCATAGAGTGGATGTTGTCGCACCACTCGCTCCGCGCCATCGCCATAGAACAACACCCGGAAAGGGCGGAGCGTATCGCTCGCAATGCCGAAGCTTTCGGTGTTCCGGCGCTTGAGGTCATGATCGGCGCGGCCCCTGCGGCTTTCGAAGGCTTGGCCAAGCCGGATGCGATTTTCATTGGCGGCGGCGGCAGTGAAGACGGTGTGCTTGAGGGGGCTATGGAGGCCCTGAAACCCGGCGGGCGGCTGGTCGCCAATGCGGTGACGCTGGAAATGGAGGCCATTCTGCTTGCCGCCCATGCGCGGCACGGCGGATCGATGATCCGTCTGGATGTGTCGCGGGTGGCGGCTGTCGGTTCCATGTCGGGCTGGCGTCCGGCAATGCCGGTGACGCAATGGAGCTGGACCAAGCCATGGTGACCGTGGCTGGCATAGGTTGTCGCAGAGGCACGGGTCCCGCTGCTGTCATTGCCGCCGTGCGTGCCGCAGAACGTGCTTTTGACGTGACGGCGGAATGCCTGGCGACCGCGCCGCTCAAAGCCGGTGAAGCCGGTCTTTTGGAAGCGGCGAAAAGCCTGTCGCTGTCGCTTGAAATCGTATCGCAGGAACGGCTCGAGGCGGTTGCTTCGAAAACAATGACATTTTCACAGGCGAGCCTTGATCATGCCGGCTCGCCAAGTGTGAGCGAAGCGGCGGCGCTTGCCGCCGCCGGAGAGAATGCAAGGCTGGTTGCGCCGCGTCTTGTGGTTGACGATGTCACGGTGGCCATCGCAACGACTGACGACGCCCCGCAGAAAAGCAGCAGCGCCATCGAACATGGAGAACAATAATGACGGTTCATTTCATTGGCGCCGGTCCGGGCGCCGCCGATCTCATTACGGTGCGCGGGCGCGATCTTGTCGCCGCCTGCCCGGTGTGCCTTTATGCCGGCTCGCTGGTTCCGAAAGCGCTCATTGAATATTGTCCTCCGGGCGCCCGCATCGTCGATACGGCCGCGCTTTCATTGGATGAGATCGAGGCGGAATTTGTGACCGCAGCGGAGGCCGGTAAGGATGTGGCGCGGCTGCATTCCGGCGACCTTTCCGTCTGGAGCGCCATGGGCGAGCAGATTCGCCGTCTGGAGCGGCTGGGTCTGGATTATACCGTCACCCCGGGCGTGCCGTCCTTTGCCGCCGCCGCCGCCACTTTGCAGCGGGAACTGACTGTGCCGGAAGTGGCGCAGAGCCTTGTGCTGACCCGCATTTCCGGGCGCGCATCGAAGATGCCGGAGGGTGAGACGCTGAAGGCTTTCGGTGCGACGGGCGCAACGCTCGCCGTCCATCTCGCCATTCATGCCATCGGCAAGGTGGTGGAAGAGCTGACGCCGCTTTACGGTTCGGATTGCCCGGTCGCCATCGTCGTTCGCGCGTCCTGGCCGGATGAGCGAGTTATCAGAGGAACGCTGTTCGACATTGAGGACAAGCTCGCAGCCGAACCGGTGGAGCGGACGGCCCTGATCTTCGTCGGACGTGGGCTTGCCTCGACTGATTTTCGTGAAAGCGCGCTTTATAGCACCGACTATGTTCGGCGGTTCCGGTCTCCGAAGGAAGATGCGAAAGGCTGATGCGACGGCGTGGAGGCGGTGCGCCCCTTGAGCGCGCCCTGACGATCGAACACCAGAATATCGAGCGCAATGGCCGGCATCTTCAGCGCTGCCGCTGCGGTTACCCAGGCTTTTTCAGCAACGACCGCACCGAGATCTATCTTGGCGCTTTCGGCCAGCTCAAAGGCGTGCGCGACCATGTTGGCCTGACGGATGGCAATGGCGAGATTTTCATTTCCTCCGGCTTCCCGCGCCAATGCCGCCAGCGCATCGAGATCGGCCAATCCCTTTTTGGAGTGCACGTCGAGCATTCCCTGGGCGAGCTTAGTCATCTTGGCGACGCCGCCCGCGATCGTCACCCGCTCGACCGGATGGCTGCGCAGGTATTTCAGCATGCCGCCGATGAAATCGCCCATGTCGATAAGCGCGGTTTCCGGAAGATCGTAAAGCGCCTGCCCGGCTTTTTCGGAGGTGTTGCCGGTAGCGCCCAGCACATGGGTGCAGCCGGTGGCGCGCGCCACATCGATACCGCGCCAGATCGAATGAATCCACGCCGAGCAGGAAAACGGAATGACGATGCCGGTGGTGCCGAGGATAGAAATACCGCCGACGATGCCGAGCCTGCCGTTCAGGGTTTTTTCCGCCAGTTTCTCGCCATCGCGGACGGAAATCTCGACCTCAAAATCGGTACTTTCTCCGGCCACCTCGCGAATGGCCGTTTCGATCATCTTGCGCGGCACGGGATTGATGGCGGGTTCTCCCGGCGGCAGGGGCAGGCCCGGCCGGGTGATGGTGCCCACGCCCTTCCCGGCCTTGAAGATGATACCGCTTCCCGGTTGACCTCGTCTGACCGTGCTTTCGATCAGCGCGCCATGGGTGACGTCGGGATCGTCACCCGCATCCTTGACGACACCGGCGCGGGCGAAATTATCACCCTTTTCCTCGATGGCGAGGGAAAATGCGGGCCTCGCGCCGCTTGGAAGTTCGACCTCGACAGGGTAAGGAAATTCGCCGGTCAAAAGGGCAGCGCAGGCCGCCTTCGTGGCGGCCGCCGCGCAGGTGCCCGTGGTCCAGCCGCGGCGAAGGGTCTTTCCATCCGTATCCATATGAATTTCTATAGCCGGGACGGCTTTTTCCGTCATCGTTAAAAAGCAGCCAAAAAAATGTCGATACCGCAGATTTTAAACAGCATCGCCGCAAAAGGTCCGGTCTTTGAGGCCGGTCACGTCTGGCTCGCGGGGGCCGGTCCGGGCGACGTGCGTTATCTGACGCTGGAAGTGGCGCTCGCGCTGTCTCAGGCCGATATCATCGTGCGCGATGCGCTGGTGAGCGACGATGTCGTTGCGCTTGGTCCGCAGGCAGAGATTGTTTTTGCGGGCAAAAGGGGTGGCAAGCCCTCCGCAACGCAGGATGACATTACCGCTTCGCTGATCGATTTCGCCGGCCAAGGCAAAAAGGTGCTGCGGCTGAAGGGCGGTGATCCCTTTATCTTCGGGCGTGGCGGGGAAGAGGCAGAGGCGCTTGTCCATGCTGGTATTCCGTTTCGCATATTGCCGGGCATGACCTCGTCGTTCACCGCGCTTGCTTCCGCCCGCATCCCCGCCACCATGCGTGGCATCAGCCGCGCCGTAACGCTGGCCACGGGCCACGCGGCGGGCACCGAAGAGGATCTTGACTGGCTGGCGCTGGCGAAAACACGCGAACCCATCGTCGTTTACATGGGGCTGAAGAACATCGGCACGATCGCCGGTCTTTTGATGCAGGGCGGCCGTTCCGGCGAAACGCCGGTCGCCGTCATCACGTCTGCGACGACGGCGCAGGAGCGGATTTTCATCGGCACTTTGGAAAGTATAGCTGACGATGCAATCAGGCAAAATTTCGAAGCGCCGGCTTTAATTGTTATCGGCGAGATTGTATCGATGCGGGCGCGACTTGGAGTTTCCGGCTCATGACAGCGCGGGCGATCATTATCGGCGCGCCGCGTTCGGGCTCCGGCAAGACAAGCGTGACTATCGGCCTGCTCCGGGCCTTTGCTCGACGGGGTATCAAGGTGCGCGGCATCAAGACGGGGCCGGATTATATCGATCCCGGTTTCCATGCCTTCGCCACCGGCACATCAGGCCTTAATCTGGATAGCTGGGCCATGCGGCCGGACTTGCTGCGGCATCTGTTTTCGCAGCAGGCCGATGGCGCGGAACTTGTTCTGATCGAAAGCGCCATGGGGTTGTTCGACGGTATTCCGGTTGCGGAAAATCGCACGGGTTCGGCGGCGGATCTGGCGCGGCTGTTCGGTATTCCCGTGTTGCTGGTGCTGGATGTGTCCGGCCAGTCGCAGACGGCTGCTGCCGTCGCCCATGGTTTTGCCCACTACGATCCGGCCGTTACCATGGCGGCGGTGGTGCTGAATAGGGCGGGCAGTGAAAGACACCGGACGCTGTGCACGGAAGCCATCGAAAAAATCGGCCTTCCCGTTGCCGGCTGCGTCTTGCGTGATCCTTCGCTCATCCTGCCCGAACGGCATCTGGGGTTGGTGCAGGCCAGCGAACATCCCGAAATCGATGCGCATATCGAACGGCTGGCGGATGTGATGGAAAGATCCATCGATCTAGACGCCCTGCTTTCTCTCGCCGCGCCGGTGAATGTGCCTTCTGGCTCTGTAGATACGGCGATTGCACCGCCCGGCCAGCGCATTGCGCTGGCGGAGGATGCGGCGTTCACTTTCCTTTATCCGCATCTCAGGAAGCATTGGCAGGCCACCGGGGCAGAGATAGTGCCCTTCTCGCCGCTCGCGGATGAGGCGCCTGACGAAAGCTGCGATATCTGCTGGCTGCCGGGCGGATATCCCGAGCTTTTCGCCGGAAAACTTGCGGATGCGGCTGGTTTCAAGACAGGCCTTGCCCGCTTTGCTGCGACAAAGCCTGTTCATGGCGAGTGCGGCGGCTACATGGTGCTCGGCGAGGCGCTGGAAGATGCGGATGGTGTGACCCATGCCATGACCGGACTTCTGTCGCATGCCACCAGCTTTGCGACGCGCAAGATGAATCTCGGCTATCGGCAGGCGACAATCGCGGCAAGCGGACCGCTCGGCACGGCGCGGGATGTTCTGCGCGGCCATGAATTCCATTATGCGCGGGTTACCGATCCCGGCCGCGATGAGCCCTTCGCCCAGATTGCTGACGGGCAGGGTCGTCCGCTCGGGCCATCGGGCGGCCGGAGAGGTCTTGTCTCGGGGACTTTTTTCCACGCCATCGCCAAAGGCGGTTGATCGTTTCCGGGTGTTGTCCGTGGACCTGCGGCAAAGTGGACAAAGCTGCGAAAGTTTGTAGGCTTGGCCCACAGGAAAGTGCTATAGATTTCTTTATAGGGCATGGAAGAGCGGAGGTGTCTGCCGTGATCCATGTTCGGTGAAGCCAGCCGGATCGAAAGCCGCTTCATACGTCCCGGTCCGAACCTGCCCTCGCGCATTTATATCGAGCGTGCCTATCGATGATGAAACCCGGATTTTTTGTCTCCGCTGCTTGTGCCGCATCCATTCTGCTGGCCCTCTTGGGCCCCGGTGTCGATGGTATGGCTGCCCACGGCGGTGAAGATTACGCAACGCTGGAAAAGCTCGGTGCGGCGCTATTCGACGATCCCAACCTTTCGATGAACCGCACCATGGCCTGTTCCACCTGCCATATGCAGGCTGCCGGTTTTTCCGATGCGCGGGAGAGCGATAAGGTCGGGCGGGACGTATCTGTCGGCGACGATGGGATTTCGCTGGGTGACCGCAACGCGCCGACTGCAGCTTATGCTAGGTTTACGCCGCCCTTCGGCAGGAATGCGGCGGGAGAGTATGTCGGCGGGCAGTTCTGGGATGGCCGCGCCTCCCTGCTTGAAGATCAGGCGGGCGGTCCGCCGCTCAATCCCCTCGAAATGGGCATGCCGGACAAGGCCTCGGTCGTCAAACGGCTCAGGGAAAACCCGGATTATGTCGCGGCTTTCGGCACGCAGTTCGGCAAGAATGTTTTTGAGAGCGACGAGATCGCCTATGCGGCAATGACCAAGGCGCTTGCGAGCTTCGAGCGCTCGGACGAGTTCTCCACCTTCGATTCCAAATATGACCGCTTCCTTCGCGGCGAGGAGAAGCTGACCGATCAGGAAGAGTTGGGCCGGGTCCTGATCTCCTCGACGCAATTCACCAATTGCAATACATGCCATGAAATCCGTGGCGCCAAGGGTCTGGAAGACGGCCTCTTCACCAACCACAAATATTTCAACATCGGCGTTCCCGCCAATACGTCGGTCCGGGCTGCAAACGGCTCCAAACCGGGCGCGGTTGATCTGGGACTGGCGCAAAATCCCGAAGTTGCCGGCGATGCCTCCCAGCGTGGCAAGTTCAAGGTGCCAACGCTGCGCAATGTCGCCGTCACCGGTCCTTACATGCATAATGGCGTGTTCAAGGATTTGCGCACGGTGGTGCTGTTTTACGTGAAATATAAAAGCAAGAAGCCGAGCCGCCAGATCAATCCGGAAACGGGCAAGACGTGGGATGTGCCGGAAGTGCCTGAAAATATCGCCATGGCGGAACTGACATCCGCGCCGGCGCTGGACGACAAGCGTGTGGACGCCATCGTCGCCTTTCTGAAGACTCTGACTGACAAAAGATATGAGCATCTTTTGCCGAAGGAAGATGGGCAGACGAACGCGCCGACTGCCCAGCCGGATTCGTCAGGCGTTACGCCGAAAGCGCCTTGAATTCGGCAAGAACCGCGTCGCCCATTTCGGAGGTGCCGACCTGGCGGCTGCCCTCCGCCATGATGTCGGCGGTGCGGATGCCCTTGTCGAGCACGTTTGCGATCGCTGTTTCGAGCTTCGTTGCCTCATCCACCATGTTGAACGAATAACGCAGGCACATGGCGAAGGACGCGATCATGGCGATGGGGTTCGCGATGCCCTTGCCGGCAATGTCAGGGGCCGAGCCGTGGACCGGCTCATACATGGCCTTGCGCTTGCCGGTCTTGGCGTCAGGCGCGCCGAGCGAAGCGGACGGCAGCATGCCGAGCGAGCCTGTCAGCATGGCGGCGACGTCAGAGAGCATGTCGCCGAAGAGGTTGTCGGTGACGATCACGTCGAACTGCTTGGGCTTGCGCACCAGCTGCATGCCGCCGGCATCCGCCAGCATATGCTCCAGCTGAACGTCCTTGTACTTGGCGGCGTGGGTTTCGGTGACCACCTGATTCCACAACACGCCGGATTTCATGACGTTGCGCTTTTCCATCGAGCAGACGCGGTTATCGCGGGTGCGGGCCAGTTCGAAGGCGACGCTGGCGATACGCTCGATCTCGAAAGTGTCGTAGATCTGCGTGTCGATGCCGCGCTTCTGGCCATTGCCGAGATCGATGATCTGCTTCGGTTCACCGAAATAGACGCCACCCGTCAATTCGCGAACGATAAGGATATCGAGACCTTCGACCAGTTCCGGCTTCAGCGAGGAAGCGGCGGCAAGTGCGGGATAGCAGATGGCCGGGCGCAGATTGGCAAAAAGTTCGAGGTCCTTGCGCAGGCGCAGCAGACCCGCTTCCGGGCGATGCTCATAGGGAACGCCGTCCCACTTCGGGCCGCCAACGGCACCGAACAGGATTGCATCGGCGGCAAGCGCCTTTTCCATGTCCGCATCGGAAATCGCCACGCCATGCGCGTCGTAAGCGGAACCGCCGACGAGGCCTTCCGAAACGGTGAAACCGGCATTGTGCGCGCTGTTCATATATTCGATCAGCTTGCGGACCTCAGCCATGGCTTCGGGGCCGATACCGTCACCGGGCAGCAGGAAAAGCGAACGGACTGTCATGAGAACCCTCCTTGGGCGGCGCGCCGGAAAACATCCTGAAGGGTTTTCGATTGCGGCGAACGCGGCGTCAAACTCTTTTCCGCCCTGCACATGAGAAGTCGTATCGCGGCCGGACGGGATCGGAGGCTTCTTATCTCCGCCTCAGGGGCTTTTCAAGCAAAGCAAAAGCCGATCCGGTACGGTTTGGTACGGGATCGGCTTTTTTGAAGAGCGGAAATGTGGTCAGGCCCAGGGGCGGACCGAGGCGTTTGCCTTTTCGAACGTGTCAATGGCACCGGCATGTTCCAGAGTCAGGCCGATATCGTCGAGACCGTTCAGCATGCAGTGCCGCTTGAATTCGTCGATCTCGAAGGTAATCGTGCCGCCATCGGGGCCGCTGATTTCCTGGCGCTCCAGATCGATGGAGAGAACCGCGTTCGAGCCGCGCGAGGCGTCGTCCAGCAGCTTTTCGAGGTTCTCGGGGCTGACGACGACAGGCAGGATGCCATTCTTGAAACAGTTATTGTAGAAGATGTCGGCGAAGCTGGTTGAGATGACGCAGCGGATGCCGAAATCGAGAAGGGCCCATGGTGCATGTTCGCGCGACGAGCCGCAGCCGAAATTGTCACCGGCAACGAGAATCTGGGCGTTCTGATAAGCGGGCTTGTTCAGTACGAAATCCGGATTGGGCGAACCATCTTCGAGATAACGCGACTCGGCAAAAAGGCCCTTGCCAAGGCCGGTGCGCTTGATGGTTTTCAGATAGTCTTTCGGAATGATCATATCGGTGTCGATATTGACCACTGGCATGGGCGCGGCGACGCCCGTCAGCTTGGTGAATTTTTCCATCTGTCGCTTTCCGTATTTCCGATGACGGGTTCAGAGCCAGCAGCGGCTTCCCGGCGTTCAGGCCTCGAAATACTCTAAAACGCGGAACTTTAGAAGCGCAAACACCCGTTCTTCGGTACGCCATATGTGGCGCACCGGCGTTTTTCTCGGCTAACCGATCTTAGAGATCGATAATGGTGCCCTTACCGTCGTTCCAGACGCGCATGTCGCGCTGGTTGCGGGTCTTGACCGGAATGGGAGCTGGCTTCAGGCGCGCCGACAAAATTCGGGCTGCACTGAGAACGGCGAGTACGCCGATGAAAGCCACCGTGAGCGACGCCGTGAAAAGAGCCGCCATGGCCAAAATTGCGATACCGGAGGCGGCGATGAAAAATGAACGGATGCCTTGCATGATTCAACCTTTCTTTCCAGACGAATGTGGGCCTTCTTCTTCCGGCTTGCAAGAGGATTCGGTGGATTGTCAGCTTGCAGATGTCACAAAAGCTTGACACAAGTGCGGCATGGTCAACTTTTCCGAAAATATTCTTGTGAGACCACGTCGTTCGTTGCTCTCCGTGCCGGCCATCAATGTCCGGGCAGTGGAAAAAATCCGCGATCTCGATTGTGACGGAGTGATCCTTGATCTGGAGGATTCGGTCGCGCCCGGGATGAAGGACGAGGCGCGGGACAATCTGCAAAAGCTGTTTTCGCAAGCGCCCTTTGCAGCGGGCGAGATCATTATCCGCATCAACCCGCTTTCCACGCCCGACGGTAAGGCGGATTTGCAGCTTGTGCTTTCCTGCCGGCCGGATGCAATTCTTTTGCCGAAGGTGGAGCAGCCGGCCGATATTCACGATGTGGCCGATCTTCTGGCCGAGGCGGATGTGCCGGGGCACCTGAAAATCTGGGCGATGATCGAAACGCCGCTTGGTGTCCTGAATGCCGCCTCGATTGCTGACGCGGCCCATACGCCGGATGCGAGGCTTTCGGCTTTTGTCATCGGGCTCAACGACCTGCGCAAGGAAACGCGGGTGCCGGCCCTTCCCGGACGCACTTATCTCGTACCCTGGATGATGCAGGTGGTGCTTGCCGCCCGTGCCTATGGTCTGGATGTCATCGACAGCGTCTCGAACGATTTCCGCGATATCGCCGCTTTCGAAGCCGAATGTGAGCAGGGTCGCGCCATGGGGTTCGATGGCAAGATGCTGATCCACCCGGCACAGATCGAGCCGGCCAACCGGCGCTTCGCCCCGGACGAGGCAGCGGTTGCGGAAGCCCGCGAGATCATTGCCGCTTTCGCAAAACCCGAATCTGTGGAATTGAACGTCATCAACATGAATGGACGCATGATCGAGCGGCTGCATGTGGCGGAAGCCGAGAGGCTGGTCGCCATGGCCGATATCATCGCGGCAAGAAAGGAAAAAGAGACGTGAAGGTCTATCGTTTCATCACCGGTCCCGACGACGCCAAATTTTGTCATCGCGTTACCGAAGCTCTGAACAAGGGCTGGGAACTGGCGGGTTCGCCAAGCTACGCCTTTAACGCTGCAGCCGGCGTCATGCATTGCGGACAGGCCGTGACCAAGGTCGTCGAGGGCAAGGAATACCATCCAGACATGAAGCTCGGCGAGCAATAGCTGCGGCAGCCGCCCCGATCAGCGTTCGGCGGCGGCCTCGTCGGCGCTTTCTTCAATCCGCTCCATGTCGTCGTCCGACAGGCCGAAATGGTGGCCGATTTCGTGAATGAGGACATGGGTGATGATATCGCCCAGCGTCTCCTCGTTCTCGGCCCAATAATCGAGAATGGGGCGGCGATAAAGCGTGATGCGGTTCACCATCTCGCCCGTTTCCATCGTGAAACGTTCGGAGATGCCGCGACCCTCGAACAATCCGAGAAGATCGAAGGGCGTTTCGAGCGCCATGTCCTCGAACACATCGTCGGTCGGAAAATCCGCGATCTCGATGATGAGATCCTTGGTCAGTGCGCGAAATTCTTCCGGCAGGTGGCCATATGCCTCGATCGCCAGCGACTCAAAGGCGGAAAGTGTCGGCGCGTGGCGGTCCCGCCAATCGTCGGTCTGGTCTATGCGGGCCATTTCTGCTCCTTGTTGGAAGGCCCATATAAACACTTGCTGAACAAATTTCGAGACCTGACTGCCGCACCTGCCGAAAAAGCATGAAATTCTTGGCGTTACAGTTACTTTTCAGGCCGTCTTCATCTTGACATAAACCGGCGTCTCGCGTAATCGGCACCCAAATTGATGGCGTAGTGCGCCTTCTGTTTATGCCGCCTTTCAAATGGCGGTTTCACCGGCAGACATTCAAAGGGGCATCAGCCCTGACGGATTTCCGCTACTCCGACTGATAAAAAGACGGCCAGCTTGCATTTGCGGGCAGAGCCGGAACGAACATGAAAGGATAAAAAATGTTCGCAGTCATCAAGACCGGCGGTAAGCAGTACCGCGTAGCGGCCGACGCCGTGCTGACCATCGAAAAGCTGGAAGCAGAGGCAGGCGCAACTGTAGAATTCACCGAAGTTCTCGTGGTCGGCGAAGGTGCCGACGCCAAGTTCGGTGCTCCCTTCGTCAAGGGTGCCATCGTCAAGGCTGAAGTTGTCGAACACAACCGCGGCAAGAAGGTCATCGCCTTCAAGAAGCGTCGTCGTCAGAACTCCAAGCGTTCGCGCGGCCATCGTCAGCATCACACTGTCGTCCGCATCACGGACATCGTTGCTGCCTGATCGGCGCGACACGGGAAACAAGGTTTAAAGGAGAACTCCAATGGCACACAAAAAAGCTGGCGGTTCCTCGCGTAACGGTCGCGATTCCGAATCCAAGCGCCTTGGCGTAAAGAAGTTCGGCGGCGAAGCTGTCATTCCAGGCAACATTATTCTGCGCCAGCGCGGCACGCAGTGGCATCCGGGCGCCAATGTTGGCATCGGCAAGGACCACACGATTTTCGCACTGACCGCAGGTAACGTGAACTTCCGTACGAAGGCCAATGGCCGCGTATTCGTATCCGTGGCCCCGAAAGCGGAAGCCGCAGAATAAGCCGGTAAGCGTCATATGCAGCCGGTGTCCCATCGACCCGGCTGAGACGTATCAGGTTCAGTCAAGAAAACAGGGGAGATGGGGCACCACCCAACTCCCCTTTTTCTTTAACCTCATGGAGGGACTGAACCATGCAAGCTGAATTGTTGAGGGTTGACCAATCACGGTCACCCGAAGAGCGGCCGAGGCCCGATCGGTCGAGGAGCGATTGCCCCGTTTTACTGTCGCAGAGGCTGGTCT
Organism: Agrobacterium sp. 22-209-1; assembly: GCF_053522485.1. Lineage (NCBI taxonomy): Bacteria > Pseudomonadati > Pseudomonadota > Alphaproteobacteria > Hyphomicrobiales > Rhizobiaceae > Agrobacterium > Agrobacterium sp. 22-209-1. Next base: position 109,898 of record NZ_JBNWCH010000005.1, read on the forward strand.
TACGCAAGCCTCACGAAGAAGACATCGACGCCCTTGCCCATCTTGCCAACAATGCCAATATCGCGACCATGGTGTCGCGTATGCCGCACCCTTACACGGCCAAAGACGCCGCGGACTTCGTGCGACGCTCCAAAGCTGGCGAGATTGGCAAGTGCGTCTATGCGATTACCCGCATGGACAATGGCGAGTTTCTGGGCTGCTGCGCGCTCGAACCCCAGGAAGACGAAAAGACGCTGGAGATCGGTTACTGGCTGGGGGAACCCTACTGGAACCACGGTTACATGACCGAAGCGGCGCATGCGCTGATCGACATGGCCTTCCGCACCCGTGAAATCGACCAGATCGACGCCCGTTGCCGGGTCACCAACATTGGCTCGCGCCGCGTCATCCAGAAATGCGGTTTCCAGTTCCAGGGTTCCGGCATGGTCGGTTCGCTGGCGCTTGGCGGCATGGTGCCGGTGGAATGGTACAGGCTGGACCGCAAGACCTGGGTTTCGCTGAAGAGCTGGGGGGACATGGGATGAGTGCGCTCGAACTGACCCGACGACGGACTGCCGTGACGGTAGCTCCGCCCGGCCCCTGCCCCGTCATCGAGACGCGGCGTCTGGTGCTGCGACCGCAACGGCTTTCCGATGCCGGCAGCATTGCGGAATCGCTTGGCGATTTCGCCGTAACGAAGATGCTGGCCCGCGTTCCCGCGCCGTACCACAAGCAGGATGCGCTGGAATGGTTGGTGTTGCGGACGTCCGGCACGCTGCCCGACTGGGATTTCGCCATTACCTGCGGCGACGATACTCTGATCGGTGTCGTCTCGGTGGAATTGCGGCATGGAGAATGGCACCTCGGTTACTGGATGAATCGTTTCTATTGGGGCAAGGGTTACATGACCGAGGCGGTGGCCGGTGTGGTGGAGCGGTTCTTCCGCCGCATGCCGGGGGTGACCCTTCATTCCGGTGTGTTTGCGGATAACCCCGCTTCGCTGCGTGTGCAGGAGAAACTCGGCTTCCGGGTGACCGGCTGCCACCAGATTTACGCCACGGCGCGTGCTGCGATGGTGGCGCATATCGATACGGCGATCACGGCTGAGGATTTCGTTCCGCAGCACCGCTGACAATCAAAACAAGGCCGGTTGCCGCAAACCGGCCTTGTCTCACGCGGGCGCTTCCCGCACGATAGTCTTTGACCTTGTGGAGAAGCGCTTGTATTCGAAACGACGATATTTTTGTTCGACGCAACGGCAAGATTGTTGCGTCCGCAAACCGATAGAACGGCAGTCCGATGAAATTTCTCGATGAAGCAAAAGTCTATATCAAGTCCGGTGACGGCGGCGCGGGCGCCGTTTCCTTCCGGCGCGAAAAATTCATCGAGTTCGGCGGCCCTGACGGCGGCGATGGCGGACGCGGCGGCGATGTCTGGGTTGAGGTGGTCAACGGCCTCAACACGCTGATCGACTTCCGCTTTCAGCAGCATTTCAAGGCCTCTATCGGACAGCACGGCATGGGTAAGACCCGCACCGGTGCCAAGGGCGCAGATGTGGTGCTGAGGGTGCCGGTCGGTACGCAGATCTTTGAGGAAGACAATGAGACGCTGATCGTCGATCTGACGAAAGAAGGCCAACGCTTTCGTCTTGCCGCCGGCGGCAATGGCGGTTTCGGCAATGCCTATTTCAAGTCGTCCACCAATCAGGCTCCCACCCATGCCAATCCCGGCCTCGCAGGCGAGGAAAAGACAGTTTGGCTTCGCCTGAAACTGATCGCCGATGCCGGTCTCGTCGGTCTGCCCAATGCGGGTAAATCCACGTTCCTTGCGACGGTCACCCGTGCGCGGCCGAAGATCGCCAACTATCCCTTCACCACTCTTCACCCAAACCTGGGCGTCGCGACCATCGATGGCCGTGAATTCGTGCTGGCCGATATTCCGGGCCTCATCGAGGGCGCGCATGAGGGTGTGGGCATCGGTGACCGTTTCCTCGGCCATGTGGAGCGTACCCGCGTGCTTCTCCACCTCGTCTCTGCACAGGAAGAAAAGGTCGGCAAGGCCTATAAGACGGTCAAGGCTGAGCTGGACGCCTATGGCGGCGGGCTGACTGACAAGCCGGAAATCGTGGCGCTGTCGCAGATCGACGTGCTGGATGAAAAAGAGCTGAAAAAGAAGGCCAAGGAACTGGAGAAGGCCTGCGGACGTCCCCCGCTCCTTCTCTCCGCTGCCGCCCATATCGGCATGACGGAAGCGCTGCGCGCCCTTCGCGATATTATCGTGTCGGCGAGCAATGGCGGCGAAACCGCTCTGCCGGACCGGTCGATGCCGCATGAGGACAGCGAGGCCGAGGAAGAGGACGACCGCCTATGAGCCTGACGCGCAAGCCGCTGGCGAGCCATCACCGGATCGTCATCAAGATTGGGTCGGCGCTTCTGGTGGATCGGAAGACCGGTCTCAAAAAAGATTGGCTCGACGCCATTTGCGAGGATATCGCCGCGCTGAAGAAAAATGGCGCAGATGTGCAGGTTGTGTCGTCGGGCGCCATCGCGCTTGGCCGCACCGTGCTTGGCCTGCCCTCCGGAGCACTGAAGCTGGAAGAAAGCCAGGCGGCGGCGGCTGTCGGCCAGATTGCGCTGGCGCGGGCATGGTCGGAAAGCCTGTCGCGGCATGAGATCGTTGCCGGTCAGATTCTCTTGACGCTTTCCGATACTGAAGAGCGTCGCCGTTATCTCAATGCGCGTGCCACCATCAACCAGCTGCTGAAGATCGGCGCCATCCCGATCATCAATGAAAACGACACGGTTGCGACCACCGAAATTCGTTATGGCGACAATGACCGTCTGGCGGCGCGTGTGGCGACCATGACGGGTGCCGATCTTCTGGTGCTATTGTCGGATATTGACGGGCTCTATACGGCACCCCCGCATCTCGATCCCGATGCGAAATTTCTCGAGACGATTGCCGATATCACACCCGAAATCGAAGCCATGGCGGGTGGCGCGGCATCCGAGCTTTCACGCGGCGGCATGCGCACCAAGATCGACGCGGGCAAGATCGCGACAGCTGCCGGGTGCGGCATGATCATCGCTTCGGGCAAGACGCTCAATCCGCTGAAGGCCATTGAAAATGGCGCGCGCTCCTCATGGTTTGCGCCTTCGGGCACGCCGGTGACGGCGCGCAAGACCTGGATTGCCGGGCAATTGCAGCCGGCCGGTGAAATCCATGTGGATGCCGGCGCGGAAAAGGCGCTTTATGCCGGTAAAAGCCTGCTTCCTGCCGGCGTGCGGCAGGTGAAGGGTAATTTCGGACGCGGCGATGCCATTGCCATCATGGGCGCGGAAGGCCGTGAAGTCGCTCGTGGTCTTGCGGGTTACGATGCAGAGGAAGCGCGCCTCATCATCGGCCACAAGTCCAACGAAATCGAGGCGATCCTCGGTTATGTCGGGCGAGCGGCCATGATTCATCGTGACGATCTGGTCATGACGGGTGCTGCCGTCAAAGTTAAAAATGCAGAGAAGGATGAGGTCCATGCCTGAACAGGCCGTGAAGCAAAGCCATGATGTTGACGCGCTGATGATTACCATCGGCGCTCAGGCGAAAGCTGCTTCGCGACCGTTGTCCATTGCCGGCGCAGACCAGAAGAACCGCGCGCTGCTTGCCATGGCCTCCGCCATCGAGGCATCCAGAGATGCGATCCTTGCCGCCAACAGGAAAGATTTGGCTGCGGCGGAAAGCGCAGGCCTTGCCGCTTCCTTCGTGGACAGGTTGACCCTCAACGATGCAAGGATCGCCGGTATTGCCGAAGGCATCCGTTCGGTTGCGGCGCTGCCCGATCCAGTCGGTGAAGTCATCGCCGCCTGGGATCGTCCCAATGGGCTGAAGATCGAGCGCGTGCGCACGCCGCTCGGCGTCATCGGCGTGATCTACGAAAGCCGTCCGAATGTGACGGCGGATGCCGGCGCATTGTGCCTTAAGGCGGGTAATGCTGTCATCCTGCGCGGCGGCTCGGATTCGCAGCATTCATCGCGTGCTATCCATGCCTGCCTCGTGGAAGGGCTGAAGATCGCCGGTCTTCCCGAGCATGCCATTCAGCTGGTGCCGGTGACCGACCGCGCCGCTGTCGGCGCGCTTCTTAGCGGATTGAACGGCACGGTTGACGTTATCGTGCCGCGCGGCGGCAAAAGTCTCGTGGCGCGGGTACAGTCGGAAGCCCGTGTGCCGGTCTTTGCCCATCTGGAAGGTATTTGTCATGTCTACATCGACAAATCCGCCGATCTCGACATGGCAAAACGTATCGTCGTCAATGCCAAGATGCGCCGCACCGGCATTTGCGGCGCGGCAGAGACATTGCTGGTGGACGCCGCTGCCATTTCCACGCATCTTACGCCGCTCGTCAAAGCCCTCATCGAAGCTGGCTGCGAAGTGCGCGGTTCGCAGGCCGTTCGCGATGTGGTGGCGGGTCTCACACCGGCAACGGAAGAGGACTGGCGCACCGAATATCTCGATGCGATCATTTCGGTCGCCGTGGTGGAGGGTATTTCGGGCGCGATCGAGCATATAGGCACCTATTCGTCCAACCACACCGAGGCTGTGATCGCCGAGGACCCTGAGGTGGTCGCGCGGTTCTTCAACGAACTCGATTCGGCCATTCTGCTGCATAATGCCTCCACGCAGTTTGCCGATGGCGGCGAATTCGGCATGGGTGCGGAAATTGGTATCGCCACCGGCAAGATGCATGCACGCGGTCCTGTCGGCGTCGAGCAGCTCACCTCGTTCAAATACCGTGTGCATGGCACCGGCCAGACACGGACGTGATATTTGCCGGCCGATAAGCGCCTCGACAGACGTTATCTCACCATGCCGTATGTGGAGCGCGGCATGGTCGTTGGGCTTTTCGGCGGTTCCTTCAATCCGCCGCATGCCGGTCATGCGCTGGTGGCGGAAATTGCATTGCGCAGGCTGGGTCTTGATCAGCTCTGGTGGATCGTCACTCCGGGTAATCCTCTGAAAAGCCGCTCCGAACTGGCATCCCTCCAAGACCGCATTGCCGCCTGTGAAAAGCTGGTCCATGATCCACGCATCAAGGTGACGGCTTTCGAAAAATCACTGGGCATGAGCTATACGGCCAATACGCTTGCCAAGGTGAAGGCGAAAAATCCGCATGTCCGTTTTGTCTGGATCATGGGAGCAGACAATCTGAAAAGCTTCCATCGCTGGCAGAAATGGCGGCGGATCGCCGAGACATTTCCGATTGCCGTGATCGATCGGCCGGGTTCCACGCTCTCTTATCTCTCCTCCACCATGGCGCAGGCCTTCAGCCATGCACGGGTGGATGAGGACGATGCCGGCGTTTTGTGGAAAAAAGCGGCGCCTGCCTGGGTTTTCATTCATGGGCCGCGCTCCACGCTCAGCTCCACGGCGTTGCGTAACGGTCGTAAATGACGACTTCGATCACAAATGATGTATGTGCCGGGTGTGGATGGGTCCATATCTTGAAAAGTTAATGCTTTGATGCCACCTTTATTGTGTGACGCAGAGAATCGCGTCGCCAGTACCTGTTTTGTCATTCTTGGAAAGGAAAACCTCTGACAACAGTACACGCCAAGGGAAGAGCATTTGTTGCTATCCCGAAGGGCCAGGACAGTGGCGCCGATGCCGCCGGCCATGCCCTCGAAACCGTCCTCGCGAGCCTCGAGGACTCCAAGGCTGAAGATATCGTCTCTCTCAACATTGCCGGAAAATCGGCGCTTGCGGACTACATGGTCGTGGTCTCCGGGCGGTCGAACAGGCATGTTTCGGCGATTTGCGAGCATCTTCTCAAGGACATGAAGGATGAAGGGTTCGGAAACGCCCGCGTCGAAGGTCTCGAGACTGGAGACTGGGTGCTGATCGATACCGGCGACATCATCGTTCACGTGTTCCGCCCGGAAATCCGCGCCTTCTACAACATTGAAAAAATGTGGGCGACGCCGGACATGCCGGAAGAGACGCTGCATTGATGCGGTGAGCCTTTGAGCGAGTGCATCGCTTTTGCCGAAGATCATATCTGACTTCGGAAACGGCGCCTCTGGCCGGAAATCAGACCGGCCACATAGGAATCCGCAGGCTATGCTGTTAAGAGCGTGACCCTGTTGGGTCACGACGAATGCAGGTTTGCGATGCGGATTTCAATTTTTGCGGTGGGACGGCTGAAATCCGGCCCCGAAAAGGATCTTGCGGCCCGTTATATCGAGCGTCTGGCAAAGACCGGCCCGGCGATCGGGCTGGAGTTTTCGCGGGTGATCGAGGTTGCGGAAAGCAGGGCATCGAATGCGGAGACCCGCAAGCGCGAAGAAGCCGCGATGCTGGAAAAACATCTGGCCGACGGTGCCGCCCTCGTCTTGCTAGACGAGCGCGGAAAGGCGCTGGACAGTCCCGCCTTTGCTTCGTTTTTTGGCGATTTGCGCGATAGCGGCAAGCGTGACCTCGTGATCGCCATCGGCGGGGCAGACGGGCTCGATCCTGCGCTTTACGACAAGGCGACGGTCGTTCTCAATCTCGGCAAGCTGACATGGCCGCATCAGATCGTTCGTATCCTGATTGCCGAACAGCTTTACCGCGCCGTCACGATTCTCTCCGGTCATCCTTATCATCGCGTTTGATCGGATTTCGATTCGGATAAATGTCTCAATTTCAACATGAAGCTCCCCGACACCGCTGATAGCGCACGGCTTTGCCGGCGGCCTTTCCAGGGCCTCTTGGAAGATCGCGGCAAAATCCCTAATATCGGCGCTTCTGCTTCGGCATCAAAGAAAGTTCACATGGACAACAGGCCTCAACGAAAACGGCACGCTGCCCTTGCGGGCGCGGTTATTGCTGCTTTCGTGATGGGGATCGGTCCGACCTATTCGCGGGACGATGCGGGCGCGGTTCCGGCCGCAGGCGACGATACGTCGCCGGATGCGCTACAGACGTTGGAGAAGCGCCGCGACCAGAACCGGCAGGATCTGGAGGAACTGGTCGACAGCATCGGTCTTTCGGAAGACAAGACAAGGAAGCTTGAGGAAAGTATCGCTTCCCTCAATCAGGACAGCGCACGCATCCGGGAAGAGTTGATCGCATCGGCCGCCCGGCGCAAGACGCTGGAAGCCAAGATCAGCGACGGCGAAGATCGTCTGGCCAAGCTTTCGGTGCGCGAGGACGGCGTCAAGGCGTCGCTTCGGGAAAGACGCGGCGTGCTGGCGGAGGTTCTGGCGGCCCTGCAGCGCATGGGCCGAAACCCGCCCCCCGCCCTTCTTGTCTCGCCGGAGGATGCGTTGGCGTCCGTGCGAAGCGCCATTCTTCTTGGCGCCGTCGTGCCCGGCATTCGCGGTGAAACCGACAAGCTGGTCGCCGCTCTCAAAGAATTGACCGATGTCCGGCAGGCAATCGCTCGCGAAAAGGACGATCTTACGGGTATGATGACGGCAAGTCTGGAAGAGGAAAAACGCCTCGACCTGCTGATTGCCGAAAACGATCGCAAGAACACCCAGACGGCGGCGGAGCTGGAGGCGGAACGCAAGCGATCTGAGGAGCTTGCAAGCAAGGCGACGAGTCTTGAGGGGCTGGTCAGTTCGCTTGAAGGCGAGATTACCTCGGTGCGTGAGGCGATGGAAAAGGCGCGGGCGGAAGAGCAGCGCCTGGCCCGTCTTTCGGAGGCGGAACGCGAAAAGGAACGGGCCGCGGCCGAGGCTGGAATGCCCGATAAAAACCGTATTGCGCCCGCATATCCCTTCGCGAGTTTGAAGGGAAAGCTGGAGCTGCCGGTTACCGGCGATGTGCTGCGGCGCTTCGGCGATGCGGATGGAACGGGCCACTTTTCCAAGGGAATTGTTGTCGCGAGCGGACCGGAAGCGATCGTGACGGCGCCTGCAGACGGCTTCGTGGTGTTTGCCGGAGATTTTCGCAGTTATGGCCGGATGATCATCCTCAATACGGGTGACGGATATCATGTGGTGATGACGGGCATGGACAATGTGAGGACGCGGCAGGGAATGTTCGTGTTCTCCGGAGAGCCCATCGCTTCCATGGGTGCAAAAAGAGTAGCAAGTGCAGCAGCATTGGCGCTGGAAACCGACAGGCCAACGCTCTACATTGAGTTCAGGAAAGATGGTGTGCCGGTTGATTCTCAGCCGTGGTGGACCTCAAAAAAGACCGGAAGGGCGCACAATGATTCGTAAGGTTTCGCTTCTCCTTATCGGTGGGCTTATGGGCGCCACGGCGATGAGCGTGATTTATTCGGCGAGCATGCCGGCACAGGCGGCCGGGCCTTCGACCTATAAGGAACTGTCGATTTTTGGCGACGTGTTCGAGCGCGTCCGCGCACAATATGTGACGCCGCCGGATGACGAGAAGCTGGTTGAAAACGCAATCAACGGCATGTTGAGCTCGCTCGATCCGCATTCTAGCTTCATGAATGCCAAGGATGCCAACGACATGCGCACCCAGACCAAGGGTGAATTCGGCGGCCTCGGCATCGAAGTGACCATGGAGAACGAGCTCGTCAAGGTCATCACGCCGATCGACGATACGCCGGCTTCCCGCGCAGGCATCCTGGCCGGCGACTTCATTTCGGAAATCGACGGTACGCCGGTTCGTGGCCTGAAGCTGGAACAGGCGGTCGAAAAGATGCGCGGCGCGGTCAAGACGCCAATCAAGCTGACGATCATCCGTCAAGGCGCCGACAAGCCGCTCGAATTCACCGTCATGCGCGATGTCATTGCCGTTCGGGCCGTCAAGTCCCGTGTAGAGGGCGACAATGTCGGTTATCTGCGCGTCATCTCCTTTACCGAGAAGACCTATGACGACCTCGAAAAGGCGATCAAGAAGATCAAGGCTGAAGTGCCGGCCGACAAGCTGAAGGGCTATGTTCTCGACCTGCGCCTCAACCCGGGTGGTCTGCTCGATCAGGCGATCAATGTTTCCGATGCGTTCCTCGAGCGCGGCGAAGTCGTTTCGACCCGTGGCCGTAATCCCGATGAGACGCGTCGCTTCAATGCGACAGCAGGCGATCTGACCGATGGCAAGCCGGTAATCGTGCTCGTCAACGGCGGTTCGGCTTCGGCTTCGGAAATCGTCGCGGGTGCGCTGCAGGATTTGCGTCGCGCAACCGTGGTCGGTACGCGCTCCTTCGGTAAGGGCTCGGTTCAGACGATCATTCCGCTCGGCGAGGCAGGTGCGCTGCGCCTGACCACGGCGCTTTATTACACGCCGTCGGGTAAATCGATCCAGGGTACGGGCATTGAGCCTGACATCAAGGTGGAGCAGCCATTGCCGCCTGAGCTGCAGGGCAAGGTGACCACCGAAGGTGAATCCGGTCTTTCAGGCCACATCAAGGGACAGAGCGAAACCGATGAAGGTTCGGGTTCCTCCGCTTACGTGCCGCCGGAAGCCAAGGACGACATCCAGCTCAACTATGCTCTGGACCTGTTGCGCGGCACGAAGACGGATCCGTCTTTCCCGCCAAATCCGGAAAAGGCTGTGGTCAACAAGCAGTAAGATAGTTCGCCGGTCAGCCGGCGCATTGTCTTGCCCAACCGTTTGGACGGATCGTTCATTGCCTTCGGACCTGCGAAAACCGCTTCTGGGCCGTCAGAAAAAAAGCGTCGGTATCAACCGGCGCTTTTCCGTCATTGTGGCTTTGTCGGTGCTTGCGGTTTCCTCAGTCGGCGGCTTGTCCGTCTATACGGCGCTTTCGCCCGGCAATTTGCAGAAGACGGCGAGCGGCCCGGAGGCACAGCGTCAGCTTGCCGAAAAAAAACCTGAAATCGCACCGGCCGATGTAATGGCTCCCGGCGATGCCGCCGGTCTCCAGCCGCAAGGCGGTCGCTCGGGCGCCAAGATCAGTCGCGAGACGATGCCTGATGGCAATGTCGTATCGGTTTACTCTCCCCGCTCGCGTGAGGGGGAAGGGCCGGTGCTGATGAGCGGCCAAACCTATGGCCAGGATCCGCGCATGGCGATGCGACCCAATGAGGAACTGCTGGAAGAAACCGCATTCGGAAAATTACCGGTCATCGGCGCGGACGGTTTGCGGCCGATGGAGCAATATGCACGGCCTTGGTCTGGCGCACGCGGCACCCGGGTGGCGATTGTGGTCGGCGGGCTCGGTCTCAGCCAGACGGGGTCGCAAAAAGCGATCCGCGAGCTGCCGCCGGAGGTGACGCTCGGCTTTGCCGCCAGCGGCAACAGCTTGCAGCGTTGGATGCAGGAAGCGCGCCGACAGGGGCATGAAATCCTTCTGCAGATACCGCTTGAGCCTTTCGGTTATCCAGGCACCAATCCCGGCCCTGACACGCTGCTGGCGGGTGATCCCGCCAAGGTCAACATCGACCGGCTGCATCGCTCCATGGCGAAGATCACCAATTACACCGGCGTCATGAATTATCTCGGCGGGCGTTTCCTTGCCGAGCAGGCGGCGCTGGAGCCTGTCATGCGCGACATTGGCAAGCGTGGCCTGCTGTTTCTGGATGATGGCTCTTCAGCGCAATCGCTGAGTGGCGGTATTGCCAAGGCGATTTCCGCCCCACAGGGTTTTGCCGATATTCTGCTTGATGGCGAAGTCACCGAAGCTGCCATTCTACGCAAGCTGGATGAACTGGAGCGAATTGCACGGCGTAACGGCCAGGCGATCGGCGTAGCTTCGGCTTTTGATGAAAGCGTTGCGGCGATCTCCAAATGGTCGCGTGAGGCTGGCGGGCGCGGCATCGAGATTGTCGGTGTTTCTGCGCTTGTTTCCGGGCAGGCAGGACAGTAAACCTTGCGTGCGGCCATTTCTGGCGCTCAGACAGTGCGGGTTTCCCATGACAATCAAAGCAGAAGATTTGCCTTACCGTCCCTGTGCGGGAATTATGGTTCTGAACGCCGAGGGCCTTGTCTGGGCCGGCAGGCGCATCAAGGAAGGCAATTCTGAATATGACGGCTCACCGCATCTGTGGCAAATGCCGCAGGGCGGCATCGATGATGGTGAGCGGCCGTTGACGGCCGCGATTCGTGAACTCTACGAAGAAACAGGCATGAAAACGGTGAGCCTGCTTGCGGAGGCGAGCGACTGGATTCACTATGACCTGCCACCCGAACTGATCGGTATCGGTCTCAGGGGCAAATATCGCGGGCAAGCGCAGCGCTGGTTTGCGTTCCGTTTCGAAGGCGACGAAAGCGAGATCCAGATCGATCCGCCGCCGACCGGACATACGGCTGAATTCGACGCATGGGCCTGGAAGCCGATGGAAAGCCTGCCGGAACTCATCGTACCGTTCAAGCGTGCGGTATACGAACAGGTTGTGGCGGAGTTCCAGCACCTTTCGGGCAAATAAAAAAGGCGGCCTTGGCCGCCTTTTCTGTTTTGTCGCCAGTGCTTATTCTGCTTCGTTGGCGGAATCGGCGTTGAGCTGGCCGTATTTTTCCTCGCCGATCTTGCCGAGCAGTTCGAGCTGGGTTTCGAGAAAGTCGATATGGCCTTCCTCGTCGATCAGCAGGGCCTCAAACAGCTTCATGGAGACATAGTCTCCGGCCTCGGAACAGATGTCACGCGATTTCTTGTAGGAGGTCCGGGCGTCGTATTCGCCAGCCAGATCGGCTTCAAGCACTTCCTTCACATTCTGGCCAATCCGCAGCGGCGCCAGCGTCTGAAGGTTGGGATGACCTTCGAGGAAGATGATACGATCAATGATCTTGTCAGCGTGCTGCATCTCTTCGATGGATTCGGCACGCTCCTTCTTTGCGAGCTTGGTGTAGCCCCAGTCGTTCAGCAGCCGGTAGTGCAGCCAATATTGGTTCACCGCACCGAGTTCGAGGAAAAGGGCCTCGTTAAGCCGCTCGATGACTTTTTTGTCGCCTTTCAATGTCCGCTCTCCTGTTGTCTTCATGGAATCTCTTCAGGCGGGACATAAAATCAAAAACATCGGCCTCAGTCGAGTGGCGGCGGGCGTGATATTCTTCAGTGGTCTTGATGATCAGGTCAACAACGGTTGGAAAACAGCCGCAGCAGCGACCGCGTTTTTCCATGGCGTGATACACTTTTGCAGGAACGATCAATTGCCAACAGTCCTCATCGAGGAGCTCGTTGATGACGTCCCGGATATCGTGATCGGTAATGTAATTGCAGCTGCAAACCAGCATGATGGACTGCCTGTATGACGCAACACGTTGTTTTCGTTCTTAAACCAAAACAGGAAACCCACTGTCAAGAAAAACCTATTTTTGAATCGATGCTACATTTCTAGACTCATTCTAAACTAAACGAAAACTATCGTATTTTCATTAGTTTAGCGATTTATACTTTCCAGTATTTCCTGGTCAAGTTTTTGTGCGTGGCAGATCGAGCAGCATTATTATCACGAAAAGTTTACTGACTGAACTGCCATTAGAGGGAAGGGCAGCTGATCTCAGGCGAAATATTGCCCGCCATTGGCGGTCATGGTGGAGCCGGTGATGAAGCCCGCTTCGTCCGACACCAGAAACAGAACGCAGCGCGCGATTTCTTCCGGTTCACCCAACCGTCCAACGGGAATTTGCGGCACGATCCGCTCAGCCAGAACCTTTTCCGGTATCGCTCTTACCATCTCCGTGCCGATATAGCCGGGGCAGATGGCGTTGACGGTGATGTTACGGCTGGCGCCTTCCTGGGCGAGCGCCTTGGTGAAGCCGATGTCGCCCGCTTTGGAGGCGGAATAATTGGCCTGTCCCGCCTGACCTTTCTGGCCATTGATGGAGGAGATGTTGACGATGCGGCCGAAGCCGCGGTCGCGCATGCCCGGCCATACGGGGTGGGTCATGTTGAACACACCGGTGAGGTTGGTGTCGATCACCTCGCGCCATTGCTGCGGCGACATTTTATGGAACATCGCATCGCGGGTGATGCCGGCATTGTTGACGAGCACCTCGACGGGACCGAAGGTTTCCTCCACCTTCGTTATGCCATCGACGCAAGCGTCGTAATCGCGAACGTCCCACTGAAATGCAGGAATGCCGGTTTCTTTCTGGAATGCTTCGGCCCTGTCCGTTGTGAAGGCATAGTTGACCGCCACGCGGTAACCGGCTGCCTGCAGGGCGCGGGCGATTGCAGCACCTATGCCGCTCGTCCCGCCGGAAATCAAAGCAACCCGGCTCATATCGGCCTCCATGACCTGTCACTGAAGCGCCTGCATATGCGAGGATGCTTCCATATCTTGCAGAACTTGTCGTCGTGCTCACCGGCCACAGAAATGCGGCCAATGGGAGGCCGCTTCTACCCTATTGCGCGCTGAACCGGAATTGCTTTTTGGCAAGCCGTGCAAGGGTTTTCAGAGTGCCTCGATGCACATGGCGACACCCATGCCGCCGCCGATGCAGAGCGTTGCGAGACCCTTCGACACGTTGCGGCGGCGCATTTCGAAAATCAGGGTGTTCAGGACGCGCGCGCCCGAAGCGCCGATCGGATGGCCGATGGCAATCGCTCCGCCATTGACGTTGACGATGTCAGGGTTAAGGCCCAGTTCGCGCACGACCGCGCAGGATTGGGCGGCAAAGGCCTCGTTGGCTTCGACAAGGCCGATATCGTTGATCGACCAACCGGCCTTGGCCAGCGCTTTGCGCGACGCAGGGATGGGGCCGGTGCCCATGATCTGCGGATCGACACCGGCCGTCGCCCAGGAGGCAATACGCGCCAGCGGCTTGATGCCACGCTTTGCCGCTTCCTGTTCCGACATCAGAAGTGTAGCGGCTGCGCCATCGTTCAGACCGGAGGCGTTGCCGGCCGTGACCGTACCTTCCTTGTCGAAGGCGGGGCGCAGCTTGGCCATGGTTTCCAGCGAAGCTCCAGCGCGGATATGCTCATCCGTATCGATGACGATATCGGCTTTACGGCCCTTCACCGTGAAAGCCACGATCTCCTCTGCAAAACGGCCGGCGCTTTGCGCGGCTTCGGCCTTGTTTTGCGATGCGACTGCGAACTGGTCCTGCTCATCACGGGAAAGCTGCCATTGGCGGGCGATGTTTTCGGCGGTGATGCCCATGTGATAACCGTAAAAGGCGTCGGTGAGGCCATCTTTCAGCATGGTGTCGATCATCTTGAAATCGCCCATCTTCACGCCGCCGCGCAAGTGCGCGCAATGGGGCGCCATGGACATGGATTCCTGGCCGCCGGCAATGACGATGTTCGCGTCGCCGGTGACGATCTGCTGCATGCCGAGGGCCACGGCGCGCAGACCGGAGCCGCAAAGCTGATTGAGGCCGAAGGCGGTCGCTTCCTGTGGTATGCCGGCCTTCATGGCAGCCTGCCGCGCCGGGTTCTGCCCCTCGCCCGCCGTCAGGACCTGACCGAGAATGACTTCATCGATTTCGTTTGCCGCGACACCGGCGCGCTCCAGCACGGCGCTGATGACGGACGCCCCGAGCTCATGGGCTGGCGTATTGGCGAAGTGGCCATTGAAGGAGCCGACGGCTGTGCGCGCGGCGCTGGCAATCACGATTGAAGGCAGGGTCATCAGTTTTCTCCTCACTTGCGGGCGGAGACTGGCAAAGCTTTCAATACAAGTCAAATGGCGAAAGTTGCTTTAAAAGATGTTGCTAAATCACGCCGAAATCTTGCGGAAAATTGCTGCGCAAAAAACAAACTGTTGCGATGCACAAAACATTTGTCAGAGGGCTCGTTTTGCGCATACACTTTGCGCTGGGAAGAGCAATAACACCAAAAAACAAGAAAATACCATCATCGCGAGGAGGCGGGCATGGCGAAACACGACGGCGAAACAATCATTAAAAAATACGCCAACCGGCGGCTCTACAATACCGGCACCAGCACCTATGTGACGCTCGATGATCTGGCGCAGATGGTCAAGCGCGGCGAGGACTTCAAGGTTCAGGATGCCAAGTCGTCCGAAGACATCACGCATGCGGTGCTGACGCAGATCATCGTCGAACAGGAAGCCAAAACCGGCAATACCTTGCTGCCGACGGCGTTTCTGCGGCAATTGATCTCCTATTACGGCGACCAGATGCAGATGGTCGTGCCGACATTTCTCGAACATTCTATGAAGACCTTCTCCGATCAGCAGAGCCAGATGCAGGAGCATATGGCCAAGGCTTTCGGCGATGGTTCGCTTGCCCGCAATTTTCAGGCGCCGCTGCAAATGATGGAAGAGCAGATCCGCCGCAATACGGAACTGTTCCGGCAGGCGATGCAGGGTTTCACACCTTTCGCAATGCCGCAGGCGCCCAAGGAAACCCGCAAGCCGAATGCATCCGAAATCGATGAGTTGAAGGCGCAGTTGCGCGCATTGCAGCAAAAGCTCGATCAGCTTTGATCCTGTCGGGCCGATGACCGGTTTCAGCAAACCGCATCGGCTTTTGCTTCTGGCTCTTAGCCTGCCGTTCTTTCCGGTACGCGCAACAGGAGCAGGAAACCTGCCCCCAGAAATACGATGAGCGTGGCCATGCCGATATGGGCGGAGCCGCTTATGTAGGTTGCTATGGAAAATGACAGTGTCGCCATGAAACTGGTGGCGCGTCCGGAAAGCGCGTAGATGCCGAAATAACGGCCCGCTTCTGCCACGGTGATATTTCGGGCGAGATAAGAGCGGGACGATGCCTGGACGGGGCCGAAGGCGAGGCCGATCAAAACGCCATAGAGCAGATAGGCCTTTTCCGCGCCTGTCGCGAAGATGCCGCCATTGTCCGCCGAGGATAATTGTATCCAGCCAAACAGCGTCGAGCCCTTTTCCGTCGAGACGATTCCGAGCGTGGCCAGCAACAGGAGCACGAGGCTGATGAGGATGGTGATGCGCGACCCGAGTTTCTGGTCGACACGTCCGGCGGCAAAGCAGCCGGCGATGGCGACGACATTGAGCAGGATGCCGAAGAGGCCGATTTCCATCGTCGCCCAGCCGAACATGCCGGCGGCGAAGGCCCCGCCCAGAATAAGAACGCCATTTACGCCATCCTGATAGAGCATGCGCGCAATCAAAAACCGCAACAGCATCGGGCGGTATCGCAGTTCGCGCAGCGTGATCTTCAGTTCCCCCAATCCCGAGCGGATTGCGGCGGCAAAGGGCAGACCTTTTTCAGCATCGGGAGTGAGAAGAAACATCGGTAGAATGAAAATGAGATACCAGAGTGCGGCGAGCGGGCCGGTTATTCTGGCGTCCTCGCCGGTTGCAGGATCGAGGCCGAAAAGGGGCTTGATACCGGCGATTGTCACGCCGGTCTGTGGATTGGCGGCGAGAAGCGTCACCACGGCAATCAGCACCACCATACCGCCGAGATAACCAAGTCCCCAGGCGAGATTGGAAATGCGCCCGACATTTTGCGGGTTGGTCAGGCGCGGCATCATGGAATCGTTGAAGACGATGGAAAATTCCGCTGCGATGGAAGCGAGGATCATGCAGACGATTGGAAGGATGAGCGGCGAACCGGGCGCGGCAAACCAGAGGAAAAAGAGACTGACAATCTTGATGACGGCAAAAAAGGCGATCCAGGGCTTGCGTGCGCCGGACTGGTCGGCGATGGAGCCGAGAATGGGGGAGAAGAGGGCGATGATGATCGACGACACCGTCGCCATGTTGCTCCATGTCGCCTGCGCCGAAATCGGATCGTCGGTGAGCCGCGCGACGAAATAAGGCCCGAAAACGAAGGTCGTGACGACCGTGAAAAACGGCTGCGCCGCCCAGTCAAACATCACCCAGCCCCAGATGCCGCGTTTGGCAACCGCTGTTTCCGCATTTGGGGAAGGGACAGTCATTCATCGTCCTATCGGAAAATCAGGAATAAAATGTGTGATGCAGGCGCATCCGCCTTGTCTGGGGCCACCCGGGGGGACCCGGATGGCGTTTTTGAGGCTGCCGATCAGCGTGCCTGAACGATATCGCCAAGCAGCCCGGCCGCGACCGTCAGACGGGCAAGGTTGGTATCACCGCTGTCGCTGAGTGCGCCGAGTTCGGAGACGATGCGGTTGACCCGCACGCGGTCCGCCGCATACCAGGCCTGGACCGGATCCTTCTCCTTGGCATATTCTGTTAGTGCGGAGATAACAATCCGGCGTCGCGACGAGGAAATCTGGTCCTGGCTGCGCAGGAGAGCCAGGCTCTCATAATGATCCGCCGGGGTGATGCGCTGACTTGCATCCAAGAGGCGCGCGACACGGAAGGTCGAGGAGACGGTGGCATAGCTTTCGGCAGCGCGGGCGAGCGTTGTGCCAGCGCTTTCGGCGATGCGCATGATCTCTGGCACATAGACGAGCAGGGAAAGCGTATCGAGTTCCTCCAGAAGACCGGAAGGAACGCCATCGATTTCCGTCACGCCAAGTTCGCGGCGATACTTCGCCGCTGCCGGCGACAACGTCTTGATTGCGGTTTTCAGTCGCTCGATTTCGGTCGCCATGTCACCCGCGGCCGCACCTGCGCTCCCGGTTTGCAGGTAAAGCCTGCTTGCGTCGGAGAAAATGCGCGTGATCATGGCATAAAGCCCGTTCTGGACTTCCCCTCCGACCTTGCCGTCCAGCGCGTCCACTTCGCTCCACAGGCGTTTGAGACCGAAACCATCCTCGACGATCACTGCCGCCTTGACGACGTCGGCCGCCAGAAGGCCGCTCGCATCGGCAAGTTTCTGCACAAAGCCCGGGCCGCCGCGATTGACGACGGCATTGGCGAGCGCGGTCGCAACGATTTCGCGGTGCAGACGATGCGCCTTGATGTCGTCCGCATAATTCTTCTGCATCTTGGCCGGGAAATAATCGACCAGCAGATGCTGGAGATAGGGTTCGTCCGGAAGCGGGCTTGCCACCAATGCATCGAACAAAGTGAGCTTGGCATAGGAGAGGAGCACGCCAATTTCCGGCCGGGTCAGCGGTTTGCCGGTGGCGTATCTTTCGCTGAATTCGGCATTGTCCGGCAGGGTCTCGACCTTGCGGTTCAGTTGTCCGGTCGCCTCCAGCGCGCTCATCAGGCGGCCGAGTTCTTCGCGGTTGGCGAGCCCCAGCCGCTCCGTCAGCGAAATCGCGAGCGATTGCAGGTAGTTGTTGCGCAGCACCAGCTGCGCCACCTCCGGCGTCATGGAAGCGAGAAGCTGGTTGCGTTTCGGCATCGTCAGGCGACCGCTGTTAACGGCGGAGGCAAGCGCGATCTTGATGTTGACCTCGACGTCTGAGGAGTTCACGCCGGCCGAATTGTCGATCGCGTCGGAATTGCATCGCCCGCCCGAAAGCGCATAGGCGATGCGCCCCTTCTGGGTGATGCCGAGATTGGCGCCTTCTCCTATGACCTTGGCGCGCAGCTCAGTTGCGTTGACGCGGATGGGGTCGTTCGCCCTGTCACCCACCTCGGCATTGGTTTCCACCGCCGCCTTGATGTAGGTGCCGATGCCGCCAAACCACAGAAGATCGGTTGGCGCTTTCAGAATGGCGGTCATGATCTCGAAGGGTGTGGCGACTGATTTGTCGAGGCCGATGGCGGCCACGGCTTCCGGCGTCAGTGTCACCGATTTTTCGGCTCGCGAGATGATCATCGCGCCGGCCGAGAGGGCCGAACGGTCATAATCCTGCCAGCTGGAACGCGGCAGTTCGAAAAGCCGCTTGCGCTCAGTAAAGGATCTGTCGGTATCCGGGTCGGGATCGATGAAGATATCGCGGTGATCGAAGGCCGCGATCAGCCTGATCTTTTCCGACAGAAGCATGCCGTTGCCGAAAACGTCGCCGGACATGTCGCCCACACCGGCCACGGTGAATGGTGTGGTCTGGATATCGGTATCCATTTCACGGAAATGGCGTTTTACCGTTTCCCATGCGCCGCGGGCGGTGATGCCCATCTTCTTGTGGTCATAACCGGCGGAACCACCCGATGCGAAGGCATCGTCCAGCCAGAAACCGGCTTCATGGGCAAGACCGTTCGCCGTATCGGAGAAGGTCGCCGTTCCCTTGTCGGCGGCAACGACGAAATAGGGGTCGTCACCGTCGAGCCGCAACGTGTCGGCTGGCGGCACGATGGCGTCGTCGACGATATTGTCGGTGATGGACAGCAGGGTGCGGATATAGGTCTTGTAGGCCTCGCGGCCGGCATTGAAGACTTCGTCGCGGGAGCCGCCGGCCGGCAGGTTCTTCGGGAAGAAGCCGCCCTTGGCGCCGACCGGAACGATCACCGCATTCTTGACCTGTTGCGCCTTGACGAGGCCGAGCACTTCCGTGCGGTAATCCTGACCGCGATCCGACCAGCGCAGACCGCCGCGCGCGACCTTGCCGAAACGCAGATGCACGCCTTCGACTTCTGTTCCGTAGACGAAGATTTCGCGGAAAGGCCGTGGGTCGGGCAGGCCGTCCAGATGCTTGGGATCGAACTTGAATGCCAACAGGTCACGCGGCGTGCCATCGGCATTTTTCTGGAAGTAATTGGTGCGCAGCGTCGCATCGATGGCGTTGACGTAACGCCTGAGCGTGCGGTCCTCATCGAGATTGGGAACGCCGCTCAACGCCGCTTCGATTGCCTTGTGTATTTCGGCGAGTTTCTTCAGCCGCTTCTTTTCGTCGACGGACGGATCGAAGCCGGCCTTGAACAGCGCGAAAATATTGCGGGAAATCGCCGGATACTTATAGAGCGTTTCGGAAATATGCTCCTGTGAATAGACGATGCCGGTCTGGCGGAGATAGCGCGCATAGGCGCGCAGCACGGAGACTTCGCGCACGGTCAGGCCGCAGGCGAGGATCAGGCGGTTGAAGTTGTCATTGTCGACCTTGCCGGAGAAGGCGGCTAGGAACGCTTCTTCGAGTTTCTCTCCATAATGCACCAGATCGAGCGTCGTCCCCTTGGCGACGGACAGTTCCATGTCGTGCAGCACGATGTCACGCTTTTTGCCGTCCGAAACAACGCCGATATCGAAGGTGCGCTCACTGATGACGTTGAAACCGAGATTTTCGAGCAAAGGCACGCGGCGCGAAAGCGGCAGATGGCCGTCGCGGTGGAAAATCTTCAGCGACAGCGTTTCCGCCGATTGACCTTCTTGCTGGTAAAATTCGATGCGGACCGGTTCGCCCTTTGCGGCGCCCAGAATATCCGGCATGTCACCGATCGCTTCTTCCGGCGTGTAGGCTTCCTGATAGGCCTGATCGACCTCCAGCACCGGTGCGCCCGGCTCGGAGAGGGCGACGAAATGGTCTATCCAGCGCGCCGCAATGTCGCTGACGGCGTCTTCGAGCTTGTCCTGGGCGATGCGCGGCGTCTTGCCTTCCGTGCGGCCTACGATGAAGTGGACGCGGGCGACGGCGCCTTCAGGGAAGGCGGGGTAATAGGCGGAAATATGCCCGTCATAGACCCTGCTCAGATAGTCCCCGATCTTCTCGCGTACATAGGAATTATACTCCTCGCGCGGAACGAAGATGATGGCGGAAACGAAACGGTCGAAACGGTCGATACGCGCAAGCACGCGCACGCGCGGCCGGTCGCTCAGTTCCATGATCTGCTCGACGAAGCGGATCAGAAGATCGGTCTCGATCTGGAAGAGATCGTCACGCGGATAGGCCTCGAGCGTATTCTGCAGGATGCGGCCGGAGTGGCTGTTCGGGTCGAAGCCGAAATGCCGCTCGACTTCCGCGACCTTGGCGCGCAGCAGCGGTATCTGCTTGACCGAGCGCGTATAGGCGGTGGCGGTGAAGAGGCCGACGATGCGCAGTTCGCCGATGACATTGCCGTCCTCGTCGAAGCGCTTGATGCCGATATAGTCCATATAGGCGCGACGATGCACGATGGACTTCACGTTGGCCTTGGTGACGATGAGGAAATCCGGGCCGTCGAGGAAGGCGAGGATTTCTGGCGTCGTCGTCACGGCGTTCTTGCCGAGGCGCAGCACGCGTACATCCGGATCGCTGAGGCTGCCGAGACCGATGCCGTCACCGCGCTCGATCTTCGCGTTCTTTCCCTTGCCGGAATAAGTGTAGTCACGCATGCCGAGAAAGGTGAAATTGTCGTTGCGAAGCCAGTTGAGGAACTCGACGGCTTCCGCACGCTCGGTCTTGCGCCGTGACGAACCGCGCTTGGACAATTCATCCAGCGCCTCATCGAGTTTCGCCAGCATCGGCCGCCAGTCGCGATAGGCAAACTGGACTTGCGTCAGCACGAAACGCAGCCTTTCTTCCAGCGCCGCTACGGCCTGCGGTGTGAGTGGGGCGATATGCAGCTGGATGAGGCTGACGTTTTCAGCGGGATCATCCTCGGGTTCCGCAAGACGATAGCCGGCCTGCGCGCTTTCGTCGCGCACCAGGATCGGGTGCACCGCGAGGTAAAGACCGCGATAGGTGCTGGTGACCTCGCCCATGACAGAATCGTACAGGAAAGGCATATTGCGGCCGATAATGGTCAGGACCGTTACCGGAATATCCCGCGGTGAAACGCCCTCCACCTGGGAAATGCTGATATGAGGAGCGTCTCCGGTCCAGTGTGAAAGCGCCTCGAAACTGTGAGCGGCGCTCGCAGCCAGCATCTCTGCGGAATAATATTCTATATCGTCGGTACTTGCCCTTCCATAAAGAATACCCGGATCAAGAAATTGGACATTTTCGGCAATTGCCTGCTGGCGCGCTTTTTCGATCTGTTTTTCGCGTTTTGGATTGTTTCTGTAGCCCATTTGACGTGGATTCCTCCAAAAATCACACTTTAATATAAAAAAGCATCGCCAATTTGCGGATTTTGCCTTTTCAGTCGAATCGGATATTGGCGTGGAATTACGAAGAGTTTAAGAGGCTATCGTGTTTCTTCACCCGGTAAGTGAAATTTTTTTGCTTCTTTTGTCGTAAGGCTCGGTTTAGAAGCAGACGACAGTATTTTGCGGCTAATTTTTAGGCGGTTCTCGGGCCGCCATGTGATGTTGCGGCCACGGTTGAAGCAAATTATTGATTTGCACCTATTTTTGTGGTACACCAACGACACTGATCCACAGCGTGGCATTTGTGTGCCCAAAAACACCACGAAAGCAACACCTCTTTTGCACGCGGTTTCCGTGACATATCGAGCGTTTACGTTATCGAACCCCGCAAGACGGGAAGGTGTGTTTTTGCGTGCACGGCTGGACCAGTGCGGAGTCACCTGACGGTTCCCCCGTCTCATCAGGGCCTGACCGACCCAACCCCGGCATCCCCGGGTATGTAACAGGGAGTTTTTAGAACGAATGACGACCCAGCAGAAGAAATCTCCAGCACATCACGGTTTCAAGACCGGTGAAGCGATTGTGTATCCCGCTCATGGTGTCGGTACCATTTCTGCCATCGAGGAACAAGAAGTCGCCGGCATGAAGCTTGAGCTTTTTGTCATTGATTTCGAAAAAGACAAGATGCGTCTTAAAGTTCCTGTCGCCAAAGCCGTCAGCATCGGCATGCGCAAGCTTTCCGAAGGCGATTTTGTCGAGCGGGCGCTGAAAGTGGTGCAGGGCAAGGCGCGTGTGAAGCGTACCATGTGGTCGCGCCGCGCGCAGGAATATGATGCAAAGATCAATTCCGGCGATCTCATCGCGATTGCGGAAGTCGTGCGCGATCTCTACCGTGCGGAAAACCAGCCGGAGCAGTCCTATTCCGAGCGTCAGCTTTATGAAGCTGCTCTCGACCGCATGGCGCGCGAAATCGCCGCCGTCAACAAGATGTCTGAAACCGAGGCTGTTCGCCTGGTGGAAGTCAACCTTGCCAAGGGCCCCAAGCGCGGCAAGACCGTAGAAGAGGACGATTCTCAGGACGAAGCCGCTTAATAACCGGCTTTTTCCCTCTAAAAAAACCCGCCTTGATGGCGGGTTTTTTGTTGCCCGGTTGTGGTCTGAAATTCACAGGATACGGATTTTCGTGCCTTTGCGCAGATGCGGCAGGATGCGCCGCATATCACGGGGATGGAGGGCGACACAGCCCGCGGTCGGCTCATATCCCGGTCTGATAAGATGCATGAAGATTGCCGAGCCGCGGTTGCGGCTTCTCGAGGTGATGTTCCAGTCGAGTACCAGGCAGACGTCGTAGAGGCTGTCGTTTCGCATCATCTCTTCATGGCTCGGGGCGAAGGGCGCCTTAACCAGCCGGTTGTAATTCGGGCTGCGGGGCTCGTCGCACCACAGCATGGACTTGCGTGTTCGCTGCATCGGCAATGCCGTGGCGATGCCGGGAAGGCGGTCGCCGCGGTAAAACCCGTGCATCAGGCCGATGGTGGCGATGGGAGACTTTCCATCTCCTTCACGTTTCAATGCGGTGCGGCCGTTGCGGCCGATCGCTGCGGGAAAGTTGAGGTGCCCGAGTTGGACTATGGCGCGACTGATTTTCGAGGGAGCTGGCCGAACCATGAGCGTCGATGCGCGTTTACGTTGTCTTACGGGCTGTGTGCTCATGTTTTTCACGAGATTTTGCTTTGCAGGTTATTTAACGTGAAGTCATAGCACTTCGTTATATCATGGCAATGGGTTGACCTTTCATCGGCAAACCGCTGAATTGGCTGATAATTAGAGTGCCGGGCCTCTTTTGGGATGCGTAAGCGACGCTCTAACTCTTTTAAACTACGTATCGTGCTTCTCGA
The DNA here is from genome assembly GCF_053522485.1 of Agrobacterium sp. 22-209-1. Lineage (NCBI taxonomy): Bacteria > Pseudomonadati > Pseudomonadota > Alphaproteobacteria > Hyphomicrobiales > Rhizobiaceae > Agrobacterium > Agrobacterium sp. 22-209-1. The sequence continues at coordinate 133,393 of NZ_JBNWCH010000005.1, forward strand.
AAATCGAGCCTGATTTTTGGGCCGATGCGCTAAAGTAAGAAAGGCTGAGAATCCGAATGACGGCTCGCACTATCCTTCTGGTGGACGATGACGACGATCTTCGGGAGACGCTGACCGAGCAATTGTCTCCCTATGAGGAATTCTCGCTGCTCAACGGCGCCAATGCCGCACAGGCCATTCAGACCGCCAAGACCGCCCAGGTCGATCTTTTGATCATGGATGTCGGCCTTCCGGACATGGACGGCCGCGAGGCGGTAAAGCTGTTGCGCAAGGGCGGCTTCAAGGCACCGATCATCATGCTCACCGGGCATGATACAGATTCCGATACTATTCTTGGATTGGAAGCCGGGGCGAATGACTATGTGACGAAACCCTTCCGCTTCGCCGTGCTGCTTGCGCGCATCCGGGCCCAACTGCGCCAGTATGAACAGAGCGAGGACGCGGTTTTCACCGTCGGTCCCTATCAGTTCAAGCCTAGCCAGAAGCTGCTGACGACTGAAGACGGCAAGAAAATCCGCCTGACGGAAAAGGAAGCGGCCATCATCCGTTATCTCTACCGCGCCGGCAGCACGGTGGTAACGCGCGATGTGCTGCTGGAAGAAGTCTGGGGTTACAATTCCGGTGTGACGACGCATACACTCGAAACGCATGTCTATCGTCTGCGCCAGAAGATCGAACGGGATCCCTCCAACGCCGAAATCCTGGTGACCGAGAACGGTGGTTACAAGATCGTTCCCTGAGACGAGGCTCTGTCACCGCTGCAAAACTCGCGCCGCGCCTCCTGAAAAGATGCGCGGCGTTTCAACGTCTTGTATTTTGAGGACCGATATTGGAAAACCGCTATAGTGATGCAGGCGGCTTTCCGGAGTAGTGATCGACATGGCCTTGACGGACGATATTATTCTGCTGGGGCAAGTGCCGTTATTTGCTGGGTTCAGTGACGATCAGTTGCGGCTCATCGCCTTCGGTGCGGAACGCCGCCGGGTGTCGGCAGGGCAGACATTGTTCCGGGAACATTCGCCGGCAGAATGCGCCTTTGCCGTGACATCGGGTCATTTCGAACTTTTCACGGCTGGAAGAGATGGCAAACCCCTGTTGCAGGCGACGCCTGGCAAGGGTGCGCTGCTTTCGGAGTTGGCGCTTTTCACGCTCTGCGAACGGAAGTTCACTGCCGTGGCAGTGCAAGATTCGGAAGTCATCCGGATAACGCGCATCCTCTTTCACCGGCTGGTGGAGGAGTTTCCGGAGGTTGCCGATATCGTGTCGGCGCGCATTCGCGACAATATCGCGGCGCTGGCGGCGGGTGCGGCCCGTTTGCAGAACCGCTTCGTGTGACGCAAACTCTATCGTTCAGAAGCGGAAATGGGCCGTGACGGGGACGTGGTCCGATGGTCGGTTCCAGCCACGGGCTTCGCGCAATATCTCGATTTTTTCAAGCGAGGAACCGAGATCCTGTGAGGACCAGATATGGTCGAGACGGCGACCGCGGTCGGCAGCTTCCCAATCCTTGGCGCGGTAGCTCCACCACGTATAGATCTTTTCCGTCTCCGGCACATTCAGGCGCATCAGATCGAGCCAGTTGCCCTTCCTCATGATATCCAGCATGCCTTCGGTTTCGACGGGTGTATGGCTGACGATCTTCAAAAGCTGCTTGTGCGACCAGACGTCATTTTCGAGCGGCGCGATGTTGAGGTCGCCGACGAGAATGGAGGAGGTGCCGGGCACGCCATCGGCGCGCAGTGCCTTCATTTCCTCGATGAAATCGAGCTTGTGGCCGAATTTCGGGTTGATCGACCGATCCGGCTCGTCGCCGCCAGCCGGAACGTAGAAATTATGCAGCCGCACGCGACGCGATCCGACCTCAAAAATTGCGGAAATGTGGCGTGCGTCGCCGATACCGCAATAGTCCTGTCGGTGATCTTCGGTCAGCGGGATCCTCGAGGCGATGGCGACACCGTGATAGCCCTTCTGGCCATGGATGATGACATGCTCATAACCGAGCGCCTTCAGCGGCTTCATCGGAAACTCGCCATTCGGGCATTTCGTTTCCTGCAGGCAGAGAATGTCCGGTTTGTAGCGTACCAGAAACTGCTCAACGATCGGCATTCTGAGCCTGACCGAGTTGATGTTCCAGGTGGTTATCGAAAACGACATGCATCCGCTCCGCTTTTATTGCCGCAAACCGTACGGTTCGGGACAAGTTTCCGGGGCGCAGGCTTATAACATCGCGACGAAAACGGGAATGTATTTTAGCGGTAAAATGAAAAAGGCGACCGCAGGGCCGCCTCTCGAAAAATTTCCACCGGCTTTTATGTGTCAGCCGCCTCTGCGGACTTCCTCGTAATTGATGCTGAAGACACGCTCATCAAGGTTCACGCCGGTCTGGACGTTGAAGATCATGACGGTCGTGTCCTTGTTCTGGGCATCGGTCGTGGTCCATTGCCTCAGATCGAAGGTCTTCGGATCGAACATCAGGGTAATAGTGGAATCGCCGAAGACGCTCCTGTCGCCCAGTACGATGGTGGTCAGGTCGGATTCTTCCTTCACGTTCCGGACCTTCTGGTTGCTGAGATCGATCTTGTCGGAAAGAAGCAGGCTGAGGGGCGTTTTGGAAAGCGGATAAAGGTCCCACGTCTTCAGCTTCATATTGCCGATGACGACATTCTTGCCGTCGGAGATGACACGCATGGGCGAGGGGTCTTCATAATTGAAGCGGAGTTTGCCGGGGCGTTCGATGTAGAATTTTCCGCCGGTCTGTTCCCCGCGCGGGCCGAACTGGACGAATTCCCCCATCATGGTTTTGACCGACGAGAAGTGATTGGCGATTTTCTGCGCTGTCGCGGTATTGCCGGCCGCCTGGGCGAAAGCGTCAAGCGGAGAAAGGCTGGCCATGATTGCGGCCATGGAAAATGCCGTCAGCACGCCACGACGCGTCACGCCGTTTTGCGGTGTGTTTGCGTTGGCCGTTTCGCCGGTGGTGAGGTCGTTCATTCTATTCTCCTTCATCGCAGCGATTGTCCCCATAAAAGGCGGCGGCTTCATGACGTTGAAAGCGTGTAATAACGCTTCTTCGCCCCGCTTGGTTGCGGACGTTACCGCTCGATGATGTCTGCTTCCGTCGGCACGAGGATCTCGCGTTTTCCGGCGTGGTTGGCGGGGCCGATGATGCCTTCCTGCTCCATGCGCTCAATCAGCGAGGCGGCGCGGTTGTAACCGATGCCGAGGCGCCGCTGCACGTAGGAGGTGGAGGCTTTGCCATCTCGAAGCACGACGGCCACGGCCTGATCGTATGGGTCTTCGGAATCGGAGAAATTGCCGGCACCGGCCGGGCCGCCGCCATTGCCTTCCTCGTCATCCTCCTCGGTAATCGCTTCCAGATATTCCGGTGCGCCTTGCGTCTTCAGATAGGCGACGATCTCTTCCACCTCGTTGTCGGAAACGAAGGGACCGTGTACGCGCTGGATGCGCCCGCCGCCTGCCATATAGAGCATGTCGCCCATGCCGAGCAGCTGTTCGGCGCCCTGCTCTCCAAGGATTGTGCGGCTGTCGATCTTCGACGTGACCTGGAAGGAGATTCGGGTCGGGAAGTTGGCCTTGATCGTGCCGGTGATGACGTCGACGGAGGGGCGCTGGGTTGCCATAATGACATGAATGCCGGCGGCGCGCGCCATTTGCGCCAGGCGCTGCACCGCGCCTTCGATGTCCTTGCCGGCGACCATCATAAGGTCGGCCATTTCGTCGATGATGACGACGATGTAAGGCAGGGGCTTCAGATCGAATTCTTCCGTCTCGTATATCGCCTCGCCGGTCTGGCGGTCGAAGCCGGTCTGCACCGTGCGAGTGAGGATTTCGCCCTTGTCGAGCGCCTGCTGCACGCGGCTGTTGAAGCCGTCGATATTGCGCACGCCGATCTTCGACATCTTCTTGTAGCGCTCTTCCATCTCGCGCACTGTCCATTTCAGCGCCACGACGGCCTTTTTCGGATCGGTAACGACGGGAGAGAGCAGATGCGGAATGCCGTCATAGATCGACAGTTCGAGCATTTTCGGGTCGATCATGATCAGGCGGCACTGTTCCGGCGACATGCGGTAAAGCAGCGACAGGATCATGGTGTTGATGGCGACCGACTTGCCCGAGCCGGTGGTGCCGGCGACGAGCAGATGCGGCATCTTGGCAAGATCGGCGATGACGGGTTCACCGCCGATGGTCTTGCCGAGCGCCATGGCGAGTTTGGCCTTGCTGTTTTCGAAATCGCGGCTGCCGATCAGTTCCCGCAGGAAGACGGTTTCGCGTGTCTGGTTCGGCAGTTCGATGCCGATGGCGTTGCGGCCGGGAACGACGGCGACACGGGCGGCAATCGCGCTCATGGAGCGGGCGATGTCATCGGCAAGGCCGATGACGCGCGAGGACTTGATGCCGGGTGCCGGTTCCAGTTCGTAGAGCGTGACGACCGGACCGGGGCGGACATGAATGATTTCTCCCTTGACGCCGAAATCCTCGAGAACGCCTTCCAGAAGGCGGGCGTTCTGTTCCAGCACTTCCTCGCTCAACATATTGTCGCGAACGACGTTCTTAGGCTCTGCCAGAAGATGGACGGTGGGGAGCTGGAAGCCGTCGGCGGCGATGAAGGAGGCTTGGGCTTCGCGCGCCACGCGTTCGCTGGGTTTCGGGCGTGCGGAAGGGGCGGTTATTCTGGTCTGCCCGCGACCAGGCGCCTGTCTGGCGGTGAATTTCTGGTCGGTTTCGTCGTCGGAGAGAATGCCGTCCGGCAGCCGGCGTCCATCCGCGTCGAAGCGTGATTCGTCATCCATGTCCTCGTCATGATCGAGCGCGATGGAGGGAGGTGACATCTGGCGACGCGATGCGGCGCGTTCTTCGAAAGACGGTTCCGCGCGCTGGTCGAGGCGGTTGATCGCGGTCTTGAGGCGTGAGGGTTCGTTCAGCGTGCCGAATTCATATTCGTTGAAGTCATAAGGATGTTCGAATTCATCGTGCAGGGATTTAGACTTCAAACCGAACAGGCGGCGGAAGCGCGCCTGGGTGATATACCAGTAATGTGCCAGCGCGCCGAAGGCGAGCATATTGGCAAAGAACCCCTCGCCGTCGTCTTCATCCTCCTCCTCGGCCTCACGGGCTGCGCGGGCCTTGCTGGTGGCGACGGGAGCCGCTTCTTCGCGTTCCAGCTCGTCATCCAGACCGCCAACGACACCGGCGGCAAAAAGCATCAGCCATGCGGCAGGCGCCGCAAATATGACACCCAGTACCGTGGCGATCGTGCCGGTGGGGTAAGCACCGATGAAAAGGGCGGGAAAACGCAGGATCATGTCTCCGATGACGCCGCCGATGCCGTTCGGCAGCGGCCATGTCACGGGGGCCGGAAAACAGCCGAGCGAGGCGGCGCAGACGATGGCGCCTGCGACCCAGGCTACGAGGCGAGCGGGTATGCGGTGGAATTTGTGGCCGGCGATCAGCGCGATCGCCCAGGCGATGACGGGCAGGAGGGAGATGATTGCAGAAAGCCCGAGGAACTGCATCACGATATCGGCGAAAATCGCACCGCCATAGCCCAGAAGATTGGTGGGCTGGTTTCCTGTCGCATAGGAAAGGCTCGGATCCGCGACATTCCATGTCGCGAGCGCTGCGATGCCCAGTGCAATCGTGGCCAGCAGAGCGAAACCGGTGAGAGCCATGATCTGACGTACGAAAAACGCCGTCAACACGAAGCGCGTGTGACGACCATCGAATGTCGGAGAATGCATTCTGCCCATGTCCCTGAACCCGTTGTTTTGTGGTTTCGGCAAGATCCGGCAAGAGACCTGATCCCGGATTGACAGGGAAAACTAACCGCTTGCTGGTTAATGTCGTGTTAACCATGCGGTTTTTTGAAGCGCTTCGGATTTATGGCAAAGAAAAAGGCCCGCCGGAGCGGGCCTTCTTTTGGGAGAGGGGATGGAGAACCCCTTTTCCCGGATATCAGGAATGATAGGCGGCTTCGCCGTGGGTTGCGAGGTCGAGACCTTCGCGTTCGGCTTCGACCGGAACCCGCAGACCGACGATCACGTCGACGATTTTGTAGAGGATCGCGGAGACGATGGCGCACCAGACGATGGTGATGGCGACGGCGACGAACTGCGTCCAGACCTGCGAGGCGATGGAGAAATCTTCCTTGCCCGTGCCGCCAAGCAGCGGTGAGGTGAAGATGCCGGTGCCGAGAGCGCCGATGATGCCGCCAATGCCGTGGACGCCGAAGACGTCGGCGGTGTCGTCATAACCGAACTTGTTCTTCACCACGGAGACGAAGAAGTAGCAGATCGGTGAGACGATGAGGCCGAGAACGATGGCGCCCATCGGGCCGACGGAGCCGGCGGCGGGGGTGACGGCGACGAGGCCGGCGATCATGCCCGAGGCGGCGCCAAGCATGGAGGCCTTGCCGCGGGTGAAGCTTTCAACCAGCGACCAGGAAACGATGGCGGCCGCAGTTGCGAGGAAGGTGTTCATGGTTGCGAGAACCGCACCGCCCGATGCTTCGAGGTTGGAACCGGCGTTGAAGCCGAACCAGCCGAACCACAGCATGGCTGCACCGACGAGAGTGAGCGTCATGGAGTGAGGGGCCATCATGTCCTTGCCGAAGCCGGTGCGCTTGCCGACCATGATCGCGCCGATCAGGCCTGCGATACCGGCATTGATGTGAACGACGGTGCCGCCGGCGAAGTCGAGAGCACCCATGCCGAAGATCAGGCCGTTTGCGTCCCAGACCATGTGAGCGATCGGGAAATAAACGAAGGTGGCCCACAGGATGGTGAACAGAATGACGGCGGAGAACTTCACGCGCTCTGCAAAGGCGCCGACGATCAGCGCTGGCGTGATGGCCGCAAAGGTCATCTGGAAGGCGATGAAGGTGTATTCGTAGATCACCACGCCTTCGGAAAAGGTCGCAGACGTGCTGTCAAGCGAAACGCCCGACAGGAACAGCTTGCCGAAGCCGCCGAAATAGGGGCCGGTGCCGCCGCCAAAGGCGAAGGAGTAACCGTAGATGACCCAGACGAGCATCATGACTGCGCCGACAACCGTGCACTGCATGAGAACGGAGAGCATGTTCTTGGTGCGGACGAGACCGCCGTAAAACAGGGCCAGACCCGGAATGATCATGAAAAGCACGAGGATCGTCGCGACATACATGAATGCGGTGTCGGCTTTTTCCGGAACGGGCGCTGCGGCTGCTGCCGGCGCGGCGTCCTGGGCGAAGGCGATGGCCGGAGCCATCAGGGCCGCCGCTGCGGCGCCCAGCTTGCCGAGCGTTGAAAACTTGTTGAGTTGCATAGCTAGAAAACTCCCCTGTCAGCCGTGCTTCAAAGCGCTTCTGTGTTGGTTTCGCCGGTACGGATGCGCACGGCCTGTTCGATAGAGTAAACGAAGATCTTGCCGTCACCGATCTGCCCGGTCTTTGCCGCAGATGCGATCGCCTCAACGGCCTTGTCGACGACGTCGGATGGAACTGCGATCTCGATCTTCAGCTTGGGAAGGAAGCTCACCGCATATTCCGTGCCGCGATAAATCTCGGTATGCCCCTTCTGGCGTCCGTAACCCTTTACCTCGGTCACGGTCAGGCCCTGGATGCCGACGCCGGTGAGCGCTTCGCGCACTTCATCCAGCTTGAACGGCTTGATAATGGCCATCACAATTTTCATCTGGTTTCCCATCCTTTGTTTTGTCCTCGGCACGGAGCCGACTCTCCTGCCGCTGGCAGATCAGTAACAGCGACTGCGGACATACATTCAAAGGGCGTGCCAGTTTTGAGTGTGTATCTAACCTATTGAAATATAAAACTTATATGAAAGACGTCTGAAAAAGGAGCATTTGTCGCCAAAATTTGCGTCTATTAAATGTGCGATTTTAGAAAAAAGCACATTATTTAATCATTTGCCCTTTTGCGGATCAAACCCTCCTGCGCCACCGAGGCGACCAGTTCACCCTGTCTGGTGAAAATATTGCCACGGGTCAAACCGCGTGCGCCGGAAGCGCTGGGGCTATCCTGTGTGTAGAGCAGCCAGTCGTCCAGACGGCAGGGGCGATGGAACCACATGGCGTGATCGAGGCTAGCCACCTGAATGGAGGGGTCGAAGATCGTTGTTCCATGGGCGTAGAGCGAGGTGTCGAGTAGGGTCATATCTGAGAGATAGGCGAGAATGGCCGACTGCAGACGCGGATCGTCGGGCACATCACCGACGGCGCGAACCCAGATATCCTGTTGCGGCTCGAGTTTTTCCTTGGAAATATAGTGGGTCAGGGAAACCGGCCGTATCTCTATCGGCCGCTTGTTGCTCCAGTATTTGCGGATAGAAGCGGGTGCCTTGGCAAGAAAGGCCGCCTGCATCTGCTCTTCGCTCATCAGTTTTTCGGGCGGCGTCACGTCAGGCATTTTGATCTGATGGTCGAAACCATCCTCGAAAATCTGAAACGAGGCTGACATGGAAAAAATGGCTTTACCATGCTGAATGGCGACCACGCGGCGTGTGCAGAAGCTCGCGCCGTCGCGGATGCGTTCCACTTGGTAGACGATAGGCACCAGCGGATCGCCGGGACGCATGAAATAGGCATGCAGCGAATGCACGAAACGGTCGTCATCCACGGTCCTTTGCGCGGCAATCAGTGCCTGCGCGATGACCTGGCCGCCGAAAACCCGCTGCCAGCCGATCTGCGGGCTTTCGCCCCGGAACAGGTTCTCTTCCAGCTTCTCAAGATCGAGTGTGGCGATGAGATTGGCCATCGGATCTGACGTTTGCGAGGGATGCGACATTTTTTCGGCCTGCTCCGGCTGTAGGAATACGTCACATGGTCTATAGTGCCCGGATGATGCGTGCACAAGATTTGAGGAGAAGCGCGATGCTGGACGTAGTGGTGGCAGGCGGCGGATATGTCGGTCTTTCCGTTGCTGTCGCAATCAAGCAGGCGGCCCGGCATCTCGATGTGCAGGTGGTTGAGGCCGCTCCCGAGGATGTCTGGGCAAAGGACGTTCGTGCATCCGCCATCATCGCAGCGGCCACCCGGATGCTCGATGTTTTCGGCATATGGAACGAGATCGAGCCGGAAGCCCAGCCAATACACAAGATGATCGTCACCGATTCGAAGACCGCCGATCCGGTGCGTCCCGTGTTCCTGACTTTCGACGGCGCCGTGGAAGAAGGCAGGCCGTTTGCCCATATGGTTCCGAACGTTGCTCTTGTGGGCGCATTGCGAGGCCTGTGCGAGCGTCTTGACATAAAAATCCGTCACAGTGTCAGTGTTTCCGATTTTACCGCGGGTCCGCAATCGACGGCCATTCGCCTCTCCGACGGATCGACGCTCGAAGCGCGATTGCTGATTGCCTGTGACGGCGTTCGCTCCGCGCTCAGGGACATGGCCGGAATCAAGACCGTGCACTGGGCTTACGATCAGTCCGGTATCGTGACGACCGTTGAGCATGAGCGGCCGCATGAGGGCTGCGCCGAGGAGCATTTCCTGCCATCGGGCCCCTTCGCCATCCTGCCGCTGAAGGGAAACCGCTCTTCGCTCGTCTGGACCGAACGCACGGCCGATGCCGACAGGCTGGTGGCTTCCGACGACCTGGTGTTCGAGGAAGAGCTGGAACGCCGGTTCGGTCACAAGCTCGGTCCTCTTCGTCCGGTCGGCCCCCGCCGCGCTTTCCCATTGGGGCTGACGCTGGCGCGTTCTTTCGTTGCGCCGCGTTTCGCGCTTGCGGGCGATGCGGCGCACGGCATTCACCCGATTTCCGGGCAGGGCCTCAATCTCGGCTTCAAGGACGTGGCGGCTCTCGCCGAAACCGTGGTCGAGGCCGACCGGCTCGGCCTCGATATCGGCTCACTCAACGTTTTGGAGCGCTATCAGTCCTGGCGGCGCTTCGACACGTTGCGGATGGGCGTGACGACGGATGTGCTGAACCGGCTTTTCTCCAACGATATTGGCCCTATCCGTATCATGCGCGATTTCGGTCTCGGGGTCGTGGATCGTTTGCCGGGTCTCAAATCCTATTTCATCGGTCAGGCGGCCGGCACGACGGATGCGAATGCGCCGCGTCTGCTTGCCGGCGAGGCGCTCTGATCCAGTCCCTCATGCATGTTTCGGACCGGTTTTTCCAGGATTGCCGCTTGACAGCCGATTCCGGGATTTTCTGCCCGGTGGCTTTGCCGTAAAGCCGAATCCGGCCAAGGACTTATCCGGATTCACAATCTGGTATGGTCTGCGCCCTGACCAACCAGATATTGCGGAGAACAAAAGCTGAATCCCATCGAGTCAGCGATTCGTATTCGATTCGTTCGCAGACTGTTCCGCAGCCGAATCGATTTCATTTTTGCCGGATTCTTTTTGTTTGTTCAACTGGCTGAATCTGAAAGGAAAATTCCGTCGACTGGTCGCCCCGCGCCACTTTGCGGGTGAGGCCTATTGCCTTTGGCTGCGGGCGTTGCCATGTGTGAGGCCTGCGGCCCATTAGCAATGTCGGGCGGCAAAGCAAGCAGATGAAGTCGATTCGCGGATAGTACGTTGAATTTTCGCCCCATGATCCTGAGCGGCCGCGGTGTCACGGCCGTTCTCGGCCCCACCAATACCGGCAAGACCCATTACGCGATCGAGCGGATGGTCGCGCATGGAAGCGGTGTCATTGGCCTGCCGCTGCGTCTTCTGGCGCGGGAGGTCTATACCCGCCTAGTTGAAAAAGTGGGTGCGCCGAATGTGGCGCTGATTACCGGCGAAGAAAAAATCGCGCCTCCCAAAGCCAAATACTCCGTCTGCACGGTGGAAGCCATGCCGCGTGAGACGACGGCCGCCTTCGTTGCGATAGACGAGGTGCAGTTGGCGGGCGATCTCGAACGCGGGCATATCTTCACCGACCGGGTGCTGCATCTGCGCGGGCGGGAGGAAACGCTGCTGCTCGGCGCGGGCACGATGCGCCCTATCCTTGAAAAACTGCTACCGGGAATAACCGTGGTCGAGCGGCCGCGCCTGTCTCAACTCTTTTATGCGGGTCAGAAGAAGATCACCCGCCTGCCGCAACGCACGGCGATCGTCGCCTTTTCCGCCGATGAGGTTTATGCCATCGCTGAACTGGTGCGCCGCCAGCGCGGCGGCGCGGCTGTGGTGCTGGGCGCGCTTTCGCCGCGCACGCGCAATGCGCAGGTAGGCCTCTACCAGTCGGGCGACGTCGAATATCTTGTCGCTACGGACGCCATCGGTATGGGACTCAACCTCGATGTCGACCATGTCGCCTTTGCGCAGGACCGCAAATTCGACGGTTATCAGTTCCGTAATCTCAATCCCGGCGAGATCGGTCAGATCGCCGGCCGCGCTGGCCGCCATCTTCGCGACGGTACGTTTGGCGTGACGGGGCGTGTCGATCCGTTCGATGACGAATTGGTCGAGCGGATCGAAACCCATCAGTTCGATGCGGTGAAGGTGCTGCAGTGGCGGACGAAAAATTTCGATTTTTCCTCCATCGCCAATCTGCGCGCGAGCCTTGACGCCGCGCCGACGATCCAGGGGCTTTCGCGCGCCCTGCCGGCCATCGACCAGCAGGCGCTGGAATATCTGTCGCGTTACCCTGAAATCATCGACGTGACCACGACGGATGTGCGGGTGGAAAAACTCTGGGAGGCCTGCGCGCTGCCCGATTATCGCCGCATCGCCCCCGCACAGCATGCCGACCTCATCTCCACGCTCTATTTCGATCTCGTCAAGCGCGGGGCGGTGAACGAGGATTTCATGGCCGAGCAGGTGCGTCGCGCCGATCGCACGGATGGGGAGATCGATACCTTGTCTGCGAGGATTGCGCAGATCAGAACATGGACTTATGTATCGAACCGCCCAGGATGGCTTGCCGATCCGACACACTGGCAAGAAAAGACTCGGGAAATCGAGGATCGATTGTCCGATGCGCTACATGAAAGGTTGACGAAACGCTTTGTTGATCGCAGGACATCTGTGCTCATGAGGCGCCTGAGAGAGAATGCGATGCTTGAAGCTGAAATCAGTGTAAATGGTGATGTCTTCGTAGAAGGACATCACGTCGGCCAATTGGCCGGGTTCCGGTTCACCCCGGTGCCGGGAATGGAAGGGCCGGATCAGAAGGCCGTGCAGGCTGCGGCGCAAAAAGCGCTCGCGCTCGAATACGAGGCGCGCGCCGCGCGTCTGCATGCCAGTGGAAACGGCGATCTCGCTTTGAGCTCCGATGGTCTGGTTCGCTGGTTGGGCGAGCCGGTTGCCCGGCTTTCGGCCGGCGACAACATCATGAAGCCGCGGGTGATCCTGCTTGCCGACGAACAGCTGAACGGCAATGCCCGTGATCACGCGCTGGCGCGCGTCGAGCGTTTCGTCAATCACCAGATTGCGACCGTGCTGAAGCCGCTGGACGATATTTCCCGCGCAGAAGATCTTCAGGGCCTGGCGAAGGGTCTGGCGTTCCAGCTCGTGGAAAATCTGGGCGTGCTGTTCCGCCGCGACGTCGCCGAGGACGTGAAGTCGCTCGATCAGGACGCGCGCGCCTCCATGCGCCGTTATGGCGTGCGTTTCGGCGCCTATCACGTTTTCCTGCCCGCACTTCTCAAGCCCGCTCCGGCGGAGCTTGTGACGCTGCTTTGGGCTTTGAAAAATGATGGCCTTGGAAAGCCGGGTTACGGCGATCTCATTCCGGTGCTGGCCGCAGGCCGTACCTCGGTCGTCACCGATGCCAGCTTCGAGCGTATGTTCTACAAGCTCGCCGGTTTCCGCTTCCTCGGAAAGCGTGCCGTGCGTATCGACATTCTCGAGCGTCTGGCCGATCTCATCCGCCCGCTGCTGCAGTGGAAACCCGGTCAGCAGCCGCGCCCGGAAGGCGCTTATGACGGTCGCCGTTTCACGACGACGACCGCCATGCTTTCCATTCTCGGCGCGACGCTTGATGACATGGAAGAAATTCTCAAGGGCCTCGGTTACCGCGCCGATCAGGTGACGGCGGAAGAGGCGCAGGCCTTCCTCGCCAGCCACGCCGGTGCCTCTGCTCCGGCTGCCGCGGAAGCGGCGACGGCTGAAGAGGAAAGCGTCGAGACCGAGGAACACGAGCCGGCTTCCGAAGAACAGGTGTCCGAGACGGCGGCTGCTGTCGAAGGCGAAGCTGTCGAGGCGCCGGTGGCTGCCAGCGAAGAGGTTGTCGCAGCCGAGGCTGCGCCGGAAAGCGCTGAGGCCGCCGAGCCCAAGCCCGTTCTTCTGTGGCGTCCGGGTGGCCGCAACGAAAATCAGCGTGGCGAAAACCGTCGTCCCGGCAATCGCGGTCAGGGCCGTGGTGATGGAGCGCGCGAACAGGGCGAGCGTCGCGGTGAAGGCCGTCGCGACAATCGTGACGGTGCAAGTGCCAATCGCAGCGGCGACGGCGAGCGCAAGCGCGATGGTGGCCGTCCGGACCGTGGCAACAACCGCAATAACGATCGTCACGATCGCGGGGAGCGCAAGGACCGGCCGGAACGCAATGACCGTGGTGGTAAGCCGCAGGGTCAGCAGCGGTTCGAAGCCAAGCCGCCGCGCAAGGAAAAGCCGCTCGATCCGGATTCGCCTTTCGCAAAGCTCGCTGCTCTCAAGGAGCAGCTGAAGAAGTAAGCCCATGGGAAGCAGCGAACAGCCACTCGAAAGCACGCGTCAGCGTCTGGACAAGTGGCTGTTCTTTGCCCGCATGGCCAAATCCCGTTCGCTGGCCCAGAGCTACATTCAGTCGGGCCACGTAAGGGTCAATGGCGTTGCCATCCGCCAGCCCAGCCACATGCTGAAGGCGGGGGACAGGCTGGAGATCGGCTTTGAGCGGATGGACAAGGTACTCGTCGTCAAGTCCAGCGGAACACGGCGCGGACCCTATGAGGAAGCCAGACTTCTCTATGAGGACGAGACGCCGCCACGGGAACCTTCCGACAGTATGACGCGTCTTGAGCAGGCGTTGCGCCAGCCGGGCAGCGGGCGTCCCACCAAAAAAGAGCGCAGGGCGCTCGACAGGTTTCTGTCTGACAGCGACGGAAGCAAAGATTAGAATAAACCTCCGGGTCACACCCCTTTTTCAGAATTGTTTATCCTTGCTATCTGTAAGCAAAGGCATTACGTCACTTGCGAAATTGCCCTGTCTGAATTCCGGGCGACGGCTTGTGTTCCGAAGCCCAAAGACCCGGCCTGCATATTCTGGAGTTCATCATGACATATGTCGTGACCGACAATTGCATCCGCTGCAAATATACCGATTGCGTTGAGGTCTGCCCCGTCGACTGCTTTTACGAGGGTGAAAATTTCCTCGCGATCAATCCCGATGAATGCATCGATTGCGGTGTGTGCGAACCGGAATGTCCCGCCGAAGCCATCAAGCCCGATACGGAGCCGGGCCTCGACAAATGGCTGAAGCTCAATGCCGAATATGCGGCGATCTGGCCTAATATCACCATCAAGCGTGACCCGATGCCGGAAGCCAAGGAGATGGACGGCGTCGAAGGTAAGCTCGATCTCTATTTCTCCGCCGAACCCGGCCAGGGCGACTGATTTTTACGGCCCGACAGCGAAACCATGATTTAAAAAGCCCTCGAGTTGTTGCTGCGAGGGCTTTTTGCTGAGCGTCATCCGCTGCGGCCGGATTGCAGCGTGGTCGACAGCAATGTCAGAAGGGCCACGCTTTCCTCCAGGCTTTGCCGCTGACGGCTTTGCAGGATAGCGGCCTGCAGACGGTTCATCTCGCGGGCGATCGCCGCTGGCTGCCATGTTCGCAGCGCTCTTTCGATGATGGGTTTTCTGCGGAAATGAATGTGGCGCCCAAGTGTCTGCATGACCTGACCGGCCTGCAGTTTTTTCTCATCCATTTCGGCCCTCATCTGGTCGAGCAACTGGAATTGCCTGAGGCATCCCTGGAGGACGAGGAAGATCGGGGTCTTCGAAGAGACGATCTTCTGCGTTGCGTGGAAGAAGGCGTTTCTGTCGCCTTTCAGAATGGCGTCGACAGCATCGTCGGCGGAAACCGTGCTGGCGTCTCCGATGATCGCCAGTACATCGTCCTCCTCGACCACGTCGGCTCCACGGCAATAGAGCGCCAGTTTGCGGATTTCGTTGCGCGAGGCGATACGGTCGCCGCCAAGGGATTCGATCAGCCTCTGCCGTGCGGCCGGCGCAATACGCAGATTATCGGCTGAGAGTTCCTGATCGATCAATGCGTTCAACGAGCGCGCATCGTCGGCATAGCAGGGGATGGCTGCGATGGAGCGCGCCGGTTCTGCGATCTTGCGCAGTCCCGTACCCTTCTTGATGTCGCCTGCTTCGATGATGAGGAAGCTCGCTTCCGGTGGCGTTTCCGCCAGAATCTGGAGGGCGTCCACCAGCGCCTTTTCGGACGAAGCACCTTTAACCCAGACGAGTTTTTCGCCGCCGAAAAGGCCGATGGCATTCACCTCGTCGAGTAGACGGCCGGGGTCGCCCTGCAGATCGGATGCGGTCAGTTTCAGCGATGCGAAAGCGTCATCGGGATCGATACCGGTCTTTTTGGCGATGACGCCTGCGCGTTCCGACACGAGACCGCGATCCGGGCCGTAAAGCACGAAAACACGAAAGCGCTCCGCCGGGTTTTCGGCGAAGCGCTCAAATTCATGGGACTTTATCTCCGTCACGGCCGCCGCTCTCAGCGGCCGAGGGTGGCGGCGATATCGGTGCGGATGATTTCGGCAAGTTCCCGGGCCGCACGGTTTTCGGCGTCGCGAGTTGCCCGGATCTTGGCGAATTCCTGCTGCGGCAGATCCACCTGCGCCGTTACGCTGCGGCGTGCGGAGCGCAGGATCTGACCGTCGGAAACCCGCGTCAGCACATATTGACCACTCATCACGACACGACCAGGGTAAGGACCATCGTAATTATTGTTCGAGCGGGTCGTCAGGTCATAATTCTGCACTTCCGTCGAGGTAGCGCTCGAGCTTACGGAAACCTTGACGTTATATTGAGCCGTGGCCGGTTGGCCTGCGCCGCCAGCCATTAGAAAGATCAGTTGATTGCGGACTTCCTGCCCGGCCCTGCCGCCGATATCGGAGACGCTGACGGCCGCCAGCCTTTCCTTGGTGCCGGAAGCTTCCCCATAAAGCGGGCGCACCTGGCAGCCCGCCAGAAGACCAGCCATCGTCACGACGGAAATCGCTGCCGCGGCGCGGCTCCATCTTGAAAAAACGTCAGACAACAATGTTTACAATCCTCTGCGGAACCACGATTACTTTCTTGGGCTCGCCACCGGCAAGAATGGATTTGACGGCATCCAGCGCAAGGGCGGCCGTGCGGACCGCATCTTGATCCGCATCGCGCGCGATTGTCAATTCGCCACGCTTCTTGCCGTTGACCTGCACGGGCATGACGACTTCGTTTTCCTCGACCAGCGAAGCGACGAAGGCAGGCCACGGCGTCTGGGCCACGAGGCCCGTGTTACCCAGTGCGGACCAGCATTCTTCCGCCAGATGTGGCGTCATCGGGGCGATGATGCGGATGAGGATTTCGACGGCGTCACGCGCTGCCGCCTTGACGTCATTAGACTTGCCGCCCGCAGCGACATCCGCAAGGGGACCGGCGAGTGCATTGACCAGTTCATAGATGCGGGCAATGGCCTTGTTGAAGGCGAGCTTGTCCAGATCCTCCTGCACAGCTTTCAGCGTTTTGTGGGCCGCCTTGGAGGCCGCCAGCCCTTCGCCTTCGGTCGCAGGCTTCGGCTGGACGGTTCTCAGCTCTTCCGCCGCTTCGCCGATGATGCGCCAGACGCGCTGGACGAACCGGTTTGCGCCTTCCACACCGGCTTCGGACCAGATGACGTCACGATCGGGCGGAGAGTCCGACAGGACGAAGAAGCGTGCGGTATCGGCGCCGTAGGATGCGATGATGTCATCCGGGTCAACCACGTTCTTCTTCGACTTCGACATCTTCTCGATGGAGCCGATCTTCACCTCTTCGCCGGACGAGAGCAGGAATGCGCGGCGAGCCCCGTCGCTTTCCTCGATCCGCAGTTCCGCAGGCGGCACCCATTCGCGCGCCGTGCCTTCGCCGCGGCTATAGGTCTCGTGCACCACCATGCCCTGCGTGAACAGGCCCTTGAAGGGTTCCTTGACGCCGACATGGCCGGTTTCGCGCATGGCGCGGGTGAAGAAGCGCGAATAGAGCAGATGGAGGATCGCATGCTCGATGCCGCCGATATATTGATCTACCGGCAGCCAGTGATTGGCGACCTTCGGGTCCGTCGGTGCGTCTTCCCAGGGCGCGGTGAAGCGCGTGTAATACCAGCTGGAATCGACGAATGTATCCATCGTGTCGGTCTCGCGGCGCGCGTCATGACCGCATTGCGGGCAGGAGACATGGCGCCAGATGGGGTGCCGGTCCAGCGGGTTGCCGGGCACGTCGAACGTCACGTCATCGGGCAGTTTGACCGGCAGGTCCTTTTTCGGAACCGGGACCACACCGCAGACTTCGCAATGGATGACCGGGATCGGGCAACCCCAATAACGCTGGCGGGAAATGCCCCAGTCGCGCAGGCGGAAATTGACCTTGCGCTCTGCCTGCGGCGTATTGCCGAGCGTCTGCGTGGAAAGCTTCTGCACGACGGCCTCGAAGGCGTCAGCCGTCTTCATGCCGTTCAGGAAGCCCGAATTGATCATCACGCCGTCATCGGTGAAGGCGGTATCATCGATGGTGAAGTTTGCGGCATCGGGGCCTTCAGGGGCGACGACGGCCACGACCGGCAGGCCGTATTTGCGGGCGAAATCCAGATCGCGCTGGTCACCCGATGGGCAACCGAAGATCGCACCGGTGCCGTAATCCATCAGCACGAAGTTGGCGACATAGACCGGCAGTTCCCAGCTGGGGTCCAGCGGGTGCACGACCTTAACACCGGTATCGATACCCTTCTTTTCAGCCGTCTCGAGCGCTGCGAGCGAGGTGCCATGGCGGCGGCATTCGTCGCAGAACTCGGCAATCGCCGGATTGTTCGCGGACAGTTCTCTGGCCAGCGGGTGGTCGGCGGCGATGGCCAGGAAGGATGCACCGAACAGCGTGTCAGGGCGCGTCGTGTAAACGGTGATGTCGGAAAAACCTTCCGGAGCCGTCTCAGTGACGGTCTGCCAGCGCAGCGACAGGCCCTCGGAACGGCCGATCCAGTTCTTCTGCATCAGGCGCACTTTTTCCGGCCACTGGTCCAGCGTGTCCAGCTCGTCCAGCAGATCCTGGCTAAAATCGGTGATGCGGAAGAACCATTGCGTCAGTTCGCGCTGTTCGACCAACGCACCGGAGCGCCAGCCGCGGCCATCGATGACCTGTTCATTGGCCAGAACCGTGTGATCGACTGGGTCCCAGTTGACCTTGGACTGCTTGCGATAGACCAGACCCTTTTCCATGAAGTCGACGAACAGCGCCTGCTGGCGATGGTAATATTCCACATCGCAGGTGGCGAACTCACGGGTCCAGTCTAGCGACAGGCCCATGGATTTCAGCTGGCCGCGCATGGTGGCGATGTTCTGGTAGGTCCAGTCCTTGGGATGAACCTTGTTCTGCATGGCCGCATTTTCGGCAGGCATCCCGAAGGCGTCCCAGCCCATCGGGTGCAGGACGTTGAAACCGCGGGCGCGCTTGTAACGGGCGACGACGTCGCCCATCGCGTAGTTGCGGACATGGCCCATATGGATGCGTCCCGACGGATAGGGAAACATCTCTAGAACGTAATATTTCTCGCGCGGATCGCTGTTGTCGGTGACGAAAACCTTGTCCTCGTTCCATTTTTGCTGCCAGCGCGGCTCGGCGTCGCGAGGATTGTAACGTTCGATGGCCATTGTCTAAAATTCCGGGTATCGAGGGGAAAAATGTGCGCTGACCTTCACCATGAAACGACCGGGCCGTCAAGTTTGGCGGGACGTTCGGACGTTCAATCTTGGCCAGCGTGCCTCAAATGGTGCTAAAGGCGCTTGGCATCAAGGCAATCGGTGGCTAGTTAGCGTTGCGAATGGTTCAAATGAAGGTCTTGTGATGGAAATCGAAGCACGTCTCGAGGATGTCAGGCAGCGCATTGCCGATGTTGCGGAAAAATCCGGACGCAAGGCGGCGGATGTTGCCCTCGTCACGGTCTCGAAGACCTTCGACGCGGAGGCGATCCAGCCGGTCATCGATGCCGGTGAGCGCGTGTTCGGCGAGAACCGCGTGCAGGAAGCGCAGGGCAAGTGGCCGGCGCTTAAGCAGAAGACGCCTGATATCGAGTTGCATCTGATTGGCCCGCTACAGTCCAACAAGGCGGCGGACGCCGTGGCGCTGTTTGATGTGGTGCAAAGTGTTGATCGGGAGAAGATCGCCCGCGCGCTTGCCGAAGAATGCAGTAAACAGGGTCGCAGCCTTCGTTTTTATGTGCAGGTCAATACTGGCCTTGAGCCGCAAAAGGCGGGTATCGACCCGCGTGAGACCGTAGCTTTCGTGGATTTTTGTCGGGATGAGCTGAAATTGCAGGTCGAAGGACTGATGTGCATTCCGCCGGCGGATGAAAATCCGGGCCCGCATTTTGCGCTTCTGGCGAAGCTTGCCAAACAATGTGGGCTTGAGAAGCTTTCCATGGGCATGTCGGGCGATTTCGAAACTGCCGTGGAATTCGGCGCGACGAGTGTTCGTGTGGGTTCGGCGATCTTCGGTGCGCGATAAGGCTGCAAATTAAAAACCCGGCGCTGAGGCCGGGTTTTTAAACTCTAAAAGACGTCCGATCAGTAGTGATCGTCCTCGTCTTCGTCCTTCTGCGTGGATTTCAGCGAGCTGAGCTTCTTGAAGACCGCATCGGCGTCGATCTGCTCGTCTTCCTCGCGCTGGAAGCTGTAGTCCAGACCTTCCGTCGCCGTTGCCGGCTGCAGCGTGTTATCCAGTTCTTCGGCAGTCGGCAGCGGACGGCCGCGCGAGGCGCGTTCGACCTCGAGGTCGAGATCGATCTGGCTGCAGAGGCCGAGCGTCACAGGATCCATCGGCGTCAGGTTGGCCGAGTTCCAGTGGGTGCGGTCGCGAATCTGTTCGATCGTCGATTTTGTGGTGCCGACGAGACGCGAAATCTGCGCATCCTTCAGTTCCGGGTGGTTGCGAACGAGCCAGAGAATAGCGTTCGGACGATCCTGACGCTTGGAAACCGGGGTGTAGCGCGGGCCGCGGCGCTTGGATTCCGGCACGCGAACCTTAGGCTCGGAAAGCTTGAGCTTGTGGTTCGGATTGCCTTCCGCGCGGGCGATTTCGTCACGGGAGAGCTGTCCGGTCGCGATCGGATCGAGACCCTTGATGCCCTGCGCGGCTTCACCGTCGGCAATGGCCTTGACTTCGAGCGGATGCAGTTTGCAGAACGTGGCGATCTGATCGAACGACAGCGCGGTGTTGTCAACCAGCCATACAGCCGTTGCCTTTGGCATGAGCAATTGTTGAGCCATAGATACAGTCCTTCTGTCCGTCCGCGCCGGTGTCGCGGGCGTGGTATCAACCACTGATTTCCGGGATATTGCCGCTCTATAACCGGATTGCATCATAATTGCAATTCTTTGCGAAACAAATGACCTTTGTCTAATTGCCGTGCGCAATTGACCTGCTATGAATTCAACACATGCCTGAGGTGGGAGTCTCGGGCCGCGTCAGAAGCCATACCCGGTTCCAGGAGGAGTTCATGTCTGCCAAAATCTACCCGGTGCTCAAGTCGGCGAAAGCCCGCACGCTCATCGATAATGAGCGTTACCAGAAATGGTACCAGGAGAGCGTCGAGGATCCTGAAAAGTTCTGGGACAAGCACGGCCGTCGGATCGACTGGTTCAAGCCTTATACCAAGGTCAAGAACACGTCGTTCAAGGGGCGCGTGCCGATCAAGTGGTTCGAGGATGGCCTGACCAACGTTTCCTATAACTGTATCGACCGGCATCTGAAGACGCATGGCGAGCGCACGGCGATCATCTGGGAAGGCGACAACCCCTATATCGACAAGAAGATCACCTATAATCAGCTCTACGACTATGTCTGCCGTCTGGCCAACGTGCTGAAGAAGCACGGCGTCAAGAAGGGTGACCGCGTCACGATCTATATGCCGATGATTCCGGAAGCGGCCTATGCGATGCTCGCCTGCGCGCGCATCGGTGCGGTGCACTCCGTCGTCTTTGGCGGCTTCTCGCCAGAAGCGCTGGCCGGCCGTATCGTCGACTGCGAATCGACCTTCGTCATCACTTGCGATGAAGGCGTGCGCGGCGGCAAGCCGATCCCGCTCAAGGAAAACACCGACAAGGCGATCGATATTGCCGCCAAGCAATATGTCATCGTTAACAAGGTTCTGGTGGTACGCCGCACCGGCGGCAAGACCGGCTGGGCGCCGGGCCGTGACATCTGGTACCATCAGGAAATCGCTACCGTGAAACCGGATTGCCCGCCGGTGAAGATGCGCGCGGAAGATCCGCTGTTCATCCTCTATACGTCCGGCTCCACCGGCAAGCCGAAGGGCGTGCTGCACACCACGGGCGGCTATCTCGTCTATACGTCGATGACGCATGAATATGTCTTCGACTACAAGGACGGCGAGGTGTACTGGTGCACGGCCGATGTCGGCTGGGTCACCGGCCATTCCTATATCGTCTACGGGCCGCTTGCGAATTGCGCGACGACGCTGATGTTCGAAGGCGTTCCGAACTTCCCGGATCAGGGCCGCTTCTGGGAAGTCATCGACAAGCACAAGGTCAATATCTTCTATACGGCGCCGACAGCGCTCAGATCGCTGATGGGGGCGGGCGACCAGTTCGTGAAGCGCTCCTCGCGCAGCAGCCTGCGGCTTCTCGGCACGGTCGGCGAGCCGATCAATCCGGAAGCCTGGGAGTGGTATTACCATGTGGTCGGCGAGGACAAGAGCCCGATCGTCGATACCTGGTGGCAGACGGAAACCGGCGGCATTCTCATTTCGCCGCTGCCGGGCGCGACCGATCTGAAACCCGGCTCGGCCACAAGGCCGTTCTTCGGCGTGCAGCCGCAGCTGGTCGATGCCGAAGGTAATGTGCTGGAAGGACCGGCGGACGGCAATCTGTGCATCATCGACAGCTGGCCGGGCCAGTCGCGCTCCGTCTATGGCGATCACCAGCGCTTTGTCGATACATACTTCTCCACCTACAAGGGCAAATATTTCACCGGTGACGGCTGCCGTCGTGACGAGGATGGATATTACTGGATCACTGGCCGCGTGGATGACGTTCTGAACGTGTCGGGCCACCGTCTCGGCACCGCTGAAGTGGAATCGGCGCTGGTGTCGCATCACCTTGTTTCGGAGGCAGCCGTTGTCGGTTATCCGCATCCCATCAAGGGGCAGGGCATTTATTGTTATGTCACGCTGATGGCGGGCCAGAACGGCGATTATTCATTGCGCGAGGAGCTGGTGAAGCACGTCCGCAACGAAATCGGACCGGTTGCGACACCGGATAAAATCCAGTTCGCGCCGGGCCTGCCGAAAACCCGTTCCGGCAAGATCATGCGGCGTATCCTGCGCAAGATCGCCGAGGATGACTTTGGTGCGCTGGGAGATACGTCGACGCTCGCCGATCCGGCCGTTGTCGACGACCTCATCGCCAACCGGCAGAACCGTACGGCGTGATCCGTTGAAAGGCTGCTCCGGCAGCCTTTTTTCTATTGGCGATTTTCACAAACAAAAACACCCGGAGGCGGAACCTCCGGGTGTTTTTAGTTGTATGCAGTCAGGATTACTGGCCGCGGATCTTCTTCAGGTCCGCCAGAACGGCGTCGACGATGTCGGCGCCGATTTCAGCCTTGTGCTTTTCGTAGACAACCATCGACTTTTCGCGAATGCGCGCCTGTTCTTCAGGAGACAGCGTGTTCACTTCGAGGCCAGCCGCCTTGATCTTTTCCAGCGACTTCTGGTTCAGCTCGCGGATGACCTTGCGCTCTTCGTCGCGGCCGACGACCGCGCATTCACGCAGGGCGGCCTGTTCTTCGGGCGTGTAGCTGTCGAAGATCGGCTTGGAGAAGAGGAAGAGGAACGGCGTATAGGCGTGGTTCGTCTCGGTGACGTATTTCTGCACCTCGTAGAACTTGGAGGTGTCGATCGTCACATAGGGGTTTTCCTGCGCGTCGATCGCGTTGGTTTCCAGCGCCGAGAAGACTTCGCCGAAGGCCATCGGCGTTGCATTGGCGCCGAGGTTCTGGAAGGTGTCGAGGAAGATGTTGTTCTGCATCACGCGGACCTTGAGGCCCGAGAAATCTTCCCACTTGTTCACGGCACGCTTGGAGTTCGACAGGTTGCGGAAACCGTTTTCCCAGTAGGCCAGGTTTACGAGGCCCTGTTCTTCCAGCTTCTTGTTCATCATGTCGCCGAAGGCGCCGTCCATGACGGCATCGGCTTCCTTGGCGTTGGAGAACAGGAACGGCAGGTCGAAGACGCCGAGCGACGGGATCAGGCCGACGAGCGGCGACGAGGACGTTACGACCGCTTCCTGAACGCCGGAGCGCAGGGCCTGGGTCGCCTGGAGGTCGCCGCCGAGCGCGCCGCCCCAGAATGCGGTCAGCTTCAGCTTGCCGCCCGACTTGTCGTCGAGGCAGGCCTGCATGGCCTTGATGCCGTTGCCGACCGGATGGTCCTGGTTGATGCCGTTGGAAACACGGATGTTGCGGCTGTTGAATTCGGCCATTGCCGGGGCAGCAGTGCCAACTGCGAAAGCGATTGCCGTGGTGGTCAGAAGAAGCTTTCTCATAATATCCTCCCTTGGATTGTTTGCGAGAAGCGGGTTGCGGGTTAACGGAGATACTGCAGTGGTACGAGGACGATGTCCGGGAAAATCACCAGAAGGAACAGCACGGCGACCTGTGTCAGCAGGAAAGGCAGTACGCCCGCCGTGACGCGGCCCAACGGAACCCTACCGACGCCGCTGACGACGTTCAGCACGACGCCAACAGGGGGCGTGATGAGACCGATACAGGTATTCATGATGAAGAGGACGCCGAAATAGACTGGGTCGATGCCCGCCTGCTTGATGATCGGCATCAGAACGGGCGTCAGGATCAGGATGGTGGGTGTCAGGTCGAGCGCAGTACCGACGACCAGGATCAGGACCATGATCGCAAACATCAAGAACATCGGACGGTCGATCAGCGGTTCGATGTAACCGACAACCTCGTTCGGAATGTTTGCAGCCGTGATAAGCCATGCGGAGACGAGTGCGGCGCAGACCAGGAACATGATGATCGAGGTGCTCTTGGCTGCGCGCAGGAGCACGTGCGGAAGCTCACTCGGCTTTAGTTCGCGGTAGACCACCATGCCGACAAACAGGGCGTAGGCAGCGGCCACGACAGCGGCTTCTGTCGGGGTCATGATGCCGGCCTTGATCCCTCCGAGAATGATAACCGGCATACCGAGCGCCCACCCGGCACGTGCTGTTGCCCGCATGCGTTGCTTGGCCGTGGTCTTCGGAAGCGGCGTTATGTTGTCCTTACGGACGACGAACAACCAGGTTGCGACCAATGAAAGGCCCATCAGCAGGCCCGGTACGATCCCCGCCATGAAGAGCTGGGTGATCGAGACGTTGGCGGCAACGCCGAAAACAATGAAGGCCATGGAGGGGGGGATGACCGGAGCGATGATACCGCCGGAAGCAATGAGACCTGCCGAGCGCGGCACGTTGTAACCGGCCTTCGCCATCATCGGGATGAGGATTGCGGCAAGCGCCGCGGTATCGGCTGCGGCCGAGCCGGAGATGCTGGCCATGATGATGGCCGCCATGATGGCGACGATCCCGAGACCGCCCCTGATATGACCGACGCAGGCGATCGCAAAATCGATGATGCGGCGGGAGAGGCCGCCAGAGTTCATCAGTTCACCGGCCAGAATGAAGAAAGGGATGGCGAGCAGCGTGAATGTATCCGCGCCGGCGATCATGTTCTGAGCGATGATCTGGGTATTGAACATGCCCATATACCACATGAGCACAACGCCGCAAAACATCAGCGAGAAAGCGACGGGAACGCCAATCGCCATAGCGCCGAGCAGAGAGCCGACAAAAACGAGGAGTGTCATGGTATCAGCGCTCCGAAAGCTGTTCGATCGTCATGTTTTCGCCCGCGAACTGGGCGATTTCGTCTTCCGTCACGCGGCCCGTAACGAGCCGGTACAGACGTTCCAGCGCAATGATGAACATCAGGGCGCCGGTGAACATGCCGATGCCGTAGACCCAGATCATCGATAGCTTGGTGACTGGCGCATGCATGCTGGCATTGATGCCAGACTGCTTCCACGTCCCCCAGAAGAAGATGGCGGAACAGGTGAGGATGACAATGTTTGATAAGATCATGCAGAGGATGCGGCCGCGGCGCGACAGGAACATCACCATGGTTTCGATACCCATGTGACCATGTTCCCTGAAGGCGACGACGGCGCCGGTGAAGGTGAGCCACACGAAAAAGAAGCGTGACAATTCTTCTGAGACGTTTATGCCCGAATTCATCGTGTAACGCATGACGACGTTGACGAAGACCATGATCGCCATGCCGGCAAGCAGCAGGACGAGAATGATTTCGAGAATCCGGTAAAAGAGATTGATGATCTTCTGCATTTTCCCCTCCCGAAGAAATATCTAGAGCAGCCCTCGTTTCGCCAGGTTGCGCATCAGGGCCACGGTGCCGAACGTCCATTCCGGGCATTCGTCCGTCGTCGTGACCCAGTTGATCAGCTTACCGAGCTTGGGCGTGGAGATTTCGACACGGTCACCCTTCGAATGGGTGAAGCCGAGGCCTGGGCCATGGCGGTCCTTGACCGGCGCAAACATCGTGCCGAGGAAGAAGACGGCGCCGTCAGGATATTGGTGGTTACGGTTCAAGAGCTGGGAGCTAAGGTTTTCCGGCGTGCGGCTGATCGCCTCCATCGGGCTGACGCCCGTCATGGTGAAACCGTCTTCGCCCTCGACCAAAAGCGAGATTTGCGACCTCTTCACATCTTCAATGGTGAAGTTTCCGTCGAACAGGCGGATGAAGGGACCGATCGCGCAGGATGCGTTATTGTCCTTCGCCTTGCTGAGCAGCAGGGCGGAACGACCTTCGAAGTCGCGCAGGTTGACGTCGTTGCCGAGCGTTGCGCCGACGATGCGGCCGTCTGAGGTGATGGCGAGCACCACTTCCGGCTCCGGGTTGTTCCACTGCGACTTCGGGTGAACGCCGATCAGCGCTCCGCAGCCGACAGAAGCCATGGCCTGCGCCTTGGAGAATATCTCCGCATCCGGGCCGATGCCCACTTCCAGATATTGCGACCAGAGGCCCATTTCCTGGAGCAGTTTCTTCACTTCGGCAGCTTTTTCGGAGCCGGCCTCAAGTCCCTTGAGATTGTCGCCGAGAACCGGCGCCAGTCGTCCGCGAATTTCCTGCGCGCGCAGCGGATCGCCCTTGGCCTGCTCCTCGATCACGCGTTCCAGCATGCTGTCGGCGAAAGTGACACCGGCGGCCTTGACAGCCTGAATATCGTTGGGGGCAAGGAGTTCGCCGGCGGAACCGTCCAGAAACGCTTCCAGCGCGCCGAGTGCGACAAGAGAGCCGGTGTCGGCGAGCCTCTGCACCAGATCCGTCTTTTCCAGAAGTTCGGACATGGTTGGGGAAATCGAAGTGAGGTCATAAAGCACGCCGCCCTTCAGCAGGACAGGGCAGGGGCCGTCTTCGCTTTTCGACCAGACGCGGCCGACGAGCAGCGCGTTTTCGAAATCTTCAGGCAAAATTGCGGCAGCGTCGATGGACCTTTTTCCGGTCATGTAGTTCTCCCCTTCAGCACCCCACAGGCCGCCTCCTGCGGTCTTATTGTCTGGATGTCTGACAACCTAATCCTATTCTTCTTAGTATGACTTTTGCTGCGAGTCTAGCGGCTACGCCGACAAAATTATCGTGTTCCGTGCCTCAATTACCGGAAAATCGTAAACCTGTCCTATAGCTTTTTCGGCCTGCTCATTTGCGGCTCAGAAGATGTCGAGTTCGAGATTGACCCGACTTGCAGCACCGATCAGATGCTTGCGCATGGCGTTCTTGGCGGCTGTGGCATCGGCCTTCTCGACGGCCTCGTAGATTGCCACATGCTCGGCGATCGTCACCTCGAGAATTTCACCAAAAACTGCACGCGAAAAAGCAATATTGATGGCGGAGCTGATGCGTTCCGCGATGAAGCCGAGGAACATCAGGAAATATTCGTTCTCAGTCGCTTCCGCCAGAATGCGGTGAAAGTCAAGATCGGCCGCGACGCCTTCCGTCGACCAATCGTCGGCGGTTTTCATCTTTTCCAAAGCTGCCGCTAGCCGCGTCAACTGCTGCGGGCTGCGGTGCAGTGCGGCCAGCCCGGCTGCTTCTATTTCCAGTGGCATGCGAAGCTGGAAAAGATCGCGGAAATTTTCCGGATCGTTCAGCCGCGATCGCTCGATTCGGATGGACAGTCTTTGCCGAGGATCGGTGACGAATGCGCCAACGCCCTGCCGGGTTTCAACAAAACCTTCGTTGCGCAATTGCGCGATCGCCTCGCGGATGACCGAGCGGCTGACCCCGAAAGTTTTTGCCAAAACATGTTCGGTTGGCAACCTGTCGCCCGGTCCGAGCTTCGAATCATTGATTTCGCGCGCAATCTCCGCAGCGATCCGGCCGGGCAGATGGTCGTTGCGATGAATCTGACTGAACTCCAGCGTCATGGTTGCTCCCGTTCCACAGAAACGATTGGTTCGTTTTCCCGCGGTAGGCGACTTCCTCCTTCGCCGTCCGCGGGGTTTTCAAAGGCCGCGCTTTCAGCCGCCTTCGCCGTCCTCGATTAGCTATCCGGTTGCAGGGTTATCTGGCAACCGGGATTCATCCGCAAATCAGGGTCGAAGGCGTTTTTCAGACCCGTGATCATCCGGCGCTGTACATCAGATAGCCGGCTTTCGAAATCAGAGCGTTTCAGGCGGCCGATGCCGTGTTCGGCGCTGATGCTGCCGATGTAGCGGTCGAGGACCTCGTTAACGAGTGTCTTGGACTTGTAGATAAATGCTTCGCGCTCTTCCGGCGTCGAACCGTTCGGCGGAAGCACGTTGAGGTGGACGTTGCCGTCTCCGACATGGCCGTAGGAAACCGCCAGGCACTCCGGCAGTTTTTCCGCCAGTTCCGCCTCGGCTTCTGCCACGAAAGCGGCGAGTTTCGACAAGGGCACGGAAATGTCGGTGCGCATATGGGCGCCGCGCAGCGCCTGCCCTTCGTTCATGCCTTCGCGGAACAGCCACAGCGATTGCGCCTGTGCCCGTGAAGAAGCGATCACGCCGTCCAGCACCAAGCCGTCTTCCATCACACCCTCAAGGAAGCGGCCCATCAGGTCGGCCGTGTCCACCAGACCGGAGCCTGAAATTTCCATCAGCACGTAAGCGGGGTAATCGCCGGCAATCGGCATTTTCAGGTCGGGTATAGCTTCGATCGCCAGCGTGAAGGCGACAGGCGGCATGAATTCGAAGGCGGACATCAGGTCGCAGCATTCGCGGCGGGCGCGGCGGTAAAGCTTGATGGCATCATCAAGCGAATTGAGGCCGAGAAGCGCCGTCTCGACATGTTCAGGATTAGGGTAAAGCTTGACGGCAACGGCTGTGACGATGCCGAGCGTTCCTTCCGCGCCGATGAAGAGTTGCTTCAGATCGATGCCGCGATTATCCTTGCGCAGCGTGGAAAGCCCGTTCCAGATGGTGCCATCTGGAAGGACCACTTCCAGACCCAGCACCAGTTCGCGGGTCATGCCGTAGCGCAGGACATTGATGCCGCCCGCATTGGTGGAGACGTTGCCGCCGATGCGGCAGCTGCCCTGTGCGCCGAGCGACAGCGGGAAGAACATACCCTTTTCCTCAACCGCATCCTTGAATTCCGAGAGAATGCAGCCGGCCTCCACGACGGCGGAAAAATCGTCGCTATCGATGGTGCGGATGGCGTTCATGCGCTCGAGGCTCAATACGACCTGACGCTTGGGGGCATCGGGAATGCCGCCGAGCACCAGACCAGTATTCCCGCCCTGGGGGATGATGGCGAGGCCGAGTTCGGCGCAGGCGCTGACCGTGTCGGAAACTTCCTTCGTCGAACGGGGGCGGATAACGGCCACGGCCGAGCTGGTGACGTCGCCATGCCAGTCGCGGCAATAGCGCAGCATGTCCTCTTGCGATGTCAGCAGCAAAGCTTCGCCCAGCCTGTTCTTCAGCGAGAACCGCAGTTCCTCGATGTCGTGTTCGCTCACGATCGTCATTTCACCCTCTCCGTCCAATCCGCCCTAAAGTGCCCTGGCAAGGGACGTGCCTTGATTTTGCCGGCGCCCTTGCTTTTTCCAGTTTGTAAAAAAATACTATTTTCAACTCGATCATATAAGGTTATCAGACAACCTTACAAGCTAATTTATCGGTCGGTTGGCCGATGATGTTTTTTCGGTCTCGGGAGAATGGTCGGGACAAAGAGGAGGAAGACATGCATATCGCAATCATCGGCGCCGCAGGCATGGTTGGCCGCAAGCTGACGCAGCGTCTCGTCAAGGATGGATCGCTGGGCGGCAGGCCGGTCGAGAAATTCACGCTTATCGACGTGTTCCAGCCTGAAGCGCCTACCGGTTTTTCTGGTGCTGTCGATGCACGCGCGGCCGACCTCTCCGCACCGGGTGAGGCTGAAAAGCTGGTCGAAGTCCGGCCGGACGTCATCTTCCACCTTGCCGCCATCGTCTCCGGCGAAGCTGAACTCGATTTCGACAAGGGCTACCGCATCAACCTCGACGGCACGCGTTATCTCTTCGACGCCATCCGCATCGCCAACGGCATGGATGGTTACAAGCCGCGCGTGGTTTTCACCTCGTCTATCGCCGTCTTCGGCGCGCCGCTGCCCTATCCGATCCCGGACGAGTTCCACTCCACGCCATTGACCAGCTACGGCACGCAGAAAGCGATCTGCGAGCTGCTGCTTTCCGACTACAGCCGTCGCGGTTTCTTCGATGGTATCGGCATTCGCCTGCCGACCATCTGCATCCGCCCCGGCAAGCCGAATGCGGCCGCCTCCGGCTTCTTCTCCAATATTCTGCGCGAGCCGCTGGTCGGCCAGGAAGCGGTGCTGCCGGTGCCTGAGAGCATTCGCCACTGGCACGCTTCGCCGCGTTCCGCCGTCGGCTTCCTCATCCATGGCGCAACGATTGACGTGGAAAAGGTCGGCCCGCGTCGCAACCTGTCGATGCCAGGCCTCAGCGCCACCGTCGGCGAGCAGATCGAAGCGCTGCGCAAGGTCGCCGGCGAAAAGGCCGTTGCCCTCATCCGCCGCGAGCCGAATGAGATGATCATGCGCATGTGTGAAGGCTGGGCCCCCGGTTTCGAAGCCAAGCGCGCCCGCGAACTCGGCTTTACGGCTGAAAGCTCGTTCGAAGAAATCATTCAGGTTCATATCGAGGACGAACTGGGAGGTTCACTAAAATGAGTGCTGGCGGGGAGGAGAAGAAGCGGTCTGTCGCCTTTATCGGCACGGGCCTGATGGGCGGGCCGATGGCCCGGCGTCTGCTGGGCGCCGGCTTTTCGGTCACCGTCTGGAACCGTAGCGCCGATAAGGCCGAGGCGCTTGTTGCCGATGGCGCGGTCGTCGCTGCATCGCCGGCGGAGGCAGCCAGGGGCGCCGATATCGTCATCACCATGCTGAGCGACGGCAAGGCCGTGGGCGAGGTGCTTTTCGAGGCCGGCATGGCCGAAGCGCTGAAAAAGGGTGCTGTCGTGATCGACAGCAGCTCGATTGCGCCGCCGATTGCGCGAGAACATTCCTCCCGGCTTCAGTCGTTGGGCATCCATCACGTCGATGCGCCGGTTTCCGGCGGTGTGCCGGGCGCGACGGCCGGTACGCTCGCCATCATGGCCGGTGGGGACGAGACGCTGATCTCGGGTCTTGCCGATGTTTTCGCGCCGATGGGCCGGCTCACCTATGTCGGTCCCTCGGGTGCCGGCCAACTGTGCAAGCTCGCCAACCAGCAGATCGTCGCCATCACCATCGGCGCGGTTGCCGAGGCGATGATGCTGGTGGAAGCGGGCGGCGCATCGCGTGAAGGGTTCCGTAACGCCATTCGCGGCGGTTTTGCCGAAAGCCGGATCCTGGAACTGCATGGCGACCGCATGGTGAAGCGCAATTTTGTGCCGGGCGGTCCGTCCAAGTTCCAGCTCAAGGATCTGAACGGCGTGCTGGCGACGGCCAAGGATCTCGCTCTCACCCTGCCGCTCACCCAGCAGGTCACGCGGGAATTTGATGATTTCGTCGGTGACGGCGGGGCCGATATCGATCATAGCGGCATCCTGCTTTACCTCGAAAAACTGAACAACCGGGAACAGGGCTGAAGCGATCTCATGAGCGACGACAAGACACCGATGCGCCGTTTGCGGTCGCAAGACTGGTTCGATAATCCCGAACATCTCGACATGACGGCGCTCTATCTGGAGCGTTTCATGAATTACGGCGTGACGCCGGAAGAACTGCGCTCCGGCAAGCCGGTCATCGGCATCGCCCAGAGCGGCAGCGACCTGACGCCCTGTAACCGCGTCCACGTGGAGCTGGTCAAGCGGGTGCGGGACGGTATTCGTGACGCGGGCGGCATTCCCATCGAGTTTCCGACCCATCCGATGTTCGAAAACTGCAAGCGCCCGACAGCGGCGCTCGACCGCAATCTTGCCTATCTGAGCCTCGTGGAGGTGCTTTACGGTTATCCGCTCGACGGCGTCGTTTTGACCACGGGCTGCGACAAGACTACGCCTTCGGCGCTGATGGCGGCAAGCACGGTGGATATTCCAGCCATCGTTCTATCCGGCGGGCCGATGCTCGACGGTTATCATGACGGCGATCTGGTCGGTTCTGGCACCGTCATCTGGCGCATGCGCCGTAAATACGGTGCTGGCGAAATCACCCGCGAGGAATTCTTGCAGGCGGCGCTCGAATCCGCGCCTTCGGTCGGCCATTGCAACACCATGGGCACCGCGTCCACCATGAATGCCATGGCGGAGGCGCTCGGCATGTCGCT
This sequence comes from Agrobacterium sp. 22-209-1, assembly GCF_053522485.1. Classification (NCBI taxonomy): domain Bacteria; kingdom Pseudomonadati; phylum Pseudomonadota; class Alphaproteobacteria; order Hyphomicrobiales; family Rhizobiaceae; genus Agrobacterium; species Agrobacterium sp. 22-209-1. The sequence continues at coordinate 165,428 of NZ_JBNWCH010000005.1, forward strand.
CACCGGCTGCGGCGCGATCCCTGCAGCTTACCGTGAACGCGGCCAGATGGCCTATCGCACCGGCCGCCGTGCCGTCGAGCTGGTTGTCGAGAACATCAAGCCCTCCGACATCATGACGCGCGAGGCGTTTTTGAACGCGATCCGCGTCAATTCGGCGATTGGCGGCTCTACCAATGCCCAGCCACATCTGGCGGCCATGGCGAAACATGCGGGCGTGGAGCTTCGCGAGGAGGACTGGCAGGTTCACGGCTACGACATTCCGCTCCTTGCCAATGTCCAGCCGGCCGGTAAATGGCTGGGGGAGAAATATCACCGCGCCGGCGGCACGCCCGCCATCATGTGGGAGCTTCTCAACGCGGGCAAGCTCGATGGAAGCTGTCCGACCGTAACCGGCAAAACCATGGCGGAAAATCTTGAAGGCCGGGAATCCACCGACCGTGACGTGATCCTGCCTTACGATAAGCCGCTCAAGGAAAGGGCCGGTTTCCTCGTTCTCAAGGGCAATCTGTTCGATTTCGCCATCATGAAGACGAGCGTTATCTCGGCGGAATTCCGCCAGCGCTATCTGAGCGAGCCGGGCCGCGAGGGAATTTTCGAGGGCAAATGTGTGGTGTTCGACGGTTCGGAAGACTATCACGCCCGTATCAACGATCCGTCCCTTGATATCGATGAGCGCACTATCCTCGTCATTCGCGGTGCGGGGCCGCTCGGCTGGCCGGGTTCGGCTGAGGTCGTCAACATGCAGCCGCCGGATGCGTTGTTGAAAAAGGGTATCACCAGCCTGCCGACGATCGGCGACGGCCGCCAGTCGGGAACGGCGGACAGCCCGTCCATCCTCAACGCCTCGCCGGAAAGCGCGGCGGGTGGCGGACTGGCATGGCTGCGCACCGGCGATGTGATCCGCATCGATTTCAATGAAGGCGAGTGCAATGCGCTGGTGGCGGAGGCGGAGCTGGAAGCGCGCAAGGCTGACGGCATTCCCGCTGTTCCCGCGGATGCGACACCATGGCAGCGCATCTATCGTAAATCCGTAACCCAGCTTTCGGATGGCGCGGTTCTGGAAGGTGCCGCAGATTTCCGCCGGATTGCCGAGAAGATGCCCCGGCACAATCATTGATCGCATAGGACAAAATCCCCGGCCATGCCCGGGGATTTTTCTTTTCCAGGCGGTTTCGCAATTGAGTGCGACCTCTTAATGTACCCGCAAATCCGCATCACAGGGGCATGACATGACAGATATTTCGATGATAGAAGCCGCGCGTGGGCGCATCGGCAACCATGCGGTTCGCACACCGCTTCTTTCATCCTCTTTTCTGGACGAAATTGCCGGGCGAAAGCTGTTCGTGAAGGCTGAATGCCTGCAACGAACCGGTTCTTTCAAGTTTCGCGGCGGCTGGTCGGCCGTCTCCGGCCTTCCGGCGGAGGTGCGCGCCAAGGGCGTGATCGCCTTTTCCTCCGGCAACCATGCGCAGGGTGTGGCGCTTGCCGCGAAGCTGCACAATGTTCCTGCCATTATCATCATGCCGTCGGATGCGCCGAAGATCAAAATCGAAAATACCCGCGCTTATGGCGCAGAGGTCGTGCTTTATGACCGGGCGAACGAAGATCGCGATGCCATTGGAGATCGCCTTTCGAACGAGCGTGGGCTGACGCTTATAAGGCCCTATGACGAACCGCTGGTCATTGCCGGGCAGGGAACAGTGGGACTGGAGATTGCTGAACAGGGCGCGGAACTGGGCATCGATGCGGCGGAGGTTCTGGTGCCTTGCGGTGGCGGTGGCCTCACATCCGGCGTCTCCCTTGCGCTTTCGGCGAAAGCGCCGAACTACAAGGTCAGAACTTCAGAACCGGAACGGTTCGACGATGTGGCCCGCTCCCTTACCTCGGGCAGGATCGAGCGTAACGCCACGACCTCGGGTTCGATCTGCGACGCGATCGTCACGCCGCAGCCCGGCAATATCACCTTCCCGATCATGGCGGGGCTTTGCGGAAAAGGCGTCGTCGTGACCGAAGATGAGGCGCTGCGTGCGACGGTTCTCGCTTTCAACCGGCTGAAGATTGTTGTTGAACCCGGCGGCGCGGTGGCCCTGGCGGCGGCGCTATTTCATGGCGATGAACTGGAAAGCGAAACGGTGATCGCAGTTGCTTCCGGCGGCAATATCGATCCGCAGATCATGGCCGGCGCGCTGTCCCGTTTCGGGTGAGGTTGAGATCAGGCCTCGAAGCGTGCTGCGACCTCCCCGGCAATTGCCAGCGAGGCGGTAAGTCCGGGGCTTTCTATGCCGAAAAGATTGACGAGGCCGGCAAGACCGTGTGTTTCCGCCCCATCGATGCGGAAGTCCATGGCCGGTTCGTCCGGACCGGAAATCTTTGGCCGGATACCGGAATAGGCCGGGATCAGCGCGTGATCGGGAAGACCTGGCCAATAGCGCCTTATAGCGTCTCCAAAACCCTCCATGCGGCGGGGATCGACGGCATAGTCGACTGTGTCCACCCACTCCACATCCGGCCCGAAACGGGTCTGGCCAGCGAGATCGAGCGTGAGATGCACGCCGAGACCATGGGTGTGCGGCGCGGGGTAGATCAGCCGTGAAAAGGGCGACTTGCCAGCCAGCGAAAAATAGCTGCCCTTGGCGAAACGCGCCTGCGGGATCACTTCGTCCGGCACTCCTTCGATCTTCCTCGCCACCATCGGTGCGACAAGGCCGGCAGAATTGACGAGCAGCCGGCATGTCAGGCTGGTGGGCTCTGCGCCTCCGACGTGAATCCGGAAACCATCGCGGATCACTTCTGCCTTTTCGAAGGGTGCGTTCAGGGCAAGGGCAGCGCCGTGATCCTGCGCGTCTCCAAGGAGCGCCAGCATATAACCATGGCTGTCGATGATACCGGTCGAGGGCGATATCAGGGCTGCGACGCAGGCGAGTGCGGGTTCGAGCAGGAGCGCCTGTCGCGCATCGACTAGCTCAAGGTCGTCGCAGCCGTTAGCTATGCCTTTTTCGCGCAGGGCGGCGAGCATGGCCACCTCTTCATCGCGCGTGGCGACGATGAGCTTGCCACAGCGGCGATGTGAAACGCCGTGGCTTTGGCAGAAGGCGTAAAGCCGCTCCTTGCCCTCCACGCAAAGTCGGGCCTTGAGGCTTCCGGTTGGATAATAGAGCCCGGCGTGAATGACTTCGCTGTTGCGGGAGGAGGTGGCCGAGCCGAATTCCTTCCCGCTTTCGAGGATAATGGCGGAAAGGCCACGTATCGCCAGTTCGCGCGCTGTCGCTAGCCCTATTACCCCGGCTCCGATGATGATGGCGTCGATATCCGTCATGGTGTTTTCCGTGCCCGCCAGTGGTTTTGAGAGGAGATGCCCTCCGCCGCGCTGATCCTGCGCCATGGGTAGATTGATGCTTGCAGGTGGGCAAGTCGCAATCGGTATTTTTCCCGATGCGCCAATCTTATGGAATTTTATCTCTACGGAAACAGTGGGGAATAAAGCTATTTTACAAGCGAGATAAGCAATGCCCGCTTTGAAGGGCCGAGCAGGCAAGGAGTATACAATGTCTTATTCCAAGGCAGGAAAAGTAAAAGACTTTGTCTCGCAGCCCCAGTCGCCGCGCAACTGGAAAGATTCGGTACATGCGGCTCTTGTCGGCGTCTGTGTGGCTTTTGTCGCCGCCGTCATCTTCGGTCTCGTTCCCTGATCCTCCCGATTTTCTCATCAGGTAATTTGAGAATAAAGGCCGGTCGCTCCTCCGACCGGCCTTTTTCATGCCCATTCACGCCTTCAGGTAATCTTCCGCCAGATCGACCCAGAATGCGGTTCCGATCGGCAGGATATCGTCGTTGAAATCGAATTTCGGATGATGCAGCGGCGGGTCGTTATCGGTGCGGGCGGTGCCGAGGAAGAAATAACAGCCGGGCCGTTTCTCCAGCATATAGGCGAAGTCTTCCGCACCCATCGACGGCCGCTGCATCTGCGCCACCTTGTCAGCCCCGGCAAAACGCCGGGCGAGATCGGCGACATAGTCCGTTTCCGTCTTGTGGTTGATCGTTGCGTTATATCCGCGCTCATAGTCGATGGTGACGCTCATGCCGTAGCTGGCGGCCTGGCCTTCGGCTATCGCCCGGATGCGTTTTTCCAGCTCGTCGCGCACGCCCGGATCGAAGGAGCGGATGGTCAGCAGCATTTCCGCCGTTTCGGGAATGACATTGCTGGCAGCACCGGCATGGAACGCGCCAACCGTGACGACCGCCGATAATTGTGGATGGATGTTGCGTGACACCACGGTTTGCAGCGCCATGATGATGCTTGCGCCGGCAACGATGGGGTCGGCTGCATCCTGGGGTTCGGCGCCGTGGCCGCCGTAGCCGTTGACGGTAATCTTGCACTCGTCGACGGCGGCAAGGATCGGCCCGTCACGCAGCACGAATTGCCCGAAGGGCACACCGGGATCGTTATGCAGGGCAAAAACCGCATCGCAGGGAAAACGTTCGAACAGCCCGTCCTCGATCATGATGCGGGCGCCGCCGAAATTCTCTTCCGCGGGCTGGAAAATCAGATGCAGGGTTCCGTTGAAATTTTTACGCTCCGCGATGATCTTCGCCGCGCCGAGCAGCATGGCGGTGTGGCCGTCATGGCCGCAGGCGTGCATTACGCCCTGATTGGCGCTCGCATAATCCACCCCGGTTTCCTCGTGGATCGGCAGGGCGTCGATATCGGCGCGGATGCCGAGCGTGCGGGTGCTGTCGCCATTGCGCAGGGTAGCAACGACACCCGTTCCGGCCAGCCCCCGCGTAACCTCATAGCCCAGCGCGGCCAACTGTTCGGCAATAAAATCCGACGTCTTGAACTCCGAAAGGCCGATTTCGGGATTGCAGTGCAGGTGGCGGCGAATGGCCACCACATCCGCCATATGGTTGGCAAAGGATGCGAGATTTGCGGTCTGTCTGGTCATTTTTTAAAGTCCCGGGTTCGGCCGTTTTTCCGGCGCCTTTTGCAAATGACATAGCAGCATATGCAGCCATGCGTAAGGGGCGTGGCCTGCCCTGAAACGCGCTGAAATTCAGCGCTTGCATCGTGCCGCGACAGGTGGCATGGAACTATTGACGTCCTGGGGCATTAGCTTCTTTCGGATGTGGCGCGGACCTTCTCGGTTCGTGTTGCCTTTCAGGTTGTCAACGGGGGATTATCGGACGTTGCGCGAACAATTTTCGCCATCGGGGAGGGTGCGAAATCCGGTCGGAACGGCAAAGCCGGGCCGAACGACGACGCTTTCTTCTCTTCATCGAAAGCGCCCCGTCCGCGTCGATCTCCAGCTTCGCACACATCCCGGAATAATGACGCTGCAGCATGATGTGCCTGCGGATGTTATGCGCTTGACGATCCGTTCCGCACAGCGTCTGGTCCGGTTCACCGAAGGTTCAGGATAAGTCATAAATATAGCGTGGCCCGATTTTCGTGTGTGTTCCCGCCACGGACGAATTGCAGGTCAAGTTGAACCAGTTTCCATAAAGTTCAGAATACGAGCCCGATGTCATTTCATATTACCCCGACCGCCGCCGCCCGTGATTCAGAGACGAAGCAGATCGATCACAACGATTCGATCCGCGCGTCCTATATGACGGTCGAGGAACTGCATGATGCGGGCGCCGCGCTTTCGCGCGATGGCGCCGACAGCCTTCCCGGCTTCATGGAGTTCGATTTCTTCGAGCGTCACCGCGAGAACGAGAAGGAAATCCTCAGGGTCTATCGTACGACTGCCGTCGATGCGGAAAATGGCGCGACGATAACGCCGGCGGCGGAATGGCTGCTCGACAACCATTACGTCATCGAAGAGGCGATCCAGGAAGTCCGTCGCGATTTTCCGCGCAAGTTCTATCGCCAGCTGCCGACGATGACGGTTGGCGGGGTGACTGTCCCGCGGGTTGTGGCACTCGGCTGGCTTTATGTCGCCCATACCCACAGCACGGTTTCGCGCGAGAACATGACGGCGCTGGTGGATGGCTACCAGACGTCAAAGACGCTGCAGATCGGCGAATTGTGGGCTCTGCCGTCGATCATCCGTTTTGTGCTCATCGAAAATCTTCGCCGCATCTCCATCCGTGTGGAACGTTCGCGTCGCATGCGCCAGAAGGCGAATGAAGTCGTCGATGAAATCATTCGCCTCAACGATGCGGAAGCCTCGGCAGCGCTTCTCAAGCAGGTCGATTCGCTGGTCGACGACCCGACTTTCGCGACGCAGTTCCTTTATCGTCTGAGGAACGGCTCGCAAACCTCAGGTTTTGCCGTTGCCTGGCTTGAAGAGCGTCTTCATGCTGCCGGTACCGACGCCGAAAACATCATGATGTCGGAACATAATCGCTTAGCATCCGGCAATGTGACGATGGGCAACATCGTTAAGAGCCTGCGTGAAATCGACGACACCGAATGGTCGGTGTGGTTCGAGGAAGTCAGCCACATCGACAAGGTCCTGCGCGAAGAGACCGACTACGAGGTTCTGGATTTCGGTTCACGCAACACCTACCGCAATACAATCGAGCTTCTGGCGCGCCGCTCACCCAAGACCGAAGTCGAGGTTGCGCGCGCCGCTGTCGAAATGGCGCGTTCGGAGACGCCGGCCGGTGCCGATGAAACCCATCGCGTCAATGTCGGCTCCGTGCTTGTGGGCCAGCGCCGCTTCGAACTCGAAAAGGCTTTGGGGTACCGGCCCCTGGTGTCGCAGCATATTGTCCGGGCCATGCGCAAGTTCAACTGGCTCGCGATTGCGGCGCCGGTGCTGCTGATCACCGCGCTCGCCATGCTCGCCGTCGGCTGGTTCCTGGCGCAAGCCGGTATGCCCTGGTATGTTGTGACCGCCTTCCTGCTGATGTTCGCATTGCCCGCATCCGAAGGCGCAACCGGCCTCTTCAACACGCTCGTCACTTTCTTCGTGAAACCGTTCCGGCTTGTCGGATACGAGTTCAAGAATGGCATCCCGCAGGATGCCCGCACATTGGTTGCCGTGCCCTGCATGCTGACCAGCCGCGATAGCGTCGACGAGATGATGCGCAATATCGAGGTGCATTATCTCGCCAATCCGCATGGCGAGATCTACTTCTCGCTGGTGGGCGACTGGCGTGATGCGCAATATGAACAGTCCGACGACGATCTCGAAATTCTCGATTATGCCAAGCGCGAGCTTGCGGCGCTGAACAGCCGTTATGCCTTTGACGGCAAGACGCGCTTCTACCTGCTGCACCGCCGCCGCCTCTACAATCCGGCCGAAGGCTGCTGGATGGGCTGGGAGCGAAAGCGCGGCAAGCTGCATGAGCTGAACATGCTGCTGCGCGGCGACAAGGATACGACTTTCCTTGGCGGTGCGAACATCGTGCCGACCGATGTCAAATATGTCATGACGCTGGATGCCGACACGCGCCTGATGCGCGATGCGGTGACCAAGCTCGTCGGCAAGATGCACCATCCGATCAACCGCCCGAGGATCGATCCGGAATCCGGACGAGTTGTCGAAGGCTACGGTCTGCTGCAGCCGCGTGTGACGCCCTCGCTGACGACGGGCAAGGACGCCTCCGTCTTCCAGCGCGTCTTCTCGATCAATCGCGGTATCGACCCTTATGTCTTCACCGTTTCCGACGTCTATCAAGACCTGACTTCCGAAGGCACTTTCACCGGCAAGGGTCTTTACGATGTGGATGCCTTCGAGGCGGCGCTGAAGGGCCGTATCGAGGAAAACTCCATCCTCAGCCACGACCTACTCGAAGGCTCGTTTGCGCGCTGCGCGCTCGTCACCGATGTGGAGCTGGTGGAAGACTTCCCGACCCGATATGAGGTGGAAGTGTCGCGCCAGCATCGCTGGGCGCGCGGCGACTGGCAGCTTCTGCCCTTTATCCTCGATCGTGCCCGCGGCGTTACCGCCATCGGCCGCTGGAAGATGGTCGACAATCTGCGTCGCTCGCTGACGCCGATCGCCTGGTTCTTCGCCTCGATCCTCGGCTGGTATTTCATGGATCCGCTCGGTGCGCTGATCTGGCAGATTCTGCTGATCTTCTCGCTGTTCGTCGCGCCCACGCTTTCCTTGCTGTCCGGACTCGTGCCGCGCTCCACCGATATCGTGCCACAGGCGCATTTCCACACCATCTGGTCCGAAATCCGCGCCACCAACGCACAGGTTGCGCTGCGCATCGTCTTCATCGCCGATGCCGCCTGCATGATGACGGATGCGATTGCACGTTCGCTGTACCGCCTGCTCGTCAGCCACAAGCTGATGCTGGAATGGCGCACCGCCGCCAGCATGCAGTCGAGCGCACAGGGCGGCATCGTCGATTATTACCGCCAGATGTGGCATGCGCCTGTCGTGGCCATGCTGGGGCTGTTGTTTGCGTCGCTGCCGGGCGACAACGCCTTCCTGATCGGTATCCCTTTTACGCTTCTTTGGGTTCTGTCCCCGGCCGTCGCCTGGTATGTCAGCCAGTCTGCTGAAACCGAAGACCGATTGTTCGTTTCGGAGCATGTCTCCTTCGAACTTCGCAAGATCGCGCGTCGCACCTGGCGTTATTACGAGACCTTCGTGACAGCGCAGGAAAATCACCTGCCGCCGGACAACTTCCAGGAAACGCCGGAGCCGATTGTCGCTTCGCGTACCTCTCCCACCAATATCGGCGTCTATCTGCTTTCCATCATTTCGGCGCGCCAGTTCGGCTGGATCAGCTTTGCCGATACGCTGGAGCGGATCGAGAACACGATCCAGACCGTCGAGAAGATGGAGAAGTATCGCGGTCATCTCTACAACTGGTATCATACCGACACCTTGCAGACGCTTGGGCCGCGTTATGTTTCGGCAGTGGATAGCGGCAACCTCGCCGGCCATCTGATTGCGGTTTCGTCCGCCTGCCGCGATTGGGCGGAGGCACCGTCCGCGCATCTTCAGGGTAATCTGGACGGTATTGGTGATCTTGCCGGCATTCTGCGCGAAACGCTGAAGGCATTGCCGGACGATCGCAAGAACCTGCGACCGCTGCATCGCCGGCTTGAAGAGCGCATCATCGGCTTCTCGAACGCCCTTGCGTCCGTCAAGCGCGAGCATGAATTCGCCTCGATCCGTGTCATCAATCTCGCGGTTCTTGCGCGCGATATCCAGAAACTCGCCACCAACGTCGATCACGAGGTGAAATCCGCGCAGAGCGCGGAAGTGACGCGCTGGGCGCAATTGCTCGTCGATTGCTGCGAGGCGCATATTTCAGACAGCGCCATCGACCTCACCAACATGGAGCCGCTGCGACAGCGTCTCGCATCGCTGCGCGACCGCAGCCGCAACCTCGCCTTCTCGATGGATTTCACGTTCCTTTACCGCAAGGATCGCCGTCTTCTGTCGATCGGTTACCGCGTCGAAAGCAAGGAGCTCGACGAGGCCTGCTACGACCTTCTGGCTTCCGAATGCCGCCTGACCAGCCTGTTTGCCATCGCCAAGGGCGATCTGCCGACCGAACACTGGTATCGTCTTGGCCGTCAGGTCGTGCCAATCGGTGCGCAGGGCGCGTTGGTGTCGTGGTCGGGTTCGATGTTCGAATATTTGATGCCTCCGCTCGTCATGCAGGAGCGTCAGGGCGGCATTCTCAACCAGACCAACAATCTGATCGTCAAGGAACAGATGAACCACGGCCGCCGTCTCGGCACGCCATGGGGCATTTCCGAAGCGGCGTTCAACGCCCGCGATCACAACATGAACTATCAGTACACCAACTTCGGTGTACCGACCCTTGGCCTCAAGCGTGGTCTCGGCCAGAATGCGGTGATCGCGCCTTATGCGTCGATCCTCGCCAGCCAGTACGATCCCGACGGTGCACTCGAAAACCTCGACAAGCTGCGCAAGCTGGGCGCGCTTGGACAATATGGTTTCCATGATGCGGTGGATTTCACGCCGACGCGCGTACCGGACGGCAAGGTCTGTGCGGTGGTCTATAACTATTATGCTCACCACCACGGCATGTCGATTGCGGCCGTCGCCAACGTCGCTTTCGACGGCGTGCTGCGCGAACTCTTCCATTCCGATCCGGTGATCGAGGCGGCCGAACTGCTGTTGCAGGAAAAGGCGCCACGCGAAGTGCCCGTCATGAGCGCCAAATACGAGCCGGAAACCCCCGGCAAGGAACAGGCCGACCTGTTGCGTGCGGAAGTGCGCTCCATTGCCGATCCGGCGGTGCGCGACCGCGAAGTGGTGTTCCTCTCGAACGGCCATTATTCGACGATGCTCACCTCGACGGGTGCGGGTTATTCGAAGTGGAACGGACAGGCGATTTCCCGCTGGAAAGCCGATCCGACAGACGATCGATGGGGCACCTTCATCTTCCTGCGCGATACCACCAATGGACAATGGTGGAGTGCGACGGCGGAGCCGCGTGTCATCGAGGGTGAAAAGACCAAGACGATCTTTACCGATGACAAGGCCGAGTTCCACAAGACAACAGGCGATCTGCAGAGTGTTGTCGAATGCATCGTCGCCACTGAGCATGATGCCGAAGGCCGCCGTATCACCCTGCTGAACGTCGGTTCCGAGGATCGCTACATCGAAGTGACCTCCTATATGGAGCCGGTCATCGCGTCTGAGGATGATGACAACGCCCATCCGCTCTTCTCGCGCATGTTTGTGCAGACGGAAATCGGCCGCCGCGGCGACGTCATCCGCGCCTGGCGCAACCGTCGCAGCCCGAACGAGCCTGGCACCGTCATCGCGCATCTGGCCGCCGACAATGCCGGCCCGTCGCGCCCGACGGAATTCGAAACGGATCGCGCCAAGTTCATCGGTCGCGGACGGTCGCTGCGCGAAGCCGCGGCTTTCGATGCCGGTGCAACGCTCTCCAGCACCGACGGTTTCACGCTCGATCCGATCCTCTCCCTTCGGCGCACCGTGCGCGTGCCGGCCGGCAAGAAGGTGAGCGTGATCTTCTGGACGATTGCCGCGCCAAGCCGCGAGGAAGTCGACAAGGCGATCGATCGCTATCGTCATCCGGACGCTTTCGCCCATGAACTCGTGCATGCCTGGACACGCACGCAGGTGCAGATGCGCCATGTGGGTGTCACCTCGCAGCAGGCGGCCGCCTTCCAGCATCTCGGCCGTTATCTGACCTATCCCGACATGCATCTGCGTGCGGATTCGGAAACGCTGAAAACAGGCCTCGCCTCGCAGCGCTCTCTGTGGCCGCTTGCCATTTCGGGCGATTTCCCGATCTTCAGCTTGCGCATCAATGACGACATGGACATGGATATCGCCCGTGAGGCGCTGAGCGCCCACGAATATCTGCGTTCACGCGGCGTGATCTTCGATCTCGTCATCGTCAACGAACGCGCTGCGTCCTATGCCCAGGACATGCAGCATGCGCTCGATCATATCTCCGAGGCGCAGCGCCGTATCAATCCTGCCGATGGCGGACGCCCACATGTCTTCTCGGTACGCCGCGACCTGATGGACGAGGAAACATGGAATGCGCTTCTCGCCGCGTCGCGTGTCGTGCTGCATGTTCGCAACGGCAAGATCGTTGACCAGATCAACCGCGCAGTCTCGCTGTTTGCGGCCCATCGCGGCCCGGATGGCACGAGTGACGCGGCACAGGCCCGTCTGCCGGTCCCGGCCTTCCCGGTTGCGGAACCGGTCGAGGACGCCGGCGATCTCGATTTCTGGAATGGTTTCGGCGGCTTTGCCAAGAACGGTCAGGAATATGTGGTGCGTCTGAATGGCGGGCAGTCCACGCCGCATCCATGGATCAACGTTATCTCGAACGAGAATTTCGGCTTCCATATTTCAGCCGAAGGCGCCGGTTTCAGCTGGAGCCGCAATTCGCGTGACTACCAGTTGACGCCCTGGACCAATGACCCTGTTATCAACCGGCCGGGCGAGGCCTTCTATGTCGCCGATGTGGAAACAGGAAAGCTCTATACGCCCTGTGCCGCCTTGTCGCGCGATCCTGAAGCCATGTTCGAAACTCGCCATGGTCTCGGTTATTCGATCCTGACCGGCGTGGCGGATACGCTCGAAGTCGAGCTGACGCAGACCGCTGACCGTGAAAAACCGGTCAAGTTCTCGCAGGTCATTGTGCGCAACAAGGGTTCGAAAAGCCGCCGTCTGAAGGTATATGCCTATGTGGAGTGGGTGCTTGGCAATAACGCCCAGAAATCCGCGCCGTTCATCCTGAGCAGGCATGATGCGGGCAGCAACGCGATCTTTGCATCGAACCCCTACAGCATCGACTATAGTGCCTGCACTTCGTTCCTGACACTCGATAGCGAGGCCAGCGGCTTTACCACCAGCCGCCGGGAATTCATCGGCCGCTTCGGTTCTGCACAGGCGCCGCAGGGCATCGTGTCCGGTGCGGCGCTGAGTGGCACCACCGAGGTAGATGGCGATCCCTGCGCGGCACTGATGCAGGAAATCCACCTGAAGCCCGGCGAAGAAAGGCACATGACCTTCATTCTCGGCGATGCCGACAATGCGGAAGAGGCCGAAGCACTGGTGAAGGATGCCCGCCAGGCGGACTTCCAGACGGTATTGGATGCGAGCAAGGCATTCTGGACGGGCTTTACCGGCCAGTTGCAGGTCTCTACGCCCGATGCCGGCTTCAACCACATGGTCAATAACTGGCTGCCTTATCAGGCGCTCGCCTGCCGCATTCTGGCGCGCACCGCCTTTTACCAGTCGAGCGGCGCCTTCGGCTTCCGTGACCAGTTGCAGGATACGCTGGCCTTCCTGCTCTACCAGCCGGATCTCGCCCGCACGCAGATCCTGCGCGCGGCAGGCCGCCAGTTCCCGGAAGGCGACGTGCAGCATTGGTGGCTGCCGCTGACGGGTGCCGGTGTCCGCACGACCATCTCGGACGATGTGGTCTGGCTCGCTTATGCCATCAACCAGTATGTCTCAGCCACGGACGATGTCGCCATCCTCGATGAGAGCATTCCCTTCCTTAAGGGCCCGGCATTGATGCCCGGCCAGCACGATGCTTTCTTCCAGCCGGAGACGAGCGACAGGTCCGTCACGCTTTACGAACATGCGGCGCTAGCGCTTGATCTCGCCATTCACCGTACCGGGGAGAACGGCCTGCCGCTGATCCTCGGCGGAGACTGGAACGACGGCATGAACCGTGTCGGCGTTGGCGGCAAGGGCACGAGCGTCTGGCTCGGCTGGTTCCTGTCAGGCGCATTGCGAGACTTCGTCGAGATCGCCGAGAAGCGCGGCGATACTGACCGCGTCGCCAAATGGTCGTCGCATCGGGAAAGGCTGCGCAATGCGCTGGAAACAGCGGGTTGGGATGGCAGCTATTACCGGCGCGGCTATTTCGATGACGGCACACCGCTAGGCTCGTCCGAAAGCGAGGAATGCCGGATCGATTCGCTCGGCCAGAGCTGGAGCGTTCTCTCCGGCGAAGGCGAAGAGGCTCGGTCGCAGCAGGCGATGGATGCGGTCATGTCGCATCTGGTCGATGAAAAGACCGGCATCATCCGGCTGTTCACGCCGCCCTTCTCGCGTGCGCCGCATGATCCGGGCTACATCAAGGGATATCCGCCGGGTGTGCGCGAAAACGGCGGACAATATACCCATGCGGCGACTTGGGTGGTTCTTGCGCTTGCCAAGCAAGGTCGTGCGCAGGAGGCATGGAACTGCTTCCAGCTGCTCAACCCCGTCAATCATGCGCTCGATGCGGCGGCGTCGGAAACCTATCGGGTCGAACCCTATGTGGTGACTGCGGATGTCTACGGTGAAGGCGCCTACGCCGGCCGTGGCGGGTGGAGCTGGTACACGGGTTCTGCCGGCTGGCTCTATCGTGCGGCCGTCGAGGGTATTCTCGGCATCACCCGCACCAACGGAAAGCTGCATATTTCGCCATCGCTGCCAGAGGACTGGAGCGGTTTCTCGGTGAAGATCACGCTCGACGGGAAGGCAAAGGACATTGTCGTCAGCCGCAAGGCAGATACGGCGGCAGTTTCCGTTTCCGTCGATGGCAAGGTCCTGTCGGCAGATGATCGGGTGATTCCCTTCGACTAAGACGATCAGGTCTCCGTTCGCCTATAAACTCAGGCTCCCGTGGTAACGCGGGGGCCTGAATCTTTATGGGGCTACCCTGACCTCCGACTCAGCCTATGGGTCGGATCATGGCATGGCACCGGGCTTCCTTCGCAGCACTGGCTGGAAGGTGCTGCAGCGCCGAGATAGGCTCATATTGGCGAAGGCTTCGATGGCGCGGTGCCGGATCGTCCGGTACGGACTGTCTCGTCAATCCTTTCGAGAAAGCAGCAGTCACAAATAGTCGGTCGATCGGAGGGGAATTATCCAGGAATTCAGCGCATCTTTCACAGAACTTGCGCTGTTGGCGTTGCTCACCATTCTTTCGTTAACGTTGTCGTGTTGGCTGGCGTGCTGCCCACGGAAGACGAGCGTCGGAATGACGCTTGGCGTGGTGCTTGGAGTTTTCCTGATCAAACTCGCAGCTATCGTTGCCTTTCTGGGAACTGTCCTCCCATGCGCGCAGCTTGATTTCTGGCTGGCAAGTTCCTTGACCGGAATTCTTTGATAGGCGACCTGTGATCTGGCGGGGTCGCCGGGAAGCGCACAAAGAAAAAGGGCGGACAACATGCTGTCCGCCCTGTCTTCATTCCGTCAGCCAGACCCTTAGGAGGCAATAGCCTTTGGCCGGGGTTGCTGGTTTTCGTCTTCCGTTAGCAGGCCGCTGGTGCGCAGTAGCGAGGTGAAGCGACCGCCGCGCTGGGTCAGTTCATCGAAGGTGCCCTTCTCGATGATCCGGCCCTGATCGAGGAAAAGAACGAGATCGGCATCGCGGACCGTGGAAAGGCGGTGCGCGATGATGAAGGTCGTGCGATTCTTTCGCAGCGCATCCACGGCGGCCTTCACACGGGCCTCGGTTTCCACGTCCAGCGCACTGGTTGCCTCATCGAGAACCAGAATGGGGGCGTTTTTCAGGATGGCGCGTGCAATGGCGATGCGCTGGCGCTCGCCGCCGGACAGGCGGTTGCCGCGTTCACCCACCTGGGTCAGATAGCCGTTGATGCGGCTGTCGATGAAATCCGTCGCCGCTGCTGCCGCCGCTGCTTCCACCACTTCCGCATCGGTGGCCGATTCACGGCCGAGGCGGATGTTTTCGCGAATGGAGCGGTTCAGCAGGCCCGCATCCTGAAACACCGTGGCGATGGAGTTGCGGAGCGAATTTTTCGTCACCGTCGAAATATCGGTTCCATCGATGAGTATCTGGCCGGAATCGGGGTCGTAGACCCGCTGCAGGAGATTGATGAGCGTGGTCTTGCCGGCGCCCGTCGGCCCGACGATCGCGACTGTCTCGCCGGCCTTGGCCGTGAACGAAACGTCGTGAACGCCCTGCTTGGTGTTGGCGAAACCGAAATTGATGTTGCGGAACTCCACGGTGCCGGAGACATTCGACAATTCGCGCGCATCGCCCGGTTCTTCCCGTTCCTTGACGGAATCTTCCAGCACGAAGAAATCCACGAGCTTGGCGCGGGCTTCGAAAATCTGCGTCACGAATTGGCGCATCTGGTCCAGACGGCCGATCAGGAGATTCGCGAAACCGATGAAGGCAATGACATCGCCAACGCGCAACTCACCGTTCTTCACCAGCATGGTACCGATGACGAGGATGATCATCATCGAAACGGTGGAGGCCGTGCGGTTAAGTGCACTGGCGAAGGCCCACCAGTCCAGCACCGGATATTGCGCGCTCAGCAGCTTTTCGGTGAAAGATTTCAGCGCTTTCGTTTCGGCCTCGATGCGGTTGTAGCTGTGCAGCACCGACACGTTGCTGATGGAGTCGCTGACATGGGCAAAAACGCTGTGATAATGCTCTTCGACCGAAGCCTGACCGTCTTTGGTGCGGCTCATCACCCACTTGCCGATGTACCAATAAACGATACCGAGGCCGATCAGCACGAAGCTGAGGCGCAGGTCCATGGACATGGCTGTCGGCACAAGCAGCACCAGTGCGACGAAGGTGGCCAGATGCGTGCGCATGAATTCGAGCCACAGGCCAAACAGCGTTTCGCTGGCGCGCAAAAGCGTGTGCAGGGCGTTGGAGGTGCCGCGCTGATGGTGCCAGGAGAGCGGCATTGAGATGATGCGCCCGAAGGCTTCCGTCAGAAGCGACGCGCGCCGGCCATGGGCCAGCCTGTCGGCCTCGCGGGCAACAGCCACATAAGCGACAGTGTTGAAGACACCGAAACCCGCCCACAAAATGAGGATGGGCGCGACATTTGTGCCGGAAGAGATGGCGTCGATGATCCGGCCGAACAGCACCGGTTCGGCGATGGTGATCGCTGCAAGAATGACGTTGGCGATGACGACCACCGTCACCCGCCATTTATGAACGGTCAGATAGCGCAGCGCGCGTGTGTAAACCTGAAACAAGGTCAAATTTTCAATCCAGTCCGAGCGTCTTTTTCGAGCGGTTGTTTGTTCGGCCTCAAGGCAAGTTATTTTAGCAAGGTTGCATGAGACGGCGAAATTTGTGTAATTATCGCTCTTTCTGTCTGAATGGCGGCTTAACAGATCGACCGCGCGTGCGAACCGAAAAAAACCGAACCTGATGTTTCCGGAGGCCTGCCGTCACAAGATTTCGCATCTTCGTTTCAGGGATTGCTAACGACGATATGTTCAATCTCAACCGACCGGCGCCCGAGTAACATGACGTCATCGCGGGACCATGTCCTTCGTGTCATTCCCTTCAAGCCAAGCTCCGGACCCCGTGTCTTTATGCATGATATTCTTCACTTCATCTCTGCGTGTTACCAAGCGGGAAGCGCCGACCGCGTTCGTTCTGAATTTGTAACGCTCATTCGCGAATACGGTTTCGAATATTTTCTCGTCAGCAGGCGGATGACCGGTGAGCTCGCCTCCACCGGACACATCCTCGCGCAACACCTGCCCGAAGGCTGGCTGGAGGTCTACAGGGCAAAAAAATACAATCTTGTCGATCCCGTCCGCAAGGTGATCGGCATGGTGCACAAGCCATTTCAGTGGAAGGAAGCGCTGGAGGGGCTGCCGCGTGCGATGCATCGCAAAAGGGCGAGCGTGTTTTTCCACGATGCCGGCCGGTACGGTCTGCAGGGTGGTTACGCCTTTCCCGTGCACGGCCGTGCAGGCTTCATCGGTGCGGTGTTCATTGGCGGCCAGGATCGGCAATTGCCCTCTTTGCAGGTGGAGTTACTGGATGCGGCCACGCGTGCCGTGTTCTGGCGCCTTCTCGATCTTTCCGGGCAGGCCCATGGTTTCAGCAATGCCCCTGACGTTTCCGCTCTCGAGCTTACGAGGCGCGAAATGGAGGTGTTGACGCTGATGGCGGATGGTATGACTTCCACCGAAATTGGACGCCAACTATCGATCTCCAACCACACGGTCGACTGGTACATCAACGGGATCCAGCGCCGTTTCAGCGCCAAGAACCGACAGCACACCGTAGCGCTTGCTTTTCGCCATGGTTTGCTGAGCTAGCGCAAACAGGACAGTTCTCGCCGGAATTGCTCTTTCCAAGACAGGGTTTTGCTGCTTAATTCCGCAGTGCAGCAGAAATTTTGTTTTGGCGTGTGGGGAGACCGTCTTGAAAATATCGAAAATACTTGTTGCCAACCGATCCGAAATTGCGATCCGCGTTTTCCGGGCAGCGAACGAGCTTGGGATTAAAACCGTTGCGATTTGGGCGGAAGAGGACAAGCTGTCTTTGCACCGCTTCAAGGCGGACGAATCCTATCAGGTCGGCAGGGGGCCGCATCTCGCCAAGGATATGGGGCCGATCGAGAGCTATCTTTCGATCGAGGAGGTTATTCGCGTTGCCAAGCTTTCCGGAGCGGACGCGATCCATCCCGGTTACGGTCTTCTGTCTGAAAGCCCCGAATTCGTGGAGGCCTGCAACAAGGCCGGCATCACCTTCATCGGGCCGACGGCGGATACGATGCGCCAGCTCGGCAACAAGGTGGCTGCCCGTAATCTGGCGATCTCGGTCAACGTCCCCGTTGTTCCCGCTACCGATCCACTGCCCGACGATATGGCGGAAGTGGAGCGCATGGCTGCGGAAATCGGCTATCCGGTCATGCTGAAAGCCTCCTGGGGCGGCGGCGGACGCGGTATGCGCGCCATCCGCAGACGAGAGGATCTTGCCCGAGAGGTGACGGAAGCCAAGCGCGAGGCGAAGGCCGCCTTCGGAAAGGACGAAGTCTATCTCGAAAAGCTGGTCGAGCGTGCGCGTCACGTCGAAAGCCAGATTCTCGGCGATACGCATGGCAATGTCGTGCATCTGTTCGAGCGCGATTGTTCGATCCAGCGCCGCAATCAAAAGGTGGTCGAGCGTGCGCCCGCGCCCTATCTCACCGAAGCGCAGCGTCAGGAACTTGCTGCCTACTCCCTGAAGATCGCCGCCGCGACCAGCTATATCGGCGCCGGCACGGTCGAATATCTGATGGATGCCGATACCGGCAAATTCTACTTCATTGAGGTCAATCCACGCATCCAGGTGGAGCATACCGTCACTGAAGTCGTGACCGGTATCGATATCGTCAAGGCGCAGATCCATATTCTCGAAGGCGCTGCCATCGGCACCGCGGAATCCGGCGTGCCGCGCCAGGAGGATATCCGTCTCAACGGCCATGCGCTGCAGTGCCGTATCACCACTGAAGACCCGGAACATAACTTCATTCCGGATTACGGCCGTATCACCGCCTACCGTTCCGCCTCTGGCTTCGGCATCCGTCTGGATGGCGGCACTTCCTATACCGGCGCTGTCATCACCCGCTATTACGATCCGCTGCTCGTCAAGGTAACGGCCTGGGCGCCGCAACCGGATGAAGCGATCAACCGCATGGACCGCGCGCTGCGCGAATTCCGTATTCGCGGCGTGGCAACGAACCTCACCTTCCTCGAAGCCATCATCGGTCACGATAGTTTCCGCAACAATACCTATACGACCCGCTTCATCGATTCGACGCCGGAACTGTTTGCGCAGGTCAAGCGTCAGGACCGCGCCACCAAGCTCCTGACCTATCTTGCCGACGTGACCGTCAACGGCCACCCGGAAACCAAGGGTCGCGCCAGGCCGTCCGAAAAGGCGGCAAAGCCCGTCGTGCCTTATATCGATGCGCCGACGCCCGATGGCACCAAGCAGTTGCTGGACAAGCTTGGCCCGAAGGGCTTTTCGGACTGGATGCGCAATGAAAAACGCGTTCTGGTTACCGATACGACCATGCGTGACGGGCACCAGTCGCTTTTGGCCACCCGCGTTCGTACCCATGATATCGCCCGTGTCGCCAGCGTTTATGCCAAGGCACTGCCGCAGCTTCTCTCGCTGGAATGCTGGGGTGGTGCGACGTTCGACGTTTCCATGCGCTTCCTGACGGAAGACCCATGGGAGCGTCTTGCGCTGATCCGCGAAGGCGCGCCAAACCTGCTGCTGCAGATGCTTCTGCGCGGCGCGAACGGCGTTGGATACAAGAACTATCCCGACAACGTCGTGAAATACTTCGTCCGTCAGGCCGCAAAGGGTGGGGTCGATCTCTTCCGCGTCTTCGACTGCCTGAACTGGGTGGAGAATATGCGCGTCTCGATGGATGCAATTGCCGAGGAGAACAAGCTCTGCGAGGCGACCATCTGCTACACCGGCGACCTGTTGAATTCGGCGCGTCCGAAATATGATCTCAAATATTATACCAACCTCGCCGTTGAGCTGGAAAAGGCCGGCGCCCATATCATCGCCGTCAAGGATATGGCGGGCCTGCTGAAACCGGCTGCCGCCAAGGTTCTGTTCAAGGCGCTGCGCGAAGCGACCGGTCTGCCGATTCATTTCCACACCCATGATACTTCGGGCATTTCTGCCGCGACCGTTCTCGCGGCCGTGGATGCCGGTGTCGACGCCGTGGATGCCGCAATGGACGCCTTCTCCGGCAATACGTCGCAGCCTTGCCTTGGCTCGATTGTGGAGGCGCTGGCGGGCTCGGAGCGCGACACGGGTCTCGATACCGAATGGATCCGCCGCATTTCCTTCTATTGGGAGGCCGTGCGCAACCAGTATGCCGCCTTCGAGAGCGATCTCAAGGGACCAGCCTCGGAAGTCTATCTGCATGAAATGCCGGGTGGACAGTTCACCAACCTCAAGGAACAGGCCCGTTCGCTGGGTCTTGAGAGCCGCTGGCACGAGGTGGCGCAGGCCTATGCCGACGCCAACCGGATGTTCGGCGATATCGTCAAGGTGACGCCGTCTTCCAAGGTCGTCGGTGATATGGCGTTGATGATGGTCAGTCAGGATCTGACGGTGGCCGATGTTGAAAACCCTGATCGTGAAGTGTCTTTCCCGGAATCGGTGGTGTCGATGCTGAAGGGCGATCTTGGGCAGTCGCCGGGCGGCTGGCCGGCAGCCCTGCAGAAAAAGGCGCTGAAGGGCGAAGCGCCCTATACCGTCCGTCCGGGTTCGCTGCTGGAAGATGCCGATCTCGATGCCGAACGGAAGGTGATCGAGACCAAGCTGGAGCGCAAGGTCGATGACTTCGAGTTCGCATCCTATTTGATGTATCCGAAGGTATTCACCGATTTCGCGCTGACTGCTGAGACATATGGTCCGGTCTCCGTGCTGCCGACCCATGCCTATTTCTACGGCATGGAGGATGGTGAAGAGCTGTTTGCCGATATCGAACGCGGCAAGACGCTCGTCATCGTCAATCAGGCTTCGTCCGGTACGGATGATAAGGGCATGGTGACGGTGTTCTTCGAGATCAACGGTCAGCCGCGCCGCATCAAGGTGCCGGATCGCGCCCATGGTGCCTCCGGCTCCGCGGTGCGCCGCAAGGCGGAACCCGGCAATGCGTCCCATATCGGCGCGCCGATGCCTGGCGTCATCAGTCGCGTCTTCGTCAACCAGGGTCAGGATGTCAAGGCCGGCGACGTGCTGCTTTCCATCGAGGCCATGAAGATGGAAACTGCGCTGCATGCCGAACGCGACGGCAAGATCGCCGAAGTTCTGGTGCGCCCCGGCGATCAGATCGATGCGAAGGATTTGTTGATCGCTTACGGGGAATAAAGCCGTATCTGATCATTGATGCAATGTCAGACGCCCGCCTCTTCGGCGGGCGTTTTTTATTGCGTAACCGAAAAAACTCAAATATGCATGTTATTGCACGTTTATTCTTGTTTATGCATGAGTTCCGATGAGCGATCATTTTGTTAGCGAGCGGCAGGCGCTCATCCTTGCGCAGTTGCGGCAAAGCGGTCGGGTGCTGGCGCAGGATCTCGCGCAGAATTTCGGCGTTTCCGAAGACACCGTGCGCCGCGACCTGCGTGAGATGGCGGCCCGTGGCGAATGTTTACGGGTTTATGGCGGGGCGTTGCTTTCCGACAGCAAGACGGTGCCGCTGAAAACGCGTATTGCCGAGGATGCGGACCGCAAGGCCCTGCTGGCGCGCGCCGTTGTCCGGCTTCTCGAGCCGGGCATGGTCGTCTTCATTGATGCCGGGTCCACCAATCTCGCCATTGCAAGGGCGCTTCCCGCCGGGCTCAGCCTGACGGTGGTGACGAATACGCCCGCCATCGCAGCTGAACTGACGGGGCGGGCCGATATCGATCTGGTGCTGATCGGCGGCAAAGTCGATCCGGCCGTAGGTGCTGCGATCGACGCCATGGCGCTTCGGCAGCTCGAACTGATGCGGCCCGATCTCTGCATTCTCGGTGTCTGCGGCGTTGCGGCCGAGACGGGTCTGTCGGCGGATGTTTTCGAAGATGCGGTATTCAAGCGACTTGCCTGCAGCGCCAGCCAGCGGATTGTCGCCGCCATCACCACGGAAAAGCTCGGCCACAGGGCAGCTTTCCATGTGCATGATTTTTCTCCACCTCTTTCCCTGGTGCTGGAACAGGATGCCGACCGCGCATTGGTCGAGGCCCTGTCGGCAAAGGGCGTACAGGTTCATTGCGGCGATGATGACGTCGCTCAGTTTTCTCATGGTCAAGTCTGAAGGATATTGCCGATGAATGGCCCCACGACGTTTTCGCCGACAGGCACACGCTCATCCTATCTGACGCGGCACAGGCTTGGCGTTTCGCTGCTGTTTTTGATGAACGGCTTCATGATGGGCTCATGGGCGCCGAAGATTCCGGAATTTGCCGCACGTCTGTCCCTCAGCGAAAGTGCGCTCGGCCTGATCATTCTGGTTTTCGGTATCGGTTCGCTGGTTTTCATGCCGATTGCAGGATCGCAGATCGCCCGTTTCGGCTCGCGTACGGTCAGCCTTGTCACCGCCGCCATCTTTCTGCCGACGCTGCTTTTCATCTCCTGGGCCGGCACCGTCTGGGCGGGGGTGATCGCGGTTTTCCTGTTCGGCGGGCTGACGGGGGCGATGGATGTCGCCATGAACGCCAATGCGGTAGCGGTGGAGCGCGATATGCGCCGCGCCATCATGTCGTCGTGCCACGCCTTCTGGAGCCTCGGCGGCCTGATCGGCGCCGGTCTTGGCGGGTATCTCATCACGGCCATCGGTGTGCAGGGACACGCCATTGCGCTAACCGTCATCGCGCTCGTGCTGCTGGTCATTGCGTGGCCGCGCGTCCTTGCGGATCGTCCGCATCCGGAGGAGGAGCGCCCGAAAGGTGGCCTGCCGCTCACGCCGCTGCCGTGGATCATCGGCCTGATGGCTCTGTTCTCGATGATTCCTGAAGGCGCTATCCTCGACTGGGGCGCGCTTTATCTGCGCAATGAACTCGGCGCTTCCGTATCGCAGTCCGGTTTTGCCTTTGCGGCCTTTTCCATGACCATGGCGGCGATGCGGTTTGCCGGCGATCTGGTGCGTGACCGCTTCGGCGCCGTGACGACCCTGCGCTTCTGTTCGGCCATGTCGATTATCGGTCTTATGATTGCCGGTCTTGCGGGAAATTCCACTATTGCGATCATCGGCTTCGCGATTGCCGGCATCGGCATTTCCAACATGGTGCCCATTGCCTTTTCCGCCGCCGGCAACATGCCGGGACTGGCGCCTGGCATTGGTCTCTCGGTGGTCACCACCATGGGCTATTCCGGCATTCTGGTGGCGCCATCGGCCATCGGCTTCATTGCCGAACATACCGGCCTTGCCAGCGTTTTCATCGCCTTGCCGCTCTTGCATGTGGTGGTTCTGCTGCTTTCGCGGCTCGCGCGCCATGCGGATGGCGCGGGCAAGGAATAGGCGTCTCGAATTTTGCCATGATTGCGGTAAAGTAGAAGCTCTCATGCGTTGGGTGTTGACAAGCCGGCCCCCTTGTTTCACCTCAATTGCCAGACCTTGCCGCAAGCTCCAGAGACCGCCATGACGTCACATGCCGATTACGATCCCAAGCCCCGCCGCGCATCCGTCGCCGTAGACGTGGGCGGTGTCATCGTCGGTGGCGGCGCGCCCGTCGTCGTGCAGTCGATGACCAATACCGATACGGCGGATATCGACGCCACGGTCAGCCAAGTGGCGGCGTTGTTCCGCGCCGGTTCGGAAATCGTGCGCATCACCGTCGACCGCGACGAGAGTGCGGCCGCGGTGCCGAAAATCCGCGAGCGGTTGCTGCGTCTTGGGCTTGATGTGCCGCTTGTTGGCGATTTCCATTATATCGGCCACAAGCTTCTCGCCGATCACCCTGCCTGTGCCGAGGCGCTGGCCAAATACCGCATCAATCCGGGCAATGTCGGCTTCAAGGACAAGAAGGACAAGCAGTTCGGCGAGATCGTGGAAATGGCGATCCGTTACGACAAGCCGGTGCGAATCGGCGTCAACTGGGGCTCGCTCGATCAGGAATTGCTGACGACCCTGATGGACAGGAACAAGGAGCAAGGCTTCCCTCTCTCCGCCCGTCAGGTAACGCGAGAAGCGATCGTTCAGTCGGCGCTGATTTCCGCCGAGCTTGCCGAAGAAATCGGCCTGCCGCGCAACCGCATCATCCTGTCGGCCAAGGTCAGCCAGGTGCAGGACCTGATCGCCGTTTATTCCATGCTGTCGGAACGCTCCGACCACGCCCTGCATCTCGGCCTGACCGAAGCGGGCATGGGTTCGAAAGGCATCGTCGCCTCGTCCGCCGCCATGGGTTACGTGCTTCAGCATGGCATCGGCGATACGATCCGCGTTTCGCTGACGCCGGAGCCGAATGGCGACCGCACCCGCGAGGTCCAGGTGGCGCAGGAACTGCTGCAGGTCATGGGCTTTCGCCAGTTCATTCCGGTCGTTGCGGCATGTCCCGGCTGCGGGCGCACCACGTCTACCGTGTTTCAGGAACTGGCCCAGAACATCCAGAACGACATTCGCAAGAACATGCCGATATGGCGGGAAAAATATCCCGGGGTCGAGGCGCTCAACGTTGCCGTCATGGGCTGCATCGTCAATGGGCCCGGCGAAAGCAAACATGCCGATATTGGCATTTCGCTGCCCGGAACCGGCGAAAGCCCGGCAGCGCCCGTCTTTATTGATGGCGAAAAGGCGCTGACCCTGCGTGGTCCCAACATCGCCGCCGATTTTGAAGCGCTTGTGATCGATTACATCGAAAAGCGTTTTGGCCGGAAAGATGCGGCGGAGTAAAGAGTAGCGTGAAAAGGCCGGAATTCCATTGTCATACCTCCTGAACCTCTCGGAGCATCAAAACACATGATCAAAAAAATCGCGATCGTCGCCCTTTGCGGGACCTATCTTTCCGCCTGCACCACCACCGATCCCTATACGGGTGAGCAGAAGATTTCGAACACGGCGGGCGGCGCCGGCATCGGCGCCGTGGTTGGTGCTCTGGGTGGTCTGGCTGTCGGCGGTTCGCCGACCGGTCGCCGCAATGCAGCGCTCATCGGTGCGGGCATCGGCGCGCTCGCCGGCGGTGCCATCGGCAATTACATGGATGGCCAGGAAGCAGAGCTTCGCGCCCAGCTTCAGGGAACCGGTGTTTCGGTTACCCGCCGTGGCGACAGCATCGTTCTCAACATGCCGTCGAACATCACCTTCGCGACGGACCAGGATCAGGTCATCCCGCCATTCTATCAGACGCTCGATTCTGTCGCCATCGTGCTGAACAAGTTCAACCGCACGCTCATCGACATCAACGGCCATACCGATTCTACCGGCAGCGCCGGTTACAATCAGGGCCTTTCGGAACGTCGTGCCGCGTCGGTCGCCAATTATCTCGGCGCGCGCGGCGTCGACCAGCGCCGTATTTCGACGCTCGGCTTCGGCCCGTCGCAGCCGATCGCCTCGAACGCAACGCCGGATGGCCGCGCCCAGAACCGTCGCGTCGAAGTGCTGATTTCGCCGCTCAAGGGCTGATTGGGTGATGAAAAGCTGAGCGGAAGCCGCTCAGCTTTTTCGTTCAGCGATGAATCTGGCGGCCGCGATGAGAATTGCGGCCTTTTCGCCATAAGGGGCCAAGAGTTCGCTGGCTTCCGCCACCTGCTCCTGCAGTTTGCGACGTGCCCAGTCTTCGCCGCGCAACGCCACAAGCGTTCCCTTGCCGCGAGCGGCATCCTTTCCGGTGGCCTTGCCCATGGTGGCGGCGTCGGCCGTCAAATCCAGAAGGTCGTCGGCAAGCTGGAAGGCGAGGCCGATCTTTTCGCCGAAGAGACGCAGCCTTTGCCTTTCGGAAATGTCGCTGCCAGCAACAATTGCGCCCGCTTCACAGGCAAAACGTAACAATGCGCCGGTTTTCATAGCCTGCAATGTAATGACGCCGGCTTCATCGGGTGCCTTCTTTTCCGCAGCGAGATCGAGCGCCTGGCCGCCAGCCATACCGCCTATGCCCGCTGCGCGGGCAAGCGAAAGCACGAGTGCGGTCTTGCGTTCCGCGGCTAGCGGATTTTCGTCCGAGGCGATGATATCGAAGGCAAGCGTCAGCAGGCTGTCACCCGCGAGAATAGCGGTTGCCTCATCGAATTTGCGATGCACCGTCGGCTGGCCGCGGCGCAGGTCGTCATCGTCCATGGCCGGCAGATCGTCATGAACCAACGAATAACAATGGAGGCATTCCAGTGCCGCGCCGACATAAAGGGCGGCTTCGGCATTCCCGCCCGCAAGGGCAGCACTTTCGATGACGAGGAAGGGCCGCAGGCGTTTGCCGCCGTTCAGCACGCCATGGCGCATGGCGTCGAGCAGGTTTTGCGGGCGCGTGATCTCATCCGCGCGGGCGTCGCCGGAAAGCAGGCGGCCAAGCAGGGCTTCGGTTTTTGCCGCGTTTTCGCGCAGTCTCGTTTCGAAATTCGTCATCTGAGCGTCCATGCGCGCTCTTTGGCATGCCGGACGAATGCAGGCAAACCTTTTCGTGATTCCGGGGTCGCAACGGTGTCACCGGACTCGCCTTCAAGGCGGCAATGGACTATGAAAGGCTTCAATTGGCGTGGGGCGCGGGGACGGATATTGAGCAGTACGCCTGAAAGCGACGCAGAATATGCCGTGCTGGCGGAAGACCGAAGCAGGCAGAAGGTGGATTTTCGCACGTTGGCAAAGCGTATCGTCATGACCATGCTGGTTTTGCTGATTCTGCCCTATCTGTTGATTCCGGTTTATGCGTTGCCATTCATCCGGCCTGTTTCGACGCTGATGCTGACCGATATGGTCACTCTGCAGGGTTATGATAGACGCTGGGTGCCGCTTGAGGATATTTCGCCGCGCCTCGTGCAATCCGTGATGATGTCCGAGGACGGGCAATTCTGTTTCCATGGCGGCGTGGACTGGAACCAGATGCAATCCGTGGTCAGCGATGCGCTTGAGGGGGCTTCCACCCGCGGCGCCAGCACTATTCCGATGCAGACGGCGAAGAATCTGTTCTTATGGAACGGCCGCTCGTTTTTGCGCAAGGGGCTGGAATTGCCGCTGGCGATTGCCGCCGATTTCGTGTGGTCGAAAAAGCGGATGATGGAGATTTATCTCAACGTTGCGGAATGGGGGCCGGGAATTTACGGTATCGAGGCTGCCGCCCAGCACCATTTCAAGGTGCCGGCCGCAAAACTCAGCTCCCGTCAGGCGGCGCTGCTGGCGGTTTCGCTGCCTAATCCCATAGACCGCGTCGCGAGCAAGCCGGGACGCGGGCTGCAACGGCTTGCTGGCCTTATCGAACGGCGCGCACGTGCCTCCGGCGGCTATGTCGGCTGCGTGCTGGATTGACACCGGCGCGCCGCGTCAGCCTTTCTTGAAAATATAATCGGTTTCCTGTCGCAGGGTTTCACCCGGCCGCAGGATGGCGTGCGGGAAATCCGCGTGGTTGACGGCGTCCGGCCATATCTGCGTTTCCAGGCAGAAACCGGCAAAGGGGCCATAGTGACGGCCATCGAGGCCGGGAACCGGAACATCCAGTTTAAAGGCCGAATAAAACTGCACACCGGGTTCGGTGGTGTGAACCTCAAGGGCGATATCGGAGGCCGACGAATAGGCGCGGGCGACCTTGCGCTTGGCGCGGCGCTCTGGCGAGAGGCAGAAATTATGGTCGTAGAGAACCTGCTCGCCATTCTCCTTGCGCCGCATCGGTGTCGGGTGGCGCAGGTCGAAGACGGTGCCTTCGACGGAGCGGATTTCGCCCGTCGGTATCTGCTTGTCATTGGTGGGCAGGTAAAAATCAGCCGCGATGCTGATCTCATGCCCAAGTGCGGTGTCTGCGCCATCGAGATTGAAGTAGGAATGCTGGCAGACATTGGCGATGGTCGGCTGGTCGGTCACCGTTTCATAGACCACCGAAAGCACGCCGCCGTCGAGGATCGTATAGGTGGCGGTGACGGTGCAATTGCCGGGATAACCGGCGCGGCCATCGGGGTCGATAATCTGCAGAACCACATGGCTTTCGCCATGTTCCATCAGCATCCAGTTGCGTTTGCCCATGCCGTCGCTACCGCCATGCAGGTGGCTTACGCCCTTTTCATTGAGCTCCAGCTGGTATTCGTGCCCGTCTATCGAGAACCGGCCGTCGCCAATACGGTTGGCGTTGCGGCCGGGGGTGGCGCCGAAATAGGAGGAATATTTATAGTCCTCGAACTTGTCGAAGCCGAGCACGAGGGGCGGCTGGTGGCCTTCAAGACGCAGATCCTGAATAACGGCGCCCCAGGTGATGATCTTGGCCGTCAGCCCGCCTTTCGAGATGGTGACGCGTTCGACTTTTTCGCCGGTCGCCGTGAAACCGAAATTCTCCCGCACCGCCGCGTCGCTCATAACGTCATTCTCCCGATTGCCATGAATTGCCGGCGGACGTTGCGTCATTTTCCGGCAATTCGCAATCCGCAATTTACGCAGCGAGTTTGCCGATGGATTCGAGATCGTAGGGCGTCGTCTGGTATATTTCGTTGATCCAGTTGCCGAAAAACAGATGGGCATGGCTGCGCCAACGGTTGAGCGGGGCGAGTTCTGGATCATTGTGCGGAAAATAATCATGCGGCAGCTTGATGGGAACGCCGGAATTCACGTCACGGAAATATTCGTCGGACAATGAGGTCGAATCATATTCGACATGATTGAACATATAGAGACGGTTGCCTGCCTTTTCATGCACCAGACACACGCCCATTTCCTCAGATTCCATCAGGATTTCGAGGTCGGGGTGTTTTTCGATATCGGCGCGCCTAACTTCCGTCCAGCGTGATACCGGAACCTGAAAATCGTCCGAAAAGCCGTTGAGGTAGATCGAGGAAGGGCAAAGGTTGCGGTGGCGATAGACCCCGAAAGCTTTTTCCTTCAGCTCGTATTTCGGCACCCCATGGAAATGATAGATGGCGGCCATCGCGCCCCAGCAGACGTTGAGGGTCGAATGAACATTGGTGCGGGTCCATTCGAATATCTTCTGCATTTCATTCCAATAGGTGACGTCCTCATATTCCAGCAGCTCAATCGGCGCGCCGGTGATGATGAAACCGTCGAACTTGCGGTGACGCACTTCTTCCCACGTCTCGTAGAAGGAGAGGAGATGTTCTTCCGGCGTGTTCTTGGCGCGATGGCCGCCGATGCGGATGAGCGACAATTCTACCTGCAGCGGCGAGGCGCCGACGAGGCGCGCCATCTGGATTTCGGTCTTGATCTTGTTCGGCATGAGGTTGAGAAGCCCGATCTGGAGCGGGCGGATATCCTGCCGGATGGCCGCCGTTTCGGTCATGACCCGCACGCCCTCATGAACGAGGGTCTCAAAGGCGGGAAGCGTATCGGGAATCTTGATCGGCATGTCGAACTCTCTTTTCCGGGGCGCGTAAAGAACGTTGCGAAAACAAAAAAACCGGCAGCGAAATCGCGACCGGTCCCAGGAAATTGCCCTTTTCCTCGACCCTTTAGCGACTTCTTTAAAGTGGCTGCAAGCCGGTCGGCAAATCACCACTGAGGGGTTTCATAATCCCGAAGCCGGCGAAAATCAATATAGGCTGATTTCATCGGGTTTCTGCTTTCCATTTTCGGCCGAGGTGCGGTAAGGCAGGGCATGGATAAAGAGCGCTTCACCATTCTGCTTGGCGGCGATGTCACGGTGACCGGTCGTCTGAAAGAGGCGGTCGCGGACAGCCGTGTGATTGCGGCCGATGGCGGCATGCGCCATGCCGGGCCGCTTGGCCTTGTGCCCGAGCTGTGGGTTGGGGATTTCGATTCCGCCAATGAAGAGCTGCTCAACGCCTGGCCCGATGTGACGCGGCAACCCTATCCGGCGGCAAAGGCAGTGACAGATGGTGAGATCGCGGTCTCCGAGGCACTGTCGCGCGGCGCGCATTCGCTGCTGCTGGTGGGCGCGCTTGGCGGCGCACGAAGCGACCATGCTCTGCAACACCTTCTTTATGCCGTAGCGCTTGCGGAGCGCGGTTTCGAGGTGACGCTGACCTCTGGTGAGGAAGAGGCGAGGCCGCTGCTTGCCGGTTCGCTCGCCATTGATCTGCCGCCCGCTTCGCTGTTTTCGGTTGCCGGATTTACCGCCCTTGAGGGGCTCGATATTGGCAATGTGCGTTATCCGTTGAAGGATTTCGCGCTTGCTTTTGGTTCCTCCCGCACTATTTCCAATGTCGCGAATGGCGGGCTCGTGCATTTCTCGCTGAAAAGCGGCAAAGCCATCGTGCTCGCCCGCCCTTATGACCTGACCGGAGCCTGACGCCTTGGCACCCCCAATTTTGAAACTCGATGACATCAAGCTGACCTTCGGCGTGACCCCGCTGCTCGACGGCGCCAATCTCCAGGTGGAACCGGGCGATCGTATCTGCCTTGTCGGGCGCAATGGTTCGGGCAAATCCACGCTGATGAAGATCGCCGCGGGTCTCGTCGAGGCGCAGTCGGGCGAGGTCTTCCGGCATCCGGCGGCCACCATCCGTTATCTGGAGCAGGCCCCGGATTTTGCCGGTTACGACACGGTTCAGGCCTATGCCGAAGCGGGGCTCGGCCCCGGTGACGATCACTATCGCGTCACCTATCTTCTCGAACATCTGGGCCTTACCGGACAGGAAAATCCGGAGAGCCTCTCAGGCGGCGAGGCGCGCCGCGCGGCACTTGCCCGCGTCATGGCGCCTGAGCCGGATATTTTGATGCTGGACGAGCCGACCAACCATCTCGATCTTCCCACCATCGAATGGCTTGAAAGCGAGCTGCAGCAGACGCGCAGTGCGCTGGTGCTGATCTCGCACGACCGGCGCTTTCTGGAGAAGGTCTCGACCTCGACCGTGTGGCTCGATCGTGGCCAGTCCCGCCGTCTCAATCGTGGCTTTGCCCATTTCGAGGAATGGCGCGACAAGGTTCTGGAAGAGGAAGAGCTGGAGCAGCACAAGCTCGGCAAGGCCATCGAGCGCGAAGAACACTGGATGCGTTATGGCGTGACCGCAAGGCGCAAGCGCAACATGCGCCGCGTCGGCGAGCTTCAGGCGATGCGTGCGGAATATCGCGGCCACAAGGGGCCGCAGGGCACGGTGCAGGCGACCGTTACCGAAGGGCGTGAATCCGGCAAACTGGTCATCGAGGCCGAGGCCATCACCAAGGCTTACGGCGAGCGCGTGATCGTCGCGCCCTTTTCGCTGCGCGTCCATCGCGGCGATTGCATCGGCTTCGTCGGCCCGAACGGCGCCGGTAAAACCACGCTTCTGAAGATGCTCACCGGCCAGCTGGAGCCCGATAGCGGCACGGTGAAGCTTGGCACCAATCTGGAGATTGCGACGCTCGACCAGAAGCGCGAGGATCTCAATCCCAACGATACGCTCGCGCATTATCTGACCGATGGCCGCGGCGAAAATCTGCTGGTTAACGGCGAATTGAAGCATGTGACGGGCTATATGAAGGACTTTCTGTTCCAGCCGGAACAGGCCCGCACGCCGATCCGCAACCTGTCCGGTGGCGAGCGCGCGCGCCTTATTCTGGCGCGCATTCTGGCACGGCCGACCAATCTTCTGATCCTCGACGAGCCGACCAACGATCTCGATATCGAAACACTCGATCTGCTGCAGGAAATCGTCGCCGGCTTCTCCGGCACGGTCATTCTCGTCAGCCACGACCGCGATTTTCTTGACCGTACCGTTACCTCCACCATCGCCCCTGTTAATCCCGACCAGCCTGACGGGCGCTGGATCGAATATGCCGGTGGCTATTCGGACATGATGGCGCAGCGCAAGGGGGCGTCGGACGAGAAGCGCAAGGCTGAGAAGCAGGAAAAGGCGAAAGCGGCATCTTCCGCCTCGGCTTCACAGGAGCCTGTAAAGGCGAAGGGCAAGCTTTCCTTCAAGCAGAAATTCGCGCTCGAAAATCTGCCTAAGGAGATGGAGAAGGCGCAAAGCGAAATCGCAAAACGCGAGCAGCGCATGGCCGATCCGGAACTTTTCACAAAAGATCCGGAGGCTTTCAACACGCTGGCGCAGGAAATGTCGAAGCTGCGCGACAAGCTGGAAGTCATGGAAGAAGAATGGCTGGAACTGGAGATGCTTCGCGAGGAACTGGAGGGCTGAAGGCATCAGTCCTTCCTTTGCCGGTCCTCCTTCGGCCTTTGACAGAAAAGCAGAATTGCCGTTCTATGCCGGCGTTCGCTTGGAGGAGTTGAAAAATGCGCATGATTTTTGTCAATCTGCCGGTCAAGAACATCGAGACGTCAAGAAACTTCTTTACTGCTCTCGGTTTCAGCTTCAACCCGGAATATTCAGATGACCACACACTCTGCATGATCGTGGAAGAGAATATCTTCGTGATGCTTCTGCAGGAGGGACGTTTCCGCGATTTCATCAACGGCGACATTGCTGATGCGACGCGAACCACCGAGGTTCTGACCTGTCTTTCCGCCGGAAGCAGGGAGGAAATCGACCGGATGATCGCCACGGCGCTCGCCTCCGGCGGTGGCAGCTGGAAGCCCGTGCAGGATCATGGCTTCATGTATGCCGGCAGCTTTCAGGACCCCGACGGACATGTCTGGGAACTGGTGCATATGACGGAACAGGGCTGACCTCGGCCATCTTGCCAATCAGGGACGGCGGGATTACACCATCATCTTGATCTAACGGGGTGTCTTTTGCGCTTTGGTGTAAAAGGCTGAGAGGCTTGCCAACCCGAAGAACCTGATCCGGTTCATACCGGCGGAGGGATTAGACGGCTTTAACGCAGACGGCTATTTCCCTATCGTTTTTTGAGGAGATACCCGTGCGCCGTCGTCTTTTCCTGAATTCCCTCGTTGCCGCCTCGCTGTTTCTGCCCGGTCTTGCCATTGCACAGGATAGACAGGAACTGACCGTCTACACCTATGAGAGTTTCGTTTCCGAATGGGGTCCCGGCCCCAAGGTGAAGGAGGCCTTCGAGAAGGTTTGTAATTGCACGGTCAATTTCGTCGGCGTGGCCGATGGCGTGGCGCTGCTCAATCGTCTGAAGCTTGAAGGGGCGGGGTCCAAGGCGGATGTCGTCGTCGGTCTCGACACCAATCTTGTCGCGGAAGCAAAACAGACCGGTCTGTTCGATGTCAGCGGCATCGATGCATCGGCGGCCAAAGTGCCGGGCGGTTATACGGACGATGTTTTCATTCCCTATGATTACGGTCATTTCGCTGTCATCTATGATACGCAGACGGTGAAAAGCCCGCCGACGAGCCTGAAAGACCTCGTGGAAGGCGACCCCTCGCAGAAAATCGTCATTCAGGATCCGCGCACCTCCACGCCGGGGCTCGGCCTGCTGCTATGGGTGAAATCGGTTTACGGCGACAAGGCCCCGGAGGCTTGGGAAAAGTTCAGGAAGCGCATTCTCACCGTCACGCCGGGCTGGTCGGAATCCTATGGCCTCTTCACCAAGGGTGAGGTGCCGATGGTGCTCTCCTACACCACCTCGCCCGCCTATCACATGGTCGCTGAAAAAACGGATCGTTATCAGGCCGCCGCCTTTTCCGAAGGACATTACATCCAGATCGAGGTTTCCGGTCTCCTCAAAAACGCGCCGCACAAGGAACTGGCAAAGCAGTTCCTCGCTTTCACGCTAACATCCGGTTTTCAGGATGCCATTCCGGAAAACAACTGGATGATGCCGGTCGCGGCGACCTCTAAGCCTTTGCAGGAGGCGTTTTCCAAACTCGTGGTGCCGCAGAAGACTTTCCTGATGGATCCGGAAGAGGTAGCGAGGAACCGCAAGGCATGGATCGATGAATGGCTTGCCGCCATGAGCATGAATTGAGGAAGGGGCACATCCGCGCATGATGCCGCGTCGCGATTACCGACGGTCGATCATTTTCGGAACGGCGGCTTTTGCTGCCGTTTTCCTGTTCATGGCGCTCGCGGTTGCGGCTCTCCTGTCTTTTGATGCCGGCGCGCCCGCTGCCGGCATCATGGATGCCTATACGCTGCGCATCCTGCGTTTCACGCTTTATCAGGCAACGCTCTCCACCCTTCTTTCCCTTTTTCTCGGCCTGCCGGTGGCACTGGCGCTTTGCCGTCGGCGCGAGTTTCCGGGAAGAATCTGGATCGTCAGACTGATGGCGGTGCCGATGGGTCTGCCTGTGATCGTCGGCGCTTTCGGTATCATCACCATCTGGGGCAGGCAGGGCGTTTTGAATTCGGCCCTTGTTTTTGCCGGGGCGGATGAGCCGTTCAGCATCTACGGTCTTTCCGGCATTCTTATTGCCCATGTGTTTTTCAATCTGCCGCTTTCGGTGCGGCTGATGCTGGCCGGGCTGGAGCGTATTCCGGGCGAATATTGGCGCATGGCGGCGAGCCTCGGTATGGGTCCGGTTTCGATTTTCCGTTTTATCGAATGGCCGGCGGTCGCGCGTCTCGTCCCCGGTATTGCCGGGCTTGTCTTCATGCTGTGCGCCACCAGCTTCACGCTCGTTCTTCTTTTGGGCGGCGGGCCGGCGGCAACGACGCTGGAGGTGGCGATCTATCAGGCGCTGCGGTTCGATTTCGATCCGCAGCGGGCGATTGCGCTTTCGGTTTTGCAGATTGCCCTCACCGCAATTCTGCTCGGCCTTCTTGCCTTTTTGCCGTCGCCCGAAGCGGAGATTCCCTCGCTTGGCCGTTCCCTTCGCCGTTTCGATGGAAAAGGCGTCGGCGCTCGCCTTTGGGATGGCGTGGCAATCGTGTTCGCTGTTCTGCTGATCGGCCTGCCGCTTGCCGCCATCGCTGTTTCGGGTTTGAGGGCCGATCTGCCGCGCCTTTTGTCCGCGCCGATTTTCCTGCGCGCGGCGGTGGCCAGTCTTGCAATTGCCGCACTGTCTGCAGCCCTTGTTGTGCTCTGCTGCATGGCGATCATCGGCGCGCGACAGGCGATAGGCTCCAGACGGCAGGCGGGGCAACCCCTGCGCTTCCTCTCCGCCATGCTGGGGGCGGGGTCTTCGCTGGTGCTTTTGGTGCCGCCTGTCGTATTGGGAAGCGGGTGGTTCCTGTTATTGCGGGTTTTCGGCGATGTCAGCTTCTATGCGCCGGTCCTCGTGGCGCTCATCAATATGCTGATGGCTTTGCCGCTTGCCATGCGGGTGCTGGAACCGGCTTTCACCAGTCATTTTTTGCGCACCGGCCGGCTTTCCGCCAGTCTCGGGCTTCAGGGCTTGACGCGGCTGCGGTTTGCCGATCTTCCGGTTCTGTGGCGGCCGCTGGCCATGGCGTTTTCCTTCGCCATGGCCCTGTCTCTCGGCGATTTAGGTGCGGTTGCCCTGTTCGGGTCGGAAAGTTTCGTCACCCTGCCATGGCTGGTTTACAGCAGCATGGGCAGCTATCGTACCAATGACGCCGCCGGTTATGCCTTCCTTCTCGGTATCGTCTGCCTGCTGCTTGCCGCAGGCGGTGTTGCGCGGCAATCCCCATCAGCAAGGGCGAGCATATGACCGGCGAAGATTTTGCCGTTGAACTCAACAAGGTCAGGCTGCGGCTTGGAACGCAGGATTTCGACCTCGATTGCACATTCCCGCAGAGCCGGATAACCGCTGTCGTTGGCGCGTCCGGTTCGGGCAAGTCGACGCTTCTCAACCTCGTCGCAGGCTTCGAGGTGCCGGATTCCGGCCGCGTGATGATCGGCGGGCAGGACATGGCGGCGCTCGATCCTTCGGAGAGACCGGTCTCATCGATCTTCCAGGATAATAATCTTTTCGCCCATCTCGATATCTTCACCAATGTCGCTCTCGGTGTCAGCCCCGGGCTGAAATTACGTGTGGAAGACCGGGAACGGATTGAGATGGCCCTCGTCCGCGTCGGTCTTGCGGGTTTCGACAAACGTTTGCCGGGCACGCTTTCCGGCGGAGAAAGGCAGAGGGCGGCGCTGGCGCGCGCGCTGGTCAGAAAAAAACCGGTCATGCTGCTCGACGAGCCCTTTGCCGCGCTCGATCCGGGACTGCGGGCGGGTATGGCCTCCCTCCTTCTCGACTTGCATGGAGAAACAAAAAACACGGTGATTATTGTCACCCACCATCCTGACGACATAAAGAAGCTGGCGCAGCAGGTGGTTTTTCTTGATCGCGGTCGGGTTGTCTATGTCGGCTCTACCGCAGATTTCTTCGCCACACAAAATGTGAAGGCGGTGGACAGTTTTCTGAACGGGTGATCGCCTTATTTTCGACGTGTGCCGCTGGCAATCGATTTAGATGACTTCAATGGCGCTAATTTGCACTTGCCAGTTTCAAGTTGTTGCCCGAGAAAAGATGGGAATTATTGCGTTCTTCAGGAATAATCCGGACTTGATGGATCGTTTTTACCGTTTCGGCATTCATCGCCCGTTGGGGCGAATCTGTTATTCTGGTCTGCAATTAACGGATGATCAGGAACGTTAGGGGCAGGCATAGAGAATGAGAAATAGCATGACCGCAGAGGGGAGGCTCTTCTCCTGTTCAGGCCTTCGCCGTTCGGGCAGGATGGTTGCCGTCTGTTCCGTGCTGACGGCGTCTGCCGTGTTCCTGTCGTCGTGTCAGTCTCTCTTCAGCCCGGCATACCAGTCCACCCTGCGGCCGTCGGATAATCCGCAAACGGTCGAACAAGTGCAGAAGAATGATCCGCGCGCCCAGATGGGTGCGCGCGAGCATCCGCGCATCGTGGCAAGTTATGGCGGCGAATATCGTGACGCCAAGACGGAGCGGCTTGTCGCCCGCATCGCCGGTGCTCTGACGGCTGTTTCGGAAAACCCGCAACAGTCCTACCGCATCACTATCCTTAACTCGCCGGCCATCAACGCCTTTGCGCTGCCGGGCGGATATCTTTACGTGACGCGCGGACTGCTAGCGCTTGCCAACGATGCTTCGGAAGTGGCCGCCGTGCTTTCGCATGAAATGGGCCATGTCACCGCCAATCACGGCATCGAACGCCAGCGCCGCGAAGAGGCGGAGGTGATTGCCAGCCGCGTGGTTGCCGAAGTGCTGTCGAGCGATCTTGCTGGCAAGCAGGCGCTTGCGCGCGGCAAGCTGCGGCTCGCGGCCTTTTCGCGCCAGCAGGAATTGCAGGCGGATGTGATCGGCGTGCGCATGCTGGGCGAGGCCGGTTACGACCCCTTTGCCTCGCCGCGTTTTCTGGATTCCATGGCGGCCTATGCGCGCTTCTCCTCGGCCGACCCTGAAAACGACCAGAGCCTCGACTTTCTTTCCAGCCACCCCAACACGCCGCAGCGCATCGAGCTTGCGCGGCGTCATGCACGCGCCTTCGGCCAGGACGGCCAGGTCGGGGATCGTGGTCGCGACTGGTTTCTGGATGGCATAGACGGCCTGCTTTATGGCGACAGCCCGCAGGAGGGTTATGTCCGCGGCCAGACATTCCTGCACGGAACGCTTGGCATTCGTTTCGATGTGCCGGAAGGTTTCGTCATCGACAACAAGGTCGAGGCCGTTCTGGCGACGGGACCGGGCGATATGGCGATCCGTTTCGACGGCGTCGCCGATCCGAAACAGACGAGCCTTGCCAATTATCTGACCAGCGGCTGGGTTGCCGGCCTGTTGCCGGAAACCGTCAAGGAAACGAAGATCAACGGTCTGGAGGCTGCGACAGCCCGGGCAAGTGCGGATAAATGGGACTTTGACGTGACCGTCATTCGTGTCGGCCAGCAGATATTCCGTTTCCTGACGGCCGTGCCGAAGGGCAATACCCAGCTCGATTCTATCGCCAACATATTGCGCACCAGCTTCCGCAAGATGACGCCGCAGGAAATTGCCTCGCTGAAGCCGCTGAGGGTGCGGGTGGTGACTGTGAAGCCCGGTGAAACCGTGGCGACGATGGCGGCGCGGATGATGGGAACCGACCGGAAGCTCGACATGTTCCGCATGATCAATGCCATGAGCGCCACGGCGACGCTGCAGCCCGGCCAGCGTGTGAAGATTATTTCCGAATAAACAAAAACCCCGGATCGCTCCGGGGTTTGCTGTTCAAGCCATCATGCGGCAATCATTGCCACTCACGCACGTCGACGAAATGACCGGCGATTGCGGCCGCTGCCGCCATAGCTGGCGAGACAAGGTGAGTGCGGCTCTTATAGCCCTGACGGCCCTCGAAATTGCGGTTCGAGGTGGAGGCGCAGCGTTCGCCGGGTTTCAGGCGGTCATCATTCATGGCAAGGCACATGGAGCAGCCCGGTTCGCGCCATTCGAAACCGGCTTCGAGGAAAATCTTGTCCAGACCTTCCTGTTCCGCCTGTTCCTTCACGAGACCGGAGCCCGGCACGATCATGGCCGAAACGGTGGGAGCGACTTTACGGCCGTCAACGATCTTCGCCGCCGCGCGCAAATCCTCGATGCGGCCATTGGTGCAGGAGCCGATGAAGACGCGGTCGATGGCGATATCGGTGATGCGCGTGCCGGGCTTCAGGCCCATATACTCAAGCGCACGCCACTTGGAGGCGCGCTTGTTTTCTTCCTCGATGTCGTCGGGATTGGGAACAATACCTTCAACGGAGGTCACATCTTCCGGGGACGAACCCCAGGAGACGATGGGCGGCAGGTTGGCCGCATCCAGTACCACGACCTTGTCGTAATGAGCGCCTTCGTCGGATTTCAGCGTTTTCCAATAGGCGATGGCCTGTTCCAGCGTTTCACCCTTCGGCGAGCGCGGCCTGTCCTTGATGTAATCGAAGGTGGTTTCATCCGGTGCGATAAGACCCGCACGCGCGCCGCCCTCAATGGTCATGTTACAGACCGTCATGCGGCCTTCCATGGAGAGCGAGCGGATCGCCTCGCCGGCAAATTCGATCACGTGGCCGGTGCCACCCGCCGTGCCGATCTCCCCGATAATGGCGAGGATGATGTCCTTGGCGGTAACGCCATCAGGAACTTTACCGTCGACACGCACCAGCATGTTCTTGGCTTTCTTCTGGATCAGCGTCTGCGTCGCCAGAACATGCTCCACTTCCGAGGTGCCGATGCCATGCGCCAGTGCGCCAAAGGCGCCGTGGGTCGAGGTGTGGCTGTCGCCGCAGACGATCGTCATGCCGGGCAGGGTGAAACCTTGTTCGGGGCCGACGATATGGACAATGCCCTGGCGCTTGTCGCGCTCGGAATAATATTCGACGCCGAAATCCTTGGCGTTCTGCGCAAGCGCTTCCACCTGAATGCGGCTTTCCTCGTTCTTGATGCCTTCCAGCCTGTCGGCCGTGGTCGGAACGTTGTGGTCCACAACGGCCAGCGTGCGGGTAGGCGAATGCACGGGGCGACCGGCCATGCGCAGGCCTTCGAAGGCCTGCGGGCTCGTCACCTCATGGACGAGGTGACGGTCGATGTAGAGAAGACAGGTTCCGTCTGGGTCGCGATTGACGACGTGGTCGTCCCAGATCTTGTCATATAAGGTGCGGGGTGCGCTCATGGCTCTATGCCTTGTCATGGAAAAGTGTAACCAGGGTTCAGAATGGCGTGGACAGCGGTGCTGTCAGGCGAGCCTAAGTCGGCTGGTGAGCGCCCCGGAAACACGCGCAAAGAACCGTGCCGGCAGACGCTTGTGGTCCTGCAGCACATAAACATTCTGCGCGAGACATCCGAATTTAGATCCCATGGCAGCCTTCATAGCAGATCGCCGGTTTAACGGCAACATGAATGCGCAGAGCACGGGACGCGACGGCTTGGCATTTTCCATGTGCGCTGCATCATTGCTGAATGGCCTCAACAGTCTTGTCTTGCAGGGGATCTTCAATGGTTATGATGCAATGCAACTTGCCTATTTTGCGGCGCACATATAGATGGGTTCCCTTATCATTTGCGTTTCGACGAGAAATCGAAGGGAGGGAAAGCATATGGTATCCGAAAAAGCCCTTATCTCGAAGATCACCTGGCGGCTGATGCCGTTTCTTGGCCTTCTCTATCTCATTGCCTATATCGACCGCCAGAATGTCAGCTTCGCAAAGCTGCAGATGGTCGATGCGCTGAGCCTTAGCGAATATGCCTACGGCCTTGGCGCATCGCTGTTCTTCATCGGTTACTTCATCTTCGAAGTGCCGAGCAACTTGTTCCTCAACCGTTTCGGCGCCAGCAAATGGTTTGCCCGCATTCTGGTTTCCTGGGGCGCCGTCACCATCGCCCTTGCCTACACGCAGAACGCCACGATGTTCTACATCCTGCGCTTCCTGCTCGGACTCTGCGAGGCGGGCTTCTTCCCGGGTGTATTGTTCCTGATGACGCTCTGGTTCCCGCGCGATTATCGCGGCCGTATGATCGGCCTGTTCATGATTTTCAGCGCGCTTGCCAATGCCATCGGCGCGCCGCTCGGCGGCATGCTGCTCGATCTGGATGGTTTCCTCGGCTATGCCGGATGGGAATGGGTGTTTCTCGCGACCGGTATTCCGGCGGTGATCGCGGGTATCGTCACCTTCTTTTATCT
The DNA here is from genome assembly GCF_053522485.1 of Agrobacterium sp. 22-209-1. NCBI lineage: Bacteria > Pseudomonadati > Pseudomonadota > Alphaproteobacteria > Hyphomicrobiales > Rhizobiaceae > Agrobacterium > Agrobacterium sp. 22-209-1. Next base: position 205,601 of record NZ_JBNWCH010000005.1, read on the forward strand.
GGACGATACACCCGAAAAGGCGAAGTTCCTGAGCCGGGATGAAAAGGACTGGTTGAAGAACCGGCTGGCCCAAGAGAACAAGGGCATGGAGGAGCATGCAGAGGATGGCTTCAAGGCGCTGGTCAATCCGCGCGTTCTGTTCATGGCGCTTTGCTATGTCGGATTCCCGCTGGCCGCTTATGGTCTCAGCTACTGGCTTCCGACCATCGTGAAGAGCTTCGGCGTTTCCAACACCGCCAATGGCTTCATCAACATCATCCCTTGGGTGATCGTTGCCGTTGCCCTGTTCGTCGTGCCTTTGGCAGCCGACAAGGCAAAGAACAAGACGCCCTATATCGTCGCCCCCGCCTTCATTGGCGCCTTTTGCCTGTTGATGTCGGCCTTGCTCAGTGACCCGGTGCTGCAGTTCGCCTTCCTCTGCATCGCCGCTGCCGGCATCTTTGCCGGCCAGCCGGTGTTCTGGAGCCTGCCCGGCCGCTTCCTCAAGGGAGCAGGTGCGGCCGCCGGCATCGCCGCGATCAATTCCGTCGGCAATCTGGGTGGCTTCGTGGCGCAGAACGTGGTGCCCTGGATCAAGGATGAGACCGGCAGCACCATTGCGCCGATGTTCTTCCTTGCCTTTTGCCTGGCGCTAGCAGGCGTGCTGGTCATCATCGCAACGCGCAGAATGGGCAATCAGGTCAAAGCGGCCTGATTTTGGAATATTGCGACATCTGAAGCAGTTGCCGATCGCCGCATATGCAAAAAATCGTGGCCCGGATGTCTCCGGGCCACGATCATTTTAAGCGGCAAATAATGAATTCTCTTCGAGAGAATTACGCGGTGAACCAGTCGCTACCGGTCAGGTGGACACCGGCGACAACGATCTTTTCGCCCTTGTGCTCGCCAGTGACGTTGTAGGTGAGGATGGTGTCATTATCGATCGTCGACACCGCCCAGTTGTCGAGTACCGTACCGACCAGCTTGAGCTTGTCCATGGCCGTGTTGAAGCCTTCGATAGTGTCGGTCGCAAAGCTCTTGGCCATGTCGCCGAGATTGAAGACGAAGGTATCGGCGCCACCGCTTGCCTTTATGTGGTCGATGCCCTTACCGCCGGCTACCAGCGAGGAGGCGAGGTTTACGCCACTCAGGTCGATAGAGTCGTTGCCTGCGCCGGCGTCGATCTTGACGGAGGTGAAGCTGCCGTCGGTGACGCCAGCGCCACCGTTCACGACATTGGTACCGGCAGCAACGCCGCCATCGAATGCCGTGCCCGCCTTGACCACGATGGTGTCGTTGCCCGCGCCCGTGTCGATGTTGAAGGCGTTTACCCAAGCCTTGTCGTTCGAAATGACAGAGACGGTGACAGTGTCATTGCCTTCGCCGGTCGAGATGTTGCCACGCTTGGCATTGAGAACTTCAACGTTGGACGAACCGGTGCCGCCGAGATGAACATCGACCTGAACGAAATCCTTGAAGATAAGGTTTTCAGAAGTGTCGGACTGGGCGAGAGCGTTTTTTACCGAATTCCATGCCGAAGACACGTCAAATTTGAAGCTGTTAGAGCTGGGATCATAGCCGACATCGACCGTGCCGCCCGCGCCGGTGCCGGGAACGGACACCGCGCCGACATTGACCACGCCGGAGTCGAGCGAAGAACCGTTTTTGACCTGTGCTGTGGATTCGGTTAGGAGCTTATAAGCTTCCTGATCGACCAGATTGGTGAGCGAAGAGACCGAAGCAGCGCCACCATTACCAAAAGTTACTTTTAACGCCATTTTACACTCCCATAAATTTTTGAGAAATCGATGAATTGAAATTAAATTTGTAATAAATATTGCGGGTAATATTTAATACGTAAAAAATGATAATACAATATAAGAAATTGTTTTTTTGAATAAAGTGCGTCTTTAGCGTGTTGCGAAAATTCCTTTCGAAAAATTATGCAATGGAAACTGTTTATTCCTGTACGAAGGTCTTTTTGAGCCTGTCCTGGAACGGTTTTACAAAATAAGAAAGAACACTCCTTTCGCTGGTTTGTATGAATACTTCGGCCGGCATGCCGGGATATAGTTTCCCGCCGGGCAGATGACCCATTCCGGCCTTGTCGGGTTTGATACGCAGCGCGTAATAAGATGTGCCGGTCCGGGAATCCATCTGCAGGTCGGGGGCGACGACAGCAACTTGCGCGCTGAAATCCGGCGTCGTGCTTTGATTGAACGCCGTGAAACGAATGGTAACCGGCTGTCCGACGTAAATCTGATCGATGTCCCGTGGGGTTATATTGGCCTCGATGGCAAGCTCATCCTGCTCAGGCACCACCAGCATCAGCACTTCGCCCGGTTGAATGACACCGTTTATATTATGCACTGAAAGCTGGTAGACGCGGCCGGCGATCGGTGAGCGGATGTCAAGGCGATCCAGCTGATCGCGCGTTGCCGCCAGCCTCTCTTCATATTCCGCGACGGTCGCTTCGATCGATGTCAGATCTTTCGTGACTTCCGATTTCCGGTCTTCATCGAGCTGAAGCAATTGCAGGTCCAATTCGCTCAGCTTGCCCACCGTCTGTGCCCGGGCGGCGATGTATTGGCCCTGCTGGCCTTCGAGATTGGAAAGCTGGCGCTTGAGGAGATTGAGGCGCTGAAGCGTGACAAGCCCTTTTTTGAAGAGCTCGTCCGTCTTGGAAACATCTTCTTTGACGATGGTAAGCTCATTGTCCGTTGCCTGCACCTGCACCTCGAGGCCGCGAGCCTCGTCGGCGAGCTGATCCTTGCGAGTTGCCAGCTGCTTCTTCATGCCGATCAAGGCGTTGCGACGGCTGTTGAAGAGGTTCTGTTCGCTGTCGATAAAGGTTTTGGCCGCCTTGGAACTCGTCAGGGCCGCCAGATCTTCCTGCACGGTGAAAGACGTCGCCTCGGCAATTTCCGCACGCAGACGAGCCCGTCGCGCGTAGAGTTGCGCAAGCGTATTTTCAACGATCGAGAGGTTCGCCTGCACGACGGTCGCGCTCAGCCGCAACAGGATCTGACCGGCTTCAACCCTGTCACCTTCGGCGACATTTATCTCGCTGACGATGCCACCGGAAAGATGCTGGATCTTTTTGGAATTGCCTTCAACGACGACCCGGCCAGTGGCGACCACCGCACCGGCAAGCTTTGCAAAAGCAGCCCACCCGCCCAATCCGACCAACAGGCCGAGCGCCAGAACGACCACCGCGGTCGAGTGTTTGAGAATGGAGGCATTTGTCCTGCCGGTTTTTTCCGTCTCAACCATTTTCGCTCACCCGGTTTTCAATCTTGCGCGTCTCTTCCTCCTCAGGCACCTGGCGGATATTCTGCCGCAGTATTTGCGCGAGCACCTCCTCCTTCGTGCCAAAACGCAGCATCCGACCGTTGCTCATCACCATCACCAGATTGACGCTTTCAATGGCGCTGGGGCGATGGGCAATCACGACGACGATGCCGCCGCGCGCCCTGATGTCGCCAATGGCGTTGCGCAGGGCCGCTTCGCCTTCGCTGTCCAGATTGGAGTTCGGCTCATCGAGAAGAACGAAAAAAGGCTCGCCAAACAGGGCGCGGGCAAGGCCGATGCGCTGTTTTTGTCCGCCCGATAAAGCCTCGCCACGGTCGCCAATATAGGTATCGTAACCGTTGGGCAGGTTCAGGATCAGCTCATGCACCTGTGCGGCCTTGGCCGCGGCGACAACCGCTTCCGCTGTCGCATCGCGGTCGAAGCGCGCAATATTCTGCGCCACAGTCCCGGGCATCAGCTCCACCTGCTGGGGCATGTAGCCGACGGATTTGCCGAGAAACTCGAAATCCCACTGGTTGAGCGCGGCCCCATCGAAGCGGACGGAACCGCGTTCATAGGGCCAGATGCCGGTCATCAAGCGTGCCAACGTGGATTTGCCGGAGGCGCTTGGGCCGATGATGCCGAGACCATCGCCCGCGTTCAGCGTGAAGGAAATATCGGCAACCGTATCGCGCGCGCCGTTTGGCGGTCCACCGGTTACACGGTCAACCGCTACGGTATATTGCGGGCGGGGCAGGGAGAGCGGCGGCGAGGGTTCGGGCACCAATTCCAGGAACTCGTTGACGCGTTTCCAGCCCTGTCTTGCGGTCATGAAGCTGCGCCAGTTCGCAATCGCATGTTCGACAGGGCCGAGCGCCTTTGCGGAGAGGATCGACCCTGCGATGATACTGCCCGCCGATGCATTGCCGTCGATGACAAGAACGGCGCCGATCGCCATGACGCCGGATTGCAGCAGCAGCCGGAATGTTCGCGACATGGCGCCGAGCATGCCGGCCGTATCGGATGTCGACAGGGTGACGGCGCGATATCTGGAATGTAGCTCGTCCCACATGGATGTCACCGCCCCCATCATGCCCATGGTCTTGATGGATTCAATGTTGCGCTGGCTGCTGCCGACGAGGACGTTTCTTTGGCCTCGTGCAGTATAAGCCTGTTTTGTCGCCCTTTCGGTCAACCAATTAGTCAGAAGCGTCAGTACGATAAGAACCAAGGCGCCACCGAGCACAGCAAACCCGATCCATGGATGCAGGGCGAAACAGATCAGCAGATAGATGGGCAGCCAGGGAATATCGAAAAAAGCCGCCGGACCTGGCCCGGAGAGAAACTGGCGGATCTGATCGAGATCGCCGACGATCTGCAGCCCATCGATCTTCCCCGAGGCAAGGAGCGGGGCAGTGATTGACGCCCTGAAAAGCTTCTGATTGAGCGCGTCGTCCATATTGTCCGAGATGCGCGACAATATGCGTCCTCGCAGCGCGTCGAACCCCATCAGAAACGCGTAGAGAACGATCAGGAGAACGACCAGCGCCACAAGGGATGGAATGCTCTTGCTTGGCAAAATGCGGTCGTAAACTTCCAGCATGAAAAGCGAGCCGGAAAGATTAAGAACATTCATCAACGCGCTGGCGAGACCAACGGCGAAAAAAGCGGACTTATTTTTTGTTAAAAAAGAATTAAATAAAAACATAATAACACCTGAAACGGCTAGAAAATTGCACAATAAATGCAATTAGGCAATGCTGTTCGAAGATTGGCTAAAACAGTTTTGCGGGAAATCAGGTCAGCATTTGTTGCCGGTCGAAATCTGCCGGATCTTTCGGCGAAGCAAATGACTGAAAGAACGTCGGTATTCTCTCTGGCCAGCCAATGCTTGCCAAACGCGGCTTTCAAGCGGCATTTTCCTCGCATGGCTTGTTGCGCTACATCAGCGCAACAAAAAAGGCGGCCCGAAGGCCGCCTTTTGATCAATCCATCGAAATGGAAATCTTATTCCGCTGCGGTTTCAGCAGCCTTTGCTGCTTCTTCCGCTGCCTTGGCTTCTGCGGCTTCGGCTGCTGCCTTTTCTGCGGCGAGAGCCTGAGCTGCTGCTACCTTTTCGGCTTCCAGACGCGCCTTCTCGTCGGCAAGCGCCTGACGCTCGGACTCGTTCAGCTTGCGGGCGCGCGTACCGGTGTTTTCAACGATACGGGCAGCTTTACCGCGACGGTCGCGCAGGTAGTAGAGTTTCGCGCGGCGAACCTTACCGCGGCGAACGACTTCAACGCCTTCGACCAGCGGGGAGTAGATCGGGAATACGCGCTCGACGCCTTCGCCGTAGGAAATCTTGCGAACGGTGAAGCTTTCGGAAAGACCGCCGCCGGAACGGGCGATGCAAACGCCTTCGTAAGCCTGTACGCGGGTACGGTTACCTTCGGTAACGCGCACGTTGACGCGCAGGGTGTCGCCCGGAGAAAACTCGGGCAGGGTGCGCTTTGCTTCGATCTTGGCGGCCTGTTCGGCTTCCAGCTGCTGAATGATATTGGTCATGTTAACCTCTGATTTCTTCTGAAACAGCCAGAGCGCTCAACGGTTCGTCTGTCGGTCAATGCCTTCAGACCATGCCTTGCGGCAGGAGCGGGTTCGCCATTCTTTGCTTTCGGTTGGGATATTTCCCATTTCCACGCGGGCACATACACGAGGCAGCGCCGTTTGTCATCCCTTTCATGACAATATTTTATCAATTACGCGCCGCGTTCCGGCAGTTGCGAAGCAGCGCGCTGGCGGATATGGCATGGGAACCTTGGGAGGGGCTATGTCCGTATTCGTTATTCTCATGCTGTTCGCCACCGGCTTTCTGTCGGGTGTCGTTAATGCCATTGCCGGTGGCGGCACTTTTTTGACCTTCGGCGCGATGACGCTGGCCGGCCTGCCGCCGATCGTCGCCAACGCCACGTCAGCCATCGTGCAGTTTCCGGGCTACGTCACCTCTGTCATCGCCTATGGGCCTGAAATTCGCGCCCATTGGCGCGAGGCAATCCTTCTGTCTGCCGTTTCAGTCGTTGGCGGGTTGGCCGGATCGCTTCTGCTTTTGTCGCTCGACAATCCTTCCTTCCGCCAGCTTGTGCCATGGCTACTTCTCGCTGCAACCGCCGTTTTCGCTGCCGGCCCGTGGCTGAGGCCAAAAGCGAGCGTCGAACGTTCGCCCGGCAATCTGCCGAGCCTCATTTTCCAGGGACTCGCTTCCGTCTATGGCGGTTTTTTTGGCGCTGGCATGGGCATCATGATGCTGGCCATTCTCGGAATAACCTCGGGAGGCAGCTATCATCATCTGAATGCGCTGAAAAACCTCTTGTCAGTCGTGATCGCCGTTATCGCAATCGCGATCTTCGTCAGCGGCGGCGTCGTTTCCTGGTGGGCGGCGCTCATCATGTTCCCCGCGGCCGCACTTGGCGGCTATGCGGGCGTGCATACGGCACGGCGGGTGCCGCAATGGATCATCCGCTGGCTGGTGATCGCCGTCGGGCTGGTGCTGACGGCCTATTATTTCGTTTCGGCCTGAGCCTTTACCAGAAGGTCCGGACGTCTTTCCTGCGTCAGCTTCAGCGCCTGTTCATGACGCCACCTGTCGATGACGGCGTGGTTGCCGGAAGTGAGAATGGCGGGGATGTCACGGCCTTCCCAGACCTGCGGGCGGGTATAATGCGGATGTTCCAGCAGTCCGCCCTCGAAGCTCTCATGAACACCGGAAAGATCGTTGCCCATAACGCCGGGCAGGATACGGACGACGGCGTCAAGAAGCGTCAACGCCGCCGGCTCACCGCCGGAGAGGATGTAATCGCCGATCGACACTTCCTCCAGCCCGCGCGCCTCTATCACCCGCTGGTCGACACCCTCGAAACGACCGCAGACGATAATCGCGCCCTCTCCGGCCGCCAGTTCACGCACACGGTTTTGCGACAGAGGCTTGCCGCGCGGGCTCATCAGTAGCCGCGGGCGTGTATCGCCATTGGAAACATGGTCGATGGCCGCCGCCAGAACGTCGGGTTTCAGCACCATGCCGGCGCCGCCGCCTGCCGGCGTGTCATCGACGCTTCTGTGTTTGTCGGTGGCAAATTCGCGGATCTGCACGGTGTCCAGTGACCATTGCCCCCGCTCCAGCGCCTTGCCCGCCAGCGAATATCCGAGATGTCCCGGAAACATTTCCGGGTAGAGCGTCAGAACGGTAGCCTTGAAGGTCATGGTTTATTTCTTGCCGAAAGGCGATACGCCGGTTTCGTCCTTGTCATCGGGATTGTCGATCAGTCCGGCGGCCATCGGATCGATGAGAATGCGACCGGCTTCGAGGTCGATTTCCAGCACGGCTGCTTCCGAAAAGGGAATGAGGGCAGGGCGTCGGCCTGCACCTTTCAGCTCCAGCAGGTCACCTGCGCCGAAATCATAGACGGCGCTGACGGCGCCATAACTTCTGCCCTCCGCATCGACGGCTTCCAGCCCTTCGAGATCGGCATAATAAAACTCGTCATCGTCAAGCTCGTCGTCAGGCAGATTGTCGCGGTCGATGAAGAGTTCCAGACCGTTCAAGCTCTCCGCCGCATTGCGGTCGTTGATGCCTCTGAAGCGGACGACGACGACATTCTTGCCCTCGCGCAATTCCAGAATCTCGAAGACGCGACCATCGGCGGTAACCAGATTGCCATAATCGCCCAGCGCCATGGGGTCGTCCGTATAGGTACTGACACGGACTTCGCCGCGCAGGCCCTGTGCGCCGCCGATTTTTGCCATGAGTATCGGGTTTTCCAGCTTTGCCATCGGGCCGTCCGTCTTCTGGTGTTGGTTGCGTCAGCTTTAAGGTTTGTTGACGCCAAAATAAACAAAAAACGGGCGGCATGGAAAACCACACCACCCGTTCTTCAAAAGTTTCCGTGCAGATTATTCTGCAGCAGAGGCTTCCGCAGCAGCAGCGGCTGCATCTTCAGCCTTCTGCTTCTTTTCAGCGATACGCTCGAGAGCGCGCTTGCCCGGCTTTGCCTTTTCCGGGTTGCTGCGAGCGGCGCGCTCGGCAAGGCCGGCTTCAGCGAGGAAGCGCAGAACGCGGTCGGTCGGCTGTGCGCCCTTGGCGATCCATTCCTTGATGAGGTCAGCCTTCAGCTCAACGCGCTGCGGGTTGTCCTTGCCGAGCATCGGGTTCCAGGAACCGACCTTCTCGAGGAAACGGCCGTCGCGGGGCGAACGGGCGTCAGCAACGACGATCTGGTAGTACGGGCGCTTCTTGGAGCCACCGCGTGCGAGACGAATTTTAAGTGCCATGTTATATACTCCTTAGGATGGCTTGTCCGCCGTTCAGGCGGTCTTGTCGAGGCCGCCATGTTCGGCGGCGATTGCTTCATGATGCCGGATGACTTCCTTGATGATGAAGTTCAGGAACTTCTCGGCGAAATCCGGATCCAGATTGGCGTCCTTCGCAAGACGGCGAAGGCGTTCGATCTGGTATTCCTCGCGCGCCGGATCAGCCGGCGGCAAACTGTATTTTGCCTTCAATACGCCCACCGCCTTGGTGCAGCGAAACCGTTCGGCAAGAATGTGAACCAGCGCGGCATCGATATTGTCGATCGACTGGCGGTATTCGGAAAGCTGGGCTTTCACCTCTACATCGTTCACCGGTGTGCCTCACTTCTTCTTCGGAAAACCGGGAAGCCCCGGCATGCCGCCGAGACCTGGAAGCTTTGCGCCGCCAAGACCTGGCAATCCCCCAGGTAGCCCGCCAAGACCGGGCATCGCGCCCGGCTTGCCGAGACCGGCGGCTTCCGCCTGCTTCTGGAGCGCTTCAAGCTGCTTCGGATCGATGTTGGACAAATCAGGCATGCCGCCGCCCATCATGCCACCGAGGCCCATCTTGCCGGCAAGGCCGCCCATCATCTGCTTCATGATGCCGCCTTTGCCCTTGCCGCCCATGGCCTTCATCATGTCGGCCATGCCGCGATGCATTTTCAGGAGCTTGTTGATTTCGGCGGCATCGGTGCCGGAACCGGCGGCGATGCGCTTCTTGCGGCTGTGTTTCAGAATATCCGGATTGGCGCGCTCGGCCTTGGTCATGGACGAGATGATGGCGATCTGGCGGTCGAACATCTTGTCGTTCATGCCGGCCGAAGCCATCTTGTCCTTCATGCCGGCCATGCCGGGCATAAGACCCATGATGCCGCCCATGCCGCCCATCTTCTTCATCTGGGCAAGCTGGTCGGCGAGATCGTTGAGGTCGAATTTGCCCTTGGCCATCTTCTCGGCCATGGCGCGGGCTTTTTCCGCATCGATGTTTTCGGCGGCCTTCTCGACCAGCGAGACGATGTCGCCCATGCCGAGAATACGGTCGGCGATACGGCGCGGATGGAACTCATCGAGTTCGTTCATGCGCTCGCCGATACCGATGAGCTTGATCGGCTTGCCGGTGACGGCGCGCATGGAGAGGGCAGCACCACCGCGACCGTCACCATCCATACGGGTAAGAACGAGGCCGGTTATGCCGACGCGCTCATCGAAGTTGCGCGCCAGATTGACGGCGTCCTGACCGGTCAGCGAATCCGCGACCAGCAGGATTTCGTGCGGGTTGGACTTCTTCTTGATGTCGGCCATTTCCAGCATCAAGGGTTCGTCGATATGGGTGCGGCCGGCGGTGTCGAGAATGACAACGTCGTGGCCGCCAAGCTTTGCGGCCTGCACGGCGCGCGCGGCAATATCCGTCGGCGACTGGCCGGCGATGATAGGCAGCGTGTCGACACCGGTCTGGACGCCCAGCTGGCGCAGCTGTTCCTGTGCGGCCGGACGACGCGTGTCGAGAGATGCCATCAGCACCTTCTTCTTGTCGCGGTCGGTCAGGCGCTTGGCGATCTTGCCGGTGGTCGTGGTTTTACCCGAACCCTGCAGACCCACCATCATGATGACAACGGGGGCGGGGGCGTGAAGGTCGATGGAAACGCCTTCGGTGCCCAGCATCTCGACCAGCTCGTCATGCACGATCTTGACGACCATCTGGCCGGGCTTGATGGATTTCAGGACGGCGGCGCCAACAGCCTTTTCACGCACCCTGTCGGTGAAGGAGCGCACGACTTCCAGCGCCACGTCCGCTTCCAGAAGCGCACGGCGAACCTCGCGCAGGGCGGCGGCAACATCGGCTTCCGTCAGCGCGCCACGGCCGGTCAGTCCATTCAGAATGGAGCCAAGGCGGTCCTGGAGGTTTTCAAACATCGTTTCTTCCTTCTTCGTTCCGGGGTTTCCGAAACGTCGGTGCTTTCGCTGGCAAAAACAAGACGCAAAGCCAAAAAGCACCCGAGGGCGCATCGCGCTGTCGGGTGTTGACCTCCGGGATCTCTTTATACCTTTTCGGGTCCCGGTCGGCGGCTTGGAGTCGTGAAACTGCCAGCTGATGGGCGGGATAAACAGGAAAGTGCGGGAAAAGTCAAGGCGGCGGCGGGATTCAGCCGCGAAAGCGCTGATTTCATCTTTGCGTGATCTTCAGCAGGCCATGATGGGTCCTCCTTGAAGGCTGCTTCTTCGCCACCTATACATTTCTCATGAACCGTCGAAAATTTTTCCGTTTTTCCGCTGTTGGTCTGCTCGCTCTGGCAGGCGGCGGCCTTTATGCCCGCCGTTCGAGCGCCAGCGCCTATTACAGCGGCCCTATCTCCGATCATTTCGACGGGATACGCTTTTTCAATCCTGGCGGCACGCCGCCCGGCAACTTCATGGGCCTTTTGAAGTGGCGCTTCAATGGCGAGCGCTCCACATGGCCGGAAAGCTACCCCAGCCCCTTTCCCTTCGCGAAGCCGGAAGCACGGATCGAAGGCAAAGACATGCGCGTCACTTTTGTCGGCCATGCCTCGTTTCTCATCCAGACGGCGGGTTTGAATATTCTCATCGATCCGGTGTGGTCGCAGCGCACGAGCCCATTCAGCTTTGCCGGTCCCAAGCGGGTCAACCCGCCCGGCATCCGTTTCGAGGATCTGCCGCCCATCGATCTGGTGCTGGTGACGCATAATCACTACGACCATCTGGATATGGAAACGCTGAAGCGCCTGCATGTGGCGCACAAGCCGCTTTTCATCACGCCGCTTGGCAATGACGCCATCATCCGCACCGGTGTCGAGGCGGCCCGTATAGAGGTGGGGGACTGGGGCGATGTGATCGATGCCAGTGCGGTGAAAATTCACTTTGAGCCCTGCCACCACTGGTCGGCGCGCGGCCTGAATGACCGGCGGATGGCGCTCTGGGCGGCTTTCGTCATCGAAACGCCTGGCGGCAAGATTTACCATATCGGCGATACCGGCTTCCATGAGGGACTCAACTATCACGCCGCGCGAAAGAAGCATGGCGAGTTCCGCCTCGCCAACCTGCCCTTCGGCGCTTACGAGCCGCGCTGGTTCATGAAGGGCCAGCACCAGAACCCGGCGGAAGCTGTGGAAGGCATGAAGCTTTGCGGTGCGGCGCATGTCTGCGGCCACCATTGGGGTACGGTACAACTCACCGATGAGGCGGTGGATGCGCCGCTTGTGGCCCTCAAGGCAGCGCTGACGGAGCAGGGAGTGGAGGAAAGCCGTTTCCGGCCGATGCGCCCGGGTGAGGTTTTCGACGTGCCTTCCGACTGACGGGCGCCCCGTTTGCGCCGCAACAGTCTGGTAATTTGCCGTCCTTTCCGCCATATAGGGCGAAAGCGCGGGGAAATCCCGCATGCAACCCGGTTTTCAGGCAGTTTTCAGGTTTTAAGGCGATGGCGGACACGGTCGAATTTGCGAAGATGAACGGGCTTGGCAACAAGATCCTCGTTGTCGACATGCGCGGCCGCAAAGATATGGTGACGCCTGATGCGGCAATCGCCCTGAATTCCGATCCCGCCACGCAGTTCGACCAGATCATGGCGATCCATGATCCGCGTGTCGGCGGCACGGATGCTTATATCGATATCCTCAATTGCGATGGCACCAAGGCGCAGGCTTGCGGCAACGGCACGCGCTGCGTGGTGCAGGCGCTGTCTTCCGAAACCGGCAGGACCAGCTTCACCTTCCAGACTGTCGCCGGCATCCTGAATGCCGTCGAGCATGAAGATGGCATGATTTCGGTCGATATGGGTCAGCCCAGATTCCGCTGGAGCGACATTCCGCTGTCTGAGGAATTCCACGATACCAGTCGCATCGAATTGCAGATCGGGCCGATCGATGCGCCGGTCCTGCATTCGCCGGCCGTCATGTCCATGGGCAATCCGCATGCGATTTTTTGGGTGGATCGCGATCCCATGACGTTTGATCTCGAACGTTTCGGGCCGCTTCTCGAAAATCACCCGATGTTTCCGGAAAAGGCCAATATCACGCTGGCGCAGGTCATTTCCGACAGCGCGCTTCGCACCCGCACCTGGGAGCGCGGCGCCGGGCTGACGCTTGCCTGCGGTTCGGCCGCCTGCGCGTCGGCCGTTTCCGCTGCCCGTACCGGCCGCACCGGCCGAAAGGTTACCATCGATGTCGCCTCCAGCCCCATCCGCGTGCCGCTGACCATCGACTGGCGTGAGGATAACCACGTCATCATGACCGGCCCTGCCGAATGGGAATGGTCCGGTTCCGTCGATCCCGTCACGGGCGTCTGGGCGCGGGATGCGGTCGAGCGGGGGGCTGTATGAGCGGCGTCGAGGTCATAACCTTCGGCTGTCGTCTCAACACCTATGAATCGGAAGTGATGCGGGCGGAGGCCGAAAAGGCCGGGCTTAACAATGCCGTGCTGGTCAATACCTGCGCCGTGACGGGCGAGGCGGTGCGCCAGGCGCGCCAGGCCATCCGGCGTGCACGGCGCGACAATCCGCACGCGCGCATCATCGTTACCGGCTGCGCTGCCCAGACTGAAAAACAGACCTTTGCCGACATGCCCGAGGTGGATGCGGTGCTGGGCAATGAGGAAAAGCTGAAAAGCGCCTCCTATCGTGCGCTGCCCGATTTTGGCGTCTCAGCGGAAGAAAAGCTGCGCGTCAACGATATCATGAGCATCAAGGCGACCGCGCCGCAGATGGTGAAGCACATAGACGGGCACGTGCGCGCCTTCATTCAGGTGCAGAATGGCTGCGACCATCGCTGTACTTTTTGCATCATCCCCTATGGGCGCGGCAATTCGCGCTCCGTGCCGATGGGTGCGGTGGTGGATCAGGCCCGTCGGCTGACGGAGAGCGGTTATCGCGAAATCGTGCTGACCGGGGTGGATGCCACGAGCTATGGCGCGGACTTGCCGGGCGAGCCTTCCCTCGGCTATCTCGCCAAGACATTGCTGAAGCAGGTGCCGGACATCCTGCGGCTGCGGCTTTCCTCCATCGACAGTATCGAGGCCGACCGCCATCTGATGGATCTGATTGCCGACGAGCCGCGTTTCATGCCGCATCTGCACCTGTCACTCCAGCATGGCGACGACATGATCCTGAAACGCATGAAACGCCGCCATTTGCGGGCAGACGCCATTCGTTTCTGTCACGAGGTGCGGTCGCTTCGGCCGGATATCGCTTTCGGTGCGGATATGATCGCCGGTTTTCCGACAGAGACGGAAGACATGTTCGAAAACGCCGCGACGCTTGCGGAAGAATGCGGCATTTCCAGCCTGCATGTGTTTCCCTATAGCCCGCGCGAAGGTACGCCCGCTGCGCGTATGCCGCAGCTCGACCGGGCGCTGGTGAAGGACCGGGCGGGGCGGCTTCGGGCGCGCGGCGAGGCGCTGAGACAGGCGCATCTGCAAAACATGGTCGGTTCGGTGCAGACGGTCCTCGTCGAAAACAACGGTTTTGCCCATACCGACAATTTCACGCTGGTGGCCGCGCCTGATCTTGCCCCGCGCACTCTTGCGCAGGTTGCGATTACCGGCCACAACGGCAAACATCTGAAGATGAAGCTTCTGGCGGCGGATGCGGCCTGAGGCGACACAAGAGAAAAGACACGGGAACGACCATGGCCCTCGGCTTCATCAAAAAAGTCTTTTCGTTCGGCAAGGACAAGGCCGAAACGGAAGAGCGGCCGCAAGAGGACGCCGCGCCTAAGCGCGACAATGAAAACGCTTCTTTCGAAGCGGCGCTAAGCGACGCCGAAGCGCATGGCCCTGTTGACAAGGACCCGGTTTCCGAACTGGAGATGGAGACGGCCGGCGGACCTGCCCCGGACGAGGCGACGGACGTGGTCCTTTCCGACGATGATGAGGAAGAGGACGCACCGCTTCTGCCCGGTGCCGAGCTTTCCGGCGATATGGGTGTAGTGCCGCTGTCGTTGCTACAGGCGGAAGCCGCCGCCGAAGAGCAGGTCGAATCTGCCCCGGAAGTAGCGGATGTCGTGTTGGATGCGGATGCGATGGATGCGCTGCTTGACGAGGCCGAAGCTGCGACCACCGCCCAGCCCGCCGCTATACCGCCAGCTCTACCGAAGGGTTTTTCGTCCGCCAGTGAGCGGGAGGAGCCTGCCCCTGCGGCACCGCAGGTAAAACTGACATGGTTTCAGCGCCTGCGGGCAGGGCTTGCCCGCACGTCGTCGCAGCTGACCACACAGATTTCGGCACTCTTCACCAAACGCAAGCTGGATGAGGATACGCTCGACGAGCTGGAAGATCTTCTCATCCAGTCCGATCTCGGGGTCGAGACCGCCATGCGCATCACCGGCGCCCTGTCTTCGGAACGCTACGGCAAGGATGTCAGCGGCGAGGATGTGGCCCGCATCATGGCGGGCGAGATCACCAAGGTCCTTAAGCCTGTCGCCAAGCCGCTGGAGCTCGATCTGTCGCACAAGCCGCATGTCATCCTCGTCGTCGGTGTGAACGGTACGGGCAAGACGACGACCATCGGCAAGCTTGCCGCCAAGCTTTCCGGCTCGGGCCTCAAGGTGATGCTGGCGGCCGGCGATACGTTCCGCGCGGCGGCGATCGAGCAGCTCAAGATTTGGGCGGACCGCACCGGCTCGCAGTTCATCGGCACCAAGCTCGGTGCGGATGCGGCCGGTCTTGCCTACGACGCTTATGAGCAGGCGCGGGCGCAGAAAAGCGATGTGCTCATCATCGATACGGCCGGCCGCCTGCACAACAAGACGGAACTCATGGCGGAGCTGGAAAAGATCGTGCGCGTGCTCGGCAAGCTCGATCCGGATGCGCCGCATACCGTGTTGCAGACGCTGGATGCGACGACCGGCCAGAACGCCATGAACCAGGTGGAAATATTCCGTAATGTCGCGGGCGTTTCGGGCCTGATTATGACAAAATTGGATGGCACGGCGCGGGGCGGTATCCTCGTCGCCATCGCCGCCAAACACAAGCTGCCGGTCTATTTCATCGGTGTGGGTGAAGGTGTTGATGATCTGGAGCCCTTCGAGGCGGAAGATTTCGCCAAGGCCATTGCGGGAGTTTGAGTATGGATATTGAAAGCAATTCCAAGGAAAGCGAAAAGATGGTGGCGGAAATCAGTCCGCTGCTGAAATTTGTGCTCGAGCTTGGCCCGCTTGTCGTTTTCTTTTTCGCCAATTCGCGTGGCGAATGGCTTGCAACCACTTTTCCGGTCCTGACAGAGTTCGGTGGCCCGATTTTCATTGCCACCGGCCTGTTTATGATCGCGACGGCGATTGCGCTCTCCGTTTCCTGGGTCCTGACGCGCAAGCTGCCGATTATGCCGCTGATATCAGGCATCGTGGTGTTCGTTTTCGGTGCGCTGACATTGTGGTTGCAGAACGATACTTTCATCAAGATGAAGCCGACCATCGTCAACACGCTGTTTGGTGTCATTCTGCTGGGTGGCCTGTTCTTCGGGCAGTCTTTGCTGGGTTACGTCTTCAATTCCGCCTTCAAGCTGACGGATGAGGGTTGGCGCAAGCTGACGCTGCGCTGGGGCATCTTTTTCCTTTTTCTGGCGGTGCTGAACGAAGTTGTATGGCGAATGTTCTCTACAGACACCTGGGTGGCCTTTAAGGTCTGGGGCACCATGCCAATCACCATCATCTTCACCATGGCGCAGATGCCGCTCGTCATGCGCCATTCGGTCGAGCCGCTGAACAAGGACGAAAAATGACAGTTGCGGAGATGCCGGCTTCCCGTTCGCGTTCGCTCAAATGGTTCGGCGTGGCCGCCGGCCTGCTTCTCCTGCAAATCGTCATTCTCTACGCCATGGGCCGCATTCCGATCTGCGAATGCGGTTATGTGAAGCTGTTCGAGCCGGGCGTGAACACACCGGGCAATTCCCAGCATCTGGCCGACTGGTATACGCCCTCGCATATCATTCACGGGTTCCTGTTTTACTGGTTCGCGTGGCTGTTGTTCCGCAACAAACCGTTTTCCATGCGGCTTTCTTTTGCGGTTCTGGTGGAGGCGGCGTGGGAAATTCTCGAAAATTCGCCCGTCATCATTGATCGCTACCGCACGGCGACCATGGCACTGGGTTATACCGGCGACAGCATCCTGAATTCGGCGATGGATACGGTTTTCATGGCGCTGGGTTTCCTCTTTGCCGCCCGCGTACCGGTATGGCTGACGGTCGTGATCGCCATCTTCTTCGAAATCTTCACCGGCTGGCTGATCCGCGATAATCTGACGCTGAATGTGGTGATGCTGGTCTGGCCCGTCGACATGATTAAGGAATGGCAGAACGCACTCCCGCAAATGTGAAGCGGCCCATTGGAATTCCAGCCGGAAAGCCGCAAAAGCATCTCTTTATTGGGAGGTTTTCTTAATGGCGTTCCGCTAACCTTCGCGTACAAAGCTCGTCCCTTTCCCGGCAGACCCCGTTGCAAGATAATTTCGCCTATCTTCTTCCCTTCATCATGCTGACATTCGGCGTGGTGTTCCTGTTCCTGCAAAGGATCGGCCACGCTTCGGCTCGCTATTGGGGTATCGGATATCTTGCGGCGGCTTTTGGTTTCGCCACACCTCTGGTGCTTGGCACCCTGCCTTTCGAAGTCCAGGCGATCCTCTCCAATCTGCTGTTCTTCTCCGCCTTCTTCTTTTATGGCCACGCTCTGCTCACCCATTTCGAACGGCCGCTTTATACCAAGGCGCGGCTGTCGGTCGTGGCAGTGGCGGTATTGCTGGTCTCGTTCCATGTTTTCGTCACGCCGGATCTGAAACGCGAACTCGTCATAGGCGATCTCGTCTGCGCCCTGCTGCTCGCCTTTCCGGTCTGGCTCGTGCGCAAGCGGCCGGCTGCGCTTGCCGATAGGCTGATGGTGGCCATCGCTTTGCTTGTGGTGCTGGAGACGCTGGTACGCATCGGCATGCTGCTGGTGATGACGCCGGGTGGCTCGATGGTCGAGCTCAGCGAATTCTTCGAGTCGGACTATGCTTTTTACATGCAGCTCGCCGCCAGCATCTTCGGCTTTCTGCTGGCGTTGTCGGTGCTTGCGAGCCAGATTTCCGTCACCGTCGACCGTCACCAGCATGCGGCGGAACATGATCCGCTGACGGACGTGTTAAATCGCCGCGGTTTCGACCGGCGCGTTCCCGATTTTCGCAACGATACGCCAGAAGGCGCGATCATCGCCTGTGACATAGACCACTTCAAGCGCATCAACGATGTTTACGGTCATGCGGCCGGTGATATCGTGCTTATCGGCCTTGCCGATCTGCTCGGGCGAAACGCGCCCGAGGATGCGCTGGTGGCGCGTTTCGGTGGCGAGGAATTCGTGGTCTTCCTGCCCGGGCAGACGGCTGCTGCGGCCGGCCAGCTTGCCAATGGCATGCGCACGGTTCTTTCATCTCTCGACTGGCGCAACCGCGGCGTTACCAGCCAGATCACCGCAAGTTTCGGTGTCTCGGCTGTCGCGAGGGGAGATCATTCCATTCACGATGCCATCAAGCGGGCCGATGACAGTCTTTATGCCGCAAAGCGCGGCGGTCGCGATCAGGTCGTGCTGGAAGGCATACGTTTGCCTGCGGAGGGGCCTGCGCTCAGGGTCATTGCCAAGGCGTAACATCCTTCTGGCGCGGCGGCTATTTTCCTGTCGCCGCTGCGATGGCCGGCAGCAGGTCTCGCTCTATGCTACGGGCGTCGAAGGGACCGACCTTTTTATAAAGGATCGTGCCATCGGCGCCGACCAGGTAACTTTCGGGAATGCCATAAACACCCCAGTCAATTGCCGCCTTGCCGTTCGGATCGACGCCTATTGCGGCAAATGGATTACCGAGTTCGCCGAGGAAGCGCAGCGCATTGTCCGATTTGTCCTTGTAGTTGATGCCGACGACGGTGATGCGGTTATCCTTTGACAATTCCTGAAGCAGCGGGTGCTCTTGCCGGCAGGGAATGCACCAGGAAGCGAAGACGTTGACCAGTGTCAGCTTGCCCTTGATAGCGGCATCGGTGAGCGCCGGAAGGTTCGAGCCCTCCAGTGGCGGCAGCGACAGGGCGGGGGCCTTGGTGCCGATGAGTGCGGAAGGAATCGCGCTGATATCCAGCCCGTTCACATCCTGATCGTAGAGCATCTTGCCGGCGACAAGGGCAAAACCACCAAACAGCAGAAGCGGCAGCAGCGCTAGCGCATAACGGGTGCGGCCCGTCGATTTGGCCTTGGTGTCGTGGTCCGCCTGCGTCATTACGCGTCACCTGCGGAAGCGCTTCTTGCCCTGCGGCGAACGCCGGATGTTTCGAGTTGCTTCAGCTCCCGTTTGCGCGCCTGGCCGTCCACAACGACCCAGGCGATGAGACAGAGAACGACAAGGCCGGTCGCTGCATAGGACATGCCGATATAAAAGGCGTGTGTCATCACCTCAGCCCTCCCGGTTGGCCATGCGCGCGGCAAGTCGCCGCTGCGCGGCCACGCGCCGACGCCAGATTTCGTTACGCATGGCGGCGATGTGCAAGGTGAAGAACAGCAGCGTGAAACCGATCGCCATGGTCAGAAGCGGCCATAGAAATTCCGCATCGATGGCGGAACCACCCATGCGGATGACGCTTGCCGGCTGGTGCAGCGTATTCCACCACTCGACCGAAAATTTGATGATGGGGATATTCACGAAACCGACGAGGATCAGCACGGCGCTTACGCGGGCGGCCCTGGACGGATCGTCCATGGCGCGGTTGAGCGCGATCAGCCCCAGATACATCAGGAAAAGCACGAAGACGGAAGTCAGCCGCGCGTCCCACACCCACCAGGTTCCCCACATGGGTTTGCCCCAGAGCGAGCCGGTGACGAGCGCAATCAGCGTGAAGGCCGCGCCGATGGGGGCGGCGGCCTTGTGGCTGACATCCGCCAGCGGGTGACGCCAGACGAGGGTACCGATTGCGGAGACCGCCATGACCGAATAACACATCATTGCGAGCCAGGCGGAGGGAACATGCACATACATGATGCGCACGGTGTAACCCTGCTGATAGTCACCTTCTGACGTGAAGGAGAGATAGAGGCCGGCGGCCAGCACCAGCGCCGTGAGCACAGCGAGCCAGGGCAGAATGCGCGCCGCCAGCGCCAGAAACCGGGTAGGGTTGGCGAGATCGCTGAATTTGGTGATGGTGAAGGTCTGCTCGTTCATGCCGTTTGTGTAACCCGAGAATGGCCGCCCCGCAATTGATCCCTGTCAACAGGGGATCGTGCATTGCAGTTTCGTCAATCCATACCATTGCGCAGTGCCAAAGCGGCAAAGAAAGGGCCGGTCACGGCTGAAAATAACGTGATCGCACACAGAATGAGAAATGGCGGCATGAAGGGCGCGGGATCCTGCACCGCCGCATAGGAGGCGCTGACGCCGAAGATCAGCACGGGAATGGCGAGCGGCAGCACGAGGATGGAAAC
The DNA here is from genome assembly GCF_053522485.1 of Agrobacterium sp. 22-209-1. NCBI lineage: Bacteria > Pseudomonadati > Pseudomonadota > Alphaproteobacteria > Hyphomicrobiales > Rhizobiaceae > Agrobacterium > Agrobacterium sp. 22-209-1. The sequence continues at coordinate 225,631 of NZ_JBNWCH010000005.1, forward strand.
CAGAAGCCCCCCGCGCGGCAGGGCAACGGCAACTGCCGCGCCGACCGCACCGATGAAAGTGATTGCGGGTGAGCCGACCAGAAGCGTCAGCATCACGGCGCCGATAGCCACTTCGTCCATGTTCATAAAGAGGCCGAGCAATGGCGACGCCAGCACCAGCGGCAGGCCGGTCGTGACCCAATGCGCCAAGCATTTGACGAAAACCGTCAGCACAAGCGGAGTTTCCTGCATCAAGATCAAATCGAGGGAGCCGTCATCCCGCTCGGCCTGGAACAGCCGGTCGAGGCCGAGAAGGGCGGACAGAAGCGCACCGATCCAGACGATGGCCGGGCCGATGCGCGCGAGCAGGTTGAGATCAGGACCGACGCCGAAGGGGATGACGGCAACCACTGTCATGAAGAACAGCACGCCGATCAGCGCGCCGCCGCCGGCGCGGATGGAGAGTTTGATATCGCGGAGGAAGAGGGCGGTCAATGGGTAGGCCTCTGCGGGTGTGGTTTACCCCCCTCTGCCCTGCCGGGCATCTCCCCCTCAAGGGGGGAGATCGGCAAGACGCGATTTCGCCGCTCCATTCTCAAGCTTTCGGATGGACGAGAGCTCACCACGAGTCGATCTCCCCCCTTGAGGGGGAGATGCCCGGCAGGGCAGAGGGGGGTATGCCCCGTGCGCAAACCGTTCATGCCCAAGCCTCCACACCCGCAAAACCCGTCATCTGCAATTCACGCGCCTTCTCTAGCCCCAAAGACTGATGGGTCGCAGCCAGGACAATCCCGCCTTTCCCCAAATGGCTTTTGACGAGATCGGTAAACATCCCGTCCGCAGCTTTGTCGAGCGCCGCCGTCGGCTCATCGAGTATCCACACCGGTCGCCATGCAATCAAAAGCTTCGCCATGGCAAAACGACGCTGCTGGCCGGCGGAGAGATAACCGAAGGGCAGGTGGGTAATGCCGGCAAGGCCAACGATCTCCGCTGCCTCATCAATCATCATGCCCGTGCCGCCGGCAAAGTCGCTGAGGAATTCCTTCCAGAAGCGCAGGTTTTCCGAAACGGTCAGTTCGGTTTTCATGGCATTGCGATGGCCGAGATAATGGCAAGCCTCTGACGGCTGCATCTCCTCATCAACCCCTTCGCCGGCTATCTTTACGCTGCCTTGTTCGGGGCGCAGTAGGCCGGCGACTGTCCGCAGGAGAGTGGATTTTCCCGAGCCGTTGCGGCCGGTCAGCACCAGAGCCTCTCCGTCGCTTAACTTGAAGGAAATGTTCATGAATATGAAATCTTCGCCACGTCGCACGCCAAGATTTTCCGCCGTCAAATCCATGCTGCGATTCCGTTTCAGATTTCGTCGTCTCGATAAAAAAATCGATTAGCTTCGTGGAATGGTCTGGCACGTTTCTCCGAAATTATCTATATGGGTGTCAACCACGCCAGCGGCCGGCGTGAACATCATCTTGCGCCGGACTTGACGATTGCGAGGAGCAATTTTCACGTGCGGACAGCGGAAATGGTCGTACCCGCATCCTGATGTGCATGAGTGCATAGGTGTCCGCACGAACGTGTTGGCTATCAGTGTAAGCGGGGTTTTAATCCATGCCCAAGTCACTCGACAGTTTTCAATGTCGTTCCGTCCTTACCGTTGATGGTAAGGACTATGTCTATTTCAGCCTTCCCAAGGCTGAAGCCAATGGCCTGAAGGGCGTTTCCAAGCTGCCCTATTCCATGAAGGTTCTGCTGGAAAATCTGCTGCGTTTCGAGGACGGCCAGTCCGTCACCAAGGAGCATATCCTTGCGGTTTCCGAATGGCTTGGTAACAAGGGCCTGACCGAAACCGAAATTGCCTACCGCCCCGCCCGCGTTCTCATGCAGGACTTTACCGGCGTTCCCGCCGTGGTTGACCTCGCCGCCATGCGCGACGGTATCAAGGCTCTCGGTGGCGATCCGGAAAAGATCAATCCGCTGGTGCCCGTCGATCTCGTCATCGACCACTCTGTTATCGTTGATGAATTCGGCACGCCGAATGCTTTTGCCCGCAACGTCGAACTCGAATATGAGCGCAACGGCGAGCGTTATCGCTTCCTCAAGTGGGGCCAGCAGGCGTTCAAGAACTTCCGCGTTGTCCCGCCCGGCACCGGCATCTGTCACCAGGTTAACCTCGAATATCTCGGCCAGACCGTCTGGACCAAGGAAGAGGATGGCGAGACGATCGCTTATCCGGATACCTGCGTCGGCACCGACAGCCACACGACCATGATCAATGGTCTTGGTGTTCTCGGCTGGGGTGTCGGCGGTATCGAGGCTGAAGCTGCCATGCTCGGCCAGCCGGTTTCGATGCTTCTGCCTGAGGTCATCGGCTTCAAGCTGACCGGCAAGGTGAAGGAAGGCGTCACCGCGACCGACCTCGTTCTGACCGTTGTGCAGATGCTGCGCAAAAAGGGCGTGGTTTCGAAGTTCGTCGAATTCTTCGGCCCCGGCCTCGATTCGATGTCTTTGGCCGACCGTGCAACCATCGGCAATATGGGCCCGGAATATGGCGCGACCTGCGGCTTCTTCCCGGTTGATGGTGAAACCATCAATTACCTGACCATGTCCGGCCGCGCAAAGGACCGTATCGCGCTCGTCGAAGCCTATTCCAAGGCGCAGGACATGTGGCGCACCGGTGATGGTTCCGACCTCGTGTTCACCGACACGCTGGAACTCGATCTTGGCGATGTCGTGCCCTCCATGGCCGGACCGAAGCGTCCGGAAGGCCGCCTGCCGCTCGAAACCATCGCGCCGAATTTCGCGACGGCTCTCGAGAACGACTACAAGAAGCCCGGCCAGCTCCACAGCCGCTATGCGGTTGAGGGCGAGGAGTTCGATCTCGGTCACGGCGATGTGGCTATTGCCGCCATTACGTCGTGCACGAACACGTCCAACCCCTCCGTTCTTATTGCCGCCGGCCTTCTCGCCCGCAATGCGGTCGCCAAGGGGCTGAAGTCCAAGCCATGGGTGAAGACCTCGCTGGCACCGGGAAGCCAGGTCGTTGCCGAATATCTCGACAAATCAGGTCTGCAGAAGGATCTCGATGCGATCGGTTTCAACCTCGTCGGTTTCGGCTGCACCACCTGCATCGGCAATTCCGGTCCGCTGCCGCCTGCGATCTCCAAGACGATCAACGACCAGGGCCTGATCACCGCCGGTGTTCTCTCGGGCAATCGCAACTTCGAAGGTCGTATCTCGCCGGATGTTCAGGCCAATTACCTGGCCTCGCCGCCGCTGGTTGTGGCCTATGCCCTTGCCGGCTCGGTCCAGAAGGATCTGACCAAGGAGCCGATCGGCGACGATCAGAACGGCAATCCGGTCTACCTCAAGGATATCTGGCCGACCTCCAAGGAAATCCAGGAATTCATCCTGAAATACGTCACCCGTGAGCTTTACGAAACGAAGTATGCCGACGTGTTCAAGGGCGATGCGAACTGGCAGGCCGTTCAGGTTCCGCCGGGCCAGACCTATGCCTGGGACGACCAGTCCACCTATGTTCAGAACCCGCCCTATTTTGTTGGCATGGGTAAAAAGGGCTCGGGCCTCAAGAACATCAAGGGCGCGCGCGTCCTCGGTCTCTTCGGCGACAAGATCACCACCGACCATATTTCTCCGGCCGGTTCGATCAAGGCCGCTTCGCCTGCCGGTGCCTATCTGACGGAGCATGGCGTCGCTGTTGCCGACTTCAACCAGTACGGCACGCGGCGTGGCAACCATGAAGTGATGATGCGTGGCACCTTTGCCAATATCCGCATCCGCAACCACATGCTCGGCCCGAACGGCAAGGAAGGTGGCTACACCATCCACTATCCGTCCAAGGAAGAGATGTCGATCTATGACGCGGCCATGAAGTACAAGGCAGAGGGCGTACCGCTCGTCATCTTCGCCGGTGTCGAATATGGTAACGGCTCGTCCCGCGACTGGGCGGCCAAGGGCACCAACCTGCTTGGCGTCAAGGCCGTCATTGCGCAGTCCTTCGAACGTATTCACCGTTCGAACCTGGTCGGCATGGGCGTCGTTCCCTTCGTCTTCGAGGAAGGCACGACTTGGGCGAGCCTGGACCTCAAGGGCGATGAAATCGTCGAGATCGATGGTCTCGAAGGTGAAATCAAGCCGCGTGAAAAGAAGATCGCCAAGATCACCTATAGCGATGGGTCGGTGAAGGAAGTTCCGCTTCTTTGCCGCATCGATACGCTTGATGAGGTGATCTACATGAACAATGGCGGCATTCTGCAGACCGTTCTGCGCGATCTGGCCGCTTAATACTTTGACGATCGAAGGCGTCGGGAGAAATCCCGGCGCCTTTCATTTTGCGGTCTCTTTTTTTGTGATTGTCGCTCACCCCTTCGTGACTTTCTATTGAAGGGCGTTAGACGTTATTTTCCGGTTTGCATCCGGCAGGATTGATCGCATCAATTCGTCTGGATCTCTTCCGGACAAAGGTTTTTGTAATGCCGCTGAAATTCCCTCTGTCGATATGTCTTCTCGGCACGTTTCTCGTCACCTCCGCGCAGGCGCAGGAGGCCGTGAAGGGCGTCGTCGAATTGTTCACCTCGCAGGGATGCTCATCCTGCCCGCCGGCGGATGAAGCCCTGCGAAAGATGATCCAGAAGGGCGACGTCGTCGGTCTTTCCTACCATGTCGATTACTGGAACTATCTCGGCTGGACGGATTCGCTCGCCTCGAAGGAAAATACCGACCGGCAATATGGTTATATGCGTGCGCTCGGCCGTAACGGGGTCTATACGCCGCAGGCCATTCTGAACGGCCGCGACCATGTCAAGGGTGCCGATGTTCGCGGCATCTATGACAGGATTGATGCTTTCAAGCGCGAGGGAAAGGGACTGAACGTGCCGGTTTCGTCGAAATTTGCCGGTGACGAGGTGGAGATCGATATTGGCGCTGGTAGCGGCAAGGCCGATGTCGTCGTTGCGTATTTCACGCGCGAGCAGACCGTGGATGTGCAGAAGGGCGAAAACCAGGGGAAAAAAATGTCCTACTGGCACAGCGTCTATGATGTGCAGACAGTCGGCATGTGGGATGGTTCGCCAATGACGGTGAAGCTTCCGGCGAGCGTGGTGGCCAAGGTGAAAAAGGGCGGCTGCGCCGTGCTTTTGCAGACAGCCAACGCCGGTGGCGATCCCGCGGCAATCGTCGGCGCCAGTATCCTGCTTGGAAATGAAAACCCTTGATCGCCGGTAAGGCGATGGAAGATCCGGTCCGGGCATTGGGGGCTGGGGGTAAAGGGTCAATGCACCGGACCGGGTCATCTTGGTGCCTAGGCATCAATTGACAATAGGACTATTCCACCCAATTCAGGCCATGGTTTGACCGAAATACGGCAGCCTACGCGAAAATGGCTGCCTAAATGGTTACCATTTTTAACCCCTGCTTTTGCAGTTGGCAGCGCTTGTCCGAGAAACGGCGGGCGCAGTTCTGCGCTGCCGTATTCCGGTTCCGCTGCGCATCGAAGGCTTGTCAAACCCTGCCCGGAATTCCCCTGTCCTGTACGCCATGCCGGTGCAAAGACTTGCAATTTCGCCCTCTCAGGCTCACACTGCACGGATGATTTGGGTGGAATCGGAGGTATTGGATGACCGATCAACCGGATGTGCAGCAGGTGCAGACCGCTTCACGTGACAATTCCACCGTCATCGATCTCCGCGAATATAAAAAGAACAAGGACCCTTTGCCGGTCACCTTTCACCGCCGCGAGCTGGATGCGATTCTGCGCATCTATGGCCGCATGGTGGGAGAGGGCGAATGGCGTGACTACGCCATCGATCACCTGAAGGAAAAAGCAGTGTTTTCCGTCTTCAAGCGCTCAGGTGAAATGCCGCTTTTCAGGATCGAGAAAAACCCCAAGCTGGCGGCGAAACAGGGTGCTTATTGCGTGGTGAATACGGATGGCCGCATTTTAAAACGTGGGCATGAGTTGCCGCAGGTTCTGAAGGTCTTCGACAAGGTTTTGAAGCTCATCGAATGAGCTTTCGCAAAAGCGATCGCCGGCAGGGACGGGACGCTCTGGCGGATAAGGGTGAGGAATCTTCCCAAATAAAAAGGCGGCCGACGGGCCGCCTTTCGTGTGTCTGGCAATCGAACCCTTAACCTTAGTCGTCGCGGTTTCCCAGGAACTGCAGGAGGAAGGTGAAGAGGTTGATGAAGTCGAGATAGAGCGTCAGTGCGCCCATGATCGCCTTGCGGCCGGCGACGGCAACATCGTCAGCATCGAAATACATTTCCTTGATCTTCTGGGTATCGTAGGCGGTGAGGCCTGCAAATATCAGCACCCCGATCGCGGAAATTGCGAACTGCAGAGCGGACGACGCAAGGAAGATGTTGACGATCGACGCGATGATCAAGCCGAACAGGCCCATGATCAGGAACGAACCGAGGCCCGACAGATCTTTCTTCGTGGTGTAGCCGTAGAGCGAAAGCGCACCGAACGATGCAGCCGTTACGAAGAACGTCTGCACGATGCTCTGGCCGGTGTAGACCAAGAAGATCGAGGAGAGCGAAACGCCCATCAGCGCAGCGTAGACCCAGAAGGTGGTCTGGGCGGCGGACACGCTCATGTTCTGGATACGGAAGCTAAGGAAGAAGACCAGCGCCAGCGGTGCGAGCATCACAACCCAGCGCAGCGGCGACGCGAAAAGCAGCTGGGCAAAAGCCGGGTTCGAAGCAGCAAGCGTATAGGTGCCAAATGCCGCGACGCCGGTGATGACCAGAGCCAGCGCCATCAGGTTATAAACCTTCAGCATATAGGCGCGAAGACCTTCATCGATCATCGCACCAGACTGTGCACGCGTCTGCGCCATGCGGTTCTGGTAGTTATTGAAGTCAGCCATTGTTTCCTCTTTTGAGCTCCGTGATTGCTACGGTGTCGGGATACCTCCCGGGCGCCGCTGCGGAGCTTCAGCAAGCCTGCTTGAGAATATGATGGCAGATCGTGTCCGATACAAGGCCTTTTCCCGTCGAAAAGACACCATATGCGCGAAAAGCGCTCACGTTTTGGCGATCATTACAAAGAATTAATCGTTAAAGTTAAGCGGCGTACAACCGACGATCATTCGCCTGCCTGCCGGAGAACCGGGGCTGCCTTCTGCCCGAGAATCCGCCATGTGCCGATGAGACCGATGCCTACCGTCATGACGAGGGCGACGACGAGGGTTCCGATCGCCACATCCGGCAGGAAGCTGGAGGGCAGCTTCATGATACGGGCAATCACGAACCATGCGGAGACGCCGCCGGCGAAAAGCGCGAAGACAGCGGTGGCGAGGCCGAGCATCATATATTCATAGGAGAAAGCGCGGATGAGCAGGTTTCGTGTGCCGCCCAGCGTTTTCAGGATGACCGCGTCATGGGTACGGGCGCGGTTTCCGGCGGCAAGAGCGCCGGCAAGGACCAGGACGGAGGCGATGAGCGCAACGGCCGCAGCGGCGCGAATGGCGGTGGCGAGTTGGCCGACAAGCCGGTTGACGACATCGAGAGCGTCCTTCACGCGCACGCTGGTGATCGTCGGATAAGTGTTGGTGACGGCTCGCAATATGCGGCCCTCGTCGCTGGCGGTTGCGGAAGGATCGGCAAGGGTCGCAAGCCAGGCATGCGGTGCGCCGCGGAAGGTATTGGGTGAAAACACCATGACGAAATTGATTGAGAGGGATTCCCATTCGACATTACGCAGATTGGCGATCTTGGCCGTGATGCTGCGGCCGAGCACGTTGACGGTAACCGTGTCGCCAATCTTGAGACCCAGTTCTCCAGCTTCCTCGGCTGCGAAGGAAACCAGCGGCTCGCCGCTATAGTCCGGCCCCCACCAGCTTCCTTCTGTCAGAGTCGCATTTTCGGGAATATCCTGCGAATAGGTAATGCCCCGGTCGCCGCGCAGCACCCAGCGCCCGGCCGGAGGCACCTCCATCTTCGTGACGTCCTCGCCGTTGAGCGCCAGGATGCGGCCGCGCAGCATCGGCACTTCTGTCAGCGCGCCTTCCGGCGCTTCCTGTTTCAGAAGATCGCGGAAGCCCTGAAGTTCGCTGCCCTGAATATCCACGAAGAAGAAATTCGGTGCGCGGTCCGGCAGGCTGTCCGTCAATTCGCGACGCAGATTGCCGTCGATCAGCGTCAGCGTCACGAGCAGGGTCAGGCCGAGGCCGAGCGAAAGAACGACGGAGGGGGTGAGCGCGCCTGGCCGGTGGATATTGCCGATCGCCAGCCTGAGCGCAGCCGAATGAACGCGCGGGCTGCGCTTGGCGATGGCCTTGACGCCGGAGGCAACGAACCTCAGCACCATGAACGCAAAAGCGATGGCCGCCAGGAAGACCGAGGCGATGAAGCGGTCTTCCGCAGAAAAGATGGCAAGAGCGGCGAGCGCCGCCAGCAGCAGGCCGGTTGCTACCAGATAGGGCCAGGATGGCCAGCTTCCCTCCTCGAAACCCTGTTCGCGGAAAAGTGCCGTTGCCGGCACCTCGCGCGCTTGGCCAAGGGGTACGATGGCGAAAGCGAGCGTCGTCAGGAGACCGAACAGGGCGGCAAGACCGAGAGCGCCGGGATAAAAGGCAAGCTCCTTCGGCACGGGCAATACGCCCTCCAGAAACCGCATGGCGATAAGCGGCGCGACGGCGCCGACGACAAGGCCGATGATGATGCCGACGGCGGCGATGAAGGCGATCTGGAAGAGATAGGTCATGGTGACCACCGAGGCCGGCGCACCCAGGCATTTCAGCGAGGCGATGGTGGTGCGTTTAGAATCCAGAAAGGCGCGAACGGCATTGGCGACGCCGACCCCGCCAACGATGAGCGCGGTGAGGCCCACCAGCGTCAGGAATTGCGAGAAGCGATTGACGTTTTCGGTGAGCGATGGGGCCGCCCGGTCACTGGTGCGGATGGACCAGCCGGCATCGGGAAAGGCCTTGTTGGCCGCATCGGTCATCGTTGACCGTGCCGAAGGATCGCTCAGCCTGATCTTGTAGGCATGTTCGACAAGACTCCCGTTCTGAACGAGACCCGAGGCGAAAAGGGCGTCGCGACTGACCATCAGTCGTGGAGCAAAACCGAAACCGTCGGACAGAGCATCCGGCTCGTCGACCACGGTGCCGGTCAGTTTCAGCTTCACATTACCGAGCAGGATTTCATCGCCGACCTTGATGCCGAGCCGTTCCAGCAGAAGCGGCGCGGCGATGGCGCCATAAGTGTCGCCGTTCCCGGCCAGAAGTTCGCTCAGCGGTCGGTTCGGCTCGGCCACGAAAGTTCCATAGAGCGGGTAGGCGCCGTCAATGGCCTTCACTTCCGTCAGGGTCTGTTCAGACCCATCGGCAAGGCGCGCCATGGAACGCAGCCCGGTGGAAACCGCGACGGTACCAAGGCGGTCGAGATAGGCCCGTTCCTCCTGCGTCGCCTCCCTGTTGCGCAGCTCGAAACGGACGTCTCCGGCGAGGATCGACTGGCCTTCGGTGGCTATGGCGCTAGTGACTGCGCGTGACACGGAATTGACGGCGGCTATGGCACCGGTTCCGAGCGCAATGCAGGCAAGGAAAATGTAAAAGCCGCGCAGGCCGCCACGAATTTCGCGGCGCGCAAGCCTCATGGCGTTTCTTATATTGGCGAAAGAGGGGAAAATGGAGCCGATCATGCCGATACCGCCCGCGCCATCTGGGGACGGGCGCTGTCGCCCTCAATCTCGCCGGATCGCACCTTGATCTGCCGTGAGCACCGGGCGGCAAGCGACGGATCATGGGTGACGAGGATCATCGTCATGCCCCGTTCGGCCTGCTTGGCAAAGAGAAGATCGGCGATTTGCCTGCCGGTATCGGTATCGAGGTTGCCGGTCGGTTCGTCGGCGATCAGTACGGCCGGCGAAGGGGCAAGCGCGCGGGCGATGGCGACACGCTGCTGTTCGCCGCCGGAGAGCTGGCCGGGATAATGGCTCAGGCGCTCGCCGAGACCGACAGCGACGAGCTCGCGTCTGGCGATCTCGAACGGGTTTGGAACATTGGCCAGTTCCAGCGGAACGGCGACATTTTCGAGCGCCGTCATATTGGCGATGAGATGGAAGGACTGGAAGACAATGCCGATATTCCGGCCGCGGAAATCCGCCAGCGCATCTTCGCCGAGCTTGTGCAGTTCGGTGTCGGCAATGATGATTTCGCCGCTATCGAGCCTCTCGAGACCGGCAAGCACCATCAGAAGCGTCGACTTTCCCGATCCGGAGGGGCCGACGATACCAACCGCCTCGCTCTCTCCGATTGAAAGATCGATGTTCTTGAGAACGTGAACGGAGGCGGCGGCATTGCCGAGCGTGAGGTCGGCTTTCTTCAGCTCTATGATGCTTTTCGTCACAATTCTCGTTCCTATATAGTGTGATGAAAACGGTCTGGCGCTCGATGCGGTCGGTATTTCAGACAATGGGAACCAAGTTAGGAAAGCCGTGATGAGATTTAAAGCTGCCCTGTTTCACTTCATCGTCATTTTTGCCGCCGCCTTTTCGGGCTCTGTTGCGATGGCTCAGGAACGGACATTGCAACTGGTCGGCCTCGGCGACAGCTTGATGGCTGGTTATCAGCTGCCGCCAACCGACAGCTACACCGCACAGCTTGAAGCTGCATTAAAGGGCAAGGGCGTCAATGTCGCCATCGCCAATGCCGGTGTGTCCGGCGATACCTCCTCAGGTGGTCTGGCGCGAGCGGAATGGTCGGTTCCCGATGGTACGGACGGGGTCATTCTGGAACTCGGCGCCAATGACGCTCTGCGCGGAATTCCCCCCGAACAGACCGAAAAGAACCTCGACACCATCATTTCCGGTTTTCAGAAGCGCAACATAGCCGTGTTGCTGGTCGGCATTATGGCGCCGCCGAATATGGGCGATGATTATGCCAGCCGCTTCAATCCGATCTTTCCGAAGCTCGCCGAAAAATACAACCTGCCGCTTTATCCGTTCTTTCTTGATGGCGTGGTGACGGATGATGCGCTGAAGCTGGACGACAAGATGCACCCCAATACGAAGGGTGTGGCGACGATGGTTGAAAAATCTTTGCCGGCTGTTGAAAGCTTCATCACGACAATCGGTGCGCAAAAAAAATAAGCACTTGCGCCCGCCTGCATTGCGTGATTCGCTATGCTTGTTCTGCCAAGAGATTCGGGGAGCTCGCCATGCCGAGACTGTTTACCGCCCTCGAAATTCCGCGCAATGCGGCTATGAGCCTCTCATTGTTGCGCGGTGGTCTGCCGGGAGCCCGGTGGATCGATGTGGAGAATTATCACATAACCCTGCGTTTTATCGGTGACATCGACGGTCGTACCGCAGATGAGGTCGTGGACAGGCTGGACCGGATCGACAGGCCGGAATTCCAGCTGAACCTCACCGGTATGGGGTCCTTCGGTTCCAAGAAACCGCATTCCATCTGGGCCGGGGTTTCTCCCTCGCCGGAAATGCATGCGCTTCAGGCGGAAATCGAGCGGATTTGCCAGAGGATCGGTCTCCCGCCCGATCCGCGCAAGTTCATGCCGCATGTCACGCTGGCGCGGTTGCGCTCCTCCCGCGTGGACGATGTGGTGCAGTATCTTTCCGGACGCGGCAACTTCCGCACCTCGCCCTTCACGGTCGGCCGTTTCGTGCTGATGTCGTCGAAGGAATCGGTGGGCGGTGGACCCTATATCGTTGAAGAGGCGTTTCCGCTTCATGAGGCGCGGTCCAGCTCCATCTTTTCGAGCAACGATCTGCATCCTGCCAAGAGCATGTTGTAGACCTTGAGGAACCCGTCCTCGGCCCCGTAATAGGGGTCGGGGACGTTCTCGCGGCAGCCAGTGGCATAGTCCACGAAGAGATGGATCTTGTGTCGCTGCCTTCCCGGGCTCGATTGCAGCAGGTTCGCCAGATTGTTTTCGTCCATGGCGAGTATCAGGTCGAAGGTCTCGAAATCCGCCAGGGTGACCTGTCTCGCCCGCTGCCGGGAAATATCGACGCCATGCCGTCGCGCCATGGCGATGGACCGTGGATCGGGCGCGTCACCCGCGTGCCAGCCGCCGGTGCCGGCGGAATCGATGGTGAGCTGATCAGACATGGCCGCGCTGTCGGCAAGGCGTCTCAAAACCCCTTCGGCCAGCGGTGAACGGCAGATATTGCCCATGCAGACAAAAAGAATAGCTGTATGTTTCATGGATTGTGCGTCGATCACGTCGTTGAAGCGTTAATGGGTCTCAAGCGGAGGCAAGTTCATGAAATATCCCAGACTAGAGCCGGACGCCATCCGGCAGGCCCTGTCGAAACTAGAGGGCTGGTCCCTGCGCGAGGACGGAGCGGCTATCGTCCGTTCCTTCAAGTTTGCAAGCTTTGCGGAAGCCTTCGGTTTCATGGCCGAATCCGCACTTGTGGCGGAAAGGCTCAATCATCATCCCGAATGGTCCAATGTCTATTCGCGGGTGAAGGTCTGCCTCACCACCCATGATTCGCAGGGTGTGACGGAGCGCGATTTTCTTCTGGCCGAGGCCATGCAGAAGGCGGCTGCGGCTCGAAGCAATTGAACGGCGGAGCTTAAATCCCATATAATAGCCGTGACCGGAGGACCGTCGATCATGGATGATGTGAAAATCGGTGAAATTCTTCTGCCTGGTGAAGCCGACAGGCGGGAGGAGCGCGAGAACGTCGTGCGTGCGAAATTCTGGCCCAAGCTGAAGCGCGTGATGTCGAAGGTACCTTTCGCACGCGATGCGGCGGCGGCCTATTATTGCGCGATCGACCGCGATACGCCGCTGCGCGCCAAGGGTATCATCCTGGCGGCGCTCGCCTACTTCATCATGCCGATGGATGCCGTGCCGGATGTGCTGGCCGTTATCGGATTCACTGACGACATCGCCGTCATCACGGCAGCGCTCGCTATGATCCGCGCCCATATCAAGATGGAGCACTACGAGGCGGCTGACGCCATGCTGAAACGGCAGCAGGAAGCCGGGTAACGCCTCTGTGATCTGCCTGTTCGGGCGAGCCTGACGGGCGACAAATTCTTGCCTGAATTTATGTGTCATACACACGAAAGAAGGGTGTTTCGCACCTTTCTCCTCAGGGCGTCGGGAGTCGCCAATCTGTAACACCGCAAGACGTTTCCGGCATTTTATGCGTGTTGTTGACGGTTTGGTAACCGCTTCCCGACCACAATGAGAAAAGACGATCCGCACCTGAACGTGGCCGATCCAGAAACTGGGCTCGCCGATGCTTCGGGCCAATGGAAGACAATAACCCGGCAGGAAATTCAATGTTTGTAAGAAGTGTAGCAACCGCAGCGGCCATTTTGCTGACCAGCGTCGGCGTAGCATCTGCACAGTCGCCCACGCGCATCCAGCAGTTCAATGCATGGGGTGCCTATTCGTACAAATCGGGCAACAGCACCGTCTGCTACGTTCTTTCCATTCCGACCGCCAAGGAGCCGGCAAATGTCGACCACGGCGATATCTTTTTCATCGTCTCGCAACGTCCGGGTCAGAACATTTCCTATGAGCCGCAGGCCATGGTGGGTTATCCGCTCAAGCAGGGTTCCAAGGTTAATGTGACGATCGACAACAAAAACTTCGTCATGTTCACCAAGGACAAGGCCGCCTGGGTTGAAAACGCCGCCGAAGAACCGGCGCTTGTGGCGGCCATGAAGGGCGGCAGGTCCATGACCGTCAAGGCCACCTCCGGCCGTGGCACCGCGACGTCCTATTCCTATTCGCTGTCGGGTATTTCGGCGGCTCTCAAGCAGATCGAGAGCTGCAAATAATCCTGACACCGTATTGTGTCTGACAATGGCCGGTCCTTGACCGGCCATTTGCGTTTTTACTTGTTTGATGCTAAAGGCGCGGCAACATTGACAGGCGGATGCGCGAAAACTGCTCCGCCTTTGATTTTCTCGACATGCAGACGATTTTCCGCCTATCCGAAAGGCCGGTCGTGCGATGCATGGAATGATGGGATAGCGTAATGTCTGTAATGCAAGCCCCTGCCGGCCTGGCAGTCAAAACGCCGTTGATCGCCAATAGCGATCTGATGTCCGGCAAGCCGTCGCTGATCGGCATGACCCGTGAGGAAATGGGTGAGGCGCTTTCGGAAATCGGCGTGCCGCAGAAGCAGGTGAAGATGCGCGTCAGCCAGTTGTGGAACTGGCTTTATGTGCGCGGCGTCTCCGATTTCGACAATATGACCAATGTCGCCAAGGAGCTTCGCGAGAAGCTGAAGGCGGCCTTTACCATCGCCCGTCCGGAAATTGTCGAGGAACAGATTTCCAATGACGGCACCCGCAAATGGCTGATGCGGTTCCCACCGCGCGGTGCGGGACGTCCGGTCGAAATCGAGACGGTCTATATTCCCGAAGAGGGTCGCGGTACGCTGTGCATTTCAAGCCAGGTGGGCTGTTCGCTGACCTGTTCCTTCTGTCACACCGGCACCCAGCGCCTCGTGCGCAACCTGACGGCTGAGGAGATCCTTTCCCAGCTTCTGCTGGCACGCGATCGGCTCGGTGATTTTCCCGACGGTTCGACGCCGGTCGGCGCTTATGTGCCGAGCGAAGGCCGCAAGGTTTCCAACATCGTGATGATGGGCATGGGCGAGCCGCTCTATAATTTCGAGCATGTGAAGACCGCGCTTTTGATCGCCACCGATGGCGATGGCCTGTCGCTCTCCAAGCGTCGCGTCACGCTCTCCACATCGGGCGTTGTGCCGGAAATCTTCCGCACCGGCGATGAGATCGGCGTCATGCTGGCGATTTCGCTGCATGCGGTGCGCGACGAGCTGCGCGACATGCTGGTGCCGATCAACAAGAAATATCCGCTGAAGGAACTGATCGAGGCCTGCCGCAAATATCCGGGCCTCTCCAACGCCCGTCGCATCACCTTCGAATATGTGATGCTGAAGGATGTCAATGACAGTCTGGAAGACGCCAAGATGCTGGTGCAGCTTTTGAAGGGCGTCCCGGCCAAGATCAACCTCATTCCGTTCAACCCATGGCCGGGCACGAACTATCAGTGCTCGGACTGGGCGCAGATCGAGAAGTTCGCCGATTTCATCAATCAGGCCGGTTATGCTTCGCCGATCCGCACGCCGCGCGGTCGCGATATTCTCGCCGCCTGCGGCCAGTTGAAGTCGGAATCGGAACGGATGCGCAAGACCGAAAGGCTGGCTTTCGAGGCGATGATGATCGCCAACCACGGCGCGGATGACTGAATAAGCCGCAATTGCCGCCTGAAAGCTTGTTTTGCAGTGGTTCTCCGATTGATTTCGGGCTGTCTTGTTCCTAAGAAGACGAAAACAGGGAACCAACAGGAGGATATCCATGCGCGCATTCATTCTGGCTCTCGCCGCCGCGAGCGCCCTCGTTCTGCCGGCCAAGGCTGAAAACGTCACCGTTGCTGTCACCGCCATCGTCGAACATCCGGCGCTTGACGCCGCCCGTGACGGCGTCAAGGCCGCGCTTGCCGAAGCCGGTTACAAGGAAGGTGAGAACCTCAAGTTCCTTTATGAGTCCGCGCAGGGCAATCCCGGCACCGCCGCGCAGATCGCGCGCCAGTTCGTTGGCGATGCGCCGAACGTCATCGTGCCGATCTCCACGCCCTCCGCGCAGGCCGTCGTTGCCGCCACGCGCGACATTCCGGTTGTCTTCACGGCGGTTTCCGACCCGGTCGGCGCACAGCTCGTCAAGGACATGCAAAAGCCCGGCCGCAACGTGACCGGCCTTTCGGACATGCTCCCGGTTGGCGAACATCTGGCGCTCATCAAGGAAATCTCTCCGAACGCCAAGTCCATCGGTTTCATCTACAATTCGGCCGAGGCCAATTCCGTATCGACGCTCGCCCTCTTGAAGGCTGAGGCTGAGAAAGCGGGTCTCAAGGTTGTTGAATCCGTCGCCACCAAATCGGCAGAAGTGCAGGGTGCAACCCGCGCACTGGTCGGCAAGGCCGATGTGATCTACGTTCCGACCGACAACACTATCGTTTCCGCTTTCGAAGCGGCTGCCGGTGTTGCTTCCGAAGCCAAGATCCCGCTTTACGCGGCCGATACGGATTCGGTCGCCCGCGGTGCGGTTGCCGCCCTCGGCTTCAACTATTTCGACGTTGGCAAACAGACCGGCGCCGTCGTCGTCCGCATTCTCAAGGGTGAAAAGCCGGGCGATATTCCGGCAACCGTTGCTGTCGGCACTGATCTGGTGATCAACAAGAAGGCCGCCGAAAAAGCCGGCGTCACCTTCCCGGAAAGCGTCACCAAGCGCGCCACCAAGGTCATCGACTGAACCGAAACCAGACGGAATAACGGGCGGCGGCAAATTCGCCGCCCGTTCTACGTGGCGCGAGACAGCACCCGTATCCGCCTGATGGCGGCAATAACAAGGACATTACCGTGAGCCAAATCGCCTTCTGGGGCGCCGTGGAGCTGGGACTGGTCTTCGCTTTCGTGGCGATCGGCGTTTATCTCGCTTTCCGTGTGCTTGATTTTCCTGACTTGACCGTGGACGGTTCGTTTCCGCTCGGCGCCGCCGTGGCTGCCGTGCTGATCATCGCCGGTCTGAATGCCTGGGTTGCGACGGCGATTGCGATGGTGGCCGGTGCCGCCGCCGGCATCGTGACCGCCACCCTCAACGTTCGTTTCAAAATCCTCAACCTGCTTGCGTCGATCCTGACGATGATCGCGCTGTTTTCCGTCAATCTGCGCGTGATGGGAAAGCCGAATGTGGCGCTGCTCAATCAGGATACGATGATATCGCCGTTTTACGGCCTCGGCCTGTCGGAATATCTGGTGCGGCCGCTTTTCGTCGGCGCGCTGGTGCTGGCCGCGGTCATCCTCGTCTGGCGTTTTCTTGAAAGCGATGCGGGCCTTGCTATGCGCGCGACGGGCGCCAATGCCCGGATGGCGCGGGCGCAGGGGGTGAAGACAGGTAACCAGATCTACCTCGGCATGGCGCTTTCGAATGCCCTGGTCGCTCTCGGCGGCGCGCTGTTCGCGCAGACCAATGGTTTTGCGGATGTGACCTCCGGTGTCGGCACTATCGTTGTCGGGCTTGCGGCCGTCATCATCGGCGAAACACTGTTCGGCGCGCGCGGTATTCTGGTCGCGCTGATCGGCTGTGTCTTCGGCTCCATCGCCTATCGTCTCGCCATCCAGTTCGCTCTGTCGAGCGATGTGCTGGGCCTCAAGGCGTCCGATCTCAATTTCGTAACGGCGGTATTGGTGGCCATCGCATTGATCCTGCCCCGACTGCGCCGCGGGGGAGCAACATCGTGATTTCCCTTTCCGATATTCAAGTTGTCTTCGGGCGCGGCACGCCGCTGCAGAAGCAGGCGCTCTCCAAGATCGACCTCACTATTGAGGATGGCTCCTTCGTCACCGTCATCGGCTCGAATGGCGCCGGCAAATCGACGCTGCTCGGCGTTCTCGCCGGTGATGTCCTGCCGACGGCGGGCAAGGTGATGATCGGCGGCGCCGATGTAACCCGCAAACCGACCGCCAGCCGGGCGGGGCGGGTGGCGCGCGTGTTTCAGGACCCGCTGGCGGGCAGCTGCGGCGCGCTCACCATCGAGGAAAATCTGGCGCTGGCGGCGTCGCGCGGCACGCGTCGCGGCCTTTTGCCGGCGCTTGGGCGTGGTCGGCGGGATTTCTTCAAGGAGCGCATCGCCTCGCTCAATCTCGGGCTGGAAAATCGTCTGAAGGACCGCATGGACCTTCTGTCCGGCGGTCAGAGGCAAGCAGTCTCGCTCGTCATGGCGACGCTGTCCGGCTCGGACGTGCTGCTGCTGGATGAACATACGGCGGCACTCGATCCCGGCATGGCCGAATTCGTGATGGAGTTGACCCGCAAGGTGGTGTCGGAGCGCAAGCTGACGACGCTGATGGTTACCCACTCCATGCGTCAGGCGCTGGATTATGGTAGCCGCACGATCATGCTGCATGCCGGTGAGATCGTGCTCGACGTTTCCGGCGACAGCCGCAGGGATCTCGAGGTCGAAGATTTGATCGACATGTTCCGCAAGATACGCGGCCAGAAGCTCGATGACGATGAGTTGCTGATCGGTTGATTGTAAAAAAGGCGCCGTAGGGCGCCTTTTTGTTACCGTCAGCGCGCCTGCGTGAAGAAAATCTTGACGGCGAAAAGCGAAAAGACACCTGCGATCGTATAATCCAGTCCGCGCAGAATTTTCCGGTTGCGTTGCAGCCAGGCTGAAAGAACATCTGCCGCGATTACGATGCCGATGCCGATCGGCAGCGCGACGATGATCGACCAGATGCCGAGGAAGATCAGCTTGCCGGTCACATGCGGATCGGATGCGCTGACGAATTGCGGCAAGAAGGTCATGAAAAAGATGATGATCTTCGGGTTCAGCAGGTTGACCCAGATGCCGTTCAGTAGCGCCGACTTCAGGGAGGACTGCGATTTTTCGCCGGCGCTTTTCACCATCACGAAATCCGAGCCTTTGCGGATTGCCTGGATGGCGAGCCAGACCAGATAGGCGGCTCCGCCGGTCTTCAGGATCATGAAAGCCGTCGGCGAGGCGACGATGAGGGCGGCGACGCCGAAGGCGACGAGCATCGTGTGCACGGTAATGCCGATATTGGTTCCCAGAAGCGTCATGAAACCTGCCGTCCGGCCCTCACGCAGGGAGCGGCTGATCCAAAGCGTCATGTCAGGCCCCGGGGTCACAGCCAGAAGGAGAATGGCAATGGTGAAGGCGATCAATGTCGGCAGGCTGGGAACGAAATCCATCGCGGCACCCGTAAAAGCTGGAGATTGCCGTGCTTAACGCGGTTTCGCATTTCTGCCAATGCTTTTGAGCACTGACGCAAAAGACCGCCGCAATGGTTACATCGCGGCGGCCCGGAACATTCAGTTTTTCAGGAAGCTGGTGAAGGCGGCGGAATATTCCGTGTGCCAGCGCGATAGCGGCGGACGGTTCTGGACGATGTCATAGGCCGCCCAGAGAATGCGCTTTTCATCGGTCGGTCGGTCCACCTCGCCATCCGGGCAAAGAATGTAGAAATCGCCCCGACCGATGCTTTCGACCATGAAATCGACGGTCTGTTCGCCGGTCCATGCGCCTTTAGGCTTTTCTGTCCTGCCATGGGCGGTGAGGCCGGTGAAGACGAAGCCGGGGATCAGCAGATGAGCGGAAACCGAGCTGTTCGGTAGGTTACGCAATTCGTGCTGAAGCGCCTCCGTGAAGGTTTTGACGCCGGACTTCGAGACATTATAGGCCGGATCGCCGGGAGGCGTGGTGATGCCCTGCTTCGAGCCGGTATTGACGATGAGCGCCGGCTCGCCATGGGCGATCATGCCCTGCCCGAAAACACGGCTGCCGTTCACGACACCCATCAGATTGACGTTGATGATATTTTCCCAATTGGCCTGTGGACCGAAAATGGCGCTGCCGGGCTGGATGCCGGCATTGTTCATCAGGACGTGAACGCGTCCGAAACGCTGGATCACGGCGCGCTCCAGCGCCTCCAGTTCATCGAGCCTGGATATGTCGGTCGGAATGGCGACAACCTGCGCTTCGCCGTTCTTGGCAACGGCCAAAATATCCGCATGGGCTGCAGCAAGCCTCTCGCCGTCGAGATCGACGAGCACGACACTCATGCCGAAACCGGCGAATTTGCGGGCTGCGGCAAGTCCGATGCCGGAGGCAGCACCGGTGATGACGGCGACATTATCTTCCTTGAATGCGGGGTGGATGGTCGTCATAGGTCTCTCCTTCGCGTCGTTTCGGCTGTTTCCAGCGGTTTGCAACGTTGCCTGAACCTCACGGGTTTCATTCACGGTCTTCAAGTTGATCGCGCCGCTTTATGATAAAGCGCGAATTTTCATAATGCATGTGACAATCGCCTCGTTTCCATCAATACGCCCGGTCATCGTCAGCCCTCGTATGCGCCCATCAATTGTTTTGTCGCTTATCTCACTGAAAAGCGCTTCACACATTTCGGCTTGCACTGTAAAAGTGCCGAAATCCCAAGGAAATGGCGGTGTCTCAATGCCGTCATCATGCAGATGGACATCACTATGGCACTTCCGAAAGACGTTAAGAAAGTCGTTCTCGCCTATTCCGGCGGTCTCGACACCTCGATCATCCTGAAATGGCTTCAGACGGAACTCGGCGCGGAGGTGGTGACCTTCACCGCCGATCTCGGCCAGGGCGAAGAACTCGAGCCGGCGCGCAAGAAGGCCGAGATGCTGGGCATCAAGGAAATCTTCATCGAGGACGTCCGCGAAGAGTTCGTACGTGATTTCGTGTTTCCGATGTTCCGCGCAAACGCGGTTTATGAAGGCGTCTATCTGCTCGGCACCTCCATTGCCCGTCCGCTGATCTCCAAGCACCTGATCGAAATCGCAAGGAAGACCGGCGCCGACGCCATCGCACATGGCGCCACCGGCAAGGGCAACGATCAGGTCCGTTTCGAGCTGTCGGCCTATGCGCTGAATCCGGATATCAAGATCATCGCTCCCTGGCGCGACTGGTCGTTCAAGAGCCGTACGGACCTCCTGAACTTCGCTGAGCAGCATCAAATTCCGGTTGCCAAGGATAAAAAGGGCGAGGCGCCTTTCTCGGTGGACGCCAACCTGCTGCACTCCTCTTCCGAGGGCAAGGTTCTGGAAGACCCGGCGCAGGAAGCGCCGGAATATGTGCATATGCGCACCATCTCCCCGGAAGCCGCGCCCGATAAGGCAACCGTCATCAAGGTCGGTTTCCGCAAGGGCGATGCCTGCTCCATCAACGGCGTTGAAATGTCGCCGGCGACGCTTCTTGCCACGCTCAACAATTACGGCCGTGAAAACGGCATCGGTCGTCTCGATCTGGTCGAGAACCGTTTCGTCGGCATGAAGTCGCGCGGCGTTTACGAGACGCCCGGCGGCACCATCCTGCTTGCCGCGCATCGCGCCATCGAATCCATCACGCTTGACCGGGGTGCGGCCCACCTCAAGGACGAGTTGATGCCGCGTTACGCCGAGCTGATCTATTACGGTTTCTGGTTCTCGCCG
Organism: Agrobacterium sp. 22-209-1; assembly: GCF_053522485.1. NCBI lineage: Bacteria > Pseudomonadati > Pseudomonadota > Alphaproteobacteria > Hyphomicrobiales > Rhizobiaceae > Agrobacterium > Agrobacterium sp. 22-209-1. The sequence continues at coordinate 246,633 of NZ_JBNWCH010000005.1, forward strand.
GAGCGCGAAATGCTGCAGGCCCTGATCGACAGGAGCCAGGAGCATGTGGAAGGCGAAGTGACGCTGAAGCTCTACAAGGGCAATGTCATGGTGACCGGCCGCGAGAGCGCCAAGTCGCTCTATTCCGACGCGCTGGTGACCTTCGAGGACGACCATGGCGCCTATGACCAGAAGGACGCTGCAGGCTTCATCAAGCTTAACGCATTGCGTCTTCGCACACTCGCAAAGCGCAATATCAGCAAGTAATTCTGCTGGAATGGAAATAATGAAACCCGCTGGCGACGCCGTCGGCGGGTTTTTTCATGTCTTTCGTATGGAGACGATGCGGAAGCCGATGTAGCTGGCGATTGCGGTGAACTCCATCACGGGGATGATGATGCCGAAGCCGGTCAACGGCGAACCGATGAGTGAGGCTGCAGCACCGCCCGCAAAACCAGATCCCATCTGAATGAAACCCATCATTGCCGATGCCGAGCCGGCAATATGCGGGAAAGGGGCGAGGGCCGCCGTCACCATGGATGGCGTCAGCAAGGCGATGCCGACCGTTGCGACTGCCACAGGTCCCATGATCGAAAGAAAGGATGGCGGTATCAGGAACACCGACAGCAGGATAAGGAGGCCGCCTATTCCCGAAAAACAGAGGCCAAGGACGACCGAACGGCGGTCACCAAGCCTCGGTGCGATATAACGCAAGGCGATTGAGCCGAAGAAATAGGCGCCGGTCTGCATCAGCATGCCGATGCCGAAGGCGGTGGGTGTCATGCCGACTTTGTCGATGAGGATGAAGGTCAGCATGGTCGCCTGCGCATAAAGCGCGCCGATGGAACCGCCGAGTACCAGTGCAGCGAGAAGAAAACGCGGCTCGGTGAGCAATGTCCCATAGGCCGACAGGAGCCGACGCGGGCGGATCAGGTTCTTGTCCGGGATTGTCGTCTCGCGCAGGAAAACCACGACGGTGAAGATGGCGATGGCCCCGAGGCCGGCCATGAGGAAAAATACCGATTGCCACCCGAAAGCCGCAAGCGAAAGCCCGCCTATGGTCGGGCCCATGGCTGGGCCAACGGCCAGCATGATGCCAATAAGGTTCATGATGCTGGAGGCTTCCGAGCCGGTAAATTGATCGCGCACGACGGCGCGCGCCACCGTCATGCCGACGGAGGCGCCAATACCCTGAACAAGCCGGGCGAAGAGCAGCACCTCGATTGTTGGGGCGAAGATCGCCAGCAGCCCCCCGCCCAGAAAGATGGACAGGAAAACGAGACTCGCCTTTCGCCGCCCGAAGGCATCGGATGCCGGGCCGGCCAACAGTTGCGCCATGGCGAAACCGGCGAAGTAAAGCGACAGGCTGAGTTTCACGGCGGATTCCGTGGTGGAGAAAACCCGCGTCAGTTCCGGCATGGCGGGTGTGTAGATGGCCATGGAAATCGGTGCCAGCGCCGTCAGCAACGCACCGAGCATGGCCGTGCGCTTTCTGGACATAACCGTTTCTGGCGACATTGCGATCAGCAGCCCTGGCTCGACTGTTCCGGCTGGAGATTGTTGCGGAGAGTCTGCAGGAAGCTGCGGAAAAGCGCGACCTCCTCGTCATTCAGGCCCTGCGTGGCGTGACGGACGAGTTCATCGATTTCCTGGCGCACGGCTTCCAGCATCTCGGCTGCGTTTTTCGTCATCACTATACGCTTGGAGCGCCTGTCCTGCGGGTCCTGTTGGCGTTCGATGAGATCGAGAGATTGCAGCTTGTCGAGATAGGCGCAGATCGTCATGGGCTCGATGCCGAGCCGGGCGGCGATATCCGATTGTTTGCTGCCATCAACGACGGCGACTGTCAGCAGGGCGCGTGCTTCGCCGGGTGTCAGGCCCAGTCCGGCTTCAGCAATTCGGCGCTCGAAAGCACTGTTCAGCAGGCGTGCGCCACTGTTCAGTAAAAATGCCAATGAGTCTTTTTCGCGTTTAGTGCCCATGTTTCGCCTTTTCGTAAGTCAGACTTACTAAAATCCGGGCGATAATCAATGGTGCACAAGTCATATTGTGGAAAATCGGGTAAAGTATGCGTCAGTTCGGTTGCTGGATGATCTGCAATATAGTCGCCGATTGTTACGCTGAAGCAAAAAAGACCGGACTTTCCATATTTTTTCACGCGGCCTGACATCTCCGCCGGGCATATTGAATTGCCGGCGGAGGCGTGCCCATATGAGCTTAACCGGAATTGTACAAGGAAGATGAAATGCCATCCAAGACCGCGCTTTATCCCGCACTCGTTGACTGGAACGGCCACAATGGTCTGCCGAAATTCGATGCGGTCAGGGATGAGGATTTCGCTCCGGCCTTCGATGCCGCCCTTCTGTCCCACGAACACGAAATCGATGCGATTGCCGGCAATTCTGAGGCCCCGAGCTTCGAAAACACGGTGACCGCGCTCGAAATCGCAGGCGACGATCTTTCGCGCATTTCGGCGCTGTTCTGGAACAGGGCAGGCGCCAATACCAATGGCGTGATCCAGGCGCTGGAGCGGGAGATCGCGCCGAAACTGTCGCGGCACTATTCGAAGATCGGCATGAACGAGGCCCTGTTCAAGCGGATCGACACTTTGTGGGAAAAGCACGAGGCGCTGGGGCTGACGGGTGAGGAGAGCCGAGTTCTTGAGCGGCACTGGAAGAGTTTCGTGCGCTCCGGCGCCAAGCTGCCGAAGGATCGGCAGGAACGGCTGGCGGCGATCAATGAGGAACTTGCCGGTCTCGGTGCGAGATTCGGGCAGAATGTGCTGGCAGATGAAAAGAACTGGAAGCTCCTGCTTTCCACGGAAGAGGAACTTACCGGCATTCCCGATTTTCTGCGAGACGCGATGGCGGGTGCTGCCCGTGAGCATGGCGAGGACGGCAAATTTGCCGTTACCCTTTCCCGATCCATCATCGAGCCTTTCCTGACCTTTTCCGAGCGCCGCGATCTGCGCGAGCAGGCCTTCAGGGCGTGGGTGGCGCGTGGCGAGAATGGCGGCGGGACCGATAATCGCGAGATCGTCCGCCGCACGCTCGAATTGCGCGAGGAGAAGGCAAAGCTTCTCGGTTACGCAAATTTCGCCGCCTACAAGCTCGATGATACGATGGCAAAGACGCCGGATGCCGTGAACGGTCTTCTGGGGCAGGTCTGGGAAAAGGCCGTGCGCCGTGCGGGCGAGGAGGAGGCCGAACTGGCAGCCATCATCGCTAAGGAGGGAAGGAATCACGAGGTGCTGCCCTGGGACTGGCGGCATTATGCCGAAAAGCTCCGGGCACGGAAATTCAGCTTCTCCGAGGCTGAATTGAAGCCCTATCTGCAGCTCGAAAAGATCATCGAAGCGTGCTTCGATGTGGCCGGGCGGCTGTTCGGGATTCGGGCGGTCGAAATCAAAGGCGTCGCGGCCTATCACCCGGATGTGCGGGTTTTCGAAATCAGCGATGAAAAGGGCGGTCTGAAGGCCATGTTCCTCGGCGATTATTTCGCCCGTCCCTCCAAGCGGTCCGGCGCATGGATGAGCTCCTTCCAGTCGCAGCATAAGCTGCCCCTCAAGAACGGCACGGTCGGAGAAATACCGATCATCTACAATGTCTGCAATTTCGCCAAACCGGCCGAGGGCAAACCCGCGCTGCTTTCGCTCGACGATGCGCGCACGCTGTTCCATGAATTCGGCCACGCATTGCATGGCATGTTGTCGAATGTCACTTACCCTTCCGTTTCCGGAACGGGTGTCTCGCGCGATTTCGTTGAATTGCCGTCGCAGCTTTACGAACATTGGCTGACGGTGCCGGAAATTCTCGAAAAATACGCCCTGCATTATGAAACAGGCGCGCCGATGCCGAGGGCGCTACTGGACAAGGTTCTGGCTGCGCAGACCTTCAATGCCGGTTTCAGCACGGTGGAATTCACCTCGTCGGCGATTGTCGACATGGCGTTTCATACCCGCGACAACGTCGGTGACCCGATGGCCGTGCAGGGTGAGGTCCTTTCCGCGCTCAACATGCCGAAATCCATCGTCATGCGCCATGCGACGCCGCATTTCCAGCATGTGTTTTCCGGCGACGGTTATTCCGCCGGATACTATTCCTACATGTGGTCGGAAGTGCTGGACGCCGACGCCTTTTCGGCATTCGAGGAAACCGGCAATGCCTTTGATAGCGAGATGGCGCGACGGCTGAAGGATAACATCTATTCCGTTGGCGGCTCGATCGATCCGGAGGAGGCCTATCTTGCCTTCCGCGGCAAGATGCCGAGCCCGGACGCCATGCTTTTAAAGCGCGGTCTCCTATAAGAGACTGTCATATTTCTGAGTTAGAAGCTGAGCGCAGGGGGCTTATGACATGAGCCCCCTTTCGCATTTGCAAAAAAAAGGTTATGAGCGCGCCAAACTAAATTGGCGTTTCTCATCAATATAGCGCCCAACCTCAGAGATTTTAAACAATGGCACTTCGCAACATCGCGATCATCGCGCACGTTGACCATGGAAAAACGACGCTTGTTGACGAGCTTCTGAAGCAATCCGGTTCGTTCCGTGAAAACCAGCGCGTGATGGAGCGCGTGATGGATTCCAACGACATTGAAAAAGAGCGCGGCATCACCATTCTCGCCAAGGCGACCTCGATCGAGTGGAAAGATACCCGTATCAACATCGTCGACACCCCCGGTCACGCCGACTTCGGCGGTGAAGTCGAGCGTATCCTGTCGATGGTGGATGGTGCCATCGTTCTGGTCGATGCTGCCGAAGGCCCGATGCCGCAGACCAAATTCGTGGTCGGCAAGGCGCTGAAGGTCGGTCTTCGCCCGATCGTCGCAATTAACAAGATCGACCGTCCGGACGCCCGCCATGAAGAAGTCGTCAACGAAGTGTTCGACCTTTTCGCGGCGCTCGACGCCACCGACGAACAGCTCGATTTCCCGATCCTTTACGGTTCCGGCCGCTCCGGCTGGATGAACGTCAATCCGGAAGGCCCGACTGACGAAGGTCTTGCGCCGCTGCTGGATCTCGTCGTCAAGCACGTTCCGGAGCCCAAGGTCGAAGAGGGGCCGTTCCGCATGATCGGCACGATCCTCGAGGCTAACAATTTCCTCGGCCGCATCATCACCGGCCGCATCGCCTCCGGTTCGATCAAGCCGAACCAGGCCGTCAAGGTTCTGGGCCAGGACGGCAAGCTGATTGAAAACGGCCGTATCTCGAAAATTCTCGCTTTCCGCGGTATCGAGCGCACCGCGATCGAAGAAGCCCATGCGGGCGACATCGTCGCCATTGCCGGCCTCTCCAAGGGCACCGTCGCCGATACCTTCTGCGATCCTGCCGTCATGGAGCCGATGCAGGCGCAGCCGATCGATCCGCCGACGGTTACCATGTCCTTCATCGTCAACGATTCGCCGCTCGCCGGCACCGAAGGTGACAAGGTCACGAGCCGCGTCATTCGCGACCGCCTGTTCAAGGAAGCCGAAGGCAACGTTGCGCTGAAAATCGAAGAATCCGCCGATAAGGATTCGTTCTTCGTCTCCGGTCGCGGTGAATTGCAGCTGGCGGTTCTGATCGAAAACATGCGCCGCGAAGGCTTCGAACTTGCCGTTTCGCGTCCGCGGGTTGTCATGCACAAGGATGAAAACGGCCAGCTTATGGAGCCGGTCGAAGAAGTCGTCATCGACGTTGATGAAGAACATTCCGGTGTCGTTGTTCAGAAGATGTCCGAGCGCAAGGCCGAGATGGTTGAGCTTCGTCCATCGGGCGGCAATCGTGTCCGCCTGGTCTTCTTCGCGCCGACCCGCGGCCTTATCGGTTATCAGTCTGAACTTTTGACCGACACGCGCGGCACGGCTGTGATGAACCGTCTGTTCCACGACTACCAGCCTTACAAGGGCGAAATCGGCGGCCGCGTCAACGGCGTTCTGCTGTCGAACGAATCCGGCGAAGCAGTCGCCTATGCCCTGTTCAACCTTGAAGATCGCGGCCCGATGATCATCGATGCCGGCGAGAAGGTTTATGCGGGCATGATCATCGGCATTCATAGCCGTGACAACGACCTCGACGTGAACGTGCTGAAGGGCAAGAAGCTCACCAACATCCGCGCCGCTGGCAAGGATGAGGCGGTGAAGCTCACGCCACCGATCAAGTTCACGCTGGAGCGTGCGCTGTCCTGGATTCAGGATGACGAACTCGTCGAAGTTACGCCGAAGTCGATCCGTCTTCGCAAGCTCTACCTCGATCCGAACGACCGCAAGCGTTTCGAAAAGGCAAAGCTTGCAGCCAGCTGATCGGCTTGATCCATGCTTTCGAAAAACCCGGCTTTGGCCGGGTTTTTTTATGCGTTCGTTTTTATGTGCGTATGAGTCGAAAGGCGCTTTGCCAAAGGTTAAGGATGCGTTAATTTTTCAAGGTCGTCCACATGAATAGGCTGTGGGTAAGCTTGCCGGCGTTAACCTTTATGACTGGTAAGTTTCCGTGGCCGGGGCCAGAATCGCGTTATGAAAACGTTATCCATCGATGTTCGCCGTGCTGAACCGCATGACGCGCGCGCTATCTCCGAGGCGCACCGTCTGTCGTGGCAACAGGCCTATGCAGGGCTTATCCCGCATCGGCCGTTGATGCAGATGCTGGAGCGTCGCGGAGAAATCTGGTGGAAGAAGGCGACCAGAGGCTCTGCGACAATGCTGGTGGTGGAGGTGGCCGGTGTGGTCGCCGGATATGCGACACTGGGCCTCAGCCGGGCACGCGGGCTGCCGCAAGACGGCGAGATATACGAACTTTATCTCCGGCCGGAATATCAGGGCATCGGGCTTGGCTCGCTGCTGTTTACGGAAGCGCGCAGATTGCTGACCTCGCTTGGCTGCAACGGCATCGTTGTTTGGTGCCTTGAAGACAGCGATGTGGCCAACCGCTTTTTCCGATCTCACGGCGGCCGCGATATTGCCGAAGGCATGGAAGACTTTGACGGCAAGTCGCTTCGCAAAGTCGGTTTCGTCTGGAATTGACAAATAATGCCCCGGTGATTTGGGCCGGGGTTCATTCTCGCGAACGGCCATGCGCCATTGCGATAGCCTCAAATCCCGCATTCTGCCTTATCCGCCCAAAGCCATGTTGCAATGCGGCGACTTTCCCAGTATCGAAAACCAAATCCAACCCGTCGAATGAGGGAAGCGAATGCGTATCGATGCAATTTCCGTAGGCAAGAATCCGCCGGATGACGTGAATGTCATCGTTGAAGTGCCGGTCGGCGGACATCCGATCAAGTACGAGATGGACAAGGATGCCGGTGCGCTGATCGTCGATCGCTTCCTCTACACGCCGATGACCTATCCGGGTAACTATGGCTTCGTACCGCACACCCTGTCCGACGATGGCGATCCGATCGACGTTCTCATCTGCAATACCCGTCCGCTGGTTCCAGGCTGCGTCATCAATGTCCGCCCCATCGGCGTAATGATCATGGAAGATGACGGCGGCAAGGACGAGAAGATTCTCGCCGTGCCGGTTCCGAAGCTGACACGCCGTTACGACAAGGTGCACAATTACACCGACCTGCCGGAAATTACGCTGAAGCAGATCGAGCACTTTTTCGAGCACTACAAGGATCTGGAGCCCGGAAAGTGGGTGAAGATGGGCGGCTGGCAGGATGTTGATGTTGCCAAGAAGCTGATCGTTGAAGCCATTGAGCGTTACAAGGCGCAGGGCTGATCTGCCTTAAAGCTTTTTAAATAGCTCTTCGAAATCCTCCGGGTCGGTATCGATCCGGAGGATTTTTTTACGCGCTGTTTCGCCTGAAACGAAGCTGATGGATGATTTCGGCAGGCCGAGTTTTTTTGCCAGGAAGACAATCAGGGCCTTGTTGGCCTTGCCGCCTTCCGGCACGGCGCTGACACGGGCCTTGAGATGCGTGTTTCCTTCCGCATCCTTTTCCACGCCGTCGATGGCGTCCCGCCCGCCATTCGGTGTGAGGCGGACGGTCAGGCGGACATGATCACCGTGCTTCTGCCAGCAGCCGCTCAAGCGACCATCGGGTAAAGCGTGTTCCACATGAAGGAGCGGATGAAGAAGATGATCAGGAGCACGATGATCGGCGAAATGTCGATGCCGCCGAGATTGGGCAGAATGCGGCGGATGGGTCGCAGAACCGGTTCCGTGACATTGAACAGAAAGCTGCCGATGGCGTTCACGAACTGGTTGCGGGAATTGATGACGTTGAAGGCGTAAAGCCAGGAAAAAATAGCGCTGGCGATCAGCACCCACGTATAGAGGTTCAAGGCCAGATCGATGGTCTGAAACAGGGCAAGCATCAATATCTCCGTATCTTGGTTGCAAGACATTTAGACATTCGCTGGTGAACCGGCAAGTCTTGCCCCTGATCGTAATGAACTTTGGCCTCGTCGACCGGCGATCATGGCAGTCCGGCTTGTGGCCTTGCAGCGGGAATTCGCACAAAACCGCCTGCACTTTTCGTCATCCATCGATGAGGGCTGGCGATTCCTGCCATATCGCTCTATTGCAAAGCTCTCCTATTGTCTCGCGAGCACCCAGCCGATGTCCCTCCCTTCCCCCGATAATCGCTTTGGCGCATTCCGGCATAGTTCCTATCGCCGTTTTTTCAGCGCCCGGTTTTTTTCGGCCTTCGCCATCCAGATCGTCAGCGTCTCTGTCGGCTGGCAGATGTATGAGGTTACCGGCAACGCCTTTTATCTCGGCCTGATCGGTCTTTTCCAATTTCTGCCGTCGCTGCTTCTGATCCTCGTCACGGGAACGGTCGCCGACCGGCACAATCGCCGGCGCATCATGGCCATTTGCCTGCTGATCGCGGCGCTCTGCGCTGCGGCGCTTCTTAGCCTCACGTTGATGCACAGCTTTTCGCCCTGGCCGGTCTTCGCCATTCTCGTCGTCTTCGGCATAGAGCGGGCCTTCATGGGGCCGGCGGTGCAGTCGCTGGCACCCAATCTCGTGCCGGTCGAGGATTTGCCGAATGCTATCGCATGGAATTCGTCTTCATGGCAGATGGCGTCGATTCTTGGCCCTGTCGCCGGTGGTCTGCTTTATGGTCTCGGGGCCTCCGTCGCCTATAGCGTAGCGCTCGTGCTTTTCATTGTTTCCGCGGCGCTTGCAGTAGCAATCCGTAAGCCGGAACAACGCGGCCCGGCAAAAGCCATCAGCCTCGAAACCATGCTGGCCGGGTTCAAATTCATCTCGCAGGAAAAAGTCGTCCTTGGCGCGATCTCGCTTGATCTTTTCGCGGTGTTGCTCGGCGGTGCTGTTGCGTTGATGCCGATTTTTGCCAAGGAAGTGCTGACGCTCGGCCCATGGGGCCTTGGGCTTCTGCGTGCCGCGCCTGGCATCGGGGCCATCACCGTTGCGGTCATTCTGGCCTTCAAACCCATTCGTCACCACGCCGGCCTGCTGATGTTTACCGGCGTCGGCCTCTTCGGCATCTCCACTGTGGTTTTCGGACTGTCGCAGACCGCGTGGCTGTCCATCGCCGCGCTGGTGGTCATGGGCGCATCGGACATGGTGTCGGTTTATGTGCGCGAGACCCTGATTGCGCTCTGGACACCGGACGAGGTACGCGGGCGTGTGAATGCGGTTAATATGGTCTTTGTCGGCGCATCGAACGAGCTGGGCGAGTTTCGTGCCGGCACCATGGCTCATGTCGTCGGAGCGGTGCCCGCAGTCGTCATCGGCGGGGCGGGTACGCTTGCTGTGGCGGTCATCTGGGCGCTCGGTTTTTCCAAGCTGCGCAAGATCGACAATCTGGATGCGCCGCACTGATGGCGATGGGGCTTAGATCGTTTTGTTTTTACGCATTTTCCGAACGTAAAACCGCTAAGCACTTTTACTGGAAATGCTCTAGCGCTGCGCCTTGCCTTCAAAAACCAGATCGAGAAAATTGCCGAGCCATGCCCTGAGAGGCGTGTCGAACAGCATGCGGCCTTCCAGATGCTGGCTGCCCACCTGTGCATTGGGCATGCCGAACCTCTGGGCGCCGCGCACCACCCAACTATGCATCATGGCGCGGGTCAGTTCGGCGTGAAACTGCAAGCCCCAGGCATTTTTTCCATAGCGATAGGCCTGATTGGGGTAGGTCTCGCCCGAGGCCAGAAGTTCGGCTCCGCGCGGCAGCTCGAACCCTTCCTTGTGGAAATGATAGACCATCTTCGGCCAATGCGGCATCAAAAGCCGCCCATGTTCGGTGGCATGAAGCGGATACCAGCCGATTTCGACCTTACCGTCCCTGTCGGCCTCCACCTTGCCGCCCAGATGTTTGGAAAGCATCTGCGCGCCGAGACAGATGCCGAGAAAGGGCTTATTTTCCTTAAGCGGCACCTTCAGCCAGTCGATCTCGGCTTTGACGTAGTCATGAGAATCGTTGGCGCTCATCGGGCCACCGAAGATGATGGCGCCCGCGTGTTTCTCCAGCGTCTGCGGCAGGTCATCGCCGAGTGCGGGTCGCCTTATATCCAGACGATACCCTTTTTCCACCAGCATCTGGCCGACACGGCCGGGGGTAGAACGTTCCTGATGCAGGACGATGAGCAGCGATGGTTGTTTTTCCTGTTGCCTGGAAGGGTCAAACAGCATCGTCTTCGTTTTCGCTTTCTTCAGCGGGCCCGGACCTCGTGGCGGCCTGCTGACGTTGCAGAACCCTGTCGCGCACGGATACACCGAGCAGATCGGCTACCCGCCAGATCACATGGTCTTCCATTTCACTTCGTTCGCCGTCAGCGTAAACAATATCCCATAATATTCCAATAAGCTCCACGCGTTGATCTTCGTCGAGATGGCGGCGGATATCGGCGGTGAAGCGGTAATAATCGACGGCCTCCTTGCCCGCCTCCTGGCCGGCGGTGAGAAGGGCATCCAGTTTGCCGCCATCGAGATGGTAATATTCATGCAAAATCTCGCGCAGGCGGTCACGCTCGCTTTTCGAGACGGTGCCATCCGCTTCCATCACCTGGAAAGAGAGAGCGGCCACCGCAACCCTCAGATCGTCCGGGCTGAAATCACCCGCATTCGGGCCGACGAGGTTTTGAATAAACGATTGTATTTGCTGGAACATCGATAGCCTGTTGGTCAGAAGAGTTTGAGCCGCGTCTTGGGTTCGGCTTCCGCGCCTGATTTCTTGACGCCCGGATCATCCGGCGCGCCGCCGAAAAACGGCACGGCCTCCGCCTTCCCATTCGATGCATCGGTTTCCACCGGCGCCTCAATTGTAACAGGCTTTTTCTCCTTTGGGACCGATACGGCCGGTTTGACCTCAATCGGCGCGGCCGGGATCGGTTTCGGTTCGGCGCGTGTCTCCGGCGCTGCTTCTGCAATGATTGTCTTCGCAGCCGGTTCGGCCCTTGCCGGTGCTGCGGCAATCGCATTTTCGATCGTGAGATCCTCGACGGGGCCTTCGAGTTGGCCGAAAGGCGCTTTCCATTCGAAGGCATCGAGACGGCCGGTAACGGGCGACACCGGCAGCCATTTTTCCGAAACAATACCATCGGCAACCCAGGCGGGGTCACGCGGCGCGCGCAGCGCCTGTGCCATCCAGTAGCGTACCCGGCCCTGATCACCGGTTTCGGCTTCCTCGATGTCGGCCATCAGCAGGAAGATGCTTTCGCGTGGCTCAATCCGCGCGGCGGCTTCGGCCTTGGCCCGCGCCTTGGCGAATTCCTTGGCGTCGAGCGCTGCCTGCGCGACCGCGAACAGGGATTCGATATTGTTGGGCTTCAGGCTTTCCAGCCGCTCAGCCCGTTTCAGCCGGTCGATGGCGGTATCACCGCTGCGGGCGCGGACATAAAGTTCGGCGAGTTGCGGATGCGGATCGTGTTTCCAGACGGGTTCGAGAACCGTGGCCGCCTTGCGCAGATTGTCCTCGCGCAGATAGGATTTTGCTGCGATCAGCGCTGCCGGAACGAGGCTCTTGGCAAGCTTGAGCGCATGTTTGGCATCCTCGCGGGCACCCACGGGGTCGCTTTCCAGCTTTTCGCCGGCCTTGGCGGTGAGAAGCACCGCTTTCAGCCGTTCCGCCTCGCCGCGTTCGATGACACTGGCCGCCCTCTGCTGGTCGAGCAGGCGTATGGCATCGTCCCATTGTCCGTTGCGACAACGATTTTCCAGCGTCGCCTGTGCTGCCCAGGGCAAATAGGGCGCCTTTTCCGCCGCATCCTCGGCATATTGCTGGGCGGCTTCGTAGGCGCCCTGACGGCGCGCCTCGATATAAAGGCCCCGAAGGCCAAGTTCGCGGGTTTCGGGATCGCGGGCCATGGCTTCGAATTTGCGCCGCGCCGCGTCATATTTTCCTTCGATGAGATCGGCCTGAGCGTCGAGCAGGTGGATCAGTGGCTCTTGATCGGCGCTGAGCAACCCCTGTGTTCGTGCCGTCATCTTCCGGGCAAGGAGGGCATTGCCGGCGCCGGCGGCAATGAGACCGGTGGATAGCGCCTGATAACCACGGTCGCGCTTGCGGGCGCGGAAATAACGACGCGCGGCATTGGGCGAGGTCCAGATGGCGTTGACGACCCACCAGACCAGCATAACGGCGGCGACCAGCGCCGCAATTATGGAGGCCGCGACCATCAGGCTCATTTCGATCAGCTGGCCTTGCCAGACGATGGATAGCACGCCCGGCCTGTCCGCCAGCCAGGAAAAACCGAAGCCGAGAGCCAGAACGATAACGGCGAAAGTCAGAATTCTGGTCATGCCCTTACCCCTGCCTGCCGGTGCTGGTGATGGCGCGGTTCAACGTGCCGCCGACCAGATTTTCGACCTCGATGCGCGCATCCAGCGATTTCTTGTAATCGGCCGATGCCGTCTTGGCGGCATCGGGAAGCCCGTTCCATTCAAGCGCCGCGCCTTGCAGATCGCCGTTGCGCAGCTTGTTTTCCATGCGCGCAATCTGGGCTTCGGGGGTCTCGCCCTCGATATTTCCGACCGGGCGCACCTTCACCAGCGAAAAGGCGCTTTCCGTCAGGCGTTCCATAATGCCCTGATTGGGGTCAGGCTGGTTGATGGCCGACAGCATCGCATTGGCAACATCGGGGAATTTCTGCATCAACTCGGAACGCGACGGTACGCCGGTTGCGGCGAAGGATTGCAGCGATGCGATGGCCGGATCATCAGGCGTGACCTTCGATAGCGTGTCGAGTTCGGTGAGGAACGGCCCACCGCGATCGATCGCTGCCTTCAGTGCGGCCGATGCGATCGCTCGGGCGACTTCGATGTCGTCGCGCGGCTCGTTGATCTTGGCTTCCGCATCCGCAAGGCGGCGCGTCAGTTCCGATGTGGCGGAGGCCTGTGCGGATCGCTCCGATTGCAGGGCAGCTTCCAGAGCGGTGATCTTTTCCGAAAGCCCATCCACCTGCGGCGCTTCACCCTTCGCACTTTCGAGCGTTGCGATGCGCTGTTCCAGGGCCGATGTGTCTGCGGCCGGAGCATTGGCGAGCTGCTGCCGCAGGCTGCCGAGATCGGATTTCAGCGTTGCAATTTCATCGCTTCCGGCTCTGCCCGCATTAAAGGAAGGCAGAATGCCAGCATATTGCATGCTGCCAGCGGCGGCCAGCGCCACGAGGCCGCCAACGATGCCGGCAGCGATCAGGCCCGAGTTTGCTGCCTGCTTGCGCTCGGCTTGTTGTGGCGCGGAGGGTTTGGCCGGTCCAGATGAGGCGGTGGCCGCTGAGGGCTTTGCCGTGGCAGCGGCGCTGCCGGATGCGCTTGTGGAGGCTGTGGAGCCAAAGGCCGGCTTCGAGGCGGCTGCGGCAGCCGAAGTGGCGCTCCCTCCGTCGTTGCTTGTTGCCGGTTTGGCATCGGCTTTTGGCGGTATGGCAGCCCCTGAAACGGGTTCTTTTGGCTTGTTAGCAGGGCTTTCGGCCTTCGGTGCGACAGGCGCTGATTCCGTCGTGCCAACATTCGGTTCTGGCTCGAGAGGGGATTTTTGCGGCTGGTCCCAAACGGGCGTGGGATTGCCGGCTGCGGCTGCCGCCTTTGTTTCTGCGACGTCCGGCTCTGTGTTTGCGACCGGTGTTTGGTCACGGGGCTCACCGTCTGTTCTGGCAGCGGCTCCCTCGGCGGAAATTGCTTTCACGTCTTTGGCGTCCAGGTCGATGGTGACCGGTTCGGCTTTGGACTTGGAGTGGCGTGGCGGCTTTCCCGATACCATGACAACCTCATTTCTGCCTGCAGTAATCTAAACCTAGTCAGTGACGGCGGCAAAGGAAAGAGGCGAGCTCGAATTAGGTTCCAGAGTTATGGCGCAGAAGTTCAAACATTGCCGCCTCGCTCGGCTCGCTGGCGGCCTTTGCGTTTGCGCGGAAGATTTGAGGAACGAGAGACAGCACGTTGCGGCTGATGCAGATGATTTGTGTCGTTGCCAGCGCCGCCACGTATTTTTGCGTCGATACATGATGAAAAAAGGCCCGCGCTGCTTCCGATGAATAGAGCAGGACCACATCGGCAGCGCTTTCGACAAACGCCGTCCCAAGCATTGTCTGCGAAATGCCGGAGGGCAGCATCTCGTAACAATCTACCGTTCTGAAGGGAATGCCAGCGGCGGCAAGGCCCTTCTCGAAGGTGGCGCCACGGGGCCTGCCGGCGAGATAAAGCAGCGGTGCTTCTTCGGAAAACAGAACCTGGTGCTCAGCTACCAGTGCGGTCAGACTGGCGGCGTCGCCGGAGGCGGTGAAAATCTGTTCGAAGCCGGTTTTTTCCGCCGCTTCCGCCGTTGCTCCGCCGACGGCGAAAAGTGGTTTTGACAGATAGGGAGCCAGCCCGTCCCGGGATGTTTCCAGCGCCCGCAGCGCCTCGGCGCTGGTCACCGCGATGGCCGCCAGCGGGGCGGATAGCGCCGAGACGGCGCGTTCCCCATGATGGACAGGATAAAACAGCGGAAGAAGCACCGGCTCATGCCCAAGTGCTTCAAGCTTTGCGGCCGTCCTTTCGCCCGAACGCTGCGGCCGGGTGACGACGATCCGCATCGCCTCAGCTCCAGCCTTCGAAGAAATTGCTGCCGGCCTTGGCGCGCACATCTTCGCCGGCCTGCCGGCCGAGCGTTGCCGCATCGCGGCGGTTGCCGGAGATTTCGATGCCGTGGCTCGTCTGGCCATCGGGGGTGAGGATCAGGCCGGAAAAATGCAAGTCGTCGCCGTCGCAGGTGGCGTAGCCGGCAATCGGCGTGCGACAGGAACCATCGAGTGCTGCCAGAAAGGCGCGCTCGCAGGTCACGGCATCATGAGTGGGCCTGTCGTTTATGGGAGCGAGCAGTTTGTCCATGCGCGTATCGCCGATGCGGCTTTCCACGCCGATTGCGCCCTGGGCAGGAGCCGGAGGGAATTCCTTCGGGTCGAGAATTTCCGTCGGCACATTGTCCTTGCCGAGCCGCTTCAGGCCGGCAAAAGCAAGAAGTGTGGCATCCGCCTGGCCTTCTTCGAGCTTGCGCAGACGCGTATCGACCAGACCGCGGAAAACGATGACGCTGAGATCCGGACGCAGGCGGCGGATGAGTGCCTGACGGCGCAGAGATGCGGAGCCGACAACGGCGCCATGCGGCAGTTCCAGAAGCTTCGGTGCGGTGCGACCAATGAAGGCGTCGCGTATGTCTTCGCGCGGCAGGAAAGCGGACAGATAGAGGCCTTCGGGCAGAACGGTCGGCATGTCCTTGGAGGAATGCACGGCCATATCGAGTTCGCCTGATAGAAGCTGGTTTTCCAGCTCCTCTGTGAAGAGGCCTTTTCCACCGATCTCCGACAAAGCGCGGTCGGTTATCCGGTCGCCTTTGGTGGACAGCACGACGATTTCGAACATTTCTTCCGGCAGGCCATGCGCCGCCATCAGCCGGTTGCGCGTCTCGTAAGCCTGCGCGAGCGCCAGCGGGCTGCCGCGCGTGCCGATTCGGAAAGGTTTTGTTTGCATCCGCGTCTATCCATTGTTACCGGAGTTGTCTTAGACCAACTCAGCGCATGATCGCAATGAACGAACAGATTTGATGGCCCCCTTTCTTCGTATTCTTGGCATAGAGACAAGCTGTGACGAAACCGCTGCATCCATTGTGGTTCGGCATGCGGACGGGCGTGGTGAGATCGTCTCCGACGTCGTTTTGTCGCAGCTGGAGGAACACAGCGCTTATGGCGGTGTGGTGCCTGAAATTGCCGCCCGCGCCCATGTCGAAGCGCTGGATACGCTGGTGGAAGAGGCGCTGGAGCAGGCGGGCGTCACTCTTGCCGATGTCGACGCCATTGCCGCCACATCCGGCCCCGGCCTCATCGGTGGCCTGCTGGTGGGGCTGATGACCGGCAAGGCTATCGCCAAGGCGGCCGGCAAACCGCTTTACGCCATCAATCATCTGGAAGGCCACGCGCTGACGGCGCGGCTGACCGATGGTCTGTCGTTCCCGTATCTGATGTTGCTGGTGTCCGGCGGCCACACCCAGCTGGTGCTGGTGCGCGGCGTGGATGACTACGAGCGCTGGGGAACCACCATTGATGACGCTTTGGGGGAAGCCTTCGACAAGACCGCGAAACTTCTGGGCCTGCCCTATCCTGGCGGGCCTGCCGTAGAGAAAGCGGCGGCAAAGGGTGACCCGGACCGTTTTCCGCTTCCGCGCCCGATGGTGGGAGAGACACGGCTCGATTTTTCCTTCTCGGGCTTGAAGACAGCGGTGCGGCAGGCCGCGACCGCCATCGCGCCGCTTTCGAAGCAGGATATTGCCGATATCTGCGCCTCCTTCCAGAAAGCGGTGTCGCGCACCCTGAAGGACCGTATCGGCCGTGGCCTTGCCCGTTTCAGCCAGGAGTTTCCGCAGCCGGAGACGACACCTGCGCTGGTCGTCGCCGGCGGCGTTGCGGCCAATCAGGAAATCCGCCAGACGCTGCAGTCGCTTTGCGATATCAATGGCTTCCGTTTCGTTGCGCCGCCGCACCGGCTTTGCACGGATAATGCGGCGATGATCGCCTGGGCGGGACTGGAGCGCATGGCGGATGGCCGTGACCCCGATCCGCTCGAAATCCCGCCGCGCTCGCGCTGGCCGCTGGACGGCAACGCGGAGACACTGATCGGTTTCGGTAAAAGGGGAGCCAAGGCCTGATGCAGCGGGAAAAAATCGTCGTTATCGGCGCCGGCGCCTTCGGAACAGCGCTTGCCGTCGTCATTGCGTTGGAAAACCGGCATGACGTCACCTTGCTCGGCCGTGATCCATCGCTGATGGCCGATCTGGAGGTTGATCGTGTTCACGAGGCGGCCCTGCCGGGTGTCGATCTGCCGGACGCGCTTGAATTTTCGGCCGAGCCGGATGTGCTGGCTGGCGCCAATATCGTGCTCTTCGCCATGCCCTCACAGGCTCATGCGGATGCGGCCCGTCATTACGGTCCTTATCTGGCTAATGACTCTATCGTCGTCACCTGCGCCAAGGGCATCGACCGCAGCTCCGGCCGACTGCTGACGGAACTTCTGGAAGCGGAATTGCCGCATCATCCGATTGCGGTTCTCTCCGGTCCGGGATTCGCGGCGGATATTGCGCGCGGCTTGCCGACGGCCATGGCGATTGCGGCGGAAGACCCGGAGGTTGCCGAGCGGCTTGCGACCACGATTTCCGGCAGGACCTTCCGGCTTTATGCCTCGACCGACCGCATCGGCGTGCAGCTGGGCGGGGCGCTGAAGAATGTTCTCGCCATCGCCGCCGGCATTGTTGAAGGCGCTGGCCTTGGTGATTCCGCCCGCGCGGCGCTGATCTCGCGTGGGCTTGCCGAAATGTCGCGGCTCATCGTCGCCATGGGCGGCAAGGCGGACACGGTGCGCGGTCTCTCGGGCCTCGGCGATCTGGTGCTGACCGCCACCAGCCACCAGTCGCGCAACCTGCGTTTTGGTATCGCGCTTGGCCGGGGTGAGGGTAAGGACATGTCCGGCGGGCTGGTGGAAGGCGCCTTCGCTGCTGCCGTCGCCGCCCGGCTCGGGGAAAGTCACGCTGTCGACATGCCGGTTACCGAAGCGGTGGCCGCTATCATTGACGGCAATCTGGATGTGGCGAGCGCCATGCAACAATTGATGACACGGCCGATCACCACCGAGTGAGGTGGGCGGTCAAATGATGTTTTACGCATGTCCTGATCCCGAAACCGCTGACGCTTCGGGGGACATGCTCCAGCAAGGAGACGACAATGCTGTTTGCCTTTATCTGCAAGGACAAGCCGGGCCACCTTAACGTGCGCATGGAAACGCGCCCGGCCCATCTGGAACATCTGAACAAACTCAATGCAGAAGGCACGCTGAAGATCGCCGGTCCGTTTCTGGATGCCCAAGGCAAGCCGAATGGCAGCCTCGTGATCGTGGAAGCTGCCGATATCGATGCGGCCAAGGCCCTTGCCGACGCCGATCCCTATGCCAAGGCCGGCCTGTTCGAAAGTGTCGATGTGAAGCCCTATAACTGGGTCTTCAACAATCCGGGGGCGTGATCGGATATGGCGAATTATTGGCTTTACAAGTCCGAGCCGTTCAAATGGTCCTGGGAAATGCAGAAGGCCAAGGGTGAGGCCGGTGAAGAATGGACCGGCGTGCGCAATTATCAGGCGCGCAACAATATGCGCGCCATGAAGATTGGCGACAAGGGTTTCTTCTACCACTCCAATGAGGGGCTGGATGTCGTCGGCATTGTCGAAGTCTGTGCATTGTCGCATCCGGATTCGACTGCGGAAGGAGATCTGAAGTGGGATTGCGTCGATATCCGTGCCGTCTGCGATATGCCGCAACCGGTTTCGCTGAAGGATGTGAAGGCAAACCCGAAGCTGGAAAAGATGTCTCTCGTCACCTCCATGCGGCTTTCCGTGCAGCCGGTGACGGAGGAGGAGTATCTCGAGGTCTGCCGTATGGGCGGCCTTGCCAATCCGCCTAAGTCACCGGACTGATGTTTCGGTGAGGACTGATCCCGAACGCTTCATTCTTGACAATACCGGCATTATGCATCCGCCGCATGTGCCGGAATTGCGTCTTCATCTTGCCACGGAGGCTCATGAGCTGTGGCTGAAGACGGAGGAAGAGCTGCAAGAGATCGGCTTGCCGCCACCGTTTTGGGCCTTCGCCTGGGCTGGCGGGCAGGGGCTTGCTCGTTATGTTCTCGATCATCATGAGAGTGTTTGCGGCAAGTATGTGCTGGATTTCGCCAGTGGCTCCGGGCTGGTTGCCATCGCGGCGGCGAAGGCCGGCGCAGCCAAGGTTCTGGCAGCCGATATCGATCCGTGGACAGAAACGGCCATTCGGTTGAATGCTGCACTCAATGGCGTGGATATCGGCTTTACGGGGTTAGACCTAGTCGGCAAGCCGGTCGAGGCCGATGTCCTGTTGGCGGGCGATGTGTTCTACGACCGCGACTTTGCCGATCTTCTCGTGCCGTGGTTTCTGGCGCTGACGGCGAAGGGTGTGAGCGTCCTCGTCGGCGATCCGGGGCGGGCCTATCTGCCCAAAGAGCGCCTTCGCGCCGAGGCGACCTATCAGGTGCCGGTGACGCGGGCGCTGGAAGACAGCGAAGTGAAGAAGACCACTGTGTGGCGTTTTATCTGATCAGGGCCTGATGATGCAGACGCCATGCTCATACGCGCAGGCATCGTCGGCGTTTTCGGCATGGACAGAGATGATTGTCGCCCTGGGGGCCAGTTGCATGCCCGTTTTATCGGCTGCATCTCTTCGTGAAAATCCGCTGTTGATCGCGAAATAGTTGCCGTTCCCGCGCACCCGCAGGGCTGCTATGCCGCCGACATAGGTGCCGCCGGGAAGGGTTGATGGCAACCCATCGGTGGAGAAGCTTACATCGGATTGATGATGCCGATATTGGTGGCGGCCATAAAAATCCTCTGCCGCCGCCGGTGGCACGGAGGCGAAAATTGCGCCAGCGACCGTCATGGTCAGGGCGGCGATTCGACGCTGTAACATGAGCCTCATGCTCCGGTTTTTGAGGTTAACCAATCGTAAATTACACCTTTTCTGAATTACGTAAAGGTAAATATTTCGAGGGCGTAAATCTTGGAAACGCTCGATTTTTTATTTTGACGCAAAAAAATTCTAAAAAAAAATCGTGAACCAATCGATTAAATTCGAATCGGCCGTGAAATGTGCTTGTGGTGACGCTGCCATGTGATTAAACGTCGCGGTTGGTGCAATGCACATTCTTTCGTCATGTGCTGTTGCTTGGGGGCGTCCTTATCTGATGGGCGCACGGGAAAACGCCGCGAGGTTCTGATGGCGAATGCGACTAATAACCGGCCTCTGTCGCCGCATCTTCAAATTTACAAGCCGATTCCGACGATGGTTGCATCCATCGTGCACCGCATCACCGGCGGCGCGCTTTATTTCGGAACGCTTCTGGTTGCCTGGTGGCTGATCGCGCTTGCCTCGGGTCCTGCCTATTACGACTGGGTCAACTGGGCGATGGGCACCATCATCGGCAGGCTCATCCTGATCGGTTACACCTGGGCTCTGGTTCACCACATGCTGGGTGGTCTTCGCCACTTCATGTGGGATCTGGGTCATGGCTTTGAAAAGCACTTTACCACCAAGCTGGCAAAGGCCTCGTGGGTCGTGTCGATCTGTCTGACCGCGCTGATCTGGGTCATTGCCCTGATCGTGCGCTGAGGAGATTTTTCATGGATATGCGTACACCTCTCGGAAAGGTTCGCGGTCTCGGCTCTGCCAAGGAAGGTACGGACCATTTCTTGCGCCAGCGCGTCACTGCGGTCGCCAACGTTCCGCTGCTGATCTTCTTCGTGATCTTCCTGATCAAATATGCCGGCGCGCCCTATCCGGAAGTCGCCGCCGCGCTGTCGAACCCGCTCGTTGCGGTCATCATGGCTCTGGTGCTGGTCTCCGGCCTCATCCACATGAAGCTCGGCATGCAAGTCATCATCGAAGACTACGTTCACGCCGAAGTTTCGAAGCTCGTTCTTCTGATGCTGAATACATTTTTCGCGATCCTCATCGGTGGCCTTTCGATCTTCGCCATCCTGAAAATCGCATTCGTAGGATAAGTTCGCCATGGCTTCGATCAGTTCACCTTCCCAGAATGGCAAGGCCTATACCTATATCGATCACTCCTATGACGTGATCGTGGTGGGCGCCGGCGGCGCCGGTCTGCGCGCCACGCTCGGCATGGCCGAGCAGGGTTTCAAGACCGCCTGCATCACCAAGGTTTTTCCAACGCGCTCCCATACCGTCGCAGCGCAGGGCGGCATCGCCGCATCGCTCACCAACATGACGCCCGACTGTTGGCAGTGGCACCTTTACGATACCGTGAAGGGCTCCGACTGGCTGGGCGATGTCGACGCGATGCAGTATCTCGCCATGGAAGCGCCGAAGGCGGTCTATGAGCTTGAGCATTACGGCGTGCCTTTCTCGCGTAACGAAGAAGGCAAGATCTACCAGCGTCCGTTCGGCGGTCACATGCAGAATTACGGCGAAGGCCCGCCGGTGCAGCGCACCTGTGCCGCCGCCGACCGTACCGGCCACGCCATTCTGCACACGCTTTATGGCCAGTCGCTGCGCAACAATGCGGAATTCTTCATCGAATATTTCGCGCTCGACCTCATCATGTCGGCAGACGGCCGTTGCACCGGCGTCGTTGCCTGGAACCTTGATGACGGTACGATCCATCGCTTCTCCGCCAAGATGGTGGTGCTGGCGACCGGCGGTTACGGTCGCGCCTATTTCTCGGCGACCTCTGCCCACACCTGCACCGGCGACGGCGGCGGCATGATCGCCCGTGCGGGCCTGCCTCTCCAGGACATGGAATTCGTGCAGTTCCATCCGACCGGTATTTACGGCGCAGGCTGCCTGATCACGGAAGGTGCGCGCGGTGAAGGCGGTTATCTCGTCAATTCCGAAGGCGAGCGCTTCATGGAGCGTTATGCGCCTTCGGCGAAGGACCTTGCCTCGCGTGACGTTGTCTCCCGCTGCATGACCATGGAAATCCGTGAAGGTCGCGGCGTCGGCAAGAACAAGGATCACATCTTCCTGCATCTCGATCACCTCGATCCGGCGATCCTGCACGAGCGTCTTCCGGGCATTTCCGAAAGCGCCAAGATCTTTGCCGGCGTTGACGTTACTCGCGAGCCTATCCCGGTTCTGCCGACGGTTCACTACAATATGGGCGGCATTCCGACCAACTATTGGGGTGAAGTGCTGAATGCCGATGCCAGCAACCCGGAACGCATCGCACCCGGCCTGATGGCTGTGGGCGAAGCTGGTTGCGCCTCGGTTCACGGCGCGAACCGCCTCGGCTCCAACTCGCTGATCGACCTCGTGGTCTTCGGTCGTGCTGCCGCTATTCGCGCCGCCCAGGTCATCGATCGCGATGGGCCGGTTCCGGCTCTCGACACAGCGGCCTGCGACAAGATCATGGAACGCTTCGACAGCCTGCGTTACGCCAATGGCTCGACGCCGACGGCGGTGCTGCGCGACAAGATGCAGCGCGCCATGCAGGACGATGCGGCCGTGTTCCGCACGCAGGAATCGCTGGAAAGCGGTTGCCAGCGCCTGTCGGCCATCTGGAAGGAGCTGCCGGACGTCAAGGTGACCGACCGTTCGATGGTCTGGAACTCCGATCTGGTCGAGACACTCGAGCTGCACAACCTCATGGCCAACGCGATCACCACGGTCTACGGCGCGGAAGCGCGTAAGGAAAGCCGCGGCAGCCACGCCCGCGAGGATTTCGTTGATGGTCCGTTCGGCGGTCGCGACGACGTGAACTGGCGCAAGCATACGCTCGCCTGGGTCAGCCCCGAAGGGGACGTCAAACTCGACTATCGCCCGGTTCACACCGACCTCATCGCCGACGGCATCGATCCGAAAAAGATCGAGCCGAAGGCGCGAGTATATTGATCATGGGAAAGCGCATCAGTCTTCTTGTTCTGATTGGTGCTCTAGTGGCTGCCGCTCCTGCGGTAGCTGCCGAGCGCTACAAGTTGCGTGCTCCCGGTGGAAATACTGCTGCGGTTTTCAACGACGTCGGCGTATGGAAAACCGCCAAAGCAGCGATGAATGCCCGTATCTCGGTCGGTAATCCGGTTACGGCGCAGAATTTGGAATGCGTCGCCAGACCTGGGACAAAAGCCGAGGTCATAAAGCGCGAAGGCTCGGTCGCTTATGTGCGAGCCAGCGACGCGCTGTTCGGTGGTTGCAAGGGTTATGTGAAGTCCGAATTCCTGTCGGCATACTAGGATTTTATCATGGTTGAACTCGCTCTCCCCAAGAATTCCCAGATCAGCGAAGGCAAGGTCTGGCCGAAGCCGGATGGTGCCAAGAATGTGCGCGAATACCGCGTCTATCGCTGGAACCCGGATGATGGCCAGAACCCGCGCATCGACACTTTCTATATCGACGTCGATGATTGCGGACCGATGGTTCTCGATGCGCTTCTCTACATCAAGAACAATATCGATCCGACGCTGACGTTACGTCGCTCCTGCCGCGAAGGTATTTGCGGTTCCTGCGCGATGAACATCGACGGCACCAATACGCTCGCCTGTACCAAGGGCATGGACGAGATCAACGGGACGGTGAAGGTCTATCCGCTGCCGCATATGCCCGTGGTGAAGGACCTGGTTCCCGATCTCTCGAACTTTTATGCGCAGCACCGCTCCATCGAGCCCTGGCTGAAGACAGTCTCGCCGACACCCGCCAAGGAGTGGAAGCAGAGCCATGAGGATCGCCTGAAGCTGGACGGTCTTTATGAGTGCATTCTCTGCGCCTGCTGCTCCACCTCCTGTCCCAGCTACTGGTGGAATGGCGACCGTTATCTCGGTCCGGCCGTTCTGCTGCAGGCCTATCGCTGGCTGATCGACAGCCGCGACGAGGCAACTGGCGAGCGTCTCGACAATCTCGAGGATCCGTTCCGCCTTTACCGCTGCCACACCATTATGAACTGCGCGCAGGCTTGCCCCAAGGGCTTGAACCCGGCCAAGGCGATTGCGGAAATCAAGAAGATGATGGTCGAGCGCCGCGTTTGAAGGCGATTCGCTGACGACGGAAACCCTATCGGGCCACGGTCTCGACCGTGGCCCTTTTTACAACCCGGCACGGGAAAATTCGGTAAAAATCGACCGAAATGGTAATTATCCCGGCCATCGCTTGCGCAAGATAAGGCTTTGGTAATAATTCAGCCTTCTTGTTTGATCACTGTCTTTCCGGAAGCGAGAGAATCGGGAGCTTGATATGCAATTCAGATATGTGGTGACGGGCCTTGCCGTTGTGATGGGCCTTGCCGGTTGCCAACGTACCTCCTACGATTACAACAACAATGCCAGCAACAATCCCGGTTATACGCCGCCTTTGCAGGCGCAGCCGGTTCCTTCCGTTCAGTCCGGCGCCCTGCCTCCGCCTGGCGGCGCTTCGGGCAGCCAGTTCCCTTCGGCTCCGGCATCCGCAGCACCTGGCGGCGTGAATGTCGCTTCTGCAGCGCCCCCGGCAACGGCCCTCGACGTTACCAAGGAATCCATGGTCGGCAACTGGCGCGTTTCCAACGGCGGTGCCAATTGCGACATGTTCCTGACACTCACCAATCTCGGCGCCGGCTCCCGTGGCGGCACGCGCGGTTGTGCGGGCGAGCTGACGGCAATGGGTTCCTGGGAAGTCTCCGGCAAGATGGTCCTCTTCAAGGACCGCGCCGGCAATACGATCGGCCGTGTCTACAAAAGCGCCGATGCTCGCTTTGACGGCACGACCAATAGCGGCCAGCCGCTCAGCCTCAGCCGATGAGCATTTCCGGTGCAGCCGGATTGCCTTCTTCGCTCTAAGCCATTCCATTCGTCGCGGGTGCGGATTTGCGCCCGCGTCCGGGGCGCTTTTTCATGAAGCCATTGCCTGACTATAACCATAGTGTCGTTGAACAGCTCAACGCATTGACGGTAGCTGGCACTTTGCAGGCCGACGCCGCCCAGCTTGGCGTGGCGGCCCATCTCGACCGCATCCTTGCCGATCTGAAAGCGCGCAAGCCCGCCAGAAAAAAAAGTGCGCTTGGCTGGATGTTCGCGCGCAAGTCCGGACCTGCGGCAGCCGTCAAGGGTCTCTATGTCTATGGCAGCGTCGGTCGCGGCAAGACGATGCTGATGGACATGTTCTACGAGATGGCGCCCGTTTCTTCCAAGCGGCGTTGCCATTTTCATGAATTCATGGCGGATGTGCATAATCGTGTGCATGCGCACCGGCAGAAGTTGAAAAATGGCGAAACCAAACAGGCAGACCCCATTCCACCTGTCGCGGCCCAACTTCTGGCGGAAGCGGAGCTCCTCTGCTTCGACGAGTTCACCGTCACGGATATTGCCGATGCAATGATCCTCGCCCGGCTGTTCAGCGAGCTCTTCGCCAATGGCTGCACGTTGGTGACCACCTCCAACGTCGTCCCCGACAATCTTTACAAAGACGGGCTCAATCGCGGCCTGTTCCTGCCTTTCGTCGACTTGCTGAAGAAATATGTTGAGGTGGTGACGCTGGACAGCCCCACCGACTACCGGATGGAGAAGCTGGAAAGCCTTCCGGTCTATGTCACCCCGCTCGACGGTTCGGCGGATCAGGCGATGGACATGGCCTGGCGGCATATGACTGGCGGCCATCTTGTTGCGCCGACCGAGATACCGATGAAGGGGCGTTCCATTCTGGTGCCGCGCGCCAGCGGCAGGGTCGCCCGGTTTTCCTTTTCCGATCTCTGCGAAAAACCGCTTGGGGCTTCGGACTTCCTGGCTATCGCCAATCGTTTCGATACGGTCTTCATCGACCATATCCCGTTCTTGAACGCGGACAAGCGCAACGAGACCAAGCGTTTCATCATCCTCATCGACGCACTTTACGATCACAGCGTCAGGCTTTTTGCCTCCGCTGCCGCCATGCCGGAGGACCTGCTCGGCAAACGCAAGGGGACGGAAGGTTTCGAGTTCGATCGTACCGCCTCGCGTCTGTTTGAGATGCGCAGCGCCGATTATCTGGCACTTCATCTCGAGAAACGGCAGAAACTTTGACACTTTCGTGACGTATTTTCTTACGTTTACGTAAGAAAATAATGATCTAAACGATTGAAAATACTGATCACGAAAGAATCTGTTGCCAATTTTAGCCAATGGGGCTAATCGAAGTGCGACAATTTGGCTGCCGGTTTGGCGCGGTGAAATTGAATTGAAGCTCAAGAGGAAGCATTCGATGGCTCGCAAAAAAATTGCACTTATTGGTTCTGGCATGATCGGCGGCACGCTGGCGCATCTGGCCAGCCTGAAGGAACTGGGCGATATCGTCCTCTTCGATATTGCCGACGGTATCCCGCAGGGCAAGGGTCTGGATATTGCCCAGTCCGGCCCGGTTGAAGGCTTCAATGCAAAGCTCACCGGTGCTTCCGATTACGCCGCCATCGAAGGCGCTGACGTCTGCATCGTCACCGCAGGTGTTGCCCGCAAGCCGGGCATGAGCCGCGACGATCTTCTCGGCATCAACCTCAAGGTCATGGAACAGGTCGGCGCCGGCATCAAGAAGTACGCGCCGAACGCTTTCGTCATCTGCATCACCAACCCGCTCGACGCCATGGTCTGGGCGCTGCAGAAGTTCTCCGGCCTGCCGAAGAACAAGGTCGTCGGCATGGCCGGCGTTCTCGACAGCGCGCGTTTCCGCCTCTTCCTCGCTGAAGAGTTCAACGTTTCGGTTGAAGACGTTACCGCTTTCGTTCTCGGCGGTCACGGCGACACCATGGTGCCGCTCGCCCGTTACTCCACCGTTGCTGGCGTTCCGCTGACCGACCTCGTCAAGATGGGCTGGCTGACGGCCGAGCGTCTCGAGCAGATCATTCAGCGCACCCGTGACGGCGGTGCGGAAATCGTCGGCCTCTTGAAGACCGGCTCGGCCTATTACGCGCCGGCTGCATCTGCAATCGAAATGGCTGAATCCTACCTCAAGGACAAGAAGCGCGTCCTGCCCGCCGCTGCCCATCTCTCGGGTCAGTATGGCGTAGACGACATGTATGTCGGCGTTCCCACCATCATCGGTGCAGGCGGTATCGAGCGCATCATCGAGATCGAACTCAACAAGGAAGAAGAAGCCGCCTTCCAGAAATCCGTCGGTGCCGTCGCCGGGCTTTGCGAAGCCTGCGTCAACATCGCTCCGTCGCTGAAGTAATAGCCTCAAGCGGCTCCAAACAGGGATTATTCCATGAATATTCACGAATATCAGGCCAAGGCTCTTCTGAAGGGCTACGGCGCGCCGGTTGCTGAAGGCGTGGCCATTCTCAAGGTCGAAGAAGCAGAAGCTGCCGCAAAGCAGCTTCCCGGCCCGCTTTACGTCGTCAAGAGCCAGATCCATGCTGGCGGACGCGGTAAGGGCAAGTTCAAGGAACTCGGCCCGGACGCCAAGGGCGGCGTTCGTCTGGCGAAGTCCATCGAAGAAGTCGTTTCCCACGCCAAGGACATGCTCGGCAACACGCTGGTAACGGCGCAGACGGGCGATGCCGGCAAGCAGGTTAACCGGCTCTATATCGAAGACGGCGCCGATATCGCGCGCGAACTCTACTGCTCGCTGCTGGTAGACCGTTCGGTCGGCCAGGTTGCTTTCGTGGTTTCCACTGAAGGCGGCATGGACATCGAAGCTGTCGCTCACGACACACCTGAGAAAATCCACACCATCGCCATCAACCCTGAAAAGGGCGTTTCCGATGCCGACGTTGCTGCGATCTCCAAGGCGCTTGAGCTCGACGGCGTTGCTGCCGAAGACGCCAAGTCGCTCTTCCCGATCCTCTACAAGGCCTTCAGCGAGAAGGACATGGCTCTTCTCGAGATCAACCCGCTGATCGTCATGGAAAATGGCCATCTGCGCGTTCTCGACGCCAAGGTTTCCTTCGATGGCAACGCCATGTTCCGCCATGACGACGTCAAGGCGCTGCGCGACGAGACCGAAGAAGACGCCAAGGAAATCGAAGCCTCCAAGTGGGACCTCGCTTACGTCGCGCTCGACGGCAACATCGGCTGCATGGTCAACGGTGCCGGTCTCGCCATGGCGACGATGGACATCATCAAGCTTTACGGCAAGGAGCCGGCAAACTTCTGCGACGTCGGCGGTGGCGCCGGCAAGGAGAAGGTTGCGGCAGCCTTCAAGATCATCACTGCCGACCCGAAGGTCGAGGGTATCCTCGTCAACATCTTCGGCGGCATCATGAAGTGCGACGTTATCGCCGAAGGCGTCATCGCCGCGGTGAAGGAAGTCGGTTTGCAGGTTCCGCTCGTTGTTCGCCTCGAAGGCACCAACGTCGAACTCGGCAAGAAGCTTCTGAACGAATCGGGCCTTGCGATTACGGCTGCTGACGATCTGGACGACGCAGCCAAGAAGATCGTCGCGGCGATCAACGGCTAATTGAGGGACCGGAAATAATGTCTATTCTCGTTAATAAAGACACCAAGATCCTCGTTCAGGGTCTGACCGGCAAGACCGGCACCTTCCACACCGAACAGGCGCTTGCCTATTACGGCACGCAGATGGTCGGCGGTATCCATCCGAAGAAGGGTGGCGAAACCTGGACCGGTTCCAAGGGCGAAAGCCTGCCGATCTTCGCAACGGTTGCCGAAGCCAAGGAAAAGACCGGTGCAGACGCGTCCGTGATCTATGTTCCGCCGGCAGGCGCAGCAGACGCGATCATCGAAGCCATCGATGCGGAAATTCCGTTCATCACCTGCATCACCGAGGGCATCCCGGTCATGGACATGGTTCGCGTCAAGGCTCGCCTCGACCGTTCGAAGTCCCGCCTGCTCGGCCCGAACTGCCCCGGCATCCTGACGCCGGAAGAATGCAAGATCGGCATCATGCCGGGCTCCATCTTCCGCAAGGGTTCGGTCGGTATCGTTTCGCGATCCGGCACGCTCACCTATGAAGCCGTGTTCCAGACATCGAACGAAGGCCTCGGCCAGACGACGGCTGTCGGCATCGGCGGCGACCCGGTCAAGGGCACCGAGTTCATCGACGTCCTGGAAATGTTCCTCGCTGACGACGCCACGCAGTCGATCATCATGATTGGCGAAATCGGTGGTTCGGCTGAAGAAGATGCAGCGCAGTTCCTGATCGACGAAGCCAAGAAGGGCCGCAAGAAGCCGATGGCCGGCTTCATCGCGGGCCGCACGGCTCCGAAGGGCCGCACCATGGGCCACGCCGGCGCTGTCGTTTCCGGCGGCAAGGGCGATGCGGAATCCAAGATCGCAGCCATGGAAGCGGCCGGCATCAAGGTTTCGCCTTCCCCGGCGCGCCTCGGCAAGACGCTGGTTGAAGTCCTCAAGGGCTGAGACCACATGAAACGGTGACGGGCGGCGCGGCCTAAAGCTCGCGCTGCCCGATGCCGCAAGAACGACAGACAGACGGCATACCGCCCCGGCGGCAGACAGCAATAATCAAAGCGGCAGGCCGGTTGAACGGCCCTAACGGCATCGAGGAGGCGGACGGATAAGTCCGCAAGAACACAATGGCAAGGCAAGAAGCGAACGAGCAGTTTCAGATCACGTCGTTTCTGGACGGCGCGAATGCAGCCTATATCGAGCAGCTCTATGCCCGGTACGAAGAGGACCCCTCTTCCGTGTCGCCGGAGTGGCAGAGCTTCTTCAAGGCGTTGTCCGATAATCCGGAAGACGTGAAGAAGGCGGCCAAGGGCGCCTCCTGGAAGCGTGCCAACTGGCCGATCCCGGCAAATGGCGAACTGGTCTCCGCACTCGACGGCAACTGGGCCACGGTCGAAAAGGCCATCGAAAAGAAGGTACAGGCGAAAGCTGAGGCCAAGAGCGCCGACACCGGCAAGCCGGTCAGCGAAGCCGAAGTGCTGCAGGCGACCCGTGACAGCGTTCGCGCCATCATGATGATCCGCGCTTACCGCATGCGCGGCCACCTGCATGCCAAGCTCGACCCGCTCGGTATTGCCGTTGCCGTCGAGGATTACAACGAGCTTTCGCCGAAGTCCTACGGCTTCGAGGAAAGCGACTACGACCGCAAGATTTTCATCGATAACGTGCTCGGCCTCGAATATGCGACCGTGCGCGAGATGATCGATATTCTGGAGCGCACCTACTGCTCCACCATCGGCGTCGAATTCATGCACATGTCCAGCCCGGAAGAAAAAGGCTGGATTCAGGAGCGTATTGAAGGTCCGGACAAGGGCGTTGCCTTCACGGCCGAAGGCAAGAAGGCCATTCTGTCGAAGCTGGTCGAAGCCGAAGGCTACGAGCAGTTCCTCGACGTGCGTTTCAAGGGCACCAAGCGTTTCGGCCTCGATGGCGGTGAATCGCTGATCCCGGCGCTGGAGCAGATCATCAAGCGCGGCGGCCAGGAAGGTCTCGAAGAAGTCGTTCTCGGCATGGCCCACCGCGGTCGCCTGAACGTTCTGACCAACGTTATGGGCAAGCCGCATCGCGCCGTGTTCCACGAGTTCAAGGGCGGTTCGTTCAAGCCTGACGATGTCGAAGGTTCGGGTGACGTGAAGTACCACCTCGGCGCCTCCTCCGACCGCGAATTCGATGGCAACAAGGTTCACCTGTCGCTGACGGCCAACCCGTCGCACCTTGAGATCGTCAACCCCGTTGTCATGGGCAAGGCCCGCGCCAAGCAGGACCAGCTGGCCAAGGTGTGGGACGGCGACATCATTCCGCTGTCTGAACGCGCCAAGGTGCTGCCGCTCCTGCTGCATGGCGATGCCGCTTTCGCGGGTCAGGGCGTGGTTGCCGAAATTCTCGGCCTTTCCGGTCTGCGCGGTCACCGCGTTGCCGGCACCATGCACTTCATCATCAACAACCAGATCGGCTTTACGACGAACCCGGCCTTCTCCCGTTCGTCGCCCTATCCGTCCGACGTCGCCAAGATGATCGAAGCGCCGATCTTCCACGTCAACGGTGACGATCCGGAAGCGGTTACCTATGCGGCCAAAGTCGCGACCGAATACCGCATGAAGTTCCATAAGCCTGTCGTCATCGACATGTTCTGTTACCGTCGCTTCGGCCATAACGAAGGCGATGAGCCGGCGTTCACGCAGCCGAAGATGTACAAGGTTATCCGTGGTCACAAGACGGTCGCGCGCATTTATGCCGACCGGCTGATTGCGGAAGGCCTGATCAGCGAAGGTGAATTCGAGAAGATGAAGGCCGACTGGCGTGCTCATCTCGAGCAGGAGTTCGAGGCAGGCCAGTCCTACAAGCCGAACAAGGCCGACTGGCTGGATGGCCAGTGGTCCGGCCTGCGCGCTGCCGACAATGCCGATGAGCAGCGTCGCGGCAAGACCGGCGTACCGATGAAGCAGCTCAAGGAAATCGGCAAGAAGCTGTCGACCATTCCGGAAGGCTTCAGCGCCCATCGCACGATCCAGCGCTTTATGGAAAACCGCTCGCAGATGGTCGAGACGGGCGAAGGCATCGACTGGGCAATGGCGGAAGCGCTTGCGTTCGGTTCGCTCGTTGCCGACGGCCACAAGATTCGTCTTTCCGGTCAGGATTGCGAACGCGGCACCTTCTCGCAGCGTCACTCGGTCCTCTACGATCAGGAGACCGAAGAGCGTTATATTCCGCTCGCCAACCTTTCGCCGACGCAGGCCCGTTACGAAGTCATCAACTCGATGCTTTCGGAAGAAGCCGTTCTCGGTTTCGAATACGGCTACTCGCTGGCCCGTCCGAACGCGCTGACCCTTTGGGAAGCCCAGTTCGGTGACTTCGCCAACGGCGCGCAGGTGGTGTTCGACCAGTTCATCTCTTCGGGTGAACGCAAGTGGCTGCGCATGTCCGGTCTCGTCTGCCTTCTGCCGCATGGCTACGAAGGTCAGGGTCCGGAACACTCGTCCGCCCGTCTGGAGCGTTGGCTGCAGATGTGCGCCGAAGACAACATGCAGGTTGCCAACTGCACGACGCCGGCCAACTACTTCCACATCCTGCGCCGCCAGGTGAAGCGCGACTTCCGCAAGCCGCTGATCCTGATGACGCCGAAGTCGCTGCTGCGTCACAAGCGCGCCACCTCTTCGCTGGCCGAGCTTGCAGGCGAGTCCTCCTTCCACCGTCTCCTGTGGGACGATGCGGAAGTCATCAAGGACGGTCCGATCAAGCTGCAGAAGGATTCGAAGATCCGCCGCGTCGTCATGTGCACGGGCAAGGTTTATTACGATCTGCTCGAGGAGCGTGAAAAGCGCGGTATCGACGATATCTACCTGCTGCGTGTCGAGCAGCTCTATCCGTTCCCGGCCAAGGCGCTCATCAACGAGCTGTCGCGCTTCCGCAATGCGGAGATGGTCTGGTGCCAGGAAGAGCCGAAGAACATGGGTGCGTGGTCGTTCATCGATCCTTACCTGGAATGGGTCCTGGCGCATATCGACGCCAAATACCAGAAGGTCCGTTACACGGGCCGTCCGGCTGCCGCCTCTCCGGCGACCGGCCTGATGTCCAAGCATCTGGCGCAGCTTGCTGCGTTCCTGGAAGACGCGCTGGGAGAGTGAGAACTCTCCCGCATCGCCCCGCAAAAAAGACACCCGAATAACGGAACTAGATCATGGCCACTGAAATCCGCGTACCAACCCTCGGCGAATCCGTCAGCGAAGCGACCGTCGGCACCTGGTTCAAGAAGGTCGGCGACACCGTCAAGGCCGACGAACCGCTCGTAGAACTGGAAACCGACAAGGTTACCGTTGAAGTTCCGGCACCCGCCTCCGGCGTGCTGACCGAAATCGTTGCGCAGAACGGCGAGACCGTCGGTCTCGACGCGCTTCTCGGCCAGATCGCCGAAGGTGCTGCCGGCGCTGCAACCTCGGCACCGGCTGCCGAACCGGCAAAGCCTGCCGCCGCCGCTGCTCCGGCTCCCGCTGCTTCTGCCGCCAGCGCTATGCCGCCGGCACCTGCCGCTGGCAAGCTGCTGGCTGAAAACAACCTGTCTGCCGATCAGGTCGATGGTTCCGGCAAGCGCGGCCAGGTTCTGAAGGGTGACGTTCTCGCCGCCGTCGCCAAGGGCGTTTCCGCACCTGCCGCCGCTCCGGCTCCGGTTGCTGCTGCTCCCCGTCCGGTTTCTGCCGAGCAGGATCAGGTTCGCGAAGAGCGCGTGAAGATGACCCGCCTGCGTCAGACGATCGCCAAGCGTCTCAAGGATGCGCAGAACACCGCCGCCATGCTGACCACCTATAACGAGGTGGACATGAGCGCCGTCATGGACCTGCGCAACCGTTACAAGGACGTGTTCGAGAAGAAGCATGGCGTTAAGCTCGGCTTCATGGGCTTCTTCACCAAGGCCGTGACCCACGCGCTGAAGGAACTGCCCGCCGTCAACGCTGAAATCGACGGTACGGACATCATCTACAAGAACTATTGTCACGTCGGCATGGCTGTCGGCACCGATAAGGGTCTTGTCGTTCCGGTTATCCGCGATGCCGACCAGCTCTCCATCGCCGGCGTTGAAAAGGAACTCGGTCGCCTCGCCAAGGCAGCGCGCGACGGTTCGCTCGGCATGGCCGACATGCAGGGCGGCACCTTCACCATCACCAATGGCGGTGTCTACGGTTCGCTGATGTCTTCGCCGATCCTCAATGCACCGCAGTCGGGCATCCTCGGCATGCACAAGATCCAGGAGCGTCCGGTCGCCATCGGCGGTCAGGTTGTCATCCGTCCGATGATGTATCTCGCGCTCTCCTACGATCACCGTATCGTTGACGGCAAGGAAGCCGTGACCTTCCTCGTTCGCGTCAAGGAAAGCCTCGAAGATCCGGAACGTCTGGTTCTCGATCTCTGATCGCTCTTGCTTTTCGTTTCAGCGGGGCTTCAAGTGAAACCCCGCTGAAAGACCACCCGGGAGAGCAGACGTGCAGCCGACATTTCTTGCCGCTTCGCCTTTTTTACCGCTTATCGGTCTAAGCGTTCTTCTTCTCGTCGTGCATGTCCTGTTGCAGGGGATGACGGCGACCAGAGAATTGGGGCGTGAATGGAATGCCGGTCCGAGAGACGGTGAGCAGAAGCCACAGGGTAAGCTCTCCGGTCGCGCTTCGCGCGCATCTGCCAATTTCCGGGAGACCTATCCGGCTTTTCTGGCACTGGCTTTCGGCGTTATCATGGCGGGTGACCCATCCGGCCTAGCGCTTATTGGTGCCTGGCTCTGGCTGATCTGCCGTGTTGTCTATATCCCGCTTTATCTTACGGGCGTTCCTTATATCCGCTCGTTCGTCTGGCTGGGCTCAATGCTTGGTCTGGCGCTCATGTTTATCGTGCTGATGTTTTGAAGGCGGCTCGTGATGCATCAATATATTGTCGAACTTGCATCCCTGATGGCGATCTTCGCTTTCGCAATCGTATCGCCGGGCGCCGATCTGGCGATGGTCATGCGTCAGGCTATGGTGCATGGGCGCAAACAGGCCATTATCACCAGCTTCGGCGTCGGCACATCCTTGATGTTCCACGTCACCTATACGATCCTCGGACTTGGTCTCATCATTTCCCAGTCGATCTATCTCTTCAACATCGTCAAATGGCTGGGCGTCGCCTATCTGATCTATATCGGCATCAAGGCGCTGCGCGCCGGCAAGACAGAATTGCCGACCGCTGAAGGCGAGGGCGGCGTTCGAGCAAAAAGCATGCAGACCGGGCTGAAGGCCTTCACACTTGGTTTTGCCGCAAACGCACTCAACCCAAAGCCGGTGTTTTTCTTCCTGTCGATCTTTTCGACGGTGGTTCATGCGCATACGCCGGTTACCATCAAATTCGGATACGGGCTCGTCATGGCGAGCTGCCTTATCCTGTGGTTCGTCGGCGTCAGCCTGTTCATGACAACGCCGCGCATGCGCGCCGCGTTTCAGCGCGCCAGCCAATGGATCGACCGCACCAGCGGTGTTGTCTTCATCGCTCTTGGTATAAAACTCGCAACGGAAAAAGCGGCCTGAGTTTCAGGTCAAATG
This sequence comes from Agrobacterium sp. 22-209-1, assembly GCF_053522485.1. Lineage (NCBI taxonomy): Bacteria > Pseudomonadati > Pseudomonadota > Alphaproteobacteria > Hyphomicrobiales > Rhizobiaceae > Agrobacterium > Agrobacterium sp. 22-209-1. The sequence goes on from NZ_JBNWCH010000005.1 coordinate 281,483, forward strand.
GAAGCTGGGCAATGATCCGATATCTTGTCCCAATAAAGCAGGAACCAGAACATGGCATATGATGTAGTTGTAATCGGTACGGGTCCCGGCGGTTATGTTTGCGCGGTCAAGGCGGCACAGCTTGGTCTTAAGGTCGCAGTGATCGAAAAGCGCGCGACCTATGGCGGCACCTGCCTCAATGTCGGCTGCATCCCCTCCAAGGCGTTGCTGCACGCGTCCGAAACCTTCGCGCATGTCGCCCATGGTGTCGATACGCTCGGTATCGAAGTTGCCGCGCCGAAGCTGAACCTTGAAAAGATGATGGGCCACAAGGACGGCGTGGTGAAGGCCAATGTCGACGGCGTGTCCTTCCTGTTCAAGAAGAACAAGATCGATGCCTTCCAGGGCACGGGCAAGGTTGTTTCCGCCGGTAAGGTCGCCGTCACCAATGACAAGGGCGAGACACAGGAAATCGAAGCCAAGAACATCGTCATCGCCACCGGTTCCGACGTTGCCGGCATTCCGGGCGTTCAGGTCGATATCGATGAAAGCGTCATCCTGTCTTCCACCGGCGCTATTGCTCTTTCCAAGGTTCCGGAAAAGCTCATCGTTGTGGGCGGTGGTGTCATCGGCCTCGAGCTTGGTTCGGTCTGGTCGCGTCTTGGCGCGAAGGTCACTGTCGTTGAATATCTCGACACCATTCTCGGCGGCATGGACAGCGAAGTCTCCAAGCAGGCTCAGCGTCTGCTCGCCAAACAGGGTCTCGATTTCAAGCTCGGTGCCAAGGTGACGGCCGTTGAAAAGACCTCTGCCGGTGCCAAGGTCGTATTCGAGCCGGTCAAGGGCGGCGCTGCTGAAACGCTGGAAGCTGATGTCGTCCTGATTTCCACCGGCCGCAAGCCCTATACCGAAGGTCTCGGCCTCGCGGAAGCCGGCGTCGTGCTGGACAGTCGCGGTCGTGTCGAAATCGACGGCCACTTCAAGACCAATGTCGATGGCATCTATGCAATCGGTGACGTGGTGAAAGGCCCGATGCTGGCACACAAGGCGGAAGATGAGGGCGTTGCTCTTGCGGAAATTCTCGCCGGCCAGCACGGCCATGTGAATTATGACGTCATTCCGGCCGTGGTCTATACGCAGCCGGAAGTCGCTTCCGTCGGCAAGACCGAAGAAGAACTGAAGGCCGCTGGCGTCGCCTACAAGGTTGGCAAGTTCCCCTTCACCGCCAATGGCCGCGCCCGCGCCATGCAGGTGACGGATGGCTTCGTGAAAATCCTTGCCGACAAGGAAACCGACCGGGTTCTCGGCGGCCATATCGTTGGTTTCGGCGCTGGTGAGATGATCCACGAAATCACCGTGCTGATGGAATTCGGCGGTTCTTCGGAAGATCTTGGCCGCACCTGCCATGCGCATCCGACCATGTCGGAAGCCGTGAAGGAAGCGGCGCTGGCGACCTTCTTCAAGCCGATCCACATGTGATCGGTTTTTGGAGCCCGTTGCTCCATCATTAAATTCCAGTCATCTGCCAAACCCCGGCTTGCCATGCAGGCCGGGGTTTTCCATACTGCGCGCCGCAGCCTGTCTAACCTTTTGATAAAAGGCAATAAAATGGCGTTTCTCAGTCAAGTTTCCTTCACTATGCCGCAGCGTATCATTCATTGGTCGATGGCGCTTCTAATCTTCTTCAACCTGTTGTTTCCCGATGGCATGGAGCACGCCTACCGGCTGATGCGGCGGGGTGAGACGTTGACACCGGATCAGATTTCTTCGGCCAATATTCATGCCTATGTCGGCTTTGCCATTCTGTTGCTTGCGGTTCTGCGTCTCTGTCTTCGCTTTTTCCAAGGCGTGCCGCCGCATCCGGCTGAAGAACCGCGTGTGTCGCAGATTGCCGCCAAGGTGGCTCATTTCACCTTCTATGTCCTGTTCTTCATTCTGCCGCTTTCCGGCATCGCTGCTTATTACTTCGGTATCGCAACGGCAGGAGAGTTGCATTCCGGTCCCTCCAAGGCTGTGATGTGGGTGCTGATTGCCGGCCATGTCGCCGCCGTTCTGGTTCACCAGCTCTACTGGCGTACCAATATTCTCAAGCGCATGACACACGGTTGAGCGGCGGTTTGTCACGTTTTCGGTTCGCCGGAAAAAGACGATAGTGGCCCTTGCCGCGACGGGCGGCTGGGGGACAGAGATGCGAAACAGCGAAGACATATTGCCGGGCGCCGATTGGTGTGATCGCTTTCAGGGCGAGATGATGAGGACGGGCATAACGTCGCTCGATGTGAGCAGACTGCTTCTCGATCGTCCTCCGCCGTGGATCCGCAGCCTAATGGTGCTTCGAAACCGCGTGGTAGCGCTTTTCGGATTGAGAATGGTAGAAATTGCGGCTGGCACATCGGCAGGCGGTTTTCCCGTCCTGTCATCCACGCCACAGCGGACTGTGCTCGGCTTCGACGACCGCCATCTGGATTTCCGGATCGTCGTCGATCTCGAAGAGAAGGAAAACCGCCAGCTGGTGAGTGTCACCACCATCGTCAGGCGCAAGAACCTGTTCGGGCGGCTTTATCTTCTTGTCGTGGGACCGTTTCACCGCCGCATCGTGCCGGCGACGATGCGGCCGTTCTGCGCCAATGTCCGGCCCGTCAGCATCGGGAATGAGCCGGTCAATCGACCCGCGTGAGGGTGAAGCCTTCCGCGCGCAGCAATTCGACAAGACCTTCCTCGCCCGGCAGATGCAGTGCGCCAACGGCCATGAAAACATTGCCCCTGGCAAGTTCTGGTGTGGCCCGCTCCGCCATGACATGGTTGCGGTCGGTGATGATGCGCTGTTCGAAGGCGGCGTAGCCCTGTTCGCTTTCGGCCGCTGCCTTTTTGGGGTCCAGGCTTTTCAGCATGGGCATGGTCATGCCGATATCGCCGGCGACGTATAGATCGGTCATGGTTGTCATGATGTCATCCATCCGATCGCCCAGTTCGAGCGTTTCGATCAGCGCCTGAAGATGAAACTCCATCGGCAGCTCGGACATGGCCGTCAACTGCTCCACCATGGTCTCGAGCCCGACGAGCCGTTTTCCGTCCGCAATCGCATCTTCCGCCAGCTTCTTGTCGAGAAAGGAAAGGCCAGTGGCCTTACGGGCGAATTCACAGGCGGGAAGGGCGACGAAGCTCGAAAGCATCCACGGCTTCATGCGTGAAACGGCGTTCAACGGAATGCCGCGTTCCTTGAGGCCCTTTTCCAGACGCGTGACATTTTCCGGTGAGAGGATATCGGTGATCGATTTGCCATCCAGAAACATGGTGAGTTCAGGCTTGCTCAGCAGCGAGGCGGCGACCTTCTTGTCATCGACGATTTCGTCCGATTCCACGATGACAGTCGCGGCTTTTTCGAAGGCCGGGCTGGCAGCGGTTGGCATTTCCAGAACACGCGGATCGGTGACATGCATGGTGCCGAGAAGATAGGATGTGGGCGTTCCGGCCTTTTCGATGCGCCAGAAATTGCCCTTGCCGTTCGGGATAGCTGTCGCTTCCTGTTCGATCTTTGCGAAGGCTTGTGGATCAGTCTTGCGCATTTCCACGAGAATGTCGCTGCCGGTGCAGGCGATCTGCTGCTGCGCGGCTTCCGCTTCACTGAGCGACAGCAGGGTCATGAGCAGGATGGCGACGGCGGTGACGTGCAGGGCGGCCAGCAGCCAGAGCAGGGTGTCGCCGGTCTTACCCATCAGGGTGGCGGTGAAGTTTTGCGGTTTTATCAGGCTATTCATCGGTTCAATCCGGTTGTCGTTCGCTTATAGAACGGCGGCTTGGATGTCTGGTTAATGGTTATGGTTAACCATTTCGTGCTTCATGCGCGCGGATGGGCGTTGTCGTAGATTTCCAGCAGCCTCGCGGTGTCGACGCCGGTATAGACTTGTGTGGTGGACAGGCTCGCATGGCCCAGCAGTTCCTGAATGGTGCGAAGGTCGCCGCCGCCGGCGAGAAGGTGCGTGGCGAAGGAGTGGCGTAGCGCATGCGGTGTGGCGTTTTCCGGCAGGCCGAAAGCACCCCGCAGCTTCTGCATTTCCCGCTGGATGATGGCGGGTTGCAGCTTGCCGCCGCGCGCGCCGAGGAAGAGGGGTTCATCCGACGAGAGGGCATAGGGGCAAAGCTTCCTGTAGGTATCGACTGCTTCCGTCACCACTGCCAGCAGGGGCACAATCCGCGTCTTGTTGCCTTTGCCGGTAATGCGCAGGCTGCGGGCGCCGGACGGGAAATCGGCCGGGGTAAGACCAAGCGCCTCGGAAATGCGCAGACCGCAGCCATAAAGCAGTGAAAGGACCGCTGCGTTGCGGGCGGCGATCCATGGTTCGTCGTTCAGTTGCGCTTCACTCGTGGTGATTTTCAGCGCCTGCCGGTCGGTCAGCGGTTTCGGTAGCGATTTCGGCTGTTTTGGCGCGCGCATGGCAGTGGCACCGGCGGCATTCACCAGGCCTTTTTTCTGCAGGTACTGAAGCAGGGAGCGCAGGCCTGCCAGATGCCGTCCGAGCGAACGTGCGCCGGCGCCTTCCTTGCGCCGGTTGGCCAGAAAGGCGCGAAGATCGACCGGGCGCAAATCCGCTATATCGGTTACGGAGGCTGGTTTGCCGATATACCCGGTCAGGAAGGTCAGGAACTGACGGGTATCGCGCTCATAGGCCTCGACGGTATTGTCGGAAAGGCGGCGTTCACCGGCAAGTGCCGTCAGCCAGGCCTCGCGCTCGGCGAGGAGATCGGGTTGGGCAAATGTCAGGATTTCGGTCACGCGGCGCTCCATTCCATGGCTCTATGCTATACGCTTATGGTCAGCATTTGGTTAAGAGGTGGACTTTGCCGGGCGCGCCCACTACATCCGGGCGGTTTCCTTTTTCCTGTCGTCGGGGCATTGTCGCCACATCATGGCAAAAGATTCGTCCGATCTGTTTGGGGCTCTGTTCGACCCGCCGTCGCCCACGCGCACGGTGCCCGTTCTCGTGCCCATGCCGGCGCCCGGGCCTTACAGCTATTCGGTGCCTGAGGATATGGTGGTGGAGACCGGTTCCGTCGTGCAGGTGCCGCTCGGTCCCCGGCAGGTCTTCGGCGTGGTGTGGGACGATGCCGGCGAGAAGGGCGTCGATCCGAAGAAGCTGCGGCCCATCACCAAGAGTTTCGAGTGCCCGCCGCTGAAGGCGGAAATGCGCCGCTTCGTGGACTGGGTTGCCGCCTATACGCTGTCTCCGCCCGGCCTCGTGGCGCGCATGGCGCTGCGCGCCCCTGCCGCCTTCGATCCCGAACCGATGATCGAGGGGCTGCGGCTGACGGAGGGTCGGCCGGAGCGCCTCACCCCCGCCCGTGAGCGGGTGATGGAACTGGCGGCGGAAGGGCATGGCTGGACGAAGAGCGGGCTTGCCCATGCCGCCGGCGTTTCGACAAGCGTCATCGACGGTCTCGTCAAGCAGGGCGTGTTCGAGACGGTGTTTCTGCCGGCACCGCCTGTGGTGGCTGAACCCGATCCAGACTATGTCGAGCCGCGTCTGGAAGGCCCACAGAAACAAGCCGCCTCGGAGATACTGGAAGATGTGCGCAAGGGCGGTTTTCATGTCTCGCTGATCGACGGTGTGACGGGGTCAGGCAAAACCGAGGTTTATTTCGAGGCGGTGGCCGAGACGCTCCGTCAGGGCAGGCAGGTTCTCATCCTGCTGCCCGAAATCGCGTTGACGGCGGCGTTTTTGGAGCGTTTTCAGGATCGTTTCGGCGCGAAACCGGCGGAATGGCATTCTGATCTGTCGCCGCGGATGCGCGAAAAGGTCTGGCGGCAGGCGGTGACGGGTGAGGTGAAGGTGGTGGCTGGGGCACGTTCGGCGCTTTTCCTGCCGTTCGACAATCTCGGTCTCATCATTGTCGATGAAGAGCACGACCCGGCTTACAAGCAGGAAGATCGTGTCTTTTATAATGCCCGCGACATGGCGGTGGTAAGGGCGCGGATCGCGGAATTCCCGGTGGTATTGGTGTCTGCCACACCGTCGGTCGAAAGCCAGGTTAATGGTAGTTCCGGGCGTTACAACACCATTCACCTGCATACACGTTTCGGCGATGCAGCGATGCCGGACCTGCATCTTGTCGATATGCGCCGCCACCCGCCCGAGCGGGGAGGGTTTCTCTCACCCGTCCTGCTGCGCGGGATCGGCAAGACCATCGAAAAGGGCGAGCAGGCGCTGCTCTTCCTCAATCGCCGCGGTTATGCGCCGCTCACGCTCTGCCGCGTCTGCGGTCACCGTTTCCAGTGCCCGCAATGTTCCAGCTGGCTGGTGGAGCACCGGTTTCGCAATCAATTGCAGTGCCATCAGTGCGGCCATAATGAGCCGACGCCCGATCATTGCCCGGAATGCGGCACCTTCGATCATCTGGTGGCCTGCGGCCCCGGCGTGGAGCGCATTGCCGAGGAGGTGGAGAAACATTTCCCTGAGGCCCGCACCATCGTGCTCTCCTCCGATCTCATGGGCGTCAAGCGGTTGCGGCTGGAGCTGGAGGCGATTGTTAAAGGTGAGGCGGATATCGTCATCGGCACGCAGCTGGTCGCCAAGGGTCATAACTTCCCGCTGATGACGCTTGTCGGCATCGTCGATGCCGATCTCGGCCTTGCCAATGGCGATCCGCGCGCGGCGGAGCGAACCTTCCAGCTGCTTTCACAGGTGACGGGACGCGCCGGGCGAACCGGTTTGAAGAGCCATGGCTTGCTGCAAACCTATCAGCCGCAGCATCCGGTCATGCAGGCCATCGTTTCGGGTGATGCTTCGGCTTTCTATGAAAGAGAGATCGTGGAGCGGGAAAAGGCTGTTCTGCCCCCCTTCGGACGCCTTGCCTCAATCATCGTTTCCGCCGATACGCGTGCAGAGGCCGAAACCCATGCACGGGGTTTAAGGGCGGCCGCGCCGCAAGTTACGGGCATCATGCTGCTCGGCCCGGCGGAAGCGCCGCTGGCTCTCATCCGCGGACGCCACCGTTTCCGCCTCCTCGTGCACGGGCGTCGCAATTCCGACATGCAGTCTTTTCTGCGAACGCTTCTGACCAATGGCCCGAAAGAGCGCGGCAGCGTGCATGTGCAGCTCGATATCGACCCGCAAAGTTTCCTTTGAAACTCGCCGACGGGGCGTTTTTCCGTTGTCATGACCGTGTCATAACACAGCAGGCAATCAAAGATGATTTGGGGAACGAGATGGAGTTTTATTTTCCCGCCGAGTTCGGCGAGCAGCTGGCCTTCGGAGCGGCAGTAGTTTCGGCCATGATGGGCCTTTTTTTTATGTTTGCACCGGGTATTACGCTGCGTGCCTTCGGGCTGCAGCCAGCGGGTGAGCGCCACGATGGTTATACGCTCGCGCGCTCGTCGCTTGCCGGGTTCTATCTCGGTCTCGGCGCCGCCGCCCTGCTTCTCGCGCAGCCCATGGTCTATCTCGCCTTTGGTGCGGCTTTCGGCCTCAGTGTCTTTGGCGGCATTCTCTCCATACTCTCCGATGGCGGCGCAACCATGCGGAATTTCATACTTCTGGTTGTGCACTTTCTGCTCGCTGCGCTGTCGTTGAGCTACGTCTTCGGGCTGGTCTGAGGCGGGCTTTTTGGCTTTTGTGCCGCAGATGCGCCGCATCCTGAGCGAAATCGGAAAATTTAAACGCATTCCCCCTTGCCCAAACGGCGCTTTCCGCTATTACGCGTGTTGCGAGTCCCGGCGTCCTATGCTAGACGGACCGCGAAATTGGGAAAAGGCAGGGGGGAATTCCGGTCTTTTTCGGGGAAATTGAAACGATTTCAAGAATTTGATGCGGTGGAGCCCCATCGCTGATGGTCTTGGACGATTAGCAGGGAAAAAGTGCCCGTGGCAGACACCTCCCATGGAACATCCGGTGTAGCGGAAAGGTATGCGTCGTCGCTTTTCGAGCTTGCTTTGGAAGCGGGTGCGGTCGAAGCGGTTCAGGCCGAGCTGGACAAGTTTGGCGCACTTCTCGACGAAAGCGACGATTTGAAGCGTCTGGTTGCGAGCCCGGTGTTCTCCGCCGAGGATCAGTTCAAGGCAATCGCCGCTATCTGCGAAAAGGCCGGTATCTCCGGTCTCGCTCTGAATTTCCTCAAGGTTGTTGCGAATAATCGCCGTCTCTTCGCTGTTCCCGGCATGATCCGCGCCTACCGCACCATCGCTGCCGCCCATCGCGGCGAAATCACCGCCGAGGTCACCTCGGCACATGCGCTCGACGAGGCGCAGGAAACTGAACTGAAAGCGGCGCTGAAGAGCGTTACCGGCAAGGATGTGACGATTTCCGTTACCGTCGACCCGTCGATCCTCGGTGGTCTGATCGTCAAGGTCGGCTCCCGCCAGATCGATACGTCTCTTCGCACCAAACTTTCCACCCTTAAGCTTGCACTGAAAGAGGTTGGCTGATGGATATCCGCGCCGCGGAAATTTCCGCAATTCTGAAAGATCAAATCAAAAATTTCGGCAATGAGGCGGAAGTCTCGGAAGTCGGCCAGGTGCTTTCCGTCGGTGACGGTATTGCTCGCGTTTACGGTCTCGACAATGTTCAGGCCGGCGAAATGGTTGAGTTTCCGGGCGGCATCCGCGGCATGGCGCTCAACCTCGAAGCCGACAATGTCGGCGTGGTTATCTTCGGTTCCGACCGTGACATCAAGGAAGGCGACACCGTAAAGCGGACTGGCGCTATCGTTGATGTTCCCGTTGGTCCGGAACTGCTCGGCCGCGTCGTTGACGCGCTCGGCAATCCGATCGACGGTAAGGGCCCGATCAATGCCGCCAAGCGTTCGCGCGTTGACGTCAAGGCTCCCGGCATCATTCCGCGCAAGTCGGTTCATGAGCCGATGTCGACCGGCCTCAAGGCCATCGACGCGCTCATCCCGGTTGGTCGCGGCCAGCGCGAGCTCGTCATCGGCGACCGCCAGACCGGCAAGACCGCCATCATTCTCGACACGATCCTGAACCAGAAGGCCATTCACGACAATGGTCCTGACGGCGACAAGCTTTATTGCGTCTACGTCGCTATCGGTCAGAAGCGTTCGACCGTTGCCCAGTTCGTCAAGGTTCTGGAAGAGCGCGGCGCGCTGCAGTACTCGATCATCGTCGCCGCCACCGCTTCCGATCCGGCTCCGATGCAGTATCTGGCACCGTTTGCCGGTTGCGCCATGGGCGAGTACTTCCGTGACAACGGCAAGCATGCTCTCATCGGTTACGACGACCTTTCCAAGCAGGCTGTTGCTTACCGTCAGATGTCGCTGCTGCTGCGCCGTCCTCCGGGCCGCGAAGCTTATCCGGGCGACGTTTTCTACCTCCACTCCCGTCTTCTCGAGCGCGCTGCGAAGCTCTCCGACGAAATGGGCGCTGGCTCGCTGACGGCTCTGCCGGTCATCGAAACCCAGGGTAACGACGTTTCGGCGTTCATTCCGACCAACGTGATCTCGATCACCGACGGCCAGATCTTCCTTGAAACCGACCTGTTCTATCAGGGTATCCGCCCGGCCGTTAACGTCGGTCTGTCGGTTTCGCGCGTTGGCTCTGCCGCCCAGATCAAGGCGATGAAGCAGGTTGCCGGTTCGATCAAGGGTGAACTCGCCCAGTATCGCGAAATGGCAGCCTTCGCCCAGTTCGGTTCGGACCTCGATGCTTCGACGCAGCGCCTGCTGAACCGCGGTGCACGCCTGACCGAACTTCTGAAGCAGCCGCAGTTCTCGCCGCTCAAGACGGAAGAACAGGTTGCGGTGATCTTTGCCGGCGTCAACGGTTACCTTGACAAGGTTGCAGTCGCGCAGGTCGGCAAGTTCGAGCAGGGTCTGCTCTCCTACCTCCGGTCGGAAGGCAAGGCGATCCTCGACACCATCCGCACGGAAAAGGCTATCAGCGACGATACCAAGGGCAAGCTCAAGGGCGCTCTTGATAACTTCGCCAAGTCTTTCTCTTAAATCAGGGCTCTTTTACTCGGACGGATAACGGATGCCTTCACTAAAGGATCTGAAAAACCGCATTGCCTCCGTAAAGGCGACGCAGAAGATTACCAAGGCGATGAAAATGGTCGCCGCGGCGAAGCTTCGGCGCGCCCAGGAAGCTGCGGAGGCCGCCCGGCCTTATTCTCAGCGCATGAGCGCCGTTCTTGCCAACATCGCGAATGCGGTCGAGGCGGACGTTGCTCCGGCGCTGATGACCGGCACCGGCAAGGACGATGTGCATTTGCTCGTCGTCTGCACGGCTGAGCGTGGTCTTTGCGGCGGTTTCAACTCGCAAATCGCCCGTTTTGCCCGCGATCATGCCCGCAAGCTGATTTCGGAAGGCAAGACGGTCAAGATCATCACGGTTGGCAAAAAGGGGTACGACGCCCTGCGTCGCGAATTTGCAGCCAACATCATCGAGCGCATCGAACTGCGCGACGTGAAGAAGGTCGGTTTTGAAAATGCCGACCAGATCGCCAAGAAGGTGATCTCGCTCTTCAACGCCGGTGAGTTCGACGTCTGCACGCTGATCTATTCGGAATTCAAGTCCGTCATCAGCCAGATCCCGACCGGCCTGCAGCTCATTCCCGCCGCAACGCCTGTTGTGGAAGAGGATGCCGCGACGCAGAGCGCCGTCTATGAATATGAGCCGGATGCGGCTTCTATTCTGGAAGACCTTATTCCGCGCAACATTTCGGTTCAGGTTTTCCGGGCTCTGCTCGAAAACGTTGCCGGTGAAATGGGCGCCAAGATGAGCGCGATGGATAACGCAACGCGCAATGCCGGTGAGATGATCAACAAGCTGACGCTGTCCTACAACCGTCAGCGTCAGGCTCAGATCACCAAGGAACTCATTGAAATCATTTCGGGCGCGGAAGCGCTCTGAGGTAAGGAAAGAGGGTAAGGATAATGGCTAAGGCAGCTACCCCCAAGAAAACCGCAGCGGTGAACGGCGCGGGCAAGGTTACCCAGGTTATCGGCGCTGTTGTCGACGTGGCGTTCGAAGGCGAACTGCCTCCGATCCTGAACGCGCTCGAAACCGAGAACAACGGCAACCGCCTGGTTCTTGAAGTCGCGCAGCACCTCGGTGAAAACGTCGTTCGCACGATCGCCATGGACTCGACCGAAGGTCTTGTTCGCGGCCAGAGCGTTTCGAACACAGGCGCTCCGATCTCGGTTCCGGTTGGTCCGGAAACACTCGGCCGCATCATGAACGTTATCGGTGAGCCGGTTGACGAAGCTGGTCCGATCGTGACCGCTTCCAAGCGCGCTATCCACCAGGACGCCCCTGCTTACGTCGAGCAGTCGACCGAAGCACAGATCCTCGTCACCGGCATCAAGGTGGTCGACCTTCTGGCTCCTTACGCCAAGGGCGGTAAGATCGGCCTGTTCGGCGGCGCCGGCGTTGGCAAGACCGTTCTCATCATGGAACTTATCAACAACGTTGCTAAGGCACACGGCGGTTATTCCGTATTCGCCGGCGTTGGTGAGCGTACCCGTGAAGGTAACGACCTCTACCACGAAATGATTGAGTCCAACGTCAACAAGCTTGGCGGCGGCGAAGGTTCCAAGGCAGCTCTCGTTTACGGCCAGATGAACGAACCGCCGGGCGCCCGCGCTCGCGTCGCTCTGACCGGTCTGACGATCGCTGAGAACTTCCGTGATGAAGGTCAGGACGTTCTGTTCTTCGTGGACAACATCTTCCGCTTCACGCAGGCTGGTTCGGAAGTGTCGGCTCTTCTCGGTCGTATTCCTTCGGCCGTTGGTTATCAGCCGACGCTCGCAACCGACATGGGTCAGATGCAGGAACGCATCACCACCACGACCAAGGGTTCGATCACCTCGGTTCAGGCTATTTACGTCCCCGCCGACGACTTGACCGACCCGGCTCCGGCCACCTCGTTCGCCCACCTGGACGCAACGACGGTTCTGTCTCGTTCGATCGCTGAAAAGGGCATCTACCCGGCCGTTGACCCGCTCGACTCCACCTCGCGCATGCTGGACCCAATGATCGTCGGCGAAGAGCACTATGAAGTGGCCCGTAAGGTTCAGTCGACCCTGCAGCGCTACAAGTCTCTTCAGGACATCATCGCCATCCTCGGCATGGATGAACTGTCGGAAGAAGACAAGCTGACGGTTGCCCGCGCCCGCAAGATCGAGCGCTTCCTGTCGCAGCCGTTCTTCGTTGCTGAAGTCTTCACCGGTTCTCCGGGCAAGCTGGTTGCTCTCGAAGACACGATCAAGGGCTTCAAGGGCCTCGTCAACGGCGAATACGACAATCTGCCGGAAGCTGCCTTCTACATGGTCGGTTCGATGGAAGAAGCCATCGAAAAGGCAAAGAAGCTGGCTGGCGAAGCTGCATAATAATGAATTGGCGGGCGCGTGGTTTAACCGCGCGCCTTCCAGCCAATGACGGCGAAACCGGAACGGCTTTGCCTTTGTTGTAACAGACAAGTCTGCGACGCCCGCGTAATTGAAAAGAAGTGAATAGCCATGGCTGACAGTTTCAAATTCGATCTCGTTTCCCCGGAGCGTCTGCTCGTTTCCGAAACGGTTACGGAAGTCGTCATTCCGGCTACGCTGGGTGAAATGACGGTTCTGGCCAATCATGCGCCGACAATGACCACGATCAAGCCGGGTCTGGTGACTGTGAAGTTTGCCTCTGGCGAAACGCACAAATACGTCGTCTTCGGTGGTTTTGCCGATATTCTGCCGACCGGCTGCACGCTTCTCGCCGAATCGGCCGTCTCGGCCGATGATATGTCTCCCGACACGCTGCAGAAGCGTATCGATGCGGCCAAGGCCGAAATCGAAGAGGGTAATCATCACCACGAGCATTTGACCAAGCTTGAAAAGCATCTTTACGAACTGACGAACCTGCATGAGGTTCTCGTCGCTGCTTGAAAGCACCGGGCGGGTTCGAAAGAATGACTGCCCACAAAAAACCTAAAGCAGAAAGCGGCCGTTTCGGTCGCTTTTTTGTTTTGGCCTGTTTCCTCACCATATCAGGCAAAGCATGGCTGGCCTCGCATAGAAAACGTCAGTTGGCCTGGTCATAGCTTCGGCATGGCCTTGGCGGGATCGCATCAGTGCCGAAAATGGATAAGGCAGGGTAGCGCCTTCAACGGGTGCATCCGGGAAATCGATTCCGATTTTCCGGGCTTTCGGTTAGATGTGATACCGGGAAGAAATGCTGCTTTGGTATCTTGAGCGAGACGAGGCGGATTTTCGTCATGGAGGAGTGATCGCGTGTCGGCAAAGGCAAGTTACCGAAGGGTTGCAAGAACCGCTTTGCGCGAAGGTGCCATAGTGGAGGGCGAAAGGGCGGTGCCTGAGGAGGTGCCGGTTGCCTTTTCCTATGGCGGCAGCACGCATGCCGTGATGATGGCCAGCCCGGCCGACCTTGTCGATTTCGCGGTCGGTTTCAGTCTTACGGAAGGCATCATATCCACAAGGGCGGAAATCCGTTCCATCGAGGTGATCGAGGCGGGGCAGGGCTTCGATGTTCAGGTGGATTTGCAGGATGCCAATGCGGATGCGTTGAGGGCAAGAAGGCGGCATATGGCAGGCCCTGTCGGCTGCGGTCTTTGTGGTATCGAATCCATAGAGCAAGCGGTTCGTGTGGTACCGGAATTGAGCGACGTGGACGTCTCCGTTGACGGTGATGACATCGTCGCCGCGGTGAAAGCGCTGAATGAAGCGCAAAACCTCAATCGCGAAACGAGAGCAGTTCACGGCGCGGGTTTCTACAATCCTAAAAAAGGGCTGCTTGCTGTCCGCGAAGATGTCGGCCGCCACAATGCGCTCGACAAGCTCGCAGGTGCGGTCGTTAATGCGGACCAATCGCCCGATAGGGGTATTGTGGTGGTCACCAGCCGACTGTCGGTGGAAATGGTCCAGAAGACAGCTATCCTTGGCAGCCCGATTCTCGCGGCGATCTCCGCGCCCACTGCGCTTGCCATTGAAACGGCGCAGAGTTCGGGTATCACACTTGTGGCGCTGGTGCGGGGTGAAGATTTTGAAATCTTCACCCGGGCGGATCGTATCATTCTATAAAGATTGAGGCCGCCGTTTCCCGGCGACCCTTGGCTTCAGAGCGGGCCTAGAATTCCGCCCATTCAGCGGCTGCGTTTCCGTGAGACCTTGGCGCGGCGGCGTATCGCGGCTGCGGTGTCGGGAGCCGGGTGACAGGGGCGGGCTTTTTGTCGGCCGGGCGGGCGGTTAGTGCCGATGCCTCATGCGATATTCTGAACTGCCGCAGCAGTTCGTGCAGGATTTCCGCCTCATTTGCGAGTCCATGGCTGGCGGCAGTGGTTTCCTCCACCATGGCGGCGTTCTTCTGGGTAGCCTGATCCATGATGTTGACGGCCTGATTGATTTCCCTGAGACCGCTTGACTGTTCGCGGGAAGCTTCAACGATGGCCGAGACATTGGTGTCGATCTCGCTCATTTGGGACTGGATATCCCTGAGCGCGCCGCCGGTTCTGCCCACCAGATCAACGCCATTGGCGACCTGTTCGCGTGACGTGTTGATAAGAGACTTGATTTCCTTGGCCGCAACGGCGGATCGCTGCGCGAGTTCGCGGACCTCCTGCGCCACGACGGCGAAGCCTTTGCCCGCTTCGCCCGCCCGGGCGGCTTCAACGCCTGCATTCAGAGCCAGAAGATTGGTCTGGAAAGCGATGTCGTCGATGACGCCGATGATGTTGGTGATTTCGCCCGAGGAACGCGAAATCGCGTCCATGGCAGAAATTGCCTGCTGGACGATTTCTCCGGAATGTTCGGCATGTTCTCTCGTCCGCAACACCAGCTTTCCGGCCTCGCCGGCGCGCTGGCTGGCATCGGTAACGGTGGTGGTGATTTCTTCCAGCGCGGCCGCTGTCTCTTCGAGTGAAGCGGCCTGCTGTTCCGTGCGCTGCGAAAGCTGATCGGCGGCGATGCGGATTTCCCCGGAGCCTGAGGCGATTGTCGAAGCATTATGGGCGATGGTCTGCATGGTGGCCTGCAGCTTGGCGACAACTTCGTTGAAATCCGCGCGCAGCTTTTCCATGCTGGGTACGAAGCTGCTGTCGAGGCGTTGCACAAGATCGCCTTCGGCCAGCGCCCGCAGAGCATCTGCAAGCACACTAATGGCGCTCATGCGGGGCGTGACATCGGTGGCGAATTTCACCACTTTCACCACCTTACCGGCTTCGTCCATCACCGGATTATAGGCAGCCTGTATCCATATTTCCTTGCCGTTCTTTCCATAGCGGACAAATTCATCCGAGATGAACTCCCCTGCTGCCAGCCGCTGCCAGAAATTACCGTAGGCGGGTGAGGCGGCATAGTCCGGATCGCAGAACATGCGGTGGTGCCTGCCCTCGATTTCCTTGAGGTCGTAATTCACCGTTGCGCAGAAATTCGGGTTTGCGGTGATGATGGTGCCATCCGGAAAAAACTCGATTGTAGCCTGCGAACGGGAGAGCGCCTCCAGTTTGCCCGCGTCGTCCACGGCCCTGATCTTCTTGGCGGTGATGTCGGTGGCGATCTTCACGACCTTATAGGGTTTGCCCGAACGGAAAACCGGGTTGTAAGACGCCTCGATCCAGATAACCGATCCGTCCTTGCGGACACGGCGATATTCCTTTGCCTGGAACTCGCCACGGGCGAGAGAGTCCCAGAATTCCTGATAAGCCCGCGACCCGGCAAGCTCGCTGTCGCAGAAGATGCGATGATGCTTGCCGACGATCTCGGTGAGATCATAACCCAGCGCCGCGCAGAAGTTTTTATTCGCGGTGAGGATGTTACCCTTGAGATCAAATTCTATGACCGCCTGCGATCTGGATATCGCGTCGAGCATATTTCTGTTATCTGCGCTTTTCCCTAACCCCAGCATTATACGTCCCCCAAAATCGGTCCACAACGCGGCGTGGCGCACAGGACATGCGGTCCACATCGAATCATGTTGAACAATGAACAGGTTTTGCCGCCGAAGGCAGCAAGGCAGGCACTTCCGTCTTTCCGCCTCGGTCAGGTATCGGGTTCGCCTTATATGCGTAATGGCGCGACACTGATCTAGGGTCCGTAATATTAGACATCCATAATATTAAAATGTTCTTATTTGATGAAACGAGGTAAAGAAGAAAAACAAAACCGCCGGGCGGGTGCTCCGGCGGCCTGGATTTATAGATAGTCTTCGTGCGGCGAGGCCAGACGAAAAAGCCTTATTAGGCCGCGAGATCTTCCGCTTCTGTTCCCTTGAACATTTTCGCAAGATTGAGGAAGCAGATCATGCCGTGTTCGTTGGCGATGATGCCTTCCGAATAGGACTTGTCGAAAGAGGCCGAGATCTCCGGAACCGGCTGAACCTGATTTGCCGGGATCGTCAAAATGTCGGAAACGCGGTCGACGAGCATGCCGATGACCATGTTGTGCACTTCCGCCACCACAATCGCGCTTCTTTCATTGGCGACGGTGCTTTTCATACCGAGCTTGTGAGCCAGATCGATGATCGGAATGACAGACCCGCGCAGGTTCATGACGCCGATGACGTCTTTCGGCGCATGGGGAATGGGCGTGGAAGGAGCCCAGCCGCGAATTTCGCGTATGGTCGTCGTCTTCACGCAGAATTCCTGATCATGCAGGCGGAATGCGATGATCTCGAGCGTCTCACCGCCAAAATTGGTAGAGTTAATCATTGCCATCAGAATTCTTCCCAATGCTCGCTGTGGAGGCCGGCGCAAGTGCACCGACACTTGCATATGCGGATTCGGCGTTCTGCCTGGTGCCTGAACAGCCGGAAACAATATTTCCGTCTTCAATGGATGATTCGTAGCATGAGATGGTTTCGCAAACCTAAATGCGAAGCGACCCTAGAATATTTTGCGCATTGTCCGGGCGTCAAATCGTTACGCCCTCTTAGTGGAAATGCTAATACTCCTTCTCGTAAAATATGCCGGCTGCGCCTTCGCCATTGCCGCCCGCTTCTCCGCGCAGCTTCACGCCCCGCCCGACATCGAGGTTGATGATGGCTTTTGCGCCGGATTCGCCGCTTTGCTGCAGCTCGAGATACGTTCTTTCGTTGAGATATTTACCGGCGGAAACGCGGGCCTGCCCTTCGGAATCGGTCGAAATATCGAGGTCGTCGACACCGAGATTGCTTCTGAGCTTGTCAAACAGCGAAGTGGAACGTCCGCCGGCCAACTGTGCGGCTGCATCGGCCAGCCTTGCGATCTGCAAAGCCGAGAGTTTCGACATGGACTGGCCGAAAATCAGTTGCGCCATAACTTCATCCTGCGGCAGGGCGGGCGCGGAGGAGAAAGCAAAGGCCGGATCATTGGCGTTGCCGGACACCGACACAGTGACCGTGGTCGACCCCACCGTCGAGTCTGCCTTCATATCGAGAACCGGAACGAGGCCCCCGCCGAAGGTGATATTGCCGGTCGTGAAATCGAGGCGGCGGGTGAGGATTTCCAACCGGCCGCGACGCATTTCAAAGCCGCCCGAGATGACAGGAACGGCTGCCGTACCACGGATGGTCAGACTGCCGGTCAGTTCCGCATCAATACCGCGTCCGCGCACGAAGATACCGCTCGGTGCGTTCACCTGCAAATCGAGATTGATGGTGGACGAACTGCCGCTGCCGCCCTGATCGGCTCCGAGCGCCTTGGCCTGAGCGCGTACCTTCGGGGGGGCGTTCTTGTGCTTGACATCGATTTCCGTCAGCGAGGCCGGAAGTTTTTCCGGAATGGTGATGGCGCTTCTGTCCAGTGTCAGGTTGCCGCCCAGTACGGGGGAATTCAGCAGCGGGCCTTTCAACGTCAGCGTGCCGCTTACCACCGTTGTCACCAGCGTGCCGTCATTATAACCGGCACGATTAAGAGTAATCGATATATCGCCGGGGAAACCTGAGCCACCGGCTATGCCGACGCTGCCGGTTCCCGAGATCGTGCCGCCGCCCGCCAGCTTGCCCGTTAGTCGCGAAATAACGGCGCGGTCGCGGTCGAAGGTGATGGTGGCGCCCAGATCGTTGATGGTCAGGTTCCGCCGCACGTCTGTCAGGCGCGTGCCATCGGTGGTAATGCTGCCGGTAACGACGGGTGCGGAAGCGCTACCGGAGATCTTCACGTCGATGGCGGCCGTGCCGTTGACGTCAAGACCCTGCGCTGCCGTCTGTGCTGCGACGGCGGAGAAGGGCAGCCTGCCGGAAAACGCCATGGAAAGCGGACGATTGCCGGCGATGCCGAGCGAGCCGCCGCCGGAAAGCGACATGCCGCCCTGGCCGGATACATTGGTGTCGATCTGCAAGGTGCCGCGGGCGAAACGACCGTTCGCCTTGATGCCGAGCGCAGCGAGCCCTGCTGCGCGTGTCTGCGCGACCTCGGCATTGGTCCAGTTCAGATTGTATTCGACCGCGGGGTTCGATGCTTCTCCCTTGGCCGTCACCGTGCCGGAGATGCTGCCTGCCGCATCCAGCCCGGCGGCGAAGGCATTTGCGAGACTGGCGGGCAGCGAACGGATATCGGCATTGATGTCGAGCGTCGACCCGGCGGTGCCGTTGACCTCGACGCGTCCTTCACCCGTGATGACGGTCAGATCGGAGATGCGGGCCGTGCCGTTCTGGATGGCGATGGTGCTCGGTTTTTCAAGGCGAACCGCAATGCCCTTGGGGGCGGCCGAAAAGGCGTCGACGCGCACCGTCATCGGCGATCCGCCGGTCTCGGCGCTGCCCTTCACCACCAGTGGCGCGTTGTCGTAACGGCCGTTGACGTCGAACTGCGTCGTGGTGCCGGAATGGCCGATGGTGGCATTCAGGCCTGATATAGCGGCGGCGCCGGCATTGACGCTATCGGCGCTGACCTTGCCATTGATGGCGAGAGCCTGAAGGTCATCGATGGAAATATCGGCGGCGAGCTTGGAGATCGTTGTTGTGCCCTGACGGATGCTGCCGCCATTGGCCTTGATCGTTGCGGCAATCCGGCCATTGGCGTTGCTCAGGGCGATATCGCCAGCAATATCGCCGTCCGCCTGCTGCGCGGCGAGGGCGGCGAGAAGGGCAAGGTCGGGGAAATTGAAGGAGAGATTGCCCGATGGCAGGAATTGCTGCGAGAATTGCAGCTGTCCGTTCAAGATATTCCGTCCCACTGCCACGTGCAGCTCGGGGATAGCCGTGCCGTTTTCGGTCTGCACCACATCGGCATTGGCGTCGATCTTCTGTCGGTCGAGACTGCCGCTGGCGGTGAGCTTTGCCTGAGGCGCGGCGGGATCGGCCTTGCCCGTTGCATTGACCTTCAGCGATTCGAGTGTTCGTCCGGCAAGAATTGCGCTTTCGGAACTCAGAGTGACGTTGAAATCCGGTGCTGCCAGCGCGCCGCTGGCCTCGATTGCAAAATCGGCGACGCCCTTCGCCTGTGGCGTTAGTTTTTCAAGAGCGGGAAATTTACCCGTCAGGCTGGCGCTCAATGTATCGTTTTCGAGGCCGACATTGCCGGTTGCTTCGATCGTTCCCGACTTGACGACGAGGTTTTCAAGGCTGGTGCGTCCGCCGATGGTCACGTCGACATCGCCCTGGAGGGCGATGGTGGTGTCGAACTTTTCCGCGAGAACCGGTGGAAGGGTGGCGGGCAGCGCGAAGAGCTGCACACTGGAGGTCAGGCGATTGCCGGCGAGATCGAAACTGCCGCTCAGCGTTCCGCCGACACTGGCGCTTTCCAGCGTCGCGCCATCAAAGCCTATGGCGGAAGAGGTGAGGCTGAGCGGCGCCTTGACGGTGAGGGGCGCCCGCACCAGCCGGTCGATATCGGGGCTGACGAAGGAGGATTGCGCCACGGACAGGACCGTCGCGATCGTGCCGCTGCGGTTGGCGATGTTGAGATCGGCGCTCTCGGCCGTCAGCTTGACGTCATCGAGCCTGCCTTGCGGCAGGGAAAGGCTGCGCAACGATACCGTCGTGTTGAGATGCGCGGCGTCTGCGCCACCTTTGAGGGAAAGATCGAGGCCGTTGATGAGGGCCTGAACCTCGCCATTCTCCAGCGGCCAGCGAAAATCCACGGGGCCGGCGGTGCCGATGAGATTGGCGGCGAGATCGTTCTGACCGTTCGGATCGACCGTGCCTGACGCCGTCAACAGCAGGGTGCCGGTCTCCAGCGTGCTGCTGCCGATTTCGATGCGGCCCTGCGGGGAAAGCGCGGCGTTTGCGTCGAGCTTTGTCTCGCCGGCAAAAAGCTGTCGGAAGGCCGGAGGCAGAAGCAGATCGGGCTGACCACCGCCTGCAATTCCGATACGGCGGGTGCCATCATCAGCAAGAAGATGGCGGCCGGTGACGTTGACGACTTGGTTGCCGGCGACATTGCCGCGCAGCGTTCCTGTCCAGTTGGAAAGCGGGCCTTCGCCGTTGAGCTCTATCGCCACCGCAGGTGTTCCGGGAAGCGAAAGCAGCGTGGCGAGAAGACCGCCTTCGGGCTCCTTCATCTCCGCTTTCAGCTTCAGAACGTTTTCATTCGGAAGGAAGGCGATGTCGGCATTCACCTCCGCATCCGGCGCATTGAGCCGATGGGCGGTGAGCGATAGCCGCATATCGTCCTGCGCAGCCGTCAAACTGCCTTCCGCGTTCAGGTCGAAGGGACGGCCGAGAAGCGGCGTGCCAAGGCTGATATCGGGAAGACTGAAATTGTCTACGGCGATTTCGATCGGCAACGAGGAGTTACCGGAGCTTTTGGTCGATGTCTGCTCCGCCGCAAGCGGTTTGCGCTCGACATCGATCGATCCGGCCGAGACGCGGTCGGCATGGAAGGTGCCGGCAAGCAGCGAAAGCGGCGACCAGTCGACGGCGATCTGGTTCACGCGCGCATAGGGTCCCTGCCGGTCTGAAAGAGTGACATTGTCGAGCCGCAGGCGGCCGGTCAAAAGGCCGCTCGGGGGAGAAATATCGATTACCTGATCGGGTGTGGAAACGAGCGATGAAATCTGCTTTGCGGCAATTCTCGCGCCCATCGGCGTGAAACCGACGAACAGAACCGCAAGCAACACCAGCACCACGCCGCATAAAGCAGCGTAGCCCAGCCATTTCAGCAATCGAATCAACGTTTTCATAAAGGATAATCTACACTCTGTTGTAAGGGTGTTCGACTGCGGCGTTTAAAAAGACTGACCGATGCCAGCATAAATGCCGAAACTGTTGCCGCCGTCATATTTGTCGAGCGGCATGGCGACATCAAGACGCAGAGGCCCGAAGGGCGTCGCGTAACGCAGGCCAATACCGGCGCCAGCCCGGATATCGGAAAAATCAGGGGTCACCTCATCCGAAACCACGCCGGCGTCGATGAATGGCACGATGCCGATTGTATCGGTGACCGTGATGCGGGCCTCAATGGAGCCGACGACATAGGAGCGGCCGCCGGTCGCGTCGCCAGCGGCATTATACGGCGATATTTCCTGATAGCTGTAGCCGCGCACCGATCCGCCGCCACCGGCATAAAAGCGCCTTGTGGTGGGAATGTCCTGCAGATCGCTGCCGCCGACGAGCACGCCGCCGGAAAGCTTTCCGGCCATGATCAGCCGGTCTTCGGCGCCAATCCCCTTGTAGCCCGAGATGGAGCCTTCGAACGAGGAAAAGAAGGTGCCGTTCAGCGCTTCATAGCTAGGCTTGGCGGCCAGCGAGGCACGGAAGCCTTCGGTGGGGTTGAGCTTGTCGTCGCGTGTATCACGAACGAATTCCAGCGGGATGGAGGTGGTGAGGTATTCGTTTTTGCCAAATGCGTCTTCCGTATCGGCCCATTGCACCTCAAGGCCGGCTGCGGCTGTATCGGTATCGTTGAGCTCGTAGGCGAAACCGGCTGTGCCCGTCACTGTCTTGGCGTCGTATGTATCGGGGTGTTCGGTCTTGGCAATCAGGCTGGTCTTGAAGGTGGTTCGCGGATTGAACATGCCGGGCTTGGTGAAAGTAATGCCCGCCGAATAATCCATGCCATCGACGCTCGATGCTTCGGCGATGCGCGAAACCGAACCTTCGATACGCAGCGATTCCGCCTGTCCGAACAGGTTCCGGTGGCCCCAATAACCCTGAAGGCCGATGCCTTCCGTGGTTGAGTATTGTGCGCCGACGCCGAAATAGCGGTGCTTTCCTTCAGAAACCTCGATGGTCAGCGGAATGGTGCCGTCGCGCGCCAGTGTTCCCGCTTCCTTGATCGTCAGGCTGGAAAAGACGCCGAGCTGCCGCAGCCGGTCGGCGGCCTTGCGCAGTTTTTCCGGCGAATAGGGTTCGCCGCCATTGAGGCGCGAATAACGGCGGATGAAATCGCCGTCGACGGTTTTTTCACCCGTGACGGTGACCGTGCCGAGGGGTGCCACGGGACCGCCTTCAGCCGCCATGGTAATGTCCACCGTGTTCGTCGCGTGGTTGGCGACGGCCTCGCGTTTCGTCAGCTTCGCAAGCGGACGGCCTTCGGCCTTCAGGTCATCGATCAGCTTGTTGCCGGCGCGGATGATGGCGAGAGAACCGGCGTCACCCCCGGCTATCAGGCCGTATTCCTCAAGGTTACGGCCGGTCACATCGCCTTCCAGCCGTACATTTCCAAGTTTGAAAACCGGGCCGGGCGAAACCGTGATCACCACGGGTACGGGAGCGGAATGATCGAACACAGGATTGGGCGGCAGGCTATCCACATCCTTGCCGGCGACGGTAACATTGACGATGCCGCCATAACGGGCGTTTTCATAAAGCGCCGCGATCAGCCTGTCCCTGTCGTCTCTTGCCTTTATCAGAAGTCCGAGATCGCCGGAGGTGGGCTTGTCCTTGTCAGCCAGGAGGAGCGAGCTGTTTTCCAGGCTGTTTTTCAGGGACTTATCGGCGTCCGCGGCATCAAGCGTGACGGTGAATTTGACAGGGTTTATAACCTCCACTTCCGGTTCTTCCGAACCCCAGAGGCGCATGCCAAACAGTTTGAAGGCAAATGCATCACGGGTAAACGCCGGATACAGGGCGAACGTCACGGCGACCGCAAGCGCGGTGCCAGCTTTCCGATACGCAATACCTGTCTTCGGGTTAGTTCGTGTTCTTCGCATAAGCTGCTTTATGGTTGAGCCTTTATTGTCGCCCTAACCCGTTTCCTGTCCGTTAACAGTGCAATTTAATCATAAATAAACTGCTTTGAGGACCCTTGCGCTTGTGTTTTGCCTGCCATAACGCAAAAAGCCCCGGGTGACCGGGGCTTCTGTGCAACGGTATTTCGCGAAGCGATTAGCGGCAACGCGCCGTGTAACGCTGACCGTACTGGTCACGATAATAGCAATAGCCCGGTTCGGAAGCATTGCCGATGAGGGCGCCGCCCACGCCGCCGATTGCTGCGCCTACTGCCGCACCACGAACGTTGCCAGTCACGGCGCCGCCGATGACCGCACCGGAAACGGCACCGATGGAAGCACCCTTTTCGGTCTGCGTGCAGCTTGCGAGCGACAGGCCGACCAGCGCAAATATGATTGCCTTTTTCATGAAACTCTCTCCAACGTTACAATGAGCTCTTGTGGCTCGGTAGGCGTCCCATATTTATCTGCGGCGACTGCTACCTCCGACCGCCACAGATAACTAACAATTCGATGTCGTTTAGGGAAGCCTCCTCTTTGCAGGCATTCCTCCGAGCGTAAATCGATTGTGCCCCAAACAACGGCGCGGCGCAAAAAAGGTTCCAAAAATCCGCTTTTTTGATGTGAATCAATTTTGCGCTTTTCATAGGCGCCTATAAACGCTTTATTGGAATGGTTCAAAACAACGGCGAATTGACGCAGACGCGGTTAATGTGGCCCGAAAGGGTTGACGGTCCCGGCGACGAGGCAGAAAACGATCTGGTCAATTCTGGAGCATGGCATGGACTTCGAGGCATTTTTCACGACGGAACTGCAAAGCCTGCATTCCGAGGGACGCTATCGCGTTTTTGCAGATATCGAGCGCCAGCAGGGCAATTTTCCCCGCGCCACACGGTACAACGCCAATGGCGAACGCAAGGACGTTACTGTCTGGTGCTCTAACGACTATCTCGGCATGGGCCAGAACCCCAAAGTCATCGAAGCCATGAAGGCCGCCATCGATCACTGTGGCGCGGGTGCGGGAGGCACCCGGAATATTTCTGGCACCAACCACTATCACGTCCTGCTGGAGCGGGAGCTTGCCGATCTCCACGGCAAGGAATCGGCGCTGATCTTCACGTCGGGTTATGTATCCAACTGGGCCACCCTCGGCACGCTCGGTCAGAAAATTCCAGGCCTGATCATTTTCTCGGATGCGCTCAACCATGCATCGATGATCGAAGGCATCCGTTACGGCCGCTGCGAGCGGGTGATCTGGAAGCACAACGATCTCGAAGATCTCGAAGCCAAGCTTAAGGCCGCCGATCCGAATGCGCCGAAGCTGATCGCCTTCGAATCCGTTTATTCGATGGATGGCGATATCGCGCCTATCAAGGAAATCTGCGATCTGGCAGACCGTTACGGCGCCATGACCTATCTCGATGAAGTTCACGCTGTCGGCATGTACGGCCCGCGCGGCGGCGGCATTGCCGAGCGCGAAGGCCTGATGGATCGCCTGACGATCATCGAGGGAACGCTCGGCAAGGCCTTTGGCGTAATGGGCGGTTATATTGCCGGATCCACGGCGGTCTGCGACTTCATCCGCTCCTTCGCCTCCGGCTTCATCTTCACGACGGCCCTGCCGCCGTCCCTTGCTGCCGGTGCCATTGCTTCGATCCAACATCTGAAGGCGAGCCCCTTCGAGCGCGCCCGCCATCAGGACCGGGTGCGCAAGCTGCGTGGTCTTCTCGATGCACGCGGTATTCCGCATATGGACAACCCGAGTCACATCGTGCCTGTCATGGTTGGCGATGCCGCCAAGTGCAAATGGATTTCGGATATCCTGCTGGACAATCACGGCGTCTATGTTCAGCCGATCAATTATCCGACCGTGCCGCGCAAGACCGAACGTCTGCGCATTACCCCGACGCCGCTGCATAGCGATGCCGATATCGAGCATCTCGTCGGCGCGCTGCATCAGCTTTGGTCGCATTGTGCGCTGGCGCGTGCGGTGGCGTGAGGCCGCTGTTTAGATAAGAGTAGATCGGGGCCGCGTTTAAGCGGCCTTTTCTTTGGTGGCGATCAATTCGCGGGCGTGGCGACGGGCCTCCTTATCCGCTGCGAATACATCTTCAATCGTGGCGGCGGAGCGGCCGTCATGCATGCGGTCCATGACCGTTTCAACGATCTCGGCCATATCGAGAAAACCGATATTGCCCGCAACGAAGGCGTGAAAGGCGGCTTCTTCGGCGGCGTTCAGGGCGGCGCCCTGCAAACCGCCGCGCTCCAGCGCGGTGCGGGCCAGACGAATCGCCGGGAAACGGGCTTCATCCGGCGCTTCGAAATCGAGCCGCGCGAGTTTTGCGAAATCCAGCCGCTCAACGTTTAGATTGCCGCGTTGCGGATAGGTGAGGGCATAAGAAATAGCGGTGCGCATGTCTGGAGAGCCGAGCTGGGCGATATAGGAGCCGTCGGTGTAGCCCACCATTGAATGGATGATCGACTGCGGATGGACGATCACCTCCACCTGATCGGGCCTGAGATCGAACAGGTATTTCGCCTCGATCATTTCAAGCCCCTTGTTGAACATGGAGGCGCTGCCGATGGAGACCTTCAGCCCCATCGACCAGTTGGGATGGGCGCGGGCGATATCCGCCGTAACATTGGCCATCTCCTCGCGCGACCAGGTGCGGAACGGGCCGCCGGATGCGGTCAGCACGATGCGTTCCACGGCCTGCTTATGGTCGCCCGTCAGGCACTGGAAGATTGCGCTGTGCTCGCTGTCGACCGGGATCAGCCTGCCGCCGCCCTGCTTGACCGTGCGCAGGAAAACATCGCCAGCCGAAACCAGGCATTCCTTGTTGGCGAGCGCTATGTCTGCGCCACGTTGCGCGGCTGTAAGAGTAGGTGCAAGGCCGGGGGTTCCGGCAATCGCCGCCATCACCCAGCCGGCATCCGTCGACGCGGCCTCTTCGAGGCCGGATTTGCCCGCCGCAACCTCGATGCCGCTGCCGGCAAGGGCCGATTTCAGCGCTTCGTATTTGTCGTCTTCGGCGGTGACCGCCAGCCGCGCGCCGAATTCCCGCGCCTGTTCCGCCAGAAGCGCGACGTTGCCCGCGCCGGTCAAAGCCGTGATCTCGAACGCGTCGCGGCCACCCAGCTGGCGGACGACATCCAGCGTATTGGCGCCGATCGAACCGGTCGAACCCAATATTGTCAGCTTGCGTGGCATGTCACTGGCATTCGTCATTTTCAGTCCGTCGGTCGTTTCCGGTTCGCACCCCTTGGTGCACGTCGTTTTCCCGAAAACGCCATGCACTTTCAGGCAACATTCCTTAGCCTCTACCCGCGAAAACCAGCCATCACAAGGACAAAGCCCAGGCTATTGTTTTTGCGGAAGGCAAAGCCATATGCAAGAAAAACAATGAGAGGATATCGATGCGACGTTTTCTGGTTTCCAGCGGGTGGGTCTTTGCGGCAAGCCTTGTGCTGGTCCTTGCCTTCATTCCTTTTGATCCGCGTCTTTCCGAAAGTGCGCAGGCCCTGCCGGGCGGAGTGGTTTCCTTTAACCGCGCGATTACCGATTTCGGAACCTTCCGCTGGATGCTCTATTCCACCGGCCTTCTGGCGATATTGGCCTATGTCGCCGCACGGGTTTTAAAGGCGCAGACCTACAATGGACGGCTGAGGACGGCATGGCGGCTTCTGGCTTATTTCTTCCTGACGATCGGAACGGCGAGCATTCTCGTCCATACGCTGAAATTCCTGATCGGGCGGGCAAGGCCGGAGCTTCTCCTTGAAATGGGCGCCTATAGCCTCACTCCATTTACCGGCGACAATCTCTATGAAAGTTTCCCCTCAGGCCATTCGACCGCCGCCGGGGTGTTTTTCGGCGCTTTCGCCATGTTGATGCCGCGCTTCCGCTGGGTGTTTCTCCTGCTTGCGCTTGTCATCGGTGTTTCGCGTGTCATCGTCGGCGCACATTATCCAAGCGATGTCGCCGCCGGGCTGTTGCTCGGCATGTGGACGGCCATGGCCTTCGCCTTTATCTTTGCCCGGTCCGAAATGCTGTTCCGATTCGATGCGCATGGCTGGCCGCAGCCGAAGAATGCAAACCTCCCGACGGCGGATACACGATAAGGACCTCAAGCAGGATGTAAGGGGGAAGGTGATGGAGGAAGCGACAAACGCTCCGGAAAATGACGGCAAGTCCGTTCAGCATATCCGTACATCAGTCGCCGTGGCTGGCGGCGGGCCGGCGGGCTTGATGCTTGGCCTGCTGCTTGCGCGCAGCGGTATAGATGTTGTCGTCGTTGAGAAACATGGAGATTTTCTCCGCGATTTTCGCGGCGACACCATCCACCCTTCAACGCTTGAATTGATGGAGCAACTCGGTTTCATCGATGAGTTCCTGAGCCTGCCTCATACGCGCGCGCCAAGACTGAATGCGGTTATCGGCGGCGAGCGTATCACGATCGCGGATTTTTCCCGCCTGCCGGTCCGCCACCGCTTCATCGCCTTTATGCCGCAATGGGATTTTCTCAATTTCATCGTCGGCAAGGCGGGGCAATACGAAAATTTCCGATTGCTGATGAATGCGCCGGTGACCGGACTGATCGAGAGCGGCGAGCATGTCGGGGGTCTCGCGGTCAGCACACCTGAAGG
Source organism: Agrobacterium sp. 22-209-1 (assembly GCF_053522485.1). NCBI lineage: Bacteria > Pseudomonadati > Pseudomonadota > Alphaproteobacteria > Hyphomicrobiales > Rhizobiaceae > Agrobacterium > Agrobacterium sp. 22-209-1. The sequence goes on from NZ_JBNWCH010000005.1 coordinate 309,140, forward strand.
CATCATCGAGATCGAAGCCGATCTGGTGGTGGGGGCGGATGGGCGCAACTCCACCGTCCGTGAGGCGGCGGGGTTGGAAGTGCAGCGCTTCGGCATTCCGACGGAGGTGCTGTGGATGCGCCTTTCCAAACAGCCCGACGATCCGACGGAAACCATGGGGCATGCCGGCTCGCGGCAGGGTTTCGTCATGATCAACCGGGGTGATTACTGGCAATGCGGCTATGTGGTGCGAAAGGGATTTTTCGCCGACATAAAGCTGCAGGGAATTGAAGCCTTCAGGGACAGGGTCGCGGAAATCTGCCCTTTCCCACGCGAAAGGCTCGATGAGCTCAAGAGCTGGGACGATGTGCATCTCCTCACCGTCCGTATCGACCGGCTGAAGCGCTGGTGGAAACCGGGTCTGATCTGCATTGGTGACGCGGCCCATGCCATGTCCCCCGTCGGCGGTGTCGGCATTAATCTGGCTATTCAGGATGCGGTTGCGGCGGCCAATATATTGGTGCCGGTGCTCGTATCCGGCCGCGCCGTTACCGACGAGGATCTTGCCGCAATTGAAAAGCGGCGATCCTTCCCGACCAAGGCCACGCAATTTCTGCAGCGCATGATGCGTATCGGCCGCAAGAAGGGACGGGCGGATGCGGAAAAACCGAAAGGACCGCCAGCTTTTGTGCTGGCCATCATGCGGTTTCCGCTCCTTTCCCATCTGACCGGCCGGCTGGTAGGGCTGGGTTTTCGCCGGGAAAAGATCGAGACGATGTGACGCCGCTCAGGCAGTGCCTTCGGCTTCTTTCTCATGTTTCAGCCCGATAACGGCGGATCCGATCAGCCCCGGCTCGATGCGGCAGATGGCGGGCACGACCAGAGGGCGGTCGAAGCGCCTCAGAATGCGGCTCCTTACCACCTCGTCCAGAGCGGCCAGAAGCGCTTTCGAATTGGAAAGTCCGCCGCCGACCGGCACTATGGTTGCGCCGGTAACGTTGATCACCATTGCCAGAGGCGAGGCGAGAATATCGATAAGGACATCGATGGTTCTTGCGGCCTTCGCATCGCCCGCCTGCCAGGCCGCAATGATGTCCTCGCTGGTCATCGCCTGCCGGTGAAGATGCGAATGCAGTTTTTCCATGCCACGGGCGCTGCCGATTGCGTCGACGCAGCCGGTAAGCCCGCAACCGCATTCGAAACGCGGCAGCGAAACCGGCGGATTTCCGGCCAATGTCGCGGCCACCGGCCCATGGCCCCATTCGCCGGCGAAACCGCCGTGGCTGTTGATGAGCTTGCCGTCGATCACCAGGCCGCCGCCGACACCCGTTCCGAGGATGACGCCGAAGACCACGCGATGACCCCGTCCGGAACCGATTTCCGATTCAGCGATCACGAAGCAATCCGCATCGTTCGATACGATGACGGGAAGGTTCAGCGCCTTTTCCAGCTCGTCCTTCAGGACCCTGCCATGGATGCTCTGAATATTGGCGACAGTGGCCTTGCCGGTATCGGGGTCGATGACGCCGGCAATCGACAGCGACACGCAGGCGGGTGTGCCGCCGCTATTGTCGATGATGGATTTCAGGCCGGCGGCGAAGTCTTCGAAACTGGTCTTGGGCGTCGGGATGCGCGGCACGGGCCGAATATCGTCGGGAGCGTAGGCAATCGCGCCCTTGATGGTCGTTCCGCCTATATCGAAACAAACGATCATGATTCAGGCTCCGGAACGGGTGGCATCGTGGATTTTTTCTGCGCCGATCCATGTCGAATGCATCTGAAGGTCGGGTGTCAGCATGACGAAATCCGCATCGAATCCGGACAGGAGCTTACCCTTTCCGGAAGCGCCGACCGCCTCGGCGGGATAGGCAGACGCCATTCTCAAGGCCTCTTCCAGCGGTGTCGCCAGCTTTTCATGCATGAAACGAATGCAGGAAAGCATATCGATATCCGCCCCCGCCAGCGTGCCGTCGGCCAGCGTCAGCCGGCCGCCGTTGCGATAGACACGCCTGCCGTTCAGTTCGAAACCGTCATCATCCGTTCCGATAGTAGACATGGCGTCGGTGACGAGGAAAATGCGGCCGGGACCATTCTTGGCGCGAAGCGCAATGCCGATCGCTGCGGGATCGACATGGAAACCATCGGCGATCAGCCCGCAATCCAGCTTGCCGTTCGAAAGTGCCGCGCCCACCAGTCCCGGCTCGCGATGGCCGAGCGGGCTCATAGCGTTGAAGAGATGTGTCACCATGGATGCGCCGGCCTCGGCATAGGCCGTCGCGACGCTGAGGCCCACATCGGTATGGCCGAGGCTGACGACGATGCCGGCTTTGTGCAGCGCTGCGACCTGCGTCTCGGTTACGTTTTCCGGGGCGATGGTTGTCAGCACAAAAGGAAGCTTCGCCTTGCAGCCCGTCAGAACAGCAAGATCGGCCGTTTCCATCTTTCGGATCAGCGCCGGGTCATGGGTGCCCTTGCGTGCGACAGAAAGATGCGGCCCTTCGAAATGCAGGCCGAGAAAGCCGGGCACCCCTGCTTCGTGCGCGGCGATGCCTGCTTCGGCGGCTTTGGCTGTGATATCCGGTCTGTCTGTTATGAGGGTGACCATCAGCGCCGTAGTGCCGAATTGCGCATGGGCCGAGCAGATGCGGGCAATGCCTTCCACATCCGGCTCGTTGTTGAACATCACGCCGCCGCCGCCGTTGACCTGCAAGTCGATGAAGCCCGGCGCAATGAACAGTCCTTCCGCGTCGAAGATGTCGGCGTTTGCGGGCACGGATACGCGGTCGACGATGTCGGCAACGTGGCCATCACCGGTCACGAGCGCTTTGCCTTCGTGCCACGCGACGCCATCGAAAATACGGGCGCCGACAAATGCCTTGCTGCTGCTCATTGGGTTTCCGTCACCTTTTTCAACGCCACCGGCGCATCCGGGTTGAAGCCGCGGGCACGCGACAATTGCTCAATGAAGCCGTAAAACGGTGCGATCAGCAACAGGGCGTCAGTCAGCGGATGATTGGTTTCCACGAAAGGCAGGGACTTCGCCGGGTTGCCCTTTGCGGAGGTGACAAAAACACTTGCGCCCTTGCCGGCGAGGCCGGCCGCGATATCCGTCACCGAGGTTTCGGCGCGGTCACGTGCGGCAAAGGCGATGACGGGAAATTTCGGTGCGACCAGCGAAACGGGGCCGTGCATGACTTCCGCCGATGAATAGGCCTCTGCGTGGAGCTCGCAGGTTTCCTTGCATTTCAACGCGGCTTCCGCTGCGATGGCGAGGGCGGGACCGCGGCCCAGCATATAGAGCGATTCCTCGCCCCTGACCGCTTCGCTGATCTGGCTCCAGTCGAGCGCGATGGCCTTGGCGAAATTCTGCGGCAGGGCGTTGACGGCTTTGGCGAGCAGGCTGTCTTCCGTCCATTCGGCAAGGATCGCGAGGCCGGCGACGATGGAGTTGACGAAGGATTTGGTTGCGGCCACCGCTTTTTCAGGGCCCGCCTGGATATTGATGGCGTGATTTGCCGCATCGCCGAGCGGGGAGGGCAGGGTATTGACAAGCGAAAAGGTGAGCGCGCCGCCCTTGCGGGCGCTTTCCGACAGAGCGACGATGTCAGGGCTTTTACCCGATTGCGAGACGGCGAAGGCCGCCGCCCGGTCCAGCCGCAGCTTCGTCTGGTAGATCGAGGCGAGCGAGGGGCCGAGCGACGCGACCGGTAGACCGGTCTGCAATTCGATCGCATATTTCAAAAAATGCGCGGCGTGGTCGGAGGAGCCGCGTGCAATGGTGACGATAACGGCCGGGTCACGGGCCTTCAGCCTGCCTCCGGCTTCGTGGAAGTCGGCATTGGCATTGTCCAGCAGGCGAGCGACTGCATCGGGAATCTCATCGATTTCCTGGCGCATCAGGGTTGTCATCGTTTCGTGTCCTTGATCAAGAGATTTGTCACTCGGGCCCCATCGTCAGTTCGGCGACGAGGTCATAGGCGTCGCTGCGGTACAGCGCGCGGGATATTTCCATGAGGCGCCCGCTTTCCAGATAGGCCATTCGCTGAACGGAAAGCGCTGCCGAGCCCGGCGGAACCCCAAGCAGTAATGTTTCCTCATCGGTAAGGTTACGGGCGGAGATGCGCTGAATGGCGCGCACCGGGCGAATGCCGTTTTTCTCAAGCTCCAGATAAAGCGAGTTTTCCACCAATTGCGGGTCAGGCAGAATATCGCCCGGCAGGCTTGTGACTTCGAGCGCGATAGGTTGGTCATTGGCAAGCCGCAGGCGCTTGAGCCGGGCCACCATGGCCGATTGGGAAAGGCCGAGCGTCATCATCTCGTCTCCGGTCGGGTGGAACAGGCCCCTGTCCAGCCAGCGGGTGCTTGCCGTCATGCCGCGCCGGCGCATGTCCTCGGTAAACGAGGTGAGCTTGGTCAGGGGCTGCTGCATGCGGGTGATGGGCTTGACGACGAAAGTACCCGAGCCGTGCCGGCGAACGAGAAGACCGTCGCGGACGAGATCGTCCACCGCCTTGCGCACCGTGACGCGGCTGACGCAGGCGCTTTCGGCGATATCCCGCTCCGGCGGCAAGGCGTCGCCGTGCTTCAGGCGGCCGCCATTGATGGCGTCTTCAATCGTCTGGCGCAGTTTCAGGTAAAGCGGGCCGCCGCCTGATTGCAGGTCGTCCAGATTAAGCGCTGCCCCGTTCATCCATAACCTCTGTCACGATCCATGTGGTCGGCGATATGGCCGGCTCTGGCTATATCATATGCCACGCAATCGGCAATACCAAAATAGAACCATTGCTGGATTTGTACGATTAATCGGTGGTTTTTTTCGATCTTTTGCCGAATAATGAGGCTTAATGCTTGATATTTTCGCATTAACCAAAAAAATTTTCCCGATAACGGAATTGCTCTGGACGATTGGCATTTTTTTGGTATTGTTTTTTGTGTCGGTGGTCGGCGGCGATCCGTTTCGCATCCGTCGCGCCGGAAAATCGGTTTCCGACTCGCGGCAGCGTTTGCGAAATCGAATTTAGCTTGACCGTTGTGAAAATTAATTTCATCGTGGCAAGAAATTATCGCAGATATCTGGACGACCAGCAGAGAAATGGTCGCATCTGCGAAAATGAATTACGAATGAACAGGGAACAAAGTTCATGAAGGTGGGAATTATCGGACTCGGATTCCGTCTCGGTTATCTGGGCTACGTTTTTCATGAGATCGACAAGGATTTCGAGATCGTCGGTTATGTCGATCCCGCGCCGGCGGGCCTGCCGGGCCTGCAGGAAAAGGGCATTTCGGCCGGTAAGACTTACGATAGTCCCGAGGCGTTGATCGCAAACGAAAAATTCGATCTCTTGATGATCGGCTCGCCGAACCACATGCATCTGGAGCATATCCGTATCGGGCTTGAGGCCGGATGCACCATCTTCTCGGAAAAACCCATCGTCGTCAGCATCGAGGAAAGCCTCGAGCTTGCCCGGTTGCTCAACAAGCATGGTCACGAGCGGCTGCTCGTTGGTCTCGTTTTGCGTTATTCCCCGCTCTACCGCGATCTGCGCGCCGCACAGGCGGAAGGCAAGCTGGGCGATGTCGTTTCCATCGAGGCTTCGGAGCATATCCCGCCCTATCACGGCGCATTCTTCATGCGCGACTGGCGACGTTACGAAAATTACTCCGGCTCGTTCATGCTGGAAAAATGCTGCCACGACCTCGATCTCTATAATGGCGTGGTCGGTGCGCGGCCGCGTTTCGTGTCGAGCTTTGGCGGACGCAAGAGCTTCACGCCGGCAAACGCGCCGCAGAATGACGGCATCAACGATATGGAGGTCTACCATCGCAAGCCGAGCGGCTGGATGGGTTCCGACAAGGTTTTTGACAGCGACGGCGACATCATCGATTACCAGACGGCCATCGTCGAATATGAGAACGGCGCATCGCTTGCCTTCCATACCAATCTCAACGTTCCCGACGATTTCCGCCGTTTCTGCGTCATCGGCGCCAAGGGCATGGCAGAGGGCGATTTCGTGCGCGGTTTCCTGAACGTGCACAATGCCCGGACCAATGAAAAAACCGTCGCCAAGACCTATTCTGCGGCAACCGCGCTCTCACAGCATTATGGTGCGGACGAGCAGATGGCGGAGGACGTCATCGCCCATATCGTCAAGGGCGCGCCCTTGCCGGTTTCCGCGCTCGACGCGATTGAGGCCGGCATTCTGGCGCTTGCCATGGACGAAGCGCGCCATGGCCGCAAGGTGATCGATCTCAAGCCGGTATGGGAGGAGTACGATCTTGCACTGCACGGTCAGCTGAAATCCCCCGCCGCGAAATCGGCTTAAGGGGGGCGGCGCGATGGATGCGAAACGCAGCGCGGTCGTCTTCGCCTGGCTTCTTCTTCTGCCGGCGCTTTTATACATCACGGTTATCGTTGCTTATCCGCTCGTCGATACCTTCATCCTGTCCTTTACCGATGCGTCGCTTAGAAAAACGACGAACTGGGTCGGTTTCATCAACTACGAGAAGATTTTCAACGCGACTTTTGCCGATGTCATCACGCGGACCTTCATCTGGACGTTCTTTTCCGTCTCGATAAAGATGATTATCGGCACATTGGGTGCGGTTTTGCTGAATTCGGCCGTGCCTGGCCGGGCGCTCTTCCGTCTCCTGACCATGCCGCCATGGATCGTGCCGATGGCTATCGGCATCTTCATGTGGGGCTGGATGTATAACGGCCAGTTCGGCATGATTTCCGGCGTGCTCCAGAATATCGGTCTGGTGGATGGGCCGGTCGCGTTCCTCGCCTACGGCAATACGGCCTTCTGGGCAACGATCATCACCGACGTCTGGATCGGTGTGCCAATGGTTACGCTCTATCTGCTGGCCGCCATTCAGGCCATCCCGCAGGATCTCTACGAGGCCGCGTGGACAGATGGGGCAAGCCGCCTCTACCGCTTCCGCCGCATCACGTTGCCACTCATGCTGCCTGCGATGATTACCATGTCGATGATCTCGCTGATTTCGACTTTCAATTCCTTCGATATCATCTGGATCCTGACGCAGGGCGGTCCGACTGGCCAGACCACGACCATGATCATCGACACGTACAAGACGGCGATCGGTTCTTACAAATACGGTGAAGGTGCTGCGCGCGCCGTGCTGATCTGCATCTTCCTGTCGATCTTTACCTATTTCTACTTCCGCATCACCAGCCGCATCTCGCAGGAGGCCAGCCGATGACTGACAAGAATGCGATGATCAACCGCTACAGGTGGTATGAAATCGTCGGGATTTATTGCGGCATCGCCGTATTCCTGACTTTCGTGCTGGCGCCCTTCGTGGAAGGATTTCTGGTTTCGCTGAAGCCGCTCAGTCTGCTTTTCTCATCGCCCTACACGTTCTGGCCGGAAAACGGTTCCTTCGAGGCCTACCGGACCATGTGGGTCAGCGTTCCCGGTTTTGCCCGCTACGTTTTCAACTCCTTCTTCATCTCCACCATTTCGACCATTATCGTCCTTATTCTGGTGGTGCCGGCCTCCTATGCTTTCGCCCGTTTCAAGTTTCGCGGACGAGGGCAATTGCTTGGCGCATTTCTCGCGATCAACATGTTCTCGGGCGCCGTGCTTCTGATCCCGCTTTTCCGGCTGATGCGCAACATGGGTGTGCTGAACACTTATCTGGCAATGATCATTCCCGGCGCGGCCTTCCTGATCCCCACCGCCATCTGGCTTTTGCGCACCTATATGCTGCGTATCCCGCGGGAACTGGAAGAAGCGGCCTATGTGGACGGTGCGAGCTATTTCTATACTTTCCGCCGGGTGATCTTGCCGCTGGCGATGCCGGGCATCGCAGTGGTCTCCATCACCACCTTCATCGGCGCCTATGCCCAGCAGTTCATCTTCGCGCTCACCTTCAATTCCAAGACCGAATATATGCCGCTGCCCATCGGCCTCTTCGCTTATTTCGGTCGTCAGGAAGTCATCTGGAATGAGTTGATGGCGGCCAGCTTCGTCGGCATTGCGCCGGCGATGGTCGTGATCTTCTTCATGCAACGATATCTCGTCAGCGGCCTTACCGCCGGCGCGGTGAAATAATCAACAACCGGAACGACCACCAAAACGGGAGACTACCTATGGCACTGAAACATTACGGATTGGCGCTTTGCGCTTTCGCATTTGCCGGTTCCACTGCCCTTACGACGGTGACGGCGCACGCCGCCGACAAGGAGATCAGCTGGATCTATTGCGGCGACAAGATGGACCCCATCCATGAGAAGTACATCAAGGAATGGGAAGGCAAAAACGAAGGCTGGAAGGTCGTGCCGGAAGTCGTCGGCTGGGCCCAGTGCCAGGATAAGGCGACCACGCTCGCCGCTGCCGGCACGCCGGTCGCCATGGCCTATGTCGGTTCGCGCACGCTGAAGCAGTTCGCGCAGAACGATCTCATCGTTCCGGTGCCGATGACGGAAGACGAAAAGAAAAGCTATTATCCCAACATCGTCGATACGGTCACTTTCGAAGATACGCAGTGGGGCGTGCCGGTCGCCTTCTCGACCAAGGCGCTCTACTGGAACAAGGACCTGTTCAAGCAGGCAGGTCTCGATCCTGAAACGCCGCCGAAGACCTGGGCCGAAGAAATCGCCTTTGCCAAGCAGATCAAGGAAAAGACCGGCGTTGCCGGTTACGGTCTGTCCGCCAAGACCTTTGACAACACCATGCACCAGTTCATGCACTGGGTTTATACCAATAATGGCAAGGTGATCGACGGCGACAAGATCACGGTCGACAGCCCGCAGGTTGTCGAGGCACTGAAAGCCTACAAGGACATCACGCCCTATTCCGTCGAAGGCCCGACGGCCTATGAGCAGAACGAAATTCGCGCCATCTTCCTCGACGGCAAGGTTGGCATGATCCAGGCAGGTTCTGGTGCGGCCACGCGCCTGCAGGAAACCAAGATCAACTGGGGCATCGCGACCTTGCCGCTCGGCCCGGAAGCCAAGGGTCCCGGCACGCTGCTCATCACGGACAGCCTTGCGATCTTCAAGGGAACGGGCGTGGAAGAAAAGGCGACCGAATTCGCCAAATTCATCACCTCTCCTGGTCCGCAGGGTGAATACGAATTGCAGGGCGGCGCCGGCCTCACCCCGCTGCGTCCGTCGCCGAAGGTCGATGAGTTCATCGCCAAGGATCCCTTCTGGAAGCCGCTGATCGACGGTATCGCCTATGGCGGTCCCGAGCCGCTCTTCACGGACTACAAGGGTTTCCAGGACACGATGATCGAGATGGTGCAGTCTGTCGTCACGGGCCAGGCAACACCGGAAGATGCCGCGAAGAAAGCGGCTTCGGCTCTCGAGCAGTATAAATAATCTTTCATGAGCACGGATGCGGGCGGGAGCCGTCCGCATCCGGCAAGTTTCGCCGAGGGAACGCCTGCGTCTTCCGGGATGCTTTTTCCCCCTGTTTTTCAACGGTCCCGATCCGGTGTGGCTTTGCCCCTGTTTCGGAACATCTCTGAACGCGGCCTGATGTCGGCCGCTGACGGGAGAGGCAAGTCTTGGGTCAGCTTTATCTCAACAACGTCCGCAAGAACTATGGACATTTCGAAGTCATCAAGGGCGTTCAGCTCGACATCAGGGATGGCGAGTTCGTCGTTTTTGTCGGCCCCTCGGGATGCGGCAAATCCACATTGCTGCGCATGATCGCCGGTCTTGAGGATATTTCCGGCGGCGACGTCGTCATCAATGGCGTGAAGGTCAATGACTTGCCGCCGGTCAAGCGCGGCATCGCCATGGTGTTCCAGTCCTATGCGCTTTATCCGCACATGACGGTGTTTGAAAACATTGCTTTTCCGCTGCGTGTCGAAAAGATGGAAGAGGACAAGATCAGGCAGAAGGTCGAGGGTGTGGCCAAGATCCTCCAGCTCGACCAGCGTCTGCAGCAGCGCCCCGGCATGTTGTCCGGCGGTCAGCGCCAGCGCGTGGCGATCGGCCGCGCCATCGTTCGCGAGCCGAAAATATTCCTGTTCGACGAGCCGCTTTCCAACCTCGACGCTGCCCTTCGCGCCGACATGCGCATCGAACTTACCAATCTTCACCGGACGCTGAAGGCGACGATGATCTATGTCACCCACGACCAGGTGGAAGCCATGACCATGGCCGACCGTATCGTGGTGCTGAACGCCGGTAAAATTGCCCAGGTCGGCGCACCGCTCGAGCTTTACCACAAGCCGGCGAACCTGTTCGTGGCGGGCTTCATCGGCAATCCGAAAATGAATTTCCTGAAGGTCACCTGCAAATCGGTCAGCGCCGAGGGCGTGACGGTGGCCTATGATGGACAGACGGTCACCGTGCCGGTGGAACCCCGTGCCGGTCTTGAAGGCGCGCAGCTGACGCTCGGCATCCGCCCGGAACATACCGGTCTCGAACCGGCCGACCTCAATGTCACGGTCGCACCCAGCGTGATCGAGCGGCTCGGGGTCAATACCATTGCTTATGGTGTCGCGCCGACGGGTGAGAATTATTGCGCGTTGCTTTCCGGCTCCGCACCTGTGGTCGTGGATGAGCCCATCGTCACCGGTATCAAGGCTTCGGACTGCCATCTGTTTGATGAGAGCGGCGTTGCGCTGGAAAGGCGCGTCGATCTTTCAGTCCTCAAGCTGATCCAATAAGGCGCAGGAGCCGGGCCATGTTCTCTGTTTCCCCATGCCCGGCTGCTCCTGAGGCGATCCGTCTCCAGCAGCATTTTCCTGCTCATTCCAGACGAAAAAATAAAGCCGGGCTTTCGGCCCGGCATGCAAAGCTTGTCAAGATTTCTTCTGGATCACGGCATGGGGTTGGGCATGTAGCCGGTGAAACCGCTGATCTTCCAGCGTCCCTGATGCAGCCGGCAATAATAGAGCGTCTGCCATTTCATGACGTCGAAGCTGCCATCGGCCTTGCGAAGCCCACCGTCGAACTTCTTGCGCACCAGCGCGGTCTCACCTTCCACTTCGATTTCTTCCAGCGTGGTGGTCGTAAAGATCGCATCGCGCGGGTTCTCTGCGAATTGCTGGGTTTGAAAATCCTGCGCCTGCCGCAGCCACTCGTCCCGATAGGCGCTGAGCGAAGGGAAGGACAAGCGCCAATTGTCCGGGTTCGCATCCCGGTTGGCGTTGATGCCGAGAAAGCCGTCCTCGACGAAATCATCCGCGACCTTCGACCAGTCGGCGGCCAGAAAAGCGTCGATGTCACGCGTTACCAGCATCTCCCAGATGGAATGGCGGGCGCTGTCTGTTTCGGGAAAAGGGTTTTTGAAGGGATCACGCATGGTTTCGGTCCGGTGTTGAAATTATTTTCAAGATTTGGAGATTTCTCTGGTGTTGATTGTTGGCATATGCTCATCTCTCAATCAACAAAGAAAATAATTTTCAAATTAAAGGTGTGCGTGGTGTCGTCAGCAAGACGAAACATCCTTGACTCACGGATCTATGCGGTTGACGGGCGCGCTTTCTTAGGGTGCATCGGAAACGGGGCCAAGCCTTAAGTTTTGGCGGAACGGAGACCGGTGAACATGGATATTTTTGCAAGAATACAGGAAGACAGGGGACAATTCTCGCAGTCTGAGCGACGGATTGCCGATATTCTGGTTTCGGACTTCGAATTCGCCGTCAATGCCTCGATCATCGAGCTGGCGGCGCGCGCGGAAGTGTCTCCGCCGACCGTGACGCGGTTCTGCCGCCGGCTGGGGTGCCAGAGCTTTTCGGATTTCAAGGTCAGCCTCGCCAAGACGGCCTATGTGGGTATCCGATATCTCACCTCCGAACCCTCCAGCACGGGACCCTCCGATGTTGCGGAAGAGGTGCTCGCCAAGGCGCAGGAAGCGCTTTTCCTGCTGCACAGGACGCTCGATCCGGCCCTTGCCGATGAAGCGGCGATCAGGATCGCCAATAGCGGCATGATCTATGCCTTCGGCGCTGGCGGCAATTCCTCGATGATCGCTTCGGAAATCCAGAACCGGCTGTTCCGCCTGGGGTTGCGCGTTTCGACCAGCGCCGATCACAGCATGCAGCTGATGATGACCGCCGCTGCGCGCAAGGAAGATGTCGTCATCGGCTCGTCCTTTTCCGGCCGTAACATGGAACTGGTGAAGTGTTTCAAGCTGGCGCGGGAAATGGGGGTCACCACCATTGCGCTCACCCAGAGCGACACGCCTGTTGCCGCGGCCGCCGACATGGTGGTGGCCGTCAATGTGCCCGAGGGGAACAATATCTTCCGCCCCACTTCATCGCGCTACGCCTATCTGGCCGCCGTCGATGTTCTGGCAACGCTTGCTGCCTATCATCAACGGCAACGATCGATGGTGACTTTACGTCACATCAAGCAGCAGTTGGTGGAGCATCGCGATCCGGATGACAAACAATTGCTCGGTGACTGAGGCGGGCTGACAAACAACATAGGCTGCTTTGCCTGAGATCCGTTTTGTGGCGGGTCGGAAAGCTTCAAGGGAGTTTCAGGAGATGAAGGACAGGAAAGACCAGCTCGCTGTCGTTACCGGCGCGGCAGGTGATATTGGCCGGGCGATTGCCGCGGCGCTCGCTGAAAGCCATGCAAAGGTCGTGTTGGTCGATATCGACCGCGGCGCCCTTTCGAGCGCGCTATCGGCGCTTTCCGATCCCCGCTTCGTTGCGAAAACCTGCGATGTCACCGACCCGCAGGACCTTGCAAGGCTGGCCGCCGAGGTTGCGGCGCTGGGCGATGTTGTAACCCTCGTCAACAATGCGGGCGCCGCAAGGGCGGTCAGCCTGCATGACACGACCGCCGATATATGGCGCAAGGACAATGCGCTCAATCTGGAAGCGCCGTTTCTCTGCTTCAGGGCTTTCGAAGAGGCGTTGAAGAAAACTCAGGGGGCGGTGGTTAATATCACCTCCGTCAATGGCATGGCGGTGTTCGGGCATCCTGCCTATAGCGCGGCAAAGGCCGGGCTGATCCATCTGACCAAGCTGATCGCCGTCGAATACGGCAAATTCGGCATTCGCGCCAACGCCGTGGCACCGGGCACCGTGCGCACGCAGGCGTGGGAAGCGCGGGCTGCAAGCAATCCTCAGGTCTTTGAGGAAGCAAAGCATTGGTATCCCCTGCAGCGCATCGTGAAACCTGAAGACGTGGCCAATGCCGTCGCCTTTCTGGCCGGCCCGCAGGCCGCCGCCATCAGCGGCGTGTGCCTGCCGGTCGATTGTGGTCTCACGGCAGGGCAGGCGCCGCTGGCCCGGACATTTTCGCAATCCGAACATTACTGACCGAAACCCGTTGACGGGTTCAATGCGCAATAAAGGGGAGCATCATGGCGCTCGCACAGTATCGTCTTGAAAATTCGTGGCATCCGCTCGCAGACTCCGCATCCGGCGGCTTCACCTTCACGCTGGTCAATCTTTCCCGCGAGCCGCTGAAGGATTTTCGCATCGTCTACACGTCGTTGACGCGGACGGTAGACAAACCTACGTGCGACAATGCCGTTTATCTGCGCCGCAATGCCAATTTCCATGAATTTGCACCGCCGCCGGGTTTTGTGCTGGAGTCCGGAAAATCCTGGTGCTTCACCGTCGATGGCCTGCTGCGGTCCGCCCGACATCGCACAGACGGCGCGAAATCTGCCTATATCAGTCTTGCCGATGGCACACATCGCGCCGTCGATGTCGGTGACCTGATGATGGATGGACGCCACAGCGAGCCGGCGCCGGTGCTGCTTCCGGAGGGCAAGCTCGATCTGCCCTTTTCGATCCAGCCATGGCCCGCTGAAATCGATGCAGAACCGGGTGAGGGTTTTCCCGTCGCGCTCTTCCCGGCGGAAGATGCGGGCGCAGAAGAAGTGCTTGCGGTGGAAACCGTGCTTTCGCTGTTCCGCCGGCTTTTTGCCGTCGGCCACGTGCCTTTCAGCCTCGCGCCGGTTCACGAGGGAAAACCGCTGCGTTTCAAGCAGCATAGCGGACTGGAAGCGGAAGGTTATCGCCTCAGCTTTTCCAAAGAAGCCGTTGTCGTGGAATATTCGGCCGCTGCCGGCCTGCAATATGGTCTGACGGTTCTGGCGCAGCTGCTGCATGGTGCGCGCATCGATCCGAAATTCCGTTTCCCGGCCTCCGGCACCATCAGCGATGCGCCGCGTTACAGTTGGCGTGGCTGCCACCTCGATGTTTCGCGGCAATTCTATCCGACAGGCGATGTCCTGCGGCTTATCGATATTCTCGCATGGCTGCGCATGAACCGCTTCCATTGGCACCTGACGGATGACGAGGCATGGCGGCTCGAAATCAAGGCCTATCCGCTGCTGACCACCGTCGGCGCCACGCGCGGCCCGGATGCGCCGCTCCTGCCGCAGCTCGGTAACGGGGCTGAGCCGGTGTCGGGCTATTACACGCAGGATGAGGTGCGCATGGTTGTCGCGCATGCGGCGGCATTGAACGTCGAAATCGTGCCGGAAATCGATATTCCCGGCCACAGCACGGCGGCTCTCGTGGCCTATCCGGAGCTGACGGATGGGCAGGAAGCGCCGGATAGCTACCGCTCTGTGCAGGGATATCCGAACAATGCACTCAACCCAGCGATAGAGCCGACCTATGAATTCCTCGGCAAGATATTCGACGAGATGGTGGAGCTGTTCCCGTCGCGGCTGATCCATATTGGCGGCGATGAGGTTGCGGATGGGTCGTGGCTGGCCTCGCCGCTTGCCAAGGCGCTGATGGAAAAGGAAGGGCTCGACGGCACCTTCGGCATTCAGTCCTATTTCATGAAGCGCATACAGGGCATGCTGCATGAGCGCGGCCGCCAGCTTGCCGGCTGGGACGAAGTTTCCCATGGTGGTGGCGTCGATCCGGCCGGAACATTGTTGATGGCATGGCAGAAGCCGGAAGTCGGCCGTGAGCTTGCAAAGCAGGGCTACGACGTGGTGATGACCCCGGGTCAGGCCTATTATCTCGACATGGTGCAGGATGAAGCCTGGCAGGAGCCGGGGGCGAGCTGGGCCGGCACCGTTCCGCCTTCGCATACTTATGCCTATGAAGCCGTTGGCGAATTTCCCGAGGAGTTGAAGGAGCGGATGAAGGGCGTTCAGGCTTGCATCTGGTCCGAACATTTCCTCAATCGCGCCTATTTCAACCATCTGGTTTTCCCCCGTCTGCCAGCGATTGCCGAGGCGGCGTGGACGCCAAGGGCGCAAAAGGACTGGTTGCGTTTTGCGGCCATCGTCCCCTTGAACCCGGTTTATTGAGGGGAAACCGACATGCGTATTGCCGTGGGTGGAATTCATACCGAATGCAGCACCTACTCGCCGGTGCTGATGGGCGAGCAGGATTTTCGCGTCTTTCGCGGCGCCGAAATGCTGGAGGCTGAGTATTTCAGTTTCCTCGGAGAAGGCGGGGCGGACGTGTTGCCGCTTCTGCATGCGCGGGCGGTGCCGGGTGGTCCGGTGTCACGCGTGGCCTATGACGCTTTCAAGCGGGAGTTCCTCGAACGCCTGAAGGCGTCGTTGCCGCTGGACGGGCTTTATCTCGCCATGCACGGTGCGATGAATGTCGAAGGCATGGACGATGCGGAAGGTGACTGGATTTCAAGCGCCCGCGCCGTCGTCGGGCCGGATGTCGTGGTCGCCGCGAGTTATGATCTGCATGGCAATGTCAGCCAGACGATTATCGATCAGTTGGATATCTTTGCCGGCTACCGAACCGCGCCGCATATCGATGTGCGCGAGACGATGGTGCGGGCATGGACGATGTTGCTCAAGGCTCTGAAGTCGGGAGAAAGACCCGGCGTGACCTGGGCGAAAATCCCTGTTCTGCTGCCGGGTGAAAAAACCTCCACGGAGGATGAACCCGCCAAAAGCCTCTATGCCGTGCTGCCTGATTACGATGCGCGGTCCGGCATATGGGATGCGAATTTCATGATCGGCTACGTCTGGGCGGACGAACCCCGGGCGACGGCCTGCGCCGTGGTGACGGGAACGGACAAAGCGGCCGCACAGGCGGTCGCGGCCGAGATTGCGCAATCCTACTGGAATGCCCGGCAGGATTTTCGTTTCGGGCCTGTGACGGAGCCGCTCGACGCCATCATGGATATTGCGGAAAAGACGACCAGCCGACCGATCATTCTTGCCGACTCCGGCGACAACCCGACCGGTGGTGGGGTTGGCGATCGCGCCGATGTTCTGGCCGCGCTGATTGCGCGCAACTGGCAGGGTGCGCTGCTGGGCGGCATCACCGACAGGCCGGCGGTCGAAGCCTGTTTTGCGGCCGGCGAAGGTGCGAGCCTTTCCCTGAAGATCGGCGGCAGTCTCGATCCGCAGAGCCAGTCCGTGACCGTCGCGGCCCGTGTTGTGAAATTGGACGACCCAGGTGCTGCTGACCAGCGTCAGGCAGTGGTCGCCATCGGCGGCGTCACGGTCATTCTGGCGGCGCGGCGCAGGCCTTATCACATGATCTCCGATTTCACTCGTCTCGGCTTTAATCCAAAGGAGGTGCGGTTACTGGTCGTCAAGTCCGGTTATCTTTCGCCGGAGCTTGCGCCTATCGCCAATCCCAACCTCATGGCGCTGACGGAAGGGGTCATCAATCAGGATATCGAAAATCTTCCCAATCGCCGCCGGGACGGCGATTTGTACCCATGGAAGCCGCATTTCGATTATACCCCTCAGCCCATCCTTTCGGCCCGCTGGCGATGACAGCGGTCCGGTAGCTTTACCCAGCGATCCGGCCCTGCCGGATCATCTCAGGCGAATATCCATGCCGTCGGCTCTTTCCATCGTCATCAACAATCCGTCGATCCGCATCGGGGCGCTCGCCATCCTGTTCTTCGGGTTTTCGAATGCGGCGACCGCCCCCTATCAGGCGGTTATCGGCATTCGCGAAATAGGACTGAGCAACAGCGTCTATTCGCTGCTGATGCTGTTTGCTGCCGTCATCAATGTCAGCGCCAGCGTGTTGATGGGCATCGTCGCAGACAGGCTGGGTGAATATCGCAAGCCAATGCTCTATATCGCGCTCTTCGGCGTCAGCGGTTATCTGCTGGTCTATCTGGCCGGCAACACTACCGCCTTCGTCGCCGCGAAGCTGGTGCTTCTGCCGATTTTCGGAGCGATGAATTCGTTGATCTTCGCCCATGTGCGCGCCGATGCGCGCAACCTTTCGACGGGTGAGATGATCGCGGTGAATTCGATCATGCGGGCAACCATCTCGCTTTCCTGGGTGCTGGTGCCGGGCATTGTCGGTGTTTTTCTGGTGAATTCCGGCAATATGCTGATGGCTTTCCTGTTTTCGGGCATCTGCGCGCTTGTCTGCTTTCTGCTTGTCGCCTTCTGCCTGCCGCGGGCCGCCACGCCGGCATCGGCAAATACCGAAGCGCGGTTCGGCCTGCGCGCCTCGCTTGCGGAAATCGGATCGCGGCGGGTGCTGCTCCGGATCATCGCGATTGCGCTCATCTGCTCGATGCTGCATCTCAACGATTCCGTGCGCTCGCTCATCATAACCGGACAGGCCAAGGGCACGGTGGCGGATATCGGCATTGTTGCGGGTATCGTCGCTGCGCTGGAAATCGTCTTCATTCTCCTGTGGGGCTGGATCGAGAAGAAGGTTCCGCAGACGCTGACACTTGCGGCGGGAGCGGGGCTTTACGCCATCTATCTCATTCTGCAGGGGCTTGCTTCAGCGCCGTGGCATATCTACGCCCAAACGGTCATCAGTGCACTGGGTGCCGCCGCGATCATCAGCATTCCAATTACCTATCTGCAGGAACTGATCGCGGACCGGCCGGGACTCGGAAGCTCGCTGATCGCCGTCAATATCTTCCTCGGCGCTGGTCTGGGCGCGTTGATTTTTGCCGTTGGAACCCTGGTCTCCAGCTATTCGGGAACCTCCATATTGGGGGCGATCGTAGGGCTCGGCGGCGTTTATATGCTTTACGCGCTTGATGGAAACGGCCGCCGCAGGTAACGGCCACTCAAATGAAAGAGGTTACGATGATTCTCGAAATTTGCGTGGACGATGTCGCCGGTCTGGAAGCGGCGGTCAGCGGCGGGGCTGATCGGATCGAGCTCTGTGCGGCTCTTTCCGGCGGCGGTGTGACGCCCTCGGCGGGTTTCATGCAGCGTGCGGCGTCCTGCGGGTTGCCGGTGAGCGTCATGATCAGGCCGCGCGCCGGTGATTTTGTCTTCACCCGCGACGAAGCGGATGTGATGAAACGCGATATCGACGCGGCGCGTGCCGCCGGCCTTTCCGGTGTGGTGCTCGGCGCGTCGCGTGGCGATGGTTCGCTCGATATCGGCTTGCTTGAAGAACTGCGTCGTCATGCCGACGGGCTGGATGTTACGCTGCACCGGGCTTTCGATGTCGTGCCTGACATGGAAGAGGCGCTGGAAGCCGCCATCGCATTGGGGTTTTCAAGAATTCTCACCTCAGGCGGGGCGCGTTCGGCGCTTGAAGGGATTGAGGCTCTGGCCCACCTGTCCGAGACGGCGGCAAGCCGCATCGTCATCATGCCCGGCGCCGGGGTGCGTCCGCAGAGCGTTCAGACATTGCTGGATCGCTTTCCGATAACGGAAATCCACGCATCCTGTTCCGCCGTTCCATCCTATGATCCGGACAGCAGGGTGGCGAAGCTCGGTTTCACCGGCGCAGGGCGCAAGATTACCGATGAGGCGGCGGTTCGCGAGTTGAAGACGATCCTCACCGCTCATCATAAAGGCGGCGCAGCGCTCTAGCTGTTCCGGCCGCGCCATCGAGATCGAGCGCGATCGTGCCGGGCGCCGGTAGGGAGAATGCCGTCTTGATGGTATCGGCCATCGCTTGCGCCGAAATATCCTTCTCCTCCAGCACATACGCCAGCCCCAGCCGCGCCAGCCGTTCGGCGCGGGCGCTCTGTTCGGTTTCGCCTCCGGCTGCGAAGGGGATCAGAAGCGAGCGGCATTTTGCCTGAAGAATATCGCAGACGGTGTTGTAACCGGCCTGTGAAATCGAAAGCCGTGCGCCGGCGAGCAAACTTGCGAAATCCTTGCGGAAACGGAAGACGGACACATTGCCCGCCGCCTGCGCCGAGATTGCATCGAAATCCGCCTGCGGCATGTTGGGACCGGTCACGAGGCACCAGTTCTTGATGCCATCCAGTAGAGGGGCAGCCTCGAGAGCAGCCCGGATGAGTTCGGCGCCAACGGCGCCTCCGCCTGCGGAAACCACGATATCGAATTTTTCCGCCGGTTCCGGCGGCGGAAGAGGAGCGACGAGGCCGGTATAGACGATGCGCTGCCTGATCTCGCCTGCGAGGGGAAAAGTGTCTTCCAGCCGGGCAAAATCCGGATCGCCATGGACGAGCACCGCATCGAAATGTTTCTTAACCAGCGACACGGTCTCTTCATCCCGTCCCGGTTTCGTCTTTTCTTGCAAGATATCGCGCAGCGACGCCATGACGAGCGGGCGCGGTTCGCTGCCTTCTATCTCATCGAGAAGCGGCAGCAATTCGAAACGCACCTGCCTGCGGCCGAACGGGAAGGCTTCAATGATAACGATATCGGGTTTGGCGCCGTGATAGGCCCCGATCAGCATATCGGTTCTCAGCCTCTTGAAGTCGTCGTCCACCGGT
The DNA here is from genome assembly GCF_053522485.1 of Agrobacterium sp. 22-209-1. Taxonomy (NCBI): domain Bacteria; kingdom Pseudomonadati; phylum Pseudomonadota; class Alphaproteobacteria; order Hyphomicrobiales; family Rhizobiaceae; genus Agrobacterium; species Agrobacterium sp. 22-209-1. The sequence continues at coordinate 328,695 of NZ_JBNWCH010000005.1, forward strand.
TTGCCGGAGCTGTCGACCAGGCCGGCAAAGCTGCCGTCGCTGACGGCGATGGGTGGCAATTCGACATGGCGGATACCCTCGCCCGGAAAGCCCGGAACAGGCGTGCCGCCCGTGACCAGCACGACATCGAAACCGTTCGCCTGAAGGGCGTTGGCAATGCGGCTGGCGCGGGCGATATGGCCGATGCCGAGAAGGTGCTGGACGTAGAAGAAGACGCAGGGGCGTTTTTCCGTATCGGTCATGGCGTTTTTTCCCACTCTTTCTCGAACAAGGCCTTCAGCTCGATAATGCTGGTGCGATGGTCGAAGGCGGTGCGCACACGGTCTTCCGCAGCGCTGCCAAGACGCTGGCGCAATTGCGGATCGGTGATGGCCATGCGCAGCGCCTCTGCGAAAGCGGCCGGATTTTCCGGTTCCGTCAGCAGGCCGTTTTGACCGCTGACGAAAAACTCCGGTATCCCGGAAATATTGGTGGAGATGCAGGTCAGCGCCTGGCTCGCGGCCTCGACCAGCACATTTGGCAGGCCGTCGCGGTCGCCATCGCTGGTGATGCGGCAGGCTAGAGCGAAGAGGTCCGCTTCGCGATAGTTCTCCAGCACCTGTTTCTGGTCCATGGCCCCGGTCCAGACGATCCTGTCGGCGACGCCGAGTTCGTCTGCGAGTTTCTTCAGTCCGCCCAGTTCATCGCCGCCGCCGATATGGGTGAAGCGCCAATGCATATCCTGCGGCAGCGAGGCGAGCGCACGCAGGAGAATATCGATGCCCTTTTTCTTGACCGCCCGGCCGACGCTCAAAATCCTCACCGGATCTTTGGCGTCTGAACCGTCTCTTGCCGTTCGCGACGTGTCGAAATGCGGGAAACGGGTGAGATCGAGGCCATGATAGCTCAGATGCACATTCCGCCGGGCCCCGGAAAGGGTTTGCAGATGCTGGAAGCCGCCGGCAGTGCAGGTCACCGCCCAGCGCGCGCTTTGCAGTTTGGCGGCAAGGTCGCGGTCGCTGGAGGTCCAGATGTCCTTGGCGTGAGCTGAAATCGTCCAGGGCGTGCCGGTGATGAGGTGAGTATAGGCGGCGACCGAGGCGGGGGTGTGGATGAAATGGACATGCAGCCATTCGGCATCTTCAGGCCATTCATGCGCGAGCACCGCAGCCTGCCCGAAACGGCGGAAGCGATTGCGGCTGAGATCATGCGGCAGATCGTTGAAAAAGCGGCGAAGCGCCTTGGTGAAGCCCGGCTTCCCGCGGCACGCCCAAAGCGCCTTCAAAACCCGTAGCGGCTCCTCATGCAGATATTCCGGCAAGTATGTCACGGGCGCGCGGATTTCATCGTGAACGGGGTGGCGCTTTTTATCCGTCGGACGGCGCATCGACATGAGTTCGAGCTTCAGCCCGGCCTTCTCCAGTCCCAGAAGTTCCTGGGCGATGAAAGTCTCGGACAGGCGCGGATAGCCCTTGAGGAGCACCACGATTTTTTTTGTATCGGTCACGTTGCGCGTGTCTCTTTTGAAGCCGTGTTTGTCGGGGAACCGGTCACGCGGAGAGCGTAATCGGTGCCTTATCGCTTTCGGGCGGCAGCCATTCGGCTATCCGGCGCGATATGTTTTCAAGACCGTCCAGCTTCAGCCCGCACGCATTGACGGAGGGCGGCGCGCGGTGCGGCAGGGCTTTCAGAGCCGCGGCCATTTTTGCCGGGTTTTCGGCATCTTCCGGCAGAAGCATGTCGAAAAGACCAAGCTCCGAGGCGCGACTGGCGCGGATAAGCTGCTCTTCGCGCGGCACCGTGCGCGGTACGACGAGGGCGGGTTTGTCGAAGGACAATATCTCGCAGACGGTGTTGTATCCGCCCATGGAGACGACGGCCTGTGCGCCGGCGACGAGATCTTCCATGCGATTGTCGAATTCGATGATCTCGATATGCGGAATGTCGGCAACACTGCTCATGAAGCGCTGGCGTTGATCCGCTGGCATATAGGGGCCGAGCACCACCAGCGCCTTGTGCGTCAGTTCGCTGTCATGGCGATAGGCGTTGATGACGTCGTCGATCAATTCGCTGCCATCGCCGCCCCCGCCCGTGGTGACGAGAAGATAATCGCCTTCCGGCCGATGCGATACGGTTTCGGCCTGGGTCTTGGACCTTTGCAGAAACCCGACGAAATCCATCTTGTCGCGGACGGTGTGCGGAACGTCGAGTCCCGTCAGCGGATCGTGGAAATCGGGTGGGCCATAAATCCAGACGTGGTCATAGAACTGGCCGATCTTTGTCATGACATTGTTGCGCTTCCACTCCGCCTCGAGCAACTGCGGCGCATCCATGACGTCGCGCAGGCCGATGACGAGCTTGGTGCCCTGTCCCTTGAGATAGGCAAGCGTTTCCTCCACCTCGCCGCGCAGGCCCATGGGCTCCTTGTCGACGATGAAGATATCCGGCTGGAAGCTTTCGGCGGTGTGGTAGATGATGGAGCGGCGCATCTTCAGCGTTTCCTGAAGATCGATATGCCTGTCCATGGACGTATATTCGCCGTTGCGCAGCTTGATGACGCTCGGGATTTTCACGAAATCGACGCGGGCGCGGTAATCGAAAGCGCCGGCAATCGTCGCGCCGGAAATGATGAGGACGTTGAGGCCGCGATAATCCTCCACCAGAGCATGCGCGATGGTGCGACACCGCCGCAGATGCCCGAGCCCGAAGGAATCGTGGCTGTACATGAGAATACGCGCGTCGTTCAAACGGGAGGTCATGGGCCACACCTCTTTTTGCCTTTCACAAAAAAGGCGATGGCGGAAGGGCAGTTTATCAAAGGGTGTTCCATTTTATCTGAAGGGATCCGCAGCATCACGTAGTCCGTCACCGAAGAAATTAAAGGCCAGAATGACGAGAACGACCGGGATCGTCGGGATGAGAAGCCATGGATATAGCGCAATGACGCTGACGCTGCGCGCCTCCGTGAGCAGAATTCCCCAACTTGTGATCGGTGGTCTGAGACCGAGGCCGAGGAAGCTCAGGGCGGTCTCGCCGAGAATCATGCCGGGAATCGTCAGAGTGGCCGATGCGATCAAGTGTGACATGAAGCCGGGAATAAGGTGTCTGCCGATGATGCGCGGCGTGCCGGCACCCATTAATTGTGCAGACAAAACATAGTCTTCTTCGCGAAGCGCCAGAAGTTTCGAGCGCACGGCGCGTGCAAGGCCCGTCCAGTCCAGCATGCCGAGAATGATGGTGATGCCGAGATAGACAAGGATCGGGCTCCAGGTCACCGGCATGATTGCGGCAAGCGCCAGCCACAGCGGAATGCTGGGAATGGATTGCAGCACTTCGATGATGCGCTGGACGATCAGGTCAAACGTGCCGCCGCGATAGCCCGCCAGACCGCCGATCACAATGCCGAGAACGAAGCTCATGGCGACGCCGAGAAGGCCGATGGTCAGCGAAATGCGCGCACCATAGATGATGCGCGACAGCACGTCACGCCCGAGACGATCCGTGCCGAGCAGGAACAATTCACCACCCTCCGCTGGGCAGACGAGATGGGTTCTGCCCTCGAACATGCCCCAGAAGCGATAGGTATCGCCTTTGCAGAAGAAACGCAGCGGCTGGATATCCGTCGGGACATCCCGATAGATCCGTCTCAGATTGTCCATGTCGAGCGTCATTTCCCGGCCGTAAACGAAGGGGCCGACAAATTTTCCATCATTGAACAGGTGAATGGCCTGCGGAGGGGCGTAGATATTCTCAATATTGCGGGTGTGGAGATTATAGGGCGCCAGAAACTCGCAGATCAGGATCGAAAGATAAAGCACCACCAGAAAGACGCCGGACCACACGGCGATCTTGTGCTGACGGAACTGCCACCACATGAGGCGCAGCTGCGAGGCCTTGCTGAAGGCGGCCATTCCAGATGTGTTGGGTTCGATCAGCGAAGGATCGAAGGGTGCGGTCGAGACGTAATGGGGCAGCGTTTCGCCGGGTTTCGGAATGGATGAAGTCATTTGACGTTACCACCTCCGAAGCGGATTCTCGGGTCGAGTATGGCAAGGGCAATATCCGACACCAGAACGCCGATCACCGTCAGGAATGCCAGGAACATCAGGAACGAACCGGCCAGATACATATCCTGGCTCTGCAACGCCCTGATGAGCATGGGGCCAGTGGTTTCGAGTGATAGGACGACAGCGGTGATTTCCGCGCCTGATATGATAGCGGGCAGGATCGAACCGATATCTGAGATGAAGAAATTCAGCGCCATGCGCAGCGGATATTTGGTCAGCACCTTGAAGGGGTGCAGCCCCTTGGCGCGGGCGGTGACCACATATTGTTTCTGCAATTCGTCGAGCAGATTGGCGCGCAGGCGGCGAATCATGCCGGCGGTGCCCGCCGTTCCGATGATGAGGACGGGAATCCAGATATGTTCGAGGATCGATTTGAACTTCGCCCAGCTCATCGCCTGGTTCAGATATTCCCGGTCCATCAGATGGCCGATGGAGATGCCGAACCAGATATTGGCGAAATACATCAGGATCAGCGCCAGCATGAAGTTGGGAATGGCGATGCCGAGCAGGCCGAGGAAGGTGAGGCCATAATCGCCCCAGCTATATTTATGCGTGGCGGAGTAGATGCCGATCGGGAAGGCGATAAGCCAGGTGACGATGATGGTGACGAAGGAGACGAGCACCGTCAGCCACAGGCGGTCTCCCACCACATCGCTGACCGGCAGCTGATATTCGAAGGAATAACCGAAATCGCCGACCAGCATGCCGGTTGCCCAGCGGAAATAACGGATCGGCGCCGGCTGGTCGAAACCGTAACGGGTGCGCAGCTCCTCGATTTCGGCAAGGTTTGCCGTTTCGCCCATGGCGCGCAGCTCGGCGACATAGCTTTCGAAATAATCGCCCGGAGGCAGCTCGATGATGGTGAAAACCAGCATCGAGATCAGGATTAGCGTGGGGATCATGACGAGGACGCGCTTTAAAATATACCGCAGCATATCAGGCGTCTCCGTCGTACCAGAAGCTATCCGGCATATAGACGCCGAGATAGGATGTGGGCTCGTAACCGAAAAGCGCTTTTTCCGGCACGTTTCGCATGCGTTTGACGTGAACGACGGGTTGCAGCGCGCCGTTGACGATGCCGATGGAAAATACCTGCTGCGTATAAATCTCCAGCATTTCCAGCCAGATGGCCTCGCGCTCTTCCTCGGTGACGCTTCTGCGCCATTTTTTCAGCAGATCGAGCAGGTGCGCCGCCTCCGGCAGATCGGGCTCCTTGCCCTCGCGGCCGCCCGAAAGATAATGCACACCCCAGACCGGCCATTGCAGCTGGTCATCGCCGGTGGGGGCGAGGCCGGAAGGCAGCATGTCTGGTGTCGGAACACCGTTGTCCATGCCCATCCAAACGGACATCAGCACTTCGCCGCCCATGGCGCGCTTGCGGAAGACATCGCGCTGGGTGGGGCGGACGGAAACCGCAATACCGATATGTCGCCAGTGATCCGTCACCAGTTCCATCACGTCGGTTTCGAGCGTGCTTTCGCCTGTCGTCTCGACGATGATGTAAGCCGGGCGGCCATCGGGCAGAAGGCGCAAGCCCGCGTCATCGCGCTTGTGGAGACCGGCTTCATCTAGCAGCCGGTTGGCGGTTGCGCGGTCAAATGCGCTCCAGGCATCGGCAAATTCCTGCCGGTAAAGCGAGCTTTCCGGGAGCACGGTATCGGCACTTTCCTTTGCCAGCCCGTAAAAGCAGACCATGTTGATTTCGTGCCGGTTTATCGCGAGCGACAGCGCCCGGCGCACGCGCACATCCTGAAAAGCGCTGCGCCAGACCGCGTCGGCGCAATTGAGATTGGGCAAAAGCGCGATGCGTGAGCCCTGGGAGCGCTTGTAGAGATTGACTTTCAGGGGGAACCGCTTTTCGGCATCCTTCAGGAAGGTGTAGTCGGCAAAATCGAGGCCGAAATATTGCAGGTCGCTATCGCCCGATGCCGTCTTAGCCGAGATGATATCGGAGGAGGTGACGTTGAGCAGGAAACGGTCGAGATAGGGCAGCTGCAGGCCGTTTTCGTCGACGCGGTGGTAATAGGGGTTGCGTTCGAACACGAACTGCTCAGAGGGCGGCGCGGTGGTGTTGCGCCAGGCATCCAGGGTCGGCAGATCGGGATTTTCGGGCCGCACCTGCCGCGACATCTTGATATGCAGCCCGCTCCAGTCATCCGTCTTGTTTTTCTTGATCAGCTTGGCGAGCTTTTCCGCCGTCTGATATTTGATGTGGAACTGTTTCATATAGGCGGCGGGCAGGAACAGCCGCGCCGGTGAGGCCGCTGCGAGTTTCGCCAGAAAATCCGGATTGGGGCCATCCCAGGTGTAGCGCACCGTCTGCCGGTCGATGACTTCGATAAGCGGCGGCTTCTCGTTGACCAGAAGTTCGATCGGCGGGCCGCCCTTGTGGATTTCCCTGTTGAGGGCGACGTCCTCCCAGAAATAGCGGAAATCCTCGGAGGTGAAATCGCTGCCGTCGGACCATTTGTGGCCCTCGCGCAGCTTGAAGGTGAAGATGCGTTCTTCCTGAACGTCGTAGCTTTCGAGAATATCCGGATGCAGTTCGAATTTTTCGTCATAACCGACAAGACGGGCATAGCTGCTGATCGGCATCAGGCGAATGTCGCGCTGGCCGCCAATGAGCATACGCACCGAGCCGCCATGTTTTCCCGGCTCGCGGCCAAGCGCTTTCATGTCAATGACGCGCGGGTTTTTCGGCAGGCGCTCGGCCACGTCGGGCAATTCACCCTTTTCCCGTTTTTCCTTGAAATAGCTGGGGTCGGTGTAGGCGGCCCGCGCATAGGCCGGCAGGAAGACGGAAGCCAAGAGGGCAAGGGTGGTGCGACGCGTGATCAAGGGCGAAGCTCCCGGATATCGGCATTGCCGTTTGCAAGGACGAAATGGCCTTCGCCGAGATCGGCGGAAATCATGTCGCCATCACCCTCGTCACGAAACTGTTTACCCCAGTCGAATTTGCCCGTCGCGCTAATCTTGCCGATGGTGCGGAAATCGAGCGGGCGGTCGAGATCGGGGAAAGGCACGGCCGCCAGCAGGGATTTGGTATAGGGATGAACCGGAGAGCGCATCAGGATTTCGCGCGGCGCCAGTTCCACGATACGGCCTTCGCACATCACGGCCACGCGGTCGGCCATATAGTCCACCACCGCGAGATTGTGCGAAATGAAGAGATAGGTCAGCCCGAGATCCTGCTGCAAATCCTTAAGAAGATTGAGGATTTGCGCCTGTACGGAGACATCGAGGGCGGAAACGGGTTCGTCGCAGATGAGAAGTTCGGGGCCGAGCGCCAATGCCCTGGCGATGCCGATACGCTGCCTCTGTCCGCCCGAGAAACTGTGGGGATAACGGTTGAGCGCACTTTCTCCAAGCCCGATGGCCCTGACGAGACCGCGAACTTTCTCCGCGCGGTATTTCGCGTCACCCCGCCCGTGGATTTCCAGGGGTTCGCTCAGGATGTTGCCCACGGTCATGCGCGGAGACAGCGAGGATATCGGGTCCTGAAAGACCATCTGTATCTTCGACCGCAGCTCTTTCAGGTCTCCATCCCTGGCATTGAGGACATCGATGTCGCCTTCAGGCCGGTGAAAGGTCACCGAACCCTCATCCGGGCGTACGGCGCGCATGAGGATTTTGCTGACTGTGGTTTTGCCGCTCCCGCTTTCGCCGACCAGTCCGAGGCATTCGCCACGTCGGATTTCGAAGCTGACGCTGTCGACAGCCTTGGTGGCGTTGGCGGCGCCTTTGCTGAACCAGCTCGATTTCCGGGTAGTGAAGGTCTTGCTGATATTGTTCACGGTCAGGAGGGGGCCGGGAGTTTTATTGAATGCGGCCGTCTTTTTGCCGACGAGGCTTTCGTGATCGATGTTGATTTCGCGCAGCGCCTTCAGCCTTTCGCCGGGCTTCATGTCGAAATGGGGCACGGCCGCCATGAGGCCCTTGAGATAGGGATGGGCTGGTGCCCTGAAAATATCGTCGACGGTTCCGGCCTCCATGATCTCGCCCTGATAGATCACGGCGACCTCGTCGGCGATGTTGGCGACTACACCAAGATCGTGGGTGATGAGCAGCATGCTCATGTTCAGCCGGCTCTGGAGATCGCGCAGCAGCTTGAGGATTTGTGCCTGTATCGTCACATCCAGCGCCGTTGTCGGCTCGTCGGCGATCAGAAGTGCGGGACGACAGATCAGCGCCATGGCGATCATGGCGCGCTGGCGCATGCCGCCCGACAGCTCGAAGGGATACATGTTCACGACCTTCTTGGGGTTGGAAAACCCCACGAGGTCGAGCGTTTCATGCATTTTTTCCGCGCGTTCGGCCGGTGACAGGATGCTGTGAATCCTGAGCGCCTCGTCGATCTGGTTGCCGATGGTGTGCAGCGGCGAAAAAGATGTCATCGGCTCCTGAAAGATCAGGCCGATGCGATTTCCGCGTATCGAACGGATTTCTCGGCCGTCCTTCGGCAATTGCAGCAGATCGACAGGGCCGGCCGCGGCATTTTCCGGATCGGTGAATAGCACGCGTCCATTCACACGCGCCGTCTTGGGATGGATGCCCATGATGGTCTGGCCGATGACGGATTTTCCCGAACCGGACTCGCCGACGAGTGCTGTGACTTTCCCCGGAAGAATGCGAAGGCTTGTGCCCCTGACGGCATTGATGGTGCCGCCCATGAGAGAAAACGAGACCTGCAGATTTTCAATACGGAGCAAATCTGCGCCTGCGCTCATGCCAAAGGGTTCCTTGCCGTCTCTTTATCGTTGCGTTGTGACAATTTGCTTAGGAGGGCTTAAATCAACGTTATCGCAGGGTTTGTTGTCTGTCTATGCCTCTGAAACATCGAATTGTTTAGCAAATTCGAAGCCGGCTTCCGAAACACGACGGCTTGCCTGACGCCTTTTGTTTGGCGATATGTTAACGTGCGTTTCTGGATGAGGGTCCATGTCCGACAAGAAATATTACGACGCCCAGCTGGATAAAGCCCGGCAGTTGCAAAATGGCGGCCAGTATGTAGAAGCCAATGCGCTTCTCTTATCGCTGGTTGCAGCAAAGGACAGCCACCTGATGGGTGAGCGGACGGTGCTCGGCCTGCCGCGCCGCTTGCATGCGGCGAGGCTGCGCCTCGCCAAAGCCGAGGGCGATGTGATCGCCAAGATCGGTTATCAATATACGCTGGTTCCACCGCCGCAGGTGCTGGAGAAATATGCGCGGTTTTCCACGCAAGACCGTCGCGCGATCAGTGTCAAAAGCCGTGAAGATGTGCCAAGGCTCATCCACCAGATATGGATCGGGGAGAAAGCTCCGCCAGTGTCGGTTGAGGCATGGGCCGCCCACGCTTCGAACCACGGTTACGGCTATCGGCTCTGGCGGGAGGCCGATCTTGAGCGGCAAGGCGTGTTTTCCAACGGCGTCTTCAAAATCATGCTGGAAAAGGGCGATTATCCGGGCGCGGTGGATGTGGCCCGTTATATGCTGCTGGAGCGGTTTGGCGGAATCTATCTCGATTGCGACTGGTATCCGGCACGGGACGACGCGAGTTTCGATACATTCCTGCCTCTGACGGGGCTGACGGCGTTTGACGAAAAAACCCCGCGGGACACGGGGCAGGGTAGCATGCTGCTTGCCAATTCCTTCATAGCAGCGCCTGCCGGACATCCTGTTTTCAGCAGGATGCTGGAAGCCTTCCCCGGAATTATCGAAGACCTGCCGCGCGCGCCCGCCTGGTGGTCGACCGGCCCCTTGATCTTCACCGTCATCGCCCGGGCAGGGAGCATCAGCCTCGCGCCGGCGGGGTTCGTTGCCGCGTCCCTTCCCGATCGCGCGCCTTTTGAGGCGGTGGAAGCGGTCAGGCGGGAACTTTCTACCGAGGCGAGCGGGTTGCTGATTGCCTGGAAATCATGGTGAGATTTCGTCGATGAGGTCTCTTGAAGAGCGCCAGCGGGCGGCGGGATGATCGGTGGTCACCTTGAAAAACCGTCTCAGAAAGCGCCAGACATTGTCATCATGGACGAGATGGTGGGTGAGGATGCCGGTCGTGCCGCCGTTTTCGGCGGTCATCAGGATGCGGGCGGCGGTTTCCGCAAAGAGCACGTCGTCGTCGCGGCCACCGCGGCTGCCGTGCCAGTCGATCACATCGACATGGGTGTTCAGGCAGGGCGGCAAGGTGCTTTTCTCCGGCCCGAAAACGGATAGGGCGCGATATCCGAGGCCCGCGAGTGCCTTCACGATACCGGGATCTATGCGGTTCCACGGCGGCACGAGCATCGGCACCAAACGCCCGCCATGCAGGTCGTGGAGTTTATCCAGGCCGGATTGCAATTCATCGAGAACGACAGCGGGATCGCGATGCGATCCGAGTTCCTGTTTCTTTTCCTTCTCGCTGGCATAATTCGTATGGGACCAGCCATGCACGGCGACCTGGGCAATGTCCGACACATCCAGATGCCGTGCGAGCTTATCGGTCGTCATCTCGGGGATGACCGCGAGCGTGACCGGAGCGGAAAAGCCGCCGCAAAGATCGAGCAACGTGTCGAGCGCAGGCGTCGGCTCCACCGCATCGTCGTCGCGGAGCCAGAGATCGGCGGATATGCCGCGCCGCCCGCATTCGTCGAGTGCCGCAACGAGTTTTTCCAGACTCATGATGTTCGCGCCTTTGCTTGCAGCAGTATATGGTTCAGTTCTTTTGCGGCGGTTTGCAGAGACCGTTCATTCCTGACGAACTGCCGGGCCGCCTGCGCCAGTTCTTTGCGCTGTGTGTCGTCGCCGAGCAGGGTTTTAATCGCGTCGGCATAGGCGGCTCTATCATTTTCTGGTGTCAGTAATCCTGTGGCGCCGGATTTTACCACTTCGGGGACGCCAGCCACTTCTTCGGCCACAACGGGCAGGCCGGCAGCCTGCGCCTCGAGATAGGCGAGACCATAGGCCTCGCCATGGCCCGGCCAGACATAGAGAGAGGCTTTTGAAAGAAGCATGGCGATCTCGGTCGCGGTTTTTTCCCCGTGCCAGACGAGACGGCGATTGGGAAACGCGCTGAATATGGCCTGCACGGCCGTGCGTTCCGGTCCGTCGCCGACGATATCCAGCGTCCAGTCGAGATCCTGCGGCAACAGGGCGAGCGCTTCGGAAAGGGCGCGGTAGCTGTCGAGCTTGTCACCCGCCCGCATCATGGCGACGGTGATGAGCCTTGCAGGTGTCGGCTGGGGTGAGTTTCTGAGAAAGGCCTCGGCATCGATGAAAGGTGGCAGCATGGCCCAGCGAAGGGCGGGCGAGGCCCGCAAGAGGCCTTCACGATCCCGTGCGGTGAAGCAGATATTGATGGCGGCGGCGTTCCATGCGGCCAGCAACCCATCCTGGACCGCCTGCCATCCCATCCCATTTCGCTTCGGCGAGTAGGACGCTTCGGCAGTGACATAGGGGATGCTGAAACGTCTGCCCAGTTCCGGTCCAAGCAAGTCCGGTGCCTTGTAATAGGGGTGGTAACAAAACCAGAGATCCGGCACGCCCTCCCGCTCCCAGCGTCGCGTGATGACCTCGATTTCCCGCTCGGCCTCATCGGCGAGCAAGACTCTTGCCGGGGCATCCGCCTGTTTCAGAAAACTGCGCAATTCCGAGGCAACGGAAACATCGTGACCGCCAATCGTCATCGCTTTCATCAACAGGCGAGCCATCAGCCGGTCGCCGGAGGGAACCGGATGGTTGGGAGATTTGAGCGGCGCATAAAAGGCGATCTTCATGGCGAAGGTTGTGCGTTGCCGGCGGCTCGCGCGTCAACCGGAATTTGAAAGGCCCGAGCCTTGACAGGTCCGTCATTCTTGCCCAACTGAGAGGCATCTTTTGCACATGCGCGGAGCGTGACACGCTTTGACTTCCCCAGACATCTCCCGGAACCTGCTTTCCAGTATTGAAAACAAAAGCGCCAAAGCGGGGGTGATCGGCCTCGGCTATGTCGGTCTGCCGCTTGCCATGACGATCGCCAGGGGCGGTTTCAAGGTTGTCGGTTTCGATATCGATCCCGGCAAAATTACCGCGATCGAGGCCGGCCGCAGCTATATCGAGGCCGTTTCCGATGAGGTTCTGGCGAGTGTGAGACAGGATGAAGGTTTTGTCGCCACCTCGGATTTCTCCAAGCTGGCCGAATGCGATGTCATCGCCATCTGCGTGCCCACGCCCCTGACGAAATATCGCGAGCCGGACCTTTCTTATGTCGAAAAGACCTGCCGCGATATTGCCGCCCATCTGCGCAAGGGGCAGCTCGTGGTTCTGGAATCGACCACCTATCCCGGTACGACTGACGGGGTGGTAAAGACCATTCTGGAAAGTGCCGGGCTTGTCTCCGGCGTCGATTTCTTCATCGGCTTTTCACCTGAACGGGAAGATCCCGGCAATCGCGATTTCGAGACCTCGACCATTCCGAAGGTTGTCGCTGGCGATGGCGAGGCGGCCGGAAAGCTGATGGCGGCATTTTACGGTTCGGTGGTCAAAAAGATCGTCCCCGTCTCGACAAACGCCACGGCCGAGGCGGTAAAAATTACCGAAAACGTCTTCCGGGCCGTGAATATCGCGCTGGTCAACGAACTCAAGGTCGTCTACGAGGCAATGGGCATCGACATATGGGAAGTGATCGATGCGGCGAAGACCAAGCCGTTCGGTTTCATGCCGTTTTATCCCGGTCCGGGTCTCGGCGGCCATTGCATACCGATCGACCCGTTCTATCTCACCTGGAAATCGCGTGAATATGAATTGCCGACGCGATTCATCGAGCTGGCCGGAGAGATCAATACCGGCATGCCGCGTCATGTCATCGGGCGGGTCGCGGAGGCGCTCGATATTCATTCCGGCAAGGCGCTCAGCCGCTCGAAGGTGCTGGTCGTCGGGCTCGCCTATAAAAAGAATGTGCCTGACATTCGCGAAAGCCCCTCGCTGAAGCTCATCGAGATTATTCAGGAGCGTGGCGGCGAAGCGGCCTACTTCGATCCCTTTGTTGCAGAAATCCCGAAAACCCGGGAGTATAGCCATCTGATGGGCATGAAATCCGTGCCGTGGGAAAGGGAGGCGATCGGCGCTTTCGACGCCGTTCTCGTTGCGACCGACCATGACAACGTCGATTATGCCGCTCTAAGCGAATGGGCGCCGCTTATCATTGACACGCGAAATGTTTTCGCGCGTCGGGATATAGCTGCAAAACACATCATCAAGGCCTGATAATATGAGCAGACTCGATAGTTTCATCCGCCGGCTGACCGCGCAGCGGGATATTCTCAACCATGTTGCAGCTGATCTTGATCTGCCGGGTGAAGGCGCGCTTATGGAAATTGGCCTTGGCAACGGGCGCACTTTCAACCATCTGCGGGAGCTGTTTCCCAACCGCCGCATTGTCGCTTTCGACAGGGCCATGGGTGCGCACGCTTCCTCCGTTCCGGTGCAGGAAGATCTGGTGATCGGTGAAATATCGCAAACCGCTCCAGCTTTCATTGGCAAGGAAGCGGCGTTCGTGCATGCCGATATCGGCACGGGTTATCCGGAAAAGGATGCTGTCACCCTCACATGGTTGCCCGATCTTGCGGCGGGCATGCTGGCGAAAGGCGGCATTGCGGTCAGCGGCTTGCCTCTGGATCATCCCATGCTGAAGCCTTTGCCGGTGCCGGCAAGCGTACCGACGGACCGCTATTTTCTGTATCGCAAGATTTGAGATTGGACGCTCCGACACTCGTGTCTGGGCTATCTCATAAATAGCGCTCGCTCTCTTCTTTCGAGAGCAGGAAGACCTTCATTTGCGAGTTGCGGCCGCGGATGGCGATTTCTTCGCTTCTGAGATCGGCAATCTCCTGTCCCGCCTGAATGATGGCCGGTTCGGAAACAACGATGGCGGCGCCGAATTCCTTGGCCTTGGATTCGAGCCTGCTTGCCACGTTGACGGTATCGCCGATGGCCGTGAGGGTTTTGGCCGCGCCATATCCCATGACGCCGACGATGCTCGGACCGGAATGAATTCCGACGACGACTTCCAGGCGGACGGTGAATTGTTTCTCCAGCCCCTCGTTCAGGATTGCGATATCCCGCAATATGGTTGCGGCCGCCTTCATGGCTTTGCGGCAGGCATGTTCCGCGTCCTCGCCAAGTCCGAAAAGCGCCATGGCGCCATCGCCGATGAATTTGTCGAGATGGCCTCCCGCCTGCTCTACCGCCTGCCCGACGATGGTGAAATAGCGATTCAGAAGGAAGACGACATCATAGGGCAGCTTCGCTTCGGAAAGCGTGGTGAAGTTGCGCAAATCGCAAAAGAGTATGGCTATTTCTTCTTCCCGGCCGGGGCGGGCCGGTTGTGCATCGGCTGGCAGGTCGCTCTGCTGGGGCGGCGAAACGAGAAGCGCGATATCAATATCGCTGGTGGGGCGTAGCTGGCAGCCGAGCCGGACATCGGAATCGGCATGGATGCGCCTCAATGTAGTTTGCTCAATGTCTCCCGGTGGCGGCAGCGGGCCTTTGCTGTTCAGAACCTTGACACGACAGGTTGAGCAGCGCCCTTTGCCGCCGCAGACGGAATAATGCGGAATTCCGGCAAGGCGGCTCGCTTCCAGAATGCTGAGGCCAGCCGGCACATGCGCCTGCGCGCCGTGTTCATAGCGGATTTCTATCGCCGTCAATCGTTGCCGAAAGCTGCGTACGCCACGCATGGCGAAGACCAGCATCACCGCGCCGACGAACAGCGTCTCCGCTGTGCCGGTGATGAAACGGATCCGTGTTTCCATTTCCCGCTGCAGTGGCAGCTCGTCCTTTTGAATCGTATTGTCGACAAGTCCGGGCGGAAGCGCGTATTTTTTGTCTATTTCAGCCAGCCATCGACCGGCATCGCTGAAGCCCAGCAGCGCCAGAAGCGGCAGCATCACGGCCACCGTCATGAACAGCCCGGCTATTCGCGGATACCAGTCTCGATAACGCAGCCAGAAATAGAGGCCAATGCATCCGTGGACCCAGATCACGATCAAGGCGAGGCTTTGCCAGGCGCCCTGTATTGGGTTGTTGATCCACAGCCTGCGGATGACCGAATAATAGCCGACATCAATGCCATAAAGCATATGCGACACACGGATATTGACGGCGTGGCCGATGATCAGGAACGGGATAGACAGACCGAAGATGACCTGAAGTGCTTCGCGGAGCGGCATTCGTAGTGTTCTGCGCAAATAAAGCGAGCGTAGAACAAGACAGACATGCAGCACGACCGAACCGTAAAAAAGCAGGCTGCTGACGGGATTGAGCCAGATCAGGCTGAACCATTTTCGCGCCCGTTCGGCGGTATCGATGGAGATGAGTGCGAGGGAGTGATTGAAAAGGTGGGAAAATACGAAAGCAAATATGATGAGGCCGGATAAAATCCGGGCGCGTCTCAAATTGGTCTCCGAAAAGAAACGGATCATGCAAATCCCATCATGTGGTCATTCGGCGCAGAATCATCATGTCGTAAGTGGTGGCACCCTTATTGCAGGCCGTCTCGTGGCAATATCGTGGAGCAATCGATCGGGAACGGTCAATTGTGCGTGTTCAAATGCCCGCGTCGCATAGGATATTGAAATCAGGATTTCGAGAAGGCGGTCTCGCAAGTTGACTTAGCCGGAGCCAGATTGCGTCAAAGCACTATGATCTGCCCGTCCATGGCCGCGAACGCACCGCTGAACTCGGCTTTCGCCTGTTTTTCGATATTATCCAGTTCTTCGTCGCTGCGGCTTGGGGCGTGATGGATGAAGCCGACATTTTTTGCACCTGCAAGCTTGGCGAGGCGGATCGCCTGTTGCCAGGAGGAATGGCCGTAACCACGGTATAGGCCCATTTCCTCATCGGTGAACATGGCATCATAAAGGAAAAGATCGACGTCCCTGATCAGATCGAGCACAGTTTCGTCGATGCTGCCCGGCTCATGTTCGGTATCGGTGATGATGGCGAGGGACTTTCCTTCCCAGTCCAACCGGTATCCGATGGCGTTGCCTGGATGATTGAGCATTCCGGTCCTGATCGAAAGGCCGGGATGCACATCGAGCACGTCACCCGGCATGAAGTCCCGCGTGTCGATTTTTGCGCAGCAAATTTCCAGCGGCACGGGGAACCAAGGCGGGCTCATGAAGTCCTTGAGCATTTCCCGGGTGGTCATGGTGCCAGCGAGGTGACCAGACCAGATGGCGACATCGTTGGAGCTGTTATAAAAGGGCTTGAAATAGGGGAAGCCGACAATGTGGTCGTAATGGCAATGCGAGAAAAACAGGTTGACGTCAGTAATGCCTTCCGCCCGCAGAGCAAGGCCGGCAGGATGCAAGCCCGAACCCGCATCGAACAAAAGAACGTGATCGCCGCATCTCACCTCAATGCAGATGGTATTCCCGCCGTATTTTCGGAAGTTTTCACCTGAAACAGGAAGCGTTCCCCGCGCACCCCAGATCTTTACCCGAAAATTTCTATTACTTTCCCGACGTGTTGTGTCGGAATCCAACGCCATAGCACACCCCAATAACAACGGAATCTTGCACGCTTCCTCCCATGAAGCCCGTTGTCTCTATAGATTCTTATTATCCGCCCTCGTAGGAGCGGCTGCCTTTACCCCTTATTCAGTCAGCATTTCATTTATATTGCAATAGTACGACATTTATTTTTCCAATATCGCCATTCACGGTAGCAAGGAATTGTTGGTTATGTTTTGGCGCTCGCCCGTGCTTTGGTCAGTTCGGTCGTCGTCTGGGTGAGGCGTTCCGCCAGAACGCGCATGACCTTGATTGTGATGTCGGGGAAATCTGACATGAGCTTGAAAAATTGCTCTTTTCCGATGCGCAGAGCCTCGACATTGGTGGAGGCGCGAACGGTTGCGGTTCTGACGCTGTCGCAGAGGATGGCGATTTCGCCGACAATGGCGTTACCGGTCATTTCAGCTACTTTCAGTGTGCCCGATGGAGAATCGACCAGAACATCCACTTTTCCGGTCAGGAGAACATAGGCCGCATCGCCGACATCTCCCTGGCGGAATAGTATATCCCCGGCGTGATAGGACACCCGGTCGGATGCGAATGCGAGCAGCTTGAGTTTGGACGGTTCCATTTCCGAAAAAAACGGGACCCTCTTCAACATCTGAATTTCGTCTTTAAACAGCATTGCCTTACCCTGTTCTTGTTCCACCTCGGTCACATTCTTGGATTTATGTCGCGACCATGTCCTTGAATGTACCGTTTTCCTCGGCGAGAGTCTCGTAACTTCCGTCAGCCGTGATCAGGCCCTGGTGAACAACGATCACCCGCTCGAACATGCGTGAAAGATGTGCATTCGAGAGAACCCACATGATCGAGGGGTTATTGTTGTTCTGTTTCAGGAGTGTGATGACCCGTTCGACAATTTCTTCCTGCTGTCGGGGGTCGAGGCCGGGGAGGGGGCGGTTGAAGACGTAATAATCGGATTTGCGGATCAATGCGCGGGCAAGGTTGAGTTTCTGGCGTTGCAGCGGGCCAAGGCGCTTGCCGCCGGCGCCGAGGTTAAAGTCCAGCCCCACGGCCAGCACACGTTCATAGACACCCTGCTTGCGCATGACATCTGCGACAATGCGGGTGATGCGCCGCGAGGCGTCAGTATAGCGGTGACTGACCTTGCCGAAGAGAATATTGTCCAGCAGGCTGGTGGCGCTCATATATTTGGTCGGATCGTAGATTTCGATTACGTTTTTCAGGCTGTCGGGCAGGTTCTCGTGGAACATGTGCCGGACTTCGACGATCCGCTCCATGATTTCCGGTGACAGCAGGCCGAAACGCTGGCGAGGTTCTATGTAGAAAAAGCTCAACCGCAACATTGCGCGCTTTTCACTTTCATTGGCCTCGTCGAAACCCTTTCCCTGAAGTCTTTGCAGCATCTGCTGATAGACCGGAATGTCGTCTGGCGTCATGAAGGTGAGCTGTTGGAAGAAAGGGTGGTCTCCCGGCAGGTCGGCGAAGATTTCCACGATGTTCTCTGCAATCGTGTAGCCCATTTCGAACAGGGTTTTGACGAGGCCGGTTTCGCGCATCAGCGAACGGAAATAGTCACTCTCGATGACGGTTCTGATTGTCTGGGAGGAGTCCCGCATGGTGCCGAACAGCAGGTTTTCGCCGACCGTCGCCTCGCTGTTATAGCTCTCCAGTTCAAAAGGTGCGATGAGACCGCTCAGATTTTCCTTTTCCAGCTCGGTGCGCAGGACATGCCTGAGTTCCACCATGCGGGCGGCAAGATGCAGGTCGGTCAAAGGATCGATAGACGAACGCAGCGCAAATTCGAGAATATCCTGCGACAGTTCCACGCTGTCGAGGACGGCCAGAATGGCCTGGATGAGATTCTCCGGCTTGCCATCACCTGCAGGACTTGAGGCGTAGTCGATCCATTCGCTGTTGATATCGATCAGCAGATTGCCCGCCATCCTGGCTTCACGGATTTCCCACTTGCGGTGTTCCAACGCGGCGCCCTCATAGTTCTTGTCCGCAAGGGGGGCGTGTTTGAGGCCGTAAAGCAGATTGTCCTTCAGGCTGGCGTGGAAGAAATAGCTGTCCGAGGAGACATAGGAAATGCGTCTTCCGGTCAGCGATTCCGGCAGTTCCAATATATCGACGTCGTTGATGCTGATCTTGCCCGAGGTCGGCCAGAGCGTGCGGCCGATTGCATCCGCCAGCGCTTCGGCGCCTGAGCCGCCGACGATGGCGATAACCTCGCCCGGCTCGACCTTCAGCGATGCCTGTTCCAGAAGCCGGCTGCCGCTATCGTCCTCGAGCGTCAGATTGGCGACGACGATCGGGGCGGTGATCGCCGCGACTGCGCCGGGAGACAGTTTCTGCACCTTTTCGTCGATCATGTTCGGGGCGTCGAATTGCTCGAAGACCTGCTCGTATTTCACCTGCACGTCCTGACGCGCCTGATCCCAGTCAATCAGTTCTTTCAGCGGCCCCGGCAATTCCTTGTAGGCATTGATGACGGCGACCAGCTGCCCGACATCAAGGCTGCCTTTGAGGGTCAGATAACCGCCAAGCGCATAAAAGAAGAAGGGCGTGAGCTGGGCGAGGAAGTTGTTGATGAATTTGACCAGGAACTTCCACTGGTAGAGATCGTAACGGATCTTGAAAATGTCGCCGAGCCGGTGTGAGGCATCCGCACGCTCGTAATTTGACGTGTCATAGGCATGGATCGTGCCGATGCCATCGACCATTTCGCCGATGCGTCCGGCCAGCTGGCGGGCGCTCAGCTGTCGCTGGCGGCCGAGTTCGATGAGGCGGCGGCGCATTTTGGGAATGATACCCACCTGGATCGCCGCCATGAAAGCCGCGATCAGGCCCAGCCAGAAATTCTGCACGAGAATGAAGAAGAGCGCAGAGAGCGCCTGGCCGCCGAGAAGGGCCGGCTGCACGAAGGCGTCGCCGGTAAAGCCGCCGAGCGGCTCCACCTCGTCCTTCACCATGCTGGAGATTTCAGCGCCCTTGACCCGCTTGAAATGCGAGGGCGGGAAACGCAAAATCTTGTCTATGAGCTCGAAGCGGATACGTCGCAGAAGCCGTTCGCCAAGGCGGCCCTTATATGTGTTGATGTAATATTTGAAGAGCCCGTTGACGATAACAAGCGCAAGAAACGTCAGGCTTAGCGCCATCAGCATCGACATGCGGTCGAGTTCGAGCCCGGGGAATAATGTCACAGTGCCCCAATAGGGAATATCG
This sequence comes from Agrobacterium sp. 22-209-1, assembly GCF_053522485.1. Taxonomy (NCBI): domain Bacteria; kingdom Pseudomonadati; phylum Pseudomonadota; class Alphaproteobacteria; order Hyphomicrobiales; family Rhizobiaceae; genus Agrobacterium; species Agrobacterium sp. 22-209-1. The sequence goes on from NZ_JBNWCH010000005.1 coordinate 348,439, forward strand.
ACCGTGAGATGCATGAAAAGTTGCGTCGCATTCGCCCCTTCGAAACCATCCCCCTGAATTGGGCCGTTGACGATTTGCTTGGGCAGATCGAAGGCGAGGAAATAGGGAATCATCGATAGAGCCACGATCAGCAGAATGAAAAGCTGCTGCCGCCTCGTGTGCGACCAGATATAACGCGTAAGGCTTTGTTCCATATAAAACTTCTATGACCTGTCGGGCGTGGCCCGGGGTGTTGGTTTGCGCGGTGTCTAGACGATCCTGCGGCTGGGTGGAGCAACCTCCTCCTGCAAATAGGTATGGGACTCGCTATTTATCAGTATATTCAAGCGGTTTCGAGCGAAATAGCGGCCCCGTCGCGACTAGCCCGCCATCCCGGCGTTCGGTTTTACAACGGGTGGGCGGCAATGGATATAAATGCGACTATATTTTTAGACTTCTCTAATGTTGTTGTTTTTATTGTAGATCAGGCGGTAAGACGTTTCGATATAAGGATCCCGTAATGGTTGAGCCAGACACTGGCGCAATGATGGCAAGGTCGATGGCGATAGATATTTCAGAGCGTACAGCAAGCGATCCGTCTCTTGATGCATTGTCGCTTTCCGGCATTGCCTCGAATGGGGCGGTTGCGCATCCGGTCTCTTTTGATGGGCTTACAGGGATTTTCCATCCGGCGCGCAAGGACGTCAGACAGCGCCATGCCGTTCTTTTCGTCAGCCCGTGGGGCATGGAGGAGCTGTGCAGCCGCAAGTTTCAACGGCTGCTGGCGGAGCGGTTGGCCGCTTGCGGTGTCGCCAGCCTGCGATTCGATTATTTGGGCGCGGGCGACGCTTTCGATCCTGATGATGCGGGCCGTACAGCGGACTGGATTTCCGACGCGCGCGCGGCGCTCAACTGTCTGAAGCGTCTTTCCGGCTGCGCCGAAGTGGTCGTTGTCGCTCAGGGCCTCGGCTGCCTTATCGCTGCGCAGGCGTTTGCCGATGTCCCCGTTGTGAGTTCCATGGCGCTTCTGGCGCCGGTCGTTTCCGGCCGCGCCTATCTGCGTGAGTTGGCGATGTGGTCCTCCATGATCGATGATGGCCTCGGTCTTCTGCCTACGCAACGCATGGCGGAGGCGGGATCGATTGCCGGCATGGCCATGCCCGCCGGTGTTGCGGATGCGATCAGGAAGGCCAATCTTTCAAATCTGACCGCTGCTCCGGCGCGCACCATTCTGGTGCTCTCCCGGCCAGGCCGCGTAACGGATGCCGATTTCGCCAGGCATCTCGTTGCGATTGGCGGTTCGGTGGAGGAGGCGGAGTTTTCAGGTTACGACGATCTCGTCTCCAGCCCCACGCTCTCGAAAATATCCGACGATGTGGTCAACCGGCTCGTCGTTTGGATCCTCTCCCAGACCCATGCCGAGAGTGCGGTGACCCCCGAGGAGGATTTCACCGTCAATGCTCCGCAGCGTGGGCGCGGTTTTATCGAGCAGCCGGTGCAATTTGGAGAAGGCGGGCGGCTTTTCGGTGTTTTTTGCGGGCCGGATGGTCGGGAGGTGGTTTCTTCGGTTCTTCTGCTTGGCGCTGCTTATGACCGGCATGCGGGCTGGGGCAGGCTTTCGGTGCAGATGGCCCGTGCATTGGCGCGCGAGGGGGTGGCATCTCTTCGCTTCGACGCCGCCAATATTGCCGACAGCCCTCCGGTCAAAAACGTGCCCGAGCAGGTTCTTTACGATACCGCGCAAAATGACGACGTGGCCGCCGCACTCGATTTTCTCGGCGAGCGTGGCAAGGGACCTTTCATTGCGGCGGGCCGGTGCAGCGGCGCTTATCTCGCCTTCAACAGCGCAATCGCCGATGAGCGGATCGGCGCCGTGGTCGCGGTCAATCCGGTTGTCTTCCATTGGCGCAAAGGCCGCTCGGTGGATGAGGCCCTGCATAAACGCCCGCGTTCCTTCGGGGAATACAGCCAGCGCTTTCGACAGGGCGCGACATTCAGGCGTCTCATCAGCGGTGATGTCGATGTGGCAAGTGCGGGGCTGAATATCGTCAAGGCGACGTTCAAGAGGCTTTCGACAAAAACGGCGAGGCTGTTCCGCAGGGGCAGCGAGGAAGGGCGTGCCGTCTATGGCGCATTCGACAAATTGAAAGCGAATGATACCGCCGTTCATCTGCTCTACAGCGACAACGACGATGGTCTGGAGCACTTCCAATATTACTTCGACGCCAATGGCGAAGGACTGGCGGCCTATAAGAACGTGTCGCTGACCATTATTCCCGATGCCGATCACAATCTTTCAACGCCGGAAGCAAGACAAGTCTATATCGACGCGGTGAAGCGGCTGGCTCTCGAGCATTTGCAGTAAAATGCCTGGCCGTCATCCCCTAGAAGGAAAATCGCCGGCTGGAACCCAGTGAGACGACCTCTCCGGAAGGAGGAGCTTCCGTCGCCGGGGTCTCCGGCAGGAGGCTGATTTTTCTGGTTTCGCCGGGGCCGAGGTGGAACCAGTTTTCCGAGGCGTAATAACCCTGCACTTCGACATGGACGGATTGCGCCAGTCGGTCCGTGCCGATTTCAAGAGACCAGTTGCCGCTCGTTTCACTGATCGCGACCTGAAGGTTTGCGGCGTGCAGCGCCTTTTTACGGCCGAGAGGGAAATGGAATGCGTCGGCGATCACATGTCCTGTCGCAACGTCGCGAAGCCGGGCGACGGTAACGTCATGGGATGGAGGGCCGAAACGATAGGCATAGGTCGTGTCGAAAAAGGCGCCGAACAAATCTGTTGCGGCAATGGTCTGGCTCTGTCGGGGTAAAAGCGTGAGCGGTCGTTTGGCGTGGACAACAGGTTGCACACCTTCGCGCAGGCAGCTCAGTTCCAGCATGGCTTCGAGGCCGCCGCCGGTCTCGTTGATGAGGTGTATATCCAGCCCGTTCGTGCCCTCATCGGAAAAAGTAACCTGAATGGGGCGGAACGCCCTTTTCAACGCGTGCCAGACAGACTTGGGCCGGCCGGTGGCATCGATGACACCCCAGCCTGCGCCGGGAACGAGATCTTGCAGGGTCCAGACCAGAGCGCCCTGACAGGAGGAGCCGCTGCGCCGCCATTCGGCGAAAGTCGCCTCCATGACCTCGGCTGTGGCGGCCCGGGACATGTCGAGATAAAGGCCGCCGTCTTCGCGACGCAGAACATCCGGTTCGACGCCGTAGAGCAGGTTCAGATAATGGCCGCGAACATCCTCGAAGTCCCAGGATGCCCCACGATCCCGCGGTGCGCACGCCTTCCATCGCGGATCGTGCACGGCCACGCCGGGTAGATATTTGTCCAGTGTTTCCTGTTCGGGAATATTGGCGAAGGCGAGGCATTCGGCGGCGAAGCGCAGATCGGCGCGGCGCGCATCTTCCAGCGGGCGGCAATAGGCGCCCACGCCGTAATAGTGGCCGACCCCGGCGTTGGGAAAGAAGGGCAATGCACCGCCGGAGGGGGAATTGGCGACATAGGCAGCATCCGGCCGTTTCTCGGCAAGGAGTTCCGGCAGAACCTCCTCGGTGAGCGTTCCCTTCCATATCTGTTCCGGCAGACCGAGCATCGCGCCCTGCTGGTACATTTCACTGCCGCCACAAAAGACGGTGAGCGATGGAGAAAGCGCGGTGGCTTCGAGGAACTGCGAGATTTCCGTGACGATATGCTGGCGCAGGCTCTCGTCCTTTGCCGGGTAATCGAAATTGGCGAGCATGGCGTCCTGCCAGACCATAATGCCCAATTCGTCGCAAAGCGCGAAAAAATCCGGCGTCTCATAAGCCATGGTGCCGCCGATGCGGATCATGTTCATGCCGGCTTCCGCGGCTTTTTTCAGCCAGGGCTCGTAGTCCGGCCGTGTTCCCGGCAGGCGCACGATATCGGCTGTCGTCCAGACCGCACCGCGGCTGAAGACCGGCTGACCGTTCACCTTGAGGCCGAAACCGTTACCGTCTTCGCCATGATCGATCTCGACCCGCCGGAAGCCGGTACGCCCCAGCCTATGTTGTTCGCCGTCCAGTTCCAAAAGCGTGTCGTGCAGCGCAGGCCTGCCATGGGTGTGCGGCCACCATGTTTCGACATCGGGTATGTGGAGCTCGCCGGAAAACTTGCCGTTCTCATCCTTGGAAAGATCGGCGCTATAACCCGCGCAGCCAAGCCGTGCCGATTGTATGGGCCGGCTGGTTTCCAGCGAGATGGCGACAATCCCCGTTCCAGCCTCGTCCAGTGAAGATCGGAGCGTGCAAAGAACAGCTTCCTGTCTGATCAGACTGATGGGCCGCCATGGGCCGGCGGCGTGGATTTCCGGGCACCAGCCGGGCATGTAACCGAGTGCGGTGGTGCGGATCAGACGCAAACCATGGGTATTCATCATCTGCGGCCGCCAGCGGGCGCGGGGGCCGGTTTTTTCAAGTCTCGGCGCAAGCGCCCGGAAGCAGATGCAAAGCTCGTCCGCGCCCGTGAGTTCGACCGGCACTTCCAGCCTTTCGAACATGCTCTGGCTCGCGGCGATCAGCTCGCCATTGAAGAAGATTTCAGCAATGGTGGAGAGACCATCGAAGCGCAGGGCGGCACGCTCCCGGGCATCGGAAATCATTGTCAGCCGGTACCAGGCATCCCTGTCATTGAGGGGGCGCGGAGCGAGACGGTCGAATTTGCCGGCCGCCTCCAGAGCCTGCGCCACGGTGCCGGGAACGGAAACGTGAAGGCTTTCGAGCGATGCGGGAATATCGGCCGGCGTCTCATAGGCATCGGCCGGTGTCAGCGTCAGCGTCCAGCCTTCACTCAGCGATTCCTCGCTTTCGCCGGGAAGATAAGTCCTCACGCGGCCTCGCTGGCATCAGTGAGTTTAATCGAAAGCGCTTCCATTACGCCGTCCCATGCATCCGCTGCTGGATCGAGCACGGTGGCCAGCGCATCAAATTTGCGGCGGGTGACGGCGCGGGCAAGCTGGAACTGCACGGTCTTGGCAACCTCGGAAATCTTGAGCGCGTGGTCTCTTGCTTCAGAAAAACCGTCCGCGTCCAGCCATTCGAAGTGGCTTGCCGCCAGTTCGAAATTGGCGCCGAGCTGGCGCAGCGTGTTGAACGCGTATTTGTGAAAAAAACCGAAGGGTCGGTCGGCGACCTTTTCCACCTGCGTCGGAAAAACGCCGGCAAAAGCGCGGACCGGATTGGTGGAGGGCCGTCTGGAAAAATGGAACTTCAGGAGCCGTTCGGCCGTCTTGCGAATATGTGCGGGCAAGGGGTTGCTATCCGCGAATTTTGCAAATTCGGTATAGGGCAGGAAGGGTGGGTCGGTCTCGGCGAGATGATGCTGGAACAGACCGTCAAAATCTTCGCCTGCAAGATGGAAGAAGCCGGCATTGTGGAAATAGTCGAGTTCGCGGTTTTCGAGGTCGAGCCGGTTGATGGCGACGGTGGTCTTGCCATGTTCTTTCCGATAGCCCACCCCATGGGTATCAGGCATATAGAAGCTGTCCATCTCGATCAGGCAGATGCGGCCGCGTGCGAGCTGCGCGTCGATGTGATTTTCCACCCTGTCGAAGATCGCAAGCTCGGTGGTGCGAACGCCATAAAGCGCCTCGAGGTCTTCCAGCGGCACCTTGAAGAAGGTGAACTGGTCGCCTTCGAAATCCTGCGTCAGCGTGAAACCGAACATGGCCTCTGGCGGCAGGCCCTTCGAGGCCAGCACTTCGATCCACAAATCGATGTAGCAATTGGTCTCCGGCCACATTCTCTCGGAGGAATGGAGCGGATGCTGCACATAATTTTGGGGATCGAGACCGGGAAAAATCTGCCGCATGAATGATCAGCCCCAGAGCGTTTCCACGACCTTCGCAGGCCATTTCTTCACATCGAGACCATGATGCGCAAACAGCGCCAGCGCGATGCGCTCAAGGCCGAAACCGACGCAGGCGGTATGGGCAACATCGCCATTATCGAGGTTCAGGCCCCACTTCTGGCCGAAGGCATCCTGGTGGTAGTTGAAACTCATGCAGGCTGTTGGGTTCGTCGTCGATGTGACCGGGATCAAGAGTTCGAATTTCAGGTTCTGGTCGCGCTGGTTGTTGGCGAGCATTTTTCCGGCGCGGCCGAAGAAGGGATCGTTGGCGATATCGATGGTGACGTCGAGCCCGACCGCTTTCATCATTTCCACGCCGCGATCCATCCAGGTCTGGCGGAATTCGGTGACGTTCGCCTCGGTGCCCATGCAGACATATTCACGCATGCGGAAAAGCTGCTGGCGCGCCGGATCCTTTGAGGGTTCATGGCGGAAGCAATAGGACTGGATGTCATAGAGACCGCCGCCGGCGGGAAGGGCGCCACGTTTGGCGATCGTCGGATAGAGCGGGTAGCAGGCCGCCGGCGTCAGCACGATGTCGGTGGCTTTCTGGTCCTTGGTCCAGTCGCCGCCCTCATCCATCGTCTTCAGCAGGCTGACATGGTCGAGTTCACAGCCGCAAAAGGAATGGACCGTGCCGGCGAGCTGCGGGAAGCTCTTCATGTAACCGCTCTTTTCGAAATAGGCGCGGTTGATGCCGGGCGGGAAGCGGATCGCTTCGGCGCCATCGGCGCCACCGGTGCGGTCGATCAGCCGCTCGAAGGCGGCAATCACATCCTCGAACTGGCCGCTGCGTCCATAAAGACCGTCCACACCGGTTTCAATCAGCAGGCCTTCTTCGAACAGTCGATCGAGAAACGATGTTTGCATGTCCATGGTCTTATCCCAAGAGGCTGGTGTCCTGCTTGTGAACCAGCAGGAGATTGGCGGAATTGCCGAGAATGCGGTCGTTGGAAATCATCAGACGGGCGGAGTGTGCGTCGCGCAGGTGCCGGCCGAGGCTATAGGGCGTGCCGTTCTTGTAGCCCATGATGCCGCAGACCAGCATGGCGTGGTCGATGATCTCGAGAATGGTTTCGGAAGAGCAAATCTTCACATTGTTCATGGCGACGGCAAAGGCCATCGACATCAGTTTTTCGGGGTCGCTCTTGGTGTCCTCGTAAGCCTTGATGCCGGCGATGATGTTGGATTTCACGACCTGCAGCTTGGTGGAAACTTCAGCAAGGCGGATTGCGCCGGGAGGAGCGGTGCCCGGCGATTTGCGCGCCGCGGCTCTGACGAAAGACTGGGCGCGCAGCACGGCGTCCGACGCGATGCCGTACCAGACGGCGCTCCACAGGAGATGCGAGCTTGCAAGCATGGATTGTGCGGCGATTTCGGCAAAGGGTTTCGGGAATATCTGCGCCGCCGGCGCTTCGCCGCGGAACAGGAAGCCGTCCGAACAGGTGCCACGCATGCCGAGCGTATCCCAGACATGGGTCTTTTCGAGCGTGTACTGATTTTTCAGGAAGACGGTCATCACCTGGTCGGCGGGCGCGGCATCCTTGTGGGCGCGCGAGGTGATGAGGATCGCATCGGCATTGCTGCCATAGGAAATGACGGTGGCATCCTTTTCCAGCCGGCAGCTATCGCCTTCGACTTCGATCGCACAGATGGAGTTGCGCAGATTGCCGCCGATGCCGCCTTCCGTGGTGGCGGAGCCGAGCAGGAGCTGTTCGTTGGCAACGCGACGCATGAAGCCCGGATGCCAGTTGCTCTCGACGCCATGTTCCACAAGGCTTGACAGCTTGATGTGGTGCATGGCGAAAATCATCGCGGTTGCCGAACATGCCTGCCCGAGCCGGGCGCAGATATCGGCGATTTCCTGTAAGGAAGCGCTTTCGCCGCCCAGCGAAGAGGGGACCTGAATGCCGAGCAGACGTTCCTGTCGCAGCGCATCAACAGCTTCCTGCGGAAAGCGGCCGGTGACATCTACCGCATCCGCATGTCTGGCGGCAATTGCCGCGACACGGCCCGCGCGCGCGGACAGCGTTTCATCCTGCGGCGCTACGGTGACGTTCATCAGGCTGCCTCTTTACCATCCAGAATGAGCTTAACGGTGTCTTCAATCGCCCTGATGCTCGCAAAGGATTTGCGGTTCAGGAGATTGTCGGGGAATTCGATGTCGAATGCCTCTTCGATGCCGAGCATCAATTGTACCGACGCAAAGGAAGAAAGGCCCGCTGCATAAAGATCGGCTTCGTCTGCAATCGTATCGACGGGGGTTGGAAGCTGGCCGAATTTTGCCAGTATTTCACGAATAGTCGCATTCATTCCGACGTATCTCCAATGAAATCAACATTAGGTAGGTTTGTGCTTATCGTTATGCCGCAAACGATAATATTCGCCTAAACCGTTAGGTTAATTACAACTAACGGCAGCATGCGACATTCCCGCACCTTTGCCAAGTACGGATCGTCGGCCTTGACAAATGCCGGGCGGTGTTTTTTGCTGAGACCATTCACCAGGGGTGTCCCGTCAAGGGGCTGAGATTCTGCTTTCATGCGCAGTGACCCGTTGAACCTGATCCAGTTCATACTGGCGTAGGGACGGTGCAAAGACCTGATGTCGGGCGGGCGCATGACGTTGCGTTTCGGCAATTCGGTATTTTCCATCATTCCGGCTCGAACTGGGTCTCCACTGTCAAACTTTGGAGCCTCAAGATGAATATCGCTGCCAAGACTATCCCGCTTACGGTCACCACCGGGCCGCATGCCGCCTCCACGAAAATCCACAAAGCCGGCATTCTACATCCCCATATCCGCGTGCCGATGCGCGAGATCGCCGTTCATCCCACAGCCGGCGAACCGCCGGTGACGGTCTATGATTCTTCCGGCCCCTATACCGATCCTGCCCATGCCGTTTTGATTGAAAAGGGTCTGCCGCGCCTGCGTCAAGACTGGGTCGTGGCCCGCGGTGATGTCGAGGCTTATGAGGGGCGACACGTCAAGCCGGAGGATAACGGCTTTGCCACAGGCGAGCGCCTGACGCCTGAATTCGGTGTGCGTCACCAGCCGCTGAAAGCGACGGCGGGCAAGGCGGTGACGCAACTTGCCTATGCCAGGGCGGGCATTATCACGCCGGAAATGGAATTCATCGCCATCCGCGAAAATCTCGGGCGCGAGGCCGTGAAAGAAAAGCTCGCGCGTGACGGCGAAAGCTTTGGCGCGCATATTCCTGATTATGTCACGGCGGAATTCGTGCGTCAGGAAGTGGCGTCGGGCCGCGCCATCATTCCGGCCAATATCAACCACCCGGAACTTGAGCCGATGATCATCGGCCGCAATTTTCTCGTCAAGATCAACGCCAATATCGGCAATTCCGCCGTCACCTCCTCCATGGCTGAAGAGGTGGAGAAGATGGTTTGGGCCATCCGCTGGGGTGCGGATACCGTCATGGACCTGTCGACCGGCCGCAACATCCACAATATCCGCGAATGGATCATCCGCAACTCGCCGGTGCCGATCGGCACGGTGCCGCTTTATCAGGCGCTTGAGAAGGTCAACGGCATTGCCGAGGACCTCACCTGGGAAGTGTTCCGCGACACGCTGATCGAGCAGGCGGAACAGGGCGTGGATTATTTCACCATCCATGCCGGCGTGCGGCTGCATTACATCCCGCTCACCGTCAACCGCGTCACCGGCATCGTTTCGCGCGGCGGTTCGATCATGGCCAAGTGGTGTCTGCATCACCACAAGGAAAGTTTCCTTTATGAGCATTTCGACGAGATTTGCGACATTTGCCGCGCCTATGACGTCTCCTTCTCGCTTGGTGATGGCCTGCGTCCCGGGTCGATTGCCGATGCCAATGACGCGGCTCAGTTTGCCGAGCTGGAGACGCTCGGCGAGTTGACGCAGATCGCCTGGGCGAAGGATTGCCAGGTGATGATCGAAGGCCCCGGCCATGTGCCGATGCACAAGATCAAGGAAAACATGGACAAGCAGTTGAAGACCTGCGGCGAGGCGCCCTTCTATACGCTCGGGCCGCTCACCACCGATATTGCGCCCGGTTACGATCACATCACGTCGGGCATCGGTGCTGCGATGATCGGCTGGTTCGGAACGGCGATGCTCTGCTACGTCACGCCCAAGGAACATCTCGGCCTGCCTGACCGTAACGACGTGAAGGTCGGCGTCATCACCTACAAGATCGCTGCCCACGCCGCCGATCTCGCCAAGGGCCATCCGGCAGCACAGGTGCGGGACGATGCGCTGTCGCGCGCGCGGTTCGAGTTCCGTTGGGAGGACCAGTTCAACCTGTCGCTGGACCCGGATACGGCGCGCTCCTTCCATGACGAGACGTTGCCAAAGGAAGCGCACAAGGTCGCGCATTTCTGCTCCATGTGCGGGCCGAAATTCTGCTCGATGCGGATTTCCCACGATATCCGCGCCGAGGCGCAGAAGGAGGGACTGGAGGCCATGGCGGCACGCTTCAAGGAAGGCGGTGAACTCTATATGCCGCTCGCAACGCCTGCGAATACCGAATAGCATGCGCATTCTGGTCAAGGGAACGGGGGTCGCCGGTTTGACGGCGGCCTTCGAACTGGCGCGGAGCGGCATTACTGTCGAGGTCTGCGAGCGCAATGCCGAACCCTCTCGCGGTGCATCCTGGTATGCGGGCGGCATGTTGGCGCCCTGGTGCGAGCGTGAAAGCGCTGAGGCGGCGGTTCTGACGCTCGGTCAGGCGGCGCTCGACTGGTGGGATGAAGCGACACCCGGCCTTGTCGTGCGGCACGGTACGCTGGTCGTTGCGCCAGCCCGCGACAAGGTGGAGCTTTCGCGTTTCGCATCGCGGACCGCTGGCTATCGCTGGGTGGATGAGGGCGAAATCGCCGCGCTGGAGCCTGATCTTGCCGGGCGATTTCGTTCCGGGCTTTATTTCCCGGGCGAGGGGCACCTCGATCCGCGTCTTGCACTGAAATCGCTGCATGAGCGGCTCTGCACCATGGGTGTACGGTTCCATATGAGTATCCCGTTGGATGAAGAGCCGTTCGACCGCGTGGTGGATTGCACTGGCTCTGCGGCAATCGGCGGGATTTCCGATCTTCGCGGTGTGCGGGGAGAAATGCTCTATCTCGCCACGCCGGAGGTTTCCCTGTCTCGTCCTGTCCGGCTGCTGCATCCGCGCATTCCGCTTTACATCGTGCCGCGCGAGCCGGGTCGTTTCATGGTGGGCGCAACGATGATCGAGACGGAAGATGCGGGCGCCATTTCCGCCCGCTCGATGATGGAGTTCCTGAATGCCGCCTACGCCGTGCATCCGGCTTTCGCGGAGGCGGAAATCATCGAGACGGGCACCGGCGTGCGCCCCGCCTATCCTGACAATCTGCCTGATGTGACGCAGGATGGCCGGACCATTTTCATCAACGGCGCGCACCGGCACGGCTTTCTGCTGTCGCCGGCGATGGCGCGGCTGGCGGCTGAAGTCGTTTGCCAAACTCTCTCTCAAAAGGAACGGGATCATGAAACTTCTGGTGAATGGCGACGAGCTTGATCTCGCCGCCGAGACGCTGGCCGGCCTGCTTGCCAGCCTCGAATACGAGGGTGAGTGGCTGGCGACGGCGGTGAACGGTGACCTGGTGCATTCGGAAGAGCGCGCCGATTATAGGTTGAAGGCCTTTGACCGTATCGAAATCCTCTCGCCGATGCAGGGAGGCTGAAACCATGCTGACGCTCTATGGCCGCGAGGTCTCATCCCGTCTCCTGCTCGGCACAGCGCGCTATCCGTCTCCTGCCGTGCTTGCCGACGCCGTGCGGGCGAGCAACACAGATATTCTGACAATTTCGCTGCGCCGGGAAACGGCGGGCGGCAAGAAGGGCGGTCAGTTTTTCGAGCTTATCCGCGAGCTGGATTGCCAAATTCTGCCCAATACCGCCGGCTGCCACACGGTCAAGGAAGCGGTGCTGACGGCAAAGATGGCCCGCGATGTGTTCCGCACTAACTGGATCAAGCTGGAGGTTATCGGCCATCATGATACGTTGCAGCCCGATGTCTTCGCACTTGTCGAGGCGGCGAAAATCCTCTGCGACGATGGTTTCGAGGTCTTTCCTTATACGACGGACGATCTGGTCGTCGCCGAAAAGCTGCTGGAGGCGGGTTGCAGGGTACTGATGCCCTGGTGCGCGCCGATCGGCAGCGCCATGGGACCGCTCAATCTAACGGCGCTGAAATCCATGCGGGCGCGTTTTTCGGATGTGCCGATGATTGTCGATGCCGGTATCGGCCGCCCGTCCCATGCGGTCACGGTGATGGAGCTTGGTTACGATGCCGTTCTGCTCAACACGGCGGTTGCGGGCGCGGGTGATCCGGTCGGCATGGCGGAGGCTTTCGCTCGCGCCATAGAAGCCGGCCATCAGGCATATCTCTCCGGGCCGCTGGAGCCGAGGGACATGGCCGTTCCCTCGACGCCGGTGATCGGAACGGCTGTCTTTTCCTGATCGCGGCTTGTCGTCGACATCAGGCACGTCACGTTTTGCGTTGACAGTGCCTGATGGTGGCGGGATACCGGGAGAAAAGGGAAACGGCATGGCGGCACTCACAAATCTTCTGACTGACATAGGCGGAGTTTCGGTCGGTAATGTCACCGATCTTGCCCTTGGCTCCGGTGTTACGGCGATTGTTTTCGAAAAGCCCGTCATCGCTTCCGGTTCTGTTTTGGGTGGTGCGCCGGGCGGGCGCGATACCGGCCTGCTCGACCCCGCGATGACAGTGGAAACGGTCGACGCCTTCGTGCTGTCGGGCGGTTCTGCCTTCGGACTGGATGCGGCGGGCGGCGTTCAGGCCGGGCTGCGCGAAATCGGGCGTGGCCTGCAGGTGGGGTCCACCCGCGTTCCCATCGTGCCGCAGGCGATCCTGATGGATCTGCTGAATGGCGGTGATAAGGGCTGGGGTCTGCATTCACCCTATCGCGAGATGGGATATGCAGCCTTCAAGGCGGCGCGTGCGACGCCCTTCGAACTCGGAACAGCCGGGGCTGGAACGGGTGCGACGACCGCCACCTTCAAGGGCGGGCTCGGCTCCGCAAGCACCGTCAGTTCCGGCGGTTATAAGGTGGCGGCCATCGTTGCCGTCAATGCGCTCGGCTCAGCAACGGTTGGAACGAGCCGCCATTTCTGGTCCGCGCCGTTTGAAGTGCGGAGTGAATATGGCGATTGCGGTTTTCCCGATCGTTTCGAGCAGGATCATACCGCGCTGCGCCTCAAGGGGGTCAATCTCACGGCAACGACCATCGGTGCGGTGGTGACGGATGCCGCGCTCACCAAGGCGCAGACGCATCGCCTTTCCATCATGGCGCATGACGGTTTGGCGCGCGCCGTTCTGCCCGCCCATCTGCCAAGCGACGGCGATACCATGTTCGCGGCCGCGACCGGTGAAAAGCCGCTTGAGGGCGGCGTTCATTTCGCCGAACTTTGCCATCTTGCCACCATCGTGATGGCGCGCGCGGTGGCGCGTGGCGTCTATGAGGCGACGGCCTTGCCGGTGGATGGAGCAGCGCAAAGGGCCTATCGCGATCTTCATGGACGGAGCCTTTGAACGATGGGTGAGGCCCTCGCTCCACTGAAACCTGTTCTTCGTATCGATTTTCCGCCCGGAGAGCGATTGGGGCACGGCAAGATCGAATTGATGGAGCGGATTGTCGAGACCGGCTCCATCTCTGCCGCCGGGCGGGCGATGGATATGTCCTATCGTCGCGCATGGCTGCTGGTGGATGCGCTGAACCATATGTTCCGGCAACCGGTTATTGAATCGCAGCGTGGCGGCAAACAGGGCGGCGGTGCGGCGCTGACCGATTTCGGCACTGAGGTTCTGGAGCGTTACCGCGGCATGGAAAAGCGGATGAACGAGGCCTTGCGCGCCGATATCGACTGGCTGGAGGCCAATCGTAATCCCGACGCGGCCCTCAATAGGGATCAAGAGCCGCCGACTTTATGATCGCATGCACTCGTCTTCCGGGTTCCAGCTGCAGCCTCTCGCGTGACAGATCGGTGATGCGCGACTGGATGATGTCGCCGCCGCAATCCACCTGAACCGTGACCATGCCGTCTTCACTGGCTGAGACAGTTGCGACACGACCCTCGAGAATGTTGAGGGCGCTCAAGCCTTCGGGTTTTACGGTTGCCAGCATCACGTCACGCGCCGGTATAAGCACGCGCGCCGGGCTGCCGGATGTTTCCCTTTTGGCCGGAACATGGAGCAGCATGGTCTTTAGCCGCACAGCGGCAAGTCCGTGCCGCGCATCAAAGCTTTCAATGTGCCCGGAAAGAATGCTGCCTGCCTCACGCCGTTCGAGATGCGTGCTGAAATCCGGTCTCGCCAGCACGTCGGCCGCTTTTCCCTGCGCCTCCACCTTGCCGTCCTTCATCACCACGATGCGGTCTGCGAGGCGGGCGACCTCCTGAATAGAGTGGCTGACATAGACAACAGGGATTTTCGTCTCGTCACGCAGCCGTTCGAGATAAGGAATGATCTCGGCTTTCCGCTGCTCGTCCAGCGAGGCGAGCGGTTCGTCCATCAGCAGCAGTCTGGGGGAAGAAAGCAGTGCGCGGCCGATGGCAACGCGCTGTTTTTCGCCGCCCGAGAGTTTGTTTGGACGCCGCTGCAAGAGATGGCCGATGCCGAGCATGTCGATGATATGGTCTTCCTGCGCGACCTTCGTTTTGTCTGCGGTGAACCAGCTACCGTAGTGCAGATTTTGCGCCACGCTGAGATGCGGGAAAAGCCGCGCCTCCTGAAAGACATAACCGAAACGGCGTTTATGGGCCGGCACGAACAGTCGCTTTTCGCTATCGGCCAGCACTTCGCCGTCCAGCAAAACCTGCCCCTCATCCGGTCGCAGCAGGCCGGCAATGATACGGATCATCGAGGTCTTGCCGGAACCGGAGCGTCCAAACAGCGCGGTGACGCCGCCATGCGAGGTGAATGACGCATCGAGTTCGAAGGAGCCGAGGCGATGGCGGGTGGTGACCGAAAGCGTCATTCCATGCTCACCCGTTTGCCGATGATGCGGGCCAGAAACTCTGAGACGAGCAAAGCGAGCATGGAAATCACGACGGAGACAATGGTTAGCCGCAACGCACCGGCATCGCCGCCCGGAACCTGGGTGAAGGTATAGATGGCGGCGGACAAAGTCTGGGTCTCGCCGGGAATATTGGACACGAAGGTGATGGTCGCGCCGAATTCGCCCATGGCCTTGGCGAAAGCCAGGATCATGCCGGCGATGATGCCAGGCAATGTCAGGGGAAGCGTGACAGTGAGGAACACCCAGAACGGGCTTGCCCCCAATGTGCCCGCCGCTTCCTCCAGCTTTCGGTCCACCGCTTCGATGGAGAGCCGGATGGAACGCACCATCAGCGGAAAGGCCATCACGGCGCAGGCGAGCGCCGCCCCGGTCCAGCGGAAGGAAAAGACGATGCCGAACCAGCTATCGAGAAATTGCCCGATCGCGCCCCGGCGGCCGAACAGGACGAGTAGCAGAAAGCCGGTGACGACGGGCGGCAGGATGAGCGGCAGGTGGACGATGCCGTTAAGAAGCGATTTGCCCCAGAAGCGGCCGCGCGCCAGCGCCACGGCAACCGCAATGCCGAAAGGCAGGCTGGCGAGCATGGCGATGGAGGACACCCACAGGCTGAGCCTGATTGCCGTCCATTCTTCAGGGCTGAGTGTCCACCAAGGCAATGCCATATCCTGCAATCGTCATCTCTCGCGGCCAATAGGCTGGGCTCACGAAAGGCAGTTTATTTCAAAACGGTAAAGCCTTGCTTTTCGAAGAAGGGCGTTGCCTTGGCCGATTTCAGGAAATCAAGATAGGCTTTTGCTGCCGGGGACTTGGCTTCCGAAAGAATGGCGACCGGGTAGATGATCGGCGGATGGCTGTCTTCCGGGAAGGCGCCGACGATCTTCACACCTGGATCGGCGGCGGCATCGGTCTGGTAGACGATGCCATAGGGGGCTTCGCCGCGCGAGACGAGCAGCAGCGCGGCACGCACGCTTTCCGCGCCGGCGACCTTTTGTTCGACCGAGGACCAGACCCCGAGTTTTTCCAGAGCGGCCTTGCCGTATTTGCCCGCCGGTACGGAATCGACTGCGCCCATGGCCAGACGGCCGTCGCCCACCAGAGCAGCAAGATCGAAGCCCTGCTTGATCTCGACCGGCTTTGCCTTGTCAGCCGGAGCGACGAGAACGATGCGGTTGCCGAGAAGATTGGAGCGGCTGTCAGCGTTGATCAGCTTCTTTTCGGCGATATAGTCCATCCATGCAAGGTCGGCGGAAATGAAGATATCCGCCGGTGCGCCCTGCTCGATCTGCTTGGCCAGCGCCGAGCTTGCTGCATAAGAAACGGTTGCTTCGTTACCGCTTTCCTTTGCCCATTCGGCATTGATGGCGTCGAGGGCGTTTTTCATGCTCGCGGCGGCAAACACCGTGACTTTTTCGGCTGCATGGGTCGGAACGGCCGCGAGTGAGGCCGCCATCCAGAAGGATGTGGCTGCGGCAATGGTTTTGAGAAAGCTGCGACGCAAAAGTCTCATGGTGTGTTACCCCGTTTCAAAATATTCCTATGAATATATCGATAGGCCTATAGGGCAATCATTGTATTTTCAAGGATATATCGCTGGGGTGGAAAAAAGCCCTTAGCGGGCTGGCTGAATCCTGGTGAGAAGCATAGGGATGAGGGATGGTGAGCGCATCCGATAACGGCGAACGTCGTAATGAAGCATCGGCCCGAACGTTCGTGTCGTGCGTTGGAAGTCCGATCAAAAACGCTCGCCGGCGAAATGGGCGATCTGTGCGCCTGCCTCGTAGTAGGCTTCCTTCAATGCCCGGACAGGCCGCGCTTTCGGCTCCGTCAAAGGCAGCGGCAATTCTGCCTCGGCGATGTCACCGAGAATATGCTGTGCAATGACCTTGCCGAAGGCCGTGCCCGGCGCAATGCCGCGGCCGTTATAGCCCGAGAAGCCGACGACGTTCTCCGCAAATTTGTGAAACCGTGGAACGGCATTGTCCGTCATGCCGATCTGGCCATACCATTCACATTCGAATTCCGTGTCTCCAAGCTGCGGGAAAAGCCGCTTCAGCGATCGTTTTGCCCAGGCACGATGAATGGCGGTGCCGGTGCCGCGTAGCGCACCGACACTGCCGAAAACCAACCGGCCGGCTTTGTCCATGCGGAAGGATGAGAGAATCTCCTTCGTATCCCAGCAACCTTCACGGCCGGGCAGGATGCTCTTTTGCAGGTTGTCGCCGAGCGGTCTCGTCGCGAAATTGAAATAGGGTAGGTAGATCTGTTCATCGCGAACGATCTGCCATGGGCCGGTGCTATAGGCTTCGGTGGCCACAACGATCCAGTTGGCGGTTACAGACCCTTGCGGCGTCTTCACCACCCATTTTCCGTTGCTGCGTTCGGTCGCTACCGCGGGGCTTTCGGTGTGCAGACGTGCACCCGCTTTCCGGGCGGCTGCGGCAAGGCCTCGAACATAAGCGAGCGGCTGTATCGTACCGGCGCGTGTGTCCAGAAGCGCACCGGAATAGGCCGTGCTGCCGGTACGTCTCGCTGTCTCCTCGGCATCAAGAATGCGGACAGGTGCGCCTCTCGCAGCCCATTGTTCGCAGCGCTCGCGGATTTCGGCGAGCCCTTTGTCGCCGACGGCACAATGCAGCGTGCCGTTTTTTTCGATTTCGCAGGGAATCGCGTGTTTCTCCACCAACTCGCGAACGAGGAGGGGCGCATTGCCCAGAAGATCGAGAAGCCGTTCGCCGTAAGTCGAACCCAGCACGCCGGGCAGTTCTTTCGGCATGACCCACATGCCGCCATTGATGAGACCGACATTGCGGCCGGCGCCGCCGAAGCCAATTTCCCTTGCTTCGAGAAGAACGACATCCACACCGCATTCGGCAAGATGAAGGGCGGCGGACTGGCCGGTGAAGCCACCTCCGACAATGACGACATCAGCAACCGTTGCGCCCTCCACGGCGGGCGTTACGGGCGGCTGTGGCGCGGTCTTTTCCCAGAGGCCATGCGAGCGGGGGTCATTATACATCGTTCCACCATGTTCCGGGCCAGTTCATTTGTTCTTCGTATGAGTGACAAGCCCTTGTTTATAGGACTTTACAAGCGGTCTTGCCTGTTGAATATCGACATATCGTCAAGAGTTCATTCCGTGAGGGAATATGGTGCTGCCGCCACGCCGTTTTCTGCCGTCGCTTTCGCTGCTGGCGGCTTTCGAAGCTGCGTCTCGCACGGGCAGCGTCACCGCCGCGGCGAGGGAACTGGGGCTGACGCAGGGTGCGGTCAGCCGCCAAATTCTGGCGCTTGAAGAGCAGCTTGGCGCGGCGCTATTCCTGCGCGAGAGGCAGACGATCCGGCTGACAAGGGCCGGGGAGGGTTATGCAAGGGAAATCCGCGAGGCGTTGCGGCGAATATCGACGGCCTCACTCAACCTGCGCGCCAATCCGGATGGCGGCACGCTCAATCTCGGCATCCTGCCGAGCTTCGGCACGCGCTGGCTGGTGCCGCGTCTTCCCGATTTCATTGCCAGACACCCGGGCGTTTCGGTCAATCTTCTGACGCGATCATCGCTATTCGATTTCCGCACGGACACTGTTGATGCGGCGATCCATTTCGGATTGCCGCATTGGCCGGGCACCGAGCTGGTTTTCCTGATGCATGAAAAGGTCATTCCGGTCTGCAGCCCGGCCTTCAAGGAGCGACACGGACTTTCAAAGCCGGACGATCTGCTGCATGTCCCGTTGCTGCACATGACGACCCGGCCGGACGCCTGGGAACAATGGTTTCGCAGTCATTGCGTCAGTTTCGACAATGTGCATGGCATGCTTTTTGATCAGTTCACGACGATTGCCGAGGCGGCGAGCGCCGGTGTCGGGGCGTCGCTCATTCCGTCCTTCATGATCGAGGAAGAGTTGCGAAGCGGTCGTCTGGTTGCGGCTGTCGCGGGGGAAGTGGAGAGCGAGGAAGCCTATTATCTCGCTTGCATGCCGGATCGCACCGGTTATGCTCCGCTTGAGAGTTTTCGGCGATGGATCGTTTCCGAGGCCGCAATTGGGGCGAACGGCATGCCGGGCCAGTTTTCGGCGTAATCCGGTAACCGGCCTTGCAAGACGGACGCAGCTCAGCCAATAGTGCGCCATGACGCGTGGCACGAGCAGCCATGCACCGAAAGTTCAAATACGGGAGATGTCCGTGAAGCCCATTTTCGTTCAGCTTCAATGTGAGCCCGGCAAGACCTATGATGTCGCCGACGCCATCTACAAAACGGAACTGGTTTCCGAGCTTTATTCCACCAGCGGTGAATATGATCTGTTGCTGAAAATCTATCTGCCGCAGGAAGAGGATATCGGCAAGTTCATCAACCAGAACATCGTCAATATTCCGGGAATCGTGCGCTCGCTGACGACGCTGACGTTTACCGCGTTTTGATGCAGCCTATCTGACGATACATGCGGGCCGCGGGGTAGAGCCCCAGGAGTGCCATTTTGCACGGGGGCCATGCGCCACTTTGATTTTGCTGGAATGTTTTCTGCCTGAGGATGGGGAGCAGGTGGGGTGCCTTTATGCTCTATTCTTCAGGGCAGATTTGGCGATCTGCGGTCAGCGCAATGCAGGCAGCCGGATTATCGCGCAAGACATGCAAGAGAAGAGGCATGCAAGAGAAGAGCGCGCCATCGGACCGCTGTTCGGGGTCCGATATTTGGCGCGGTCGGTTTTTGACGGTTCTGTGAGCGGGCGAAAGTTTTCCCGCATCAGGCGACTGCGGCCAGATTCCGGTTGCGCACGAGATCGCGGATGGCAATCCGCACGTCGTCGGCGCTGTCGAACTTCTGTTCGTCCAGATCGTGAACGTGGAACTTCACCGCGATGAACTTCAGCCGGTCGTTGTCCGGTATGACGATGCCGACGGGTTCGCCAGCGAATTCAATAACTTGCTTTTGCATAGGTATACTCCCGCTGTGGCTTATTTACACAGCATGTTGTCGAACTGATTTTCAGGAAATTGAGACCGTCAGGTCACATTCGACAGCAGCGGGAACACGTGGATTTAAATCCAGCATTCCAGGACTCAAGACCAAGGATTGCGTTGATGTTGATATGTTTTGACATGACACACTCCCTGTATTGGTGTTGGCCCAGAATCAGGAGACTCGTTCTCCAGTTCCACACTGATAATCCAGACCAGCACTAAAATCAATGCTGATTGTTATAGGTAGAATATTTTTCTTTATGATGACAGGAGAGGGGCGGAATTGTGAAATTTTTGTTTTCGGCCGAGGCCGCCACGAAAAGCCCGGTGCAGCGGGCTTTTTATGTTTGTTTTAATTGCCGCCGGTAGCGGGCGGTGGGTAAATATGATCGTTTCCGTTGAAATCGGAAACGGAGTAACAGCCATCGCGGGTCTTTTCGGCCGCATTTCGGCCGATAGCGGCCTTGCCGTGACCGCCGGGAATGTCGAGAACATAGGTCGGCTGGCAGAGCCCGGAGACGTTTCCGCGTAACGCCGAAACGATTCGCTGGCCCTCGTCGATCGTTAGCCGGAAATGGCTGGTGCCGGGCGCAAGATCGGGATGATGCAGATAATAGGGCTTGATACGGGTCTCGACAAAGGCGCGCATCAACTCGGCAAGAACCGCCGGGTCGTCATTGACGCCTTTCAAAAGGACGGTCTGGCTGACCATCGCGATGCCGGCGTCGATCAGGCGCGCCGAGGCGCGCCTTGCGGTTTCGCTGAGTTCACGGGCATGATTCGCGTGCAGGGCCACATAGGTGGTTTTGCCGCTGGCCTTCAGCGCATCGATCAGTGCCACGTCGATACGGTCGGGATCGACCACCGGCACGCGGGTATGGAATCGGACGATCTTCACATGCGGTATGTTTTTCAGGCGCGTCATCAGGTCAGACAGGCGCCGGGGGGAAAGCACCAGCGGATCGCCACCGGTCAGGATGACCTCCCAGATGGCGGGGTTAGCATTTATATAGTCGAATGCGGCGTCAAGCTCAGCCGGGCTCATCATGCCATTGCCCTGCGGTCCGACCATTTCCCGGCGGAAACAGAAGCGGCAATAGACGGGGCAGACGTGCACCGCCTTTAGAAGAACCCGGTCGGGATAACGGTGGACGATGCCGTGGACGGGGCTGTGTGCGTCGTCGCCAATCGGGTCGTCGCGCTCTTCGGGAAGGTGAACGAGTTCGGCCGCGTCCGGTACGAATTGCCGGGCAATGGGATCCTGCGGGTCGCGGCTGTCGATCAGCCCGGCAATCGATGGCGTGATGGCGAGTGCGTAACGCTGCGTCACCGCGCGCAGGTTCTCCAGCGCTTCGGCTTCAATCAGCCCCGCTTCGAGAAGCGCTTCGGGTGTCTTGATGATCTCAAGCCCTGTCATCGTCCATATTCCGCGACTGGGGCCCACATGACGAGATCGATACGGGGGGCGCCTGTCGCCAGCATCACCAGCCGATCGAACCCGAGTGCTATGCCGCTTGCAGGCGGCATGATGGCGAGTGCGGCCAGAAAATCCTCGTCCAGCGGATAGGTCTCGCCGTAAATGCGCTGCTTCTCGGCCATTTCCATTTCGAAACGCCGTCTCTGCTCAGTCGCGTCGGTCAATTCACCAAAGGCGTTGGCGAGTTCAACGCCGCAGGCATATAGCTCGAAACGCTCCGCCACCCGCGCATCCCCAGGGGACTTGCGAGCAAGGGCCGCTTCTGCGGTCGGATATTCGTCAAGAATGGTCGCTCTGCCGAAACCCAGTTCCGGTTCCACCCGTTCCACGATGACACGGCTGAACATATCCGCCCAGGTATCGTCATCGGCCACGCGAATGCCGGCATTGGTGAGGCTCGCGGCAAGATGGCGACTGTCGGTTTCGCCGTTTCGGCTGATGGTGGCCAGCAGGTCCACACCGGCATATCGCTCGAAGGCTTCGGCGACACTTACCCGCTCAGGTTCGAGAAACGGATCGACGCTGCGACCACGATAGGTGAAACTCTTCGCCTTTGCGGTTTCAGCCGCCAGCGCCAGAAGATTGGCGCTGTCCTTCATTAGGCTCTCATAGTTTTCGCCGACTCGATACCACTCCAGCATGGTGAATTCCGGATGGTGCAGAGGGCCTCTTTCCCGGTTTCTGTAAACATGGGCAAAACAGGTGATGCGTTTTTCACCTGCGGCGAGCAGCTTCTTGCAGGCAAATTCGGGAGAAGTGTGAAGATAAAGCGGCGCGGCGTCGCCGGCCGGCGTCAGGCCTTGCGTAGCGAAAGCATGCAGATGAGCCTCGTTGCCGGGGGAAACCTGCAATGTCGCGGTATCGACCTCAAGAAAATCGGCGCTGGCGAAATAGCCGCGAAAGGCCGACTGGATCGCATTGCGCTCAATGAGAAACGCGCGTCGATCCGCGTGGACATCAGGCGTCCACCATGGCGACATTGTCTCTTTGCTTGCGCGCATTCTCAGTTCTTTTCCGTCTTCTCTGCGGCGCTCAATTGCGGATAAATGGCCCGCAAAACGCCTGATCGCATCATTTAAAGCATTTCCGGGCGGAAAACCGCTAGGCACTCTTCCGCGAATTGCTGTAGAAGGCTGGCAATTCGTGCGGATTTAAGGTAGTTGCGCCCCAGAAAAAAGACAAAACGTCTGCCGGGGCCGGTGCTGCCACGCAGTCCTTTACGACGCATTTCATCGAGTTACAAGGAAGTCATATGGTCAAGGTTATCGCCTCATCCGTCCGCAAGGGCAATGTTCTCGACGTGGACGGCAAGCTTTACGTCGTTCTCACTGCGCAGAACTTTCACCCCGGCAAAGGCACGCCGGTCACGCAGGTGGACATGCGCCGCATCGTTGACGGCGTGAAGGTCTCCGAGCGCTGGCGCACCACCGAGCAGGTCGAGCGGGCTTTCGTCGAAGACCTGAACTTCCAGTTCCTTTATGAAGACGGCGAAGGCTTCCACTTCATGAACCCGGAAAACTACGATCAGGTCGTGGTCGATGTCGAGACGATGGGTGACCAGAAGGCCTATCTTCAGGAAGGCATGACCTGCGTTCTTTCCATCCACGAAGGCAATCCGCTGGCCGTTGAACTACCGCGTCACGTCACGTTGGAAATCACGGAAACCGAACCGGTCGTCAAGGGCCAGACGGCGTCTTCTTCCTACAAGCCGGCAATTCTCTCCAATGGCATCCGCACCATGGTGCCGCCGCATATCGATGCCGGTATCCGCGTGGTCATCGCGACCGAAGACAATTCCTACGTCGAGCGCGCCAAGAACTGAGCCTGACGGCCAGTTGAAAAAGCACCGGGCGACCGGTGTTTTTTGTATCACGAACAATAAAAAGCCCGCGTCGAGACGCGGGCTTTTTCTTTGCCTTGCGGCGTGTCTTACATGGCCTTGGCCGCGGTCCGGGTCGGGCCGGGCGCCTTCTTCGGAGCCGTGGTCTGGCCAACGGCGTAACCGCCGCCGAGCGCTACGTTGAGCGAGACGTAGTCCTGCGCGGTCGTTTGGATCGCCGTGGCAAGGTTTGCCTGTGCATCTGAGACCGAGCGCTGAGCATCCAGAACATCGAGCAGAGACGATGCACCGTCACGATAGCTGGCAGTGGAGAGTTGTAGCGCTTCCTGGTAGGAGGCGACGGTCTTTCTCAGAGCGTTGACGGTACGCTGGTCGCGATTGATAGCGGCCAGGGCGTTTTCGACTTCTTCCACCGCATTGAGAACAGTTGCCTTCCAGACGAGATATTGCTCTCGCGCCTGTGAGTTGGCGATGTCGACATTGGCGCGCAGTCTGCCGCCGTCGAGAATCGGAAGAGTTAGGCTCGGACCGAAGGACCAGCTATTGGCCGTTCCTCTAGCGCCGCCGCTCAGGAAATTATAGCTCGGGGTGATCGCACCACCAAGCTCTATGCTTGGATAAAGTTGCGCCTCGGTCACGCCGATCGTGGCGACCGCAGCGGCGAGATTACGTTCAGCGACGCGGATGTCCGGGCGGTTGCGTATCAGGTCGGCCGGAATACCGGTGGGGGGAACTGCCCGCGCAACAGGCTGGCGTGCGCCCTTCTGCAGTTCAGCGATGAGCGACGAGGCCGGCATGCCGAGCAGGGTCGCGATGCGGTGCGCGGCCTTGCGGAAGCTGGTTTCGAGGCCGGGGATCTGCGACAGCGTCGAATTGACCAGACCTTCGGACTGGACGACATCGAGTCGCGAGGCCGCACCGGCTTCGAGCTGCAACTTGGTCAGATCGAGCGTTTCGCGGCGCGAGCCCAGGTTCTGGCGAGCGATCTCCAGACGTTCCTGATAGTAGCGCACGTCGATATAGGCGGCGGCGACGGCTGAAATCAGCGTCAGGCGCTGAACGTCGACCGTGGAGTAAGCGGCATCGAGCGATGCATTGGCGCTTTCGGTGGCGCGGCGGTAACGGCCGAAGAGGTCTAGGAACCAGGAAACGCTGAGGCCGCCCGACGACACGTTCGTGACGGGAACATCTCGATAGCTGCCCTTGGTCTCGCTGGTCGAGTGGCTGCCGCTTGCCGTCAGGCTTGGCAGGCCGCCAGCGCCGTCCACGATCACCTGTGCCTGCGCCTGATTGATGCGCTCGATCGCCTGCATCACGGTCAGGTTCTGACTGAGGCCCGTGGAAACGTAACCATTGAGGCGGCTATCGTTAAAGGCCGTCCACCACGCAACGCTGCTGATGTCGCCATTACTGGTTTTTCCGGCTTCCGCAAACTTTCCCGGCAATTGAATTTCCGGCGTTTTGTGGTCGGGCCCGACGACGCAGCCTGAGAGCAGCAGCATTGTCAGGGGAAGAGTAGCGCGAATAGACAGCATGTAATTTTCCCAATTCTTAGGTTGGCTTACCGAGCGCGGCTTGCTGACAAACGGGCTGCGCGGTCGATATGCCCTAGAAACGTGCATTAGCCAAATCGGCAACATTTCTAGCAGCGTATTAACGGTTGGCACAGCCCATTTTTGTTTTGTTAACGCCTTGAAAGGCGGCGAATGATGACGAAAAAGGACGGAACGAAGAAAATTCCGAGCAGTGTTGCAGAAAGCATACCACCCAGAACCCCGATTCCGATTGCATTTTGCGCGGCGGAACCCGCTCCAGTTGCGATTGCCAGAGGTACGACACCCAGGATG
Source organism: Agrobacterium sp. 22-209-1 (assembly GCF_053522485.1). NCBI lineage: Bacteria > Pseudomonadati > Pseudomonadota > Alphaproteobacteria > Hyphomicrobiales > Rhizobiaceae > Agrobacterium > Agrobacterium sp. 22-209-1. The sequence goes on from NZ_JBNWCH010000005.1 coordinate 373,454, forward strand.
AAAGCCAGCGACGTCATGATGATCGGACGCAGGCGCAGCTTGGCTGCCTCCAGCGCCGCTTCCACAAGACTTAACCCGTGCTCCTGCCTCTCCTTGGCGAACTCGACGATCAGGATCGCGTTTTTCGCCGCGAGACCGATAGTCGTCAGCAGGCCCACCTTGAAGTAAACGTCATTCGTCTGGCCGAAGAAATGGGCCGCAGTCAAAGCGCCGAGGACACCCACCGGAACGGCCAGAATGACCGAGAAGGGGATCGACCAGCTTTCATAGAGAGCGGCAAGGCAAAGGAACACGATCAGTACCGACAACGCATAGAGCATCGGCGCCTGAGAGCCGGAAAGGCGTTCCTGATAGGAAATGCCCTGCCACGCCACCGTGTAGCCGCCCGGCAGGCTCGCCGTCAGCCGTTCCATCTCGTCCATGGCGTCACCGGATGCAACGCCTGCACCGGCGGTGCCTTCGAGCGAGATGGCGCCCGTGCCGTTGAAGCGGGCGAGAGACGGAGGCGCATTGATCCATTTCACTTCGCTGAAGGAAGAGAAAGGCACCATTTCGCCATTGGTATTGCGGGCGTACCAGAACTTGAGGTCGTCCGGCTGCATGCGATAGGGCGCATCACCCTGAACATAGACCGGCTTCAGCTCGCCGTTGAGCGTGAAGTCGTTGACATCCCGGCCGGCAAAGATCGTCGACAGCATGAGGTTCACTGAGGACAGATCGACCCCCATGGCTCCCATCTTTTCCTGATCGAGAACGATCTTCATCTGCGTTTCATTGTCCTGGTTGCCGCTTCTGAGCGAGCTGACCTTCGGATTGCTGGTCGCCAGCGCGATCAGTTCCTTGGACGTGGCGGTTAGTGCCTCGGTGCCGTTGCGGCCGCTATCCACGAGATACATCGAGAAACCGCTCGATGTGCCCATGCCCTGAATGGCCGGAGGCAGAAGCGGGAAGACCTGCGCATCGCGGAAACCGAAGAAGGTGCCCATGGCGCGCTGAACGATGGCACCGGCATGTTGATCCGGCGCCGTGCGTTCTTCGAAATCCTTGAGCTTGGTGAAAACGATGGCGTTGTTCTGGCCAGAACCGCTGAAGCTGAAGCCGAGCACGCCGAAGACCGATTCGACATTGGCGGCTTCCTTTTCGCGGAAGTAGTTTTCAACCTGCTTCACCACCTCGTTGGTGCGTTCGATGTTCGAACCGGTCGGGGTTTGAATGATCGTCAGAAGAACACCCTGGTCTTCCTGCGGCAGGAACGAGCTAGGCAGCTTGCTGAAGAACCAGACGCAGCCTCCGATAACGACCGCGAAAATGATCATCACGCGCAGCGGACGCTTCAGCAGATAGCCGATGGAGGACACATAACCGTCCGTCGTTTTGCCGAAGCCGCGGTTGAACCAGGCGCCCGGTCCGCGCTGCTTCTTGTGATGGTCGATCGGTTTCAGCATCGTGGCGCAAAGCGCCGGTGTCAGAACGATGGCGACCACAGCCGACAGCAGCATAGCTGACACGATGGTGATCGAGAACTGGCGATAGATGATGCCGGTCGATCCGCCGAAAAAGGCCATCGGAATGAACACGGCGGTCAGCACGAGTGCGATACCAACGATAGCACCGGTGATCTCGCCCATCGACTTCTCCGTCGCCTCAACCGGCGACAGGCCTTCTTCCGACATGATACGTTCGACGTTTTCGACGACGACGATGGCGTCGTCCACGAGAAGGCCGATGGCAAGCACCATGGCGAACATGGTCAGCGTGTTGATCGAATAACCTGTCAACGCAAGCACGCCGAATGTGCCCAAGAGAACCACCGGCACGGCGATCATCGGGATGAAGGTGGCTCTGAGGTTTTGCAGGAATACCAGAAGTACCACGAAGACGAGAATGATCGCCTCGATCAGCGTGTGCACCACTTTCTCGATCGACAGTTTCACGAAGGGCGTGGTGTCATAGGGATATTCAATCGAAACCCCCTCGGGCAACGAACCCTCGACATTCGTCAGGGCCGCTTTCACGCGTGCCGCCGTATCGAGCGCGTTGGCGCCTGTGGCAAGGTTGACTGCGAAACCGGCGGACGGACGGCCGTTGGAGCGGGAATCGCCGCCATAGGTTTCCTGGCCGATTTCGATGCGCGCCACGTCGCTGAGGCGAACGGTAGCGCCATCCTTCTCGACTTTGAGAATGACCTTCTCGAAATCGGCGACGGTGGTGAGCTGGCTCTGCGCCGTTACCGTCACGTTGAGCTGCTGGCCCTTGACGGCCGGTACCGCGCCGAGCGAGCCGACCGAAACCTGGGTGTTCTGGCTCTGGATGGCGCTGGTGACGTCGGCCGTGGTCAGCTGGTATTTGTTGAGCTTGAACGGATCCAGCCAGATGCGCATCGCATATTCAGAACCGAAGACGTTGATGCTGCCCACACCCTCAAGACGCTTGATCTGGTCCTCGACACGCGAGGAGAACACGTCGCCGAGATCGGCCGAGTTGCGTTTGCCGTCGGTCGAGATCAGCGCCCCGACCATCAGAATGCTCGATGTCGAGCGGCTGACCTGGATACCCTGCTGCTGCACGGTATCGGGCAATTGCGACTGGACAAGCTGCAATTTGTTCTGCACCTGAACCTGCGCAATGTCAGGCAGAATGCTGTTGCCGAAGGTCAGCGTCACTTCGGCGCTGCCCGTTGAGGACGACGATGTCATATAGGTGAGGTCATCGAGGCCGGTCATGCCGTCCTCAATGATGGTCGTCACCGATTTTTCGACGGTTTCGGCGCTGGCTCCGTTATAAGTCGCGCTGACGCGAACCGTCGTCGGCGCAATATCCGGGTACTGCGAAATGGACAATGTCCAGATCGCGAGGGCGCCGCCCAGCATGATGACGATGGCGATAACCCATGCAAACACGGGGCGCCGGATGAAGAAATGGGCCATGGCAGTCCTGCCTTACCTTTTACGAGCTTCGACCGAGGGTTTCGTGCTCATGCTTATTTCGTGGGGGCGGCGGCAGGCGGAGCTTGCTGCGGCAGAACGACGATACCGCGATCGTCGATGGTCACTTCAACCGGTGCGACAGTCGCGCCCTCGGCAATCCACTGGAAGCCGTCGACGATGAGCTTGTCGCCATCCTTGACGTTTTCCGTCACCAGCCAGGCATTGCCCGACTGCTGACTGGACGGGAAGGTGCGGGTTTCCACCTTGTTTTCCGCCGTCACGAACTTCGCCGTCAGTTCGCCACTGGCGTTGCGGCTCGCGGCGCGCTGCGGAATGCGGAAGCCTTTTTCCTTGCCGATGGTCAACGTGGCGCGAACATAGGTGCCGGGAAGCAGGAGATCGTCCGGGTTCTCGAACAGGGCGCGGATGGAGAAGGTGCCGGTGGTTTCGCTCACCGCCATGTCGGACATGTCGATCTTGCCGTCATGCTTGTATTCGGTGCCGTCTTCCAGCGTCAGGTGAATACCGGTCTCCTTCGTGTCGCCGCCGAGCTGGCCCGACGAGATTGCCTTTTTCAGACGCAGAAGATTGATGCTGGATTCCATCAGGTCGATATAGATCGGATCGATGCGGCGCAGCGTCGTCAAAGCCGTCGTCTGGTTGGCCGTCACCACGTTGCCGATGCTGAAGGCTGTTGCGCTGGTGATGCCGTCGAAGGGGGCGCGGACCTTGGTGAGATCGAGGTTGATTTCCGCCGTTTCCAGCGCAGCCTTGGTCTGCGCCACATCGGCTTGCGCCTGCAGCAGCGTCACCTTGGCGTTCTCATATTCGATCTGCGTCGCGCCGCTGTTGACCAGACGTTCGTAACGGGCAAGGTTCGCCTCGGCGCTCGGAACGCTTGCTTCCGCCTTCGCCACGCTCGCCTTGGCCTGCGCCACTTCTGCCAGATAGGTATTGTCCTCGATCTGGTAGAGAACATCGCCCTGCTTGACCTCGCTGCCTTCCTTGAAGGGAATTTCGCGGATGATGCCGGTGACGCGCGGGCGGATTTCCGCTGTCTGGAACGCGCTGGCGCGACCGGGCAGGACCGTGGTCAAGGGGTATTCCCCGGTCTTCATCAGGATGACGCTGACCGGAGACGGCGGACGCTCCGTATTCTGGGCGGCGTTCTGGCTGCTCTCGCCGCCATCACTGCAACCCGCCAGAAGGGCGGTTACACACAGAGAAGCAAATAGGGGCAAAATACGTCGGCTCATTGTTCTTCCCTGCGTATCGATCGCATTCAACTATAAGCGCAATGTCGCTCGGCGGATGCGCGTCCGGAAACAGACACAAAAGGCGAAGGCCTTGGAAGTGACCCTTTTCGCTCATTCTGTCCGGACCGCCACGCCCATAGAAGCGCAGGCTTATGCGCTTCGCAAGCAATTGCGAGAAGGTGACGTAAATTGGGAATCGTCACTTAGCAAGCGGATTGCGCAACCCCGCATCGATTAAATCGACGAGTTGATCGCAACGTGTTGCTAAATTGCCGATATCTTCCCGTGCCAGGAGGACGGGATGGATTACGCTTGTAAGCGCGTGGAGCACGGTGTTCGCCAGGGGCGGAATGTCGGCGGGGGCATAGATTCCCGCAGCGACACCGTCCCGGATAATGTCGGCCAGAAGGTTTGCAATGACGGATTTGTAATAGTCGCCGCATTTCATGTCCTGCTTTGCCGTCATCAGGATCATTTCGAATATGTAGGGATTGTCGTTTAAATCCCGGTGGTGCTGTTCCATCAGGGTGCGTGTTAGATGGCGCAGTCTCGAAAGCGGCGCGTGGCTTTTATCCAGCGGCTTGATGTCCCGTTCGAACGCGCCGATCTGCTCGAAAGCGATCGCATCAACGAGTGCGTTCTTGGAACTGAAATTCTTGAAGACATTCGCAGGCGACATGCCGAGCGCCGCGGCGATATCCGCAATCGCCACCGCATTGAAACCGCGCTGGCGGAAAAGCTCCTCGGCTTTGGCGAGAATGTCCCGCCGGGTTTCCTCGGCGGAACGACGAGGCCGGCGCCGCACGGGAAGGTCATTCTTCCTGTCGCCCTTTCTCGCCTGTTCGATCGTTTTGCTCACGGGTCAGACTCCGGGGAAGAACGGCTCCAGATTCCGGCGTACCCTTGCAAGCGGCGTTTCGCCGCTATCGTCGGGAACGAAGCGCTGTCCGGTGATGCGTTCATAAGCATCAATATAAACCTTGGAGGTCTGCAGGACGAGATCCTGCGGAATTTCGGGAACGTCGTCCTTATAAGGGTCGCAGCGTTCGGCGACCCAGGCTCTTACGAAATCCTTGTCGAAGCTTGCCGGCCGCGTTCCGTTGCGGAAACTTTCCTCGTAGCTGTCAGCCATCCAATAGCGGCTGCTGTCCGGCGTATGGATTTCGTCAGCCAGGATGATCGTACCGTTCTCGTCCGTCCCAAATTCATATTTTGTGTCGACGAGAATGAGCCCCTGCTTTGCGGCAATTTCCTGCCCACGCTGGAACAGCGCCAAGGCGTAACGGGAAAGCGTGTCCCATTGCTCCTGCGTCAACAGTTTCTTCCCGACGATCTCTGCGGGCGTCAGCGGTTCGTCGTGGCCGCCATCGAATGCTTTGCTCGTTGGTGTGATCACCGGTTCGGGCAAAATCTGGTTGTCCTTCATTCCATCAGGCAGGCTCATGCCATACATCTGCCTTTCACCCTTCTTATAAAGGGTAAGGATCGAGGTGCCCGTCGTGCCGGCCAGATATCCTCGAACCACGACTTCGACCGGCAATATGTCGAGCCTCTTGCCGATAACGACATTCGGATCGGGATAGCTGACCACATGGTTGGGGCAGATATCCTTGGTATGCTCGAACCAGTAGCGCGCCGTCTGGGTGAGCACCTGTCCCTTATAAGGGATGCATGTGAGGATACGGTCGAAGGCGCTCAGGCGGTCGGTGGATATGATGATGCGGTTACCGTCGGGCAGGTCGTAGTTTTCCCGGACCTTGCCGCGGTAGTAATTCGGCAGCTCGGGAATGACGGCTTCATCAAGAATGCGCACGGGCTCTCCAATTCTTGGCTTTATAGGGACGTTGGACGCCCCGATCTGACTGAAACTCCTGTCCGTTCCTATTGCATGTTTCCCGAAGCAGGGCCAGTCGGCAGGTAAAGGAGGCCGCTGGACCCTGTTTATTAGATGAAACTCAAAACTATCATTAAATAACAATAACTTACGAAAAATGTCAGTTTTTTGACGATGGGTGTGTTGACTTGTTTGGTGAGGTTCTCTTATAAGTCCGCTCACTGAACGAGGGCGGCGGCGCTGCTGGCGACGAAGTCTTTCGTTCTAAGAAAATCA